>CAZMUM010000050.1:0-30774 GCA_964569385.1 uncultured Acidimicrobiales bacterium
CTTCGGCGTTGGCCAATGACAATGACACTGCGGTGTTGTCGTCGGCGTTGGCCAATGACAATGACACTGCGGTGTTGTCGTCGGCGTTGGCCAACACAATCGCGACCTCAAGGGCCGTGAGAGCTCGCCTGGCGTCGCCGTCTGCCCTTTCGGCTAGATGCATGAGCGCATCTGGGTCAGATTCGATGCCTTCGAGCGTCAGTGCTTTTTCGAGTACCAGAACCACCTCGTCGGCGCTAAGCGGTCGAAGCCGAAACAGGTTCGAGCGGCTCAGAAGCGGAGCGTTGACCTCGAAGTAGGGATTCTCGGTGGTGGCGCCGATCAGCACCAGTAGGCCATCTTCGACCGAAGGCAACAGAGCGTCTTGTTGGCTTTTGTTGAACCGGTGTACCTCATCGAGGAACAGAATGGTGCCTACGTCGCGTTCGCCAAGTCGTTGTCTGGCTCGCTCGATGATGGCGCGAACGTCCTTAACGCTCGCCGACACCGCCGAAAGAGTGATGAACTCCTTCGCGGTGTGGCGAGCTATTAGCTTCGCAAGCGTCGTTTTTCCGCAGCCGGGAGGTCCCCACAAGATGACTGAGGTCAGCCGATCGGCTTCGATCAGACGGCGCAACGGTTTACCTGGTCCGAGCAAGTGTTGCTGGCCCACAATGTCGTCGAGCCGTGTCGGTCGAAGCTTCGCCGCGAGCGGCGCCCGTTGAGCAATGCGCGTTTCAGCGGCTGCTCCAAACAAATCATCGGCCATAATCAGAAGCTATCGGCCCCCGCACCCCAGAACCCCACCCGTCACCGGGAAACGGCTGCCGGCGACCACATCCCGGTGCCAGGAGCGGTCTTCGGGGTTTTGCTCGAATGAAGTGAGAGCGAAACCCCGGTTAGCAACCGAAGGTTGCGGCGGTGCCAGACACGGTCTAAGCCGGTGGTGGTAGGACTCTGAGGCCGAGTTCGTCTAACTGGGAGTTGTCGATGGGGGTGGGGGCGTTGGTGAGTGGATCGGCGCCGGACTGGCTCTTGGGGTAGGCGATCACCTCGCGGATGTTCGACTCGCCCGCTAGTAGGGCGACAACCCGGTCGATTCCGAACGCGAACCCCGCATGTGGGGGCGCTCCGTACTTGAACGCATCGAGTAGGAAACCGAACTTGAGCTGTGCCTCCTCGGCCTCGATTCCGAGTAGCTCAAATACTTGACTCTGGATGTCGGCGCGGTGGATTCGAACCGAGCCAGAACCAAGCTCCCAGCCGTTAAGCACAAGGTCATAGGCCTGGGATCGTACGTCGAGAAGTTCTTCGCCGCCGTCACCACTGATCAGGTGCATGTCGTCTTCGTGGGGCATCGTAAACGGGTGATGGGCCGAAACCGCGATGCCGTCATCGTCGACGGATTCAAAGAGTGGGAAGTCGATGACCCACAAGAAGTTGAGACCGCCTTCGGTGACGGGCGGGCGACCGAGCTCGAGCCGAAGCAAGCCAAGAACATGGGTGGTCTTGGTCCACTTGTCGGCCACTAGGAAACAAACATCACCCTCGACAGCGCCGAGACGGTCGAGCACACCGGCAATCTCTGCTTCGCTCATGAACTTAGCGACCGGCGACGAAACCTCGCCGTCGGCGCCGACCTTCATCCACACCAAACCCTTGGCCCCCCACCGCTTCGCCGCGTCGGTAAGGCCATCGAGTTTGTTTCGGCTTAGTTTGTCGGCGACACCCTTGGCACAGATGCCCTTGATGCTTGGTGCCATGAAAGCATTAAATCCGGTCTCGGCGAAGAGGTCGGTCAGCTCCGCTAGATGCATCTCGAATCGGACGTCTGGTTTGTCGGAGCCGTATTGGTTCATGGCGTCGTGCCATGTCATCTCGGGGAAGTGGGTCGGCCGAGTGCCGGTGATGGCCTCAGCGGCCGTTGCCACGGAATTCGAGACGATCGCACGCACTTCTGGACCGTCGGAAAAGCTCATCTCCATGTCGAGTTGCATGAACTCGAACTGTCGGTCGGCGCGAAGGTCTTCGTCGCGCAAGCAGCGCGCTATTTGGTAGTACCGATCGATCCCACCAACCATGCACAGTTGCTTGAACAGCTGGGGGCTTTGGGGCAGGGCGTAGAAGGTGCCAGGCCTCAACCGGCTCGGCACCACGAAGTCGCGGGCGCCTTCTGGCGTGGAGGCAATGAGCATTGGGGTCTCGACTTCGAGAAATCCCTGCTCTTCCATCGAAGTACGAATCGCACTGTTGACCTTGGCCCTGGTTCGCAGGTTCTTCTGCATCCTGGTGCTGCGTAGATCGAGGTAACGGTGGCGAATGCGGATGGTCTCGTCGACTTCTTGGCGACCATCGACCTGGAACGGTGGTGGTTCGGCGGCCGACAGGACTTCGACCGAAGCATCGCCAAGCTCAATGGCACCGGTAGCCATTGATGAGTTGACTGTCTCGTCAGGCCGAGCCAACACCGTGCCGGTTATGGCCAGCACATACTCAGAGCGAATGTCGTGGGCATGGTCGACGACGCACTGGATAATGCCGGTGTGATCGCGCAGGTCGACAAAGGCGAGGTGTTCGCCATGTTCGCGCCGCTTCGACACCCAGCCGCACACGGTGACGGTTCGCCCGATGTCGTCGACACCAAGCTGGCCGCAATAGTCGGTTCGCATACTCATTGACAGTTCCTCTAGTGGGTTTTAATCGTGGGCCCGAGTGGCGGCTAGGAGTCGCTGCAACTCGGTTCCGATGTCGGTTCGCGGAATTGAACTTTGCGGGTCGTCTGACCCGCGCATGTCTCTCAAGGTGACGGAGCCAGCGGTGGCCTCGTCTTGGCCGATGATGACCGCCCACCGGGCGCCGGAGCGGTCGGCGGCTTTCATTTGAGCTTTCATCGACCTCTGATCGAAGGCCCTATCGGCGCTGATTCCGAGGTCGCGCAACTCAAAGGTTAGGTCGCGAGCCTGTTCGCCGCCGGTGACATCGACAACAAAGGCAACTGGCGACGAATCGGGTGCGTCGAAGGTCTGCTCGGCATCGCATGCAAGAAGGATTCGTTCGATACCCATTGCGAACCCAACGCCTGGTGTTTCGGGTCCGCCTAGGGCCTTCACCAAACCGTTGTAGCGACCACCGCCGCCAAGCGCGTTTTGAGCCGACTGGAGAGCCTCCGACTGAAACTCAAACAGCGTATGGCTGTAGTAGTCGAGGCCACGGACCAGCCGCGGTTCGACCCGGTAGCTGATAGCTAAGGAGTCGAGGCCGGCCCGTACCCGATCGAAATGTTCGGTGGCAGCCTCGGTGAGAAAGTCGGCGACTTGGGGCCCACGAGCGGTGACCTCGAGCGTGGCATCACGTTTGGAATCAAGCACTCGGAGCGGGTGCGCCTCGACCTTTTCGCGATCGGCTGGGTCGACGTCGTCGAGGTTGTCGCGCAGAAACTGTTGCAGAGCCTCGGCGAATTGTTGTCTGCTCTCGGCATCACCCATCGAGTTGATGACCAACACATTGCGGGTCAAGCCAGCACCGGCAAGAACTCTGGCCGCTAGAGCAATAACTTCGACGTCGACATCGGGGTCGTCTGAGCCCAGAATTTCGGCACCTACCTGGTGAAACTGACGAAGCCGCCCCGCCTGCGGTGATTCATAACGAAAGAACGGGCCCGCGTACCACACCTTCCACGGCGTGGTAGGCCGATGTTGGGCAAAGGCTCGACAGACCGCTGCGGTCTTCTCCGGACGCAGCGCCATCTGCCTATCGCCCTTGTCGAGAAAGTCGTACATCTCCTTGGTTACAACGTCGGTACCTTCTCCAATGCGTCTGAACACGCCTAGATGTTCGAACATCGGAGTCTCGATCATGCCGAAGTTGGCGAGGTTGGCCTCGCTGGCAAAGAGGTCTTGAAACGCGTTCCAACGACCGGCCGCGCTTGGCAACAAGTCGTGGGTTCCGATGGGGGTTTGAAATCGCTGAACCTTGGTCGACATAACGCCGCCAATGGTACGCCTCAGGCTGGTATCCACCGCGCCGATTTTGCTGATCGCCGCTAAATCTGGCGAACCCGCCCAGTCTGGGTCGAGCGCCTGTCAGTTGGTCAGGACCTGAGCCCCTGGCAACGCTCGGACCGCTTCAAACACCGATGGGATGCTGCGCACCGACCGCAGCAGCGTGTCGAGGTGAGATGGGTCGACAAGTTCGAACTCGAACGTCATCGCAGTCACGTGATCGGAACCCGTTGTGGTTGTACAGCCGCGAATGTTCACGTGGTGATCAGACAAAGCTCGTGACACGTCCTCGAGCAATCGGCTTCGATCGAGGGCCCTCACCTCGATCGACATGATGAACGATCCGTCGAAGGCGTCGTCCCATTCGAC
Organism: uncultured Acidimicrobiales bacterium; assembly: GCA_964569385.1. GTDB lineage: Bacteria > Actinomycetota > Acidimicrobiia > Acidimicrobiales > Poriferisodalaceae > JAADHX01. Next base: position 4,350 of record CAZMUM010000050.1, read on the forward strand.
GTCGACAAGCCGTCCGCCCTGGGCGTCTGCCAAGCCAACCGCGTTGGCGCAATCGGATCGATGAACCGAGACACCACGGCCTCGAGTAACGAACCCCATGATCTCGTCGCCAGGCACCGGGTTGCAGCACCGAGCTACACGAACCATCACGTCGTCGAGGCCTTCGACGTGCACACCAACGTCGCGTCTTTTTCGAGAAGTTCGGTTCTGGATGGCTGGAACCGGCAGCTGTTCTTCTTTGGTACCGCCCCGCAACTCGCGGTCGAGCCGTTGGGCAACTGACCGGGGCGAGAGATGGTTCTCGCCAATAGCGAGAAGCATGGCTTCGAGGTCGCCGTAGCCGAGCGTTTCGATCAGTGAAACCATGGCCTCGCCGTTCAGGGAACCCTTCACCGGAAGACCAGCGCGTCTCACCGCATCTTCGAGTTCATCGCGGCCCGACTCGATGGCGTCGTCGCGACGTTCCTTGGCAAACCATTGTCGAATCTTGTTTCTGGCTCGCGGGGTGACGGCCATTTGTAACCAGTCGAGTGATGGGCCGGCGGTTTCGAGCTTCGACGTAAAGATTTCGACCGAGTCGCCAGACTCGAGCTCGCGGTTGAGAGGTACCAGCCGACCGTTGAGCTTGACCCCAATCGTGGCCTGGCCAATGTCGGTGTGGATGGCATAGGCGAAGTCGATCGAGGTAGCTCCAATGGGCATAGTGACAACGTCGCCCTTGGGCGTAAAGACGTACACCTCGTCGTGTTCGAGGTCGCCGCGGAGGCTCTCCATGAACTCGTTTGGGTCCGACGTTTCGGCCTCCCAGTCGACCAGGCGATCGAGCCAAGGCACCTCTGCTTCACCTGGTTCACCTTTGTAGCGCCAATGCGCGGCAACTCCGTATTCGGCTCGGTGATGCTGCTCTGAGGTGCGAATCTGAACTTCGAGAGCAGTGCCACCAGGCCCCACGACAGTCGTGTGAAGCGACTGATAGAGGTTGAACTTCGGCATCGCAATGTAGTCCTTGAAACGACCCTGGACCGGGTGCCAGGTGCCGTGAACAAGCCCAAGCACGGCATAACAGTCACGAATCGAATCGACCACAACCCTGATGGCCACAAGGTCGAAGATCTCGTCGAAGCTGCGACCTTTCACCACCATCTTTTCGTAGATCGACCACAAGTGTTTGGTGCGGCCAATGACCTCGGCCTCGATGCCCATCACTGAAAGCTGACGTTGGACCTCGGTGACAATGTCGTCGATGTATTGATCTTGAGCCGGCGTTGCCGTGGCAACTAGCTGATCGACCTCGGCGTATCGTTTCGGGTACAGGGCCGCGAACGACAAGTCTTCGAGGCGTTGTCTCATTCCCTCCATGCCGAGACGGTGGGCCAGGGGCGCATAGATATCGAGGGTTTCACGGGCCTTTCTAGCCTGCTTTTCTGGGCTAAGGGCCGCGATGGTCGAGATGTTGTGAAGCCGATCGGCGAGCTTGATGATCAGCACCCTGAGGTCGCGCGCCATCGCCACCAGCATTTTTCGCATGGTGGCTGCTTGAGCAGCCTCTTTGGTGTCGAATGTGATCTGATCGAGTTTGGTTACGCCGTCGACTAGGTGAGCGACTTCTTCGCCAAAGGCTGCCGCCACGTCGGGAAGACTCAAGCCGGTGTCTTCGACCGCATCGTGCAGCAGAGCGGCCGCGATAGTGACTTCGTCGAGACCAAGTTCGGCGACAACCATCGCCACCGACAACGGATGGAAGATGTAGGCCTCGCCCGACTTGCGGCGCTGATCGCCGTGAGCTGCTGCCGCGGTGGCATAGGCACGACGAATGAATTCGGTGTCGTGTTCTGGCCAGCGTTGAAGGAACAACTCGAGCAGAGGCACAAGCTGGTCGATCGGCGCTGCATCGCGCCGCCAAGGAAGAACCCTGGTCGCGGTCATCGTCTTAACGTACTCGACCCTTCTTGCGGGGCCGTGGAGCCTGACTGCGGCTGTAACGAGACGCCATGAGCGACTGGCGGGCCTCGGCAATTGATCCGGCCGCGTCGCCACGGGCCTCAAAGTCGTCTCGACGAGCCCACTCAGGCTCGCGGTTCTTCATCCACACCAGCACTGGGGCGGCAATAAAGATCGAGCTGTACGTACCGAAAAAGATGCCAACCAGCAGCGCCACCGCGAACTCTTGCAGGGCGACCGCTCCGAGCAGGAACGAACCGATAAACAACATCGACAGCACCGGGAGAGCCGAGGTGATAGTCGTGTTGATCGAGCGCATGATCACCTGGTTCATGGACAGATTCGTGAGCGCGTTGTAGGTGGTGCGCGTCTTCTCGGCGGCTTTTGTGTTCTCTCTGACGCGGTCGAAAACGACCAAGGTGTCATACAACGAGTAACCCATGATGGTGAGGAACGCGATGACTGTTGCCGGCGTGACGTCGAGTTGGAACAGTGCGTAGAACCCAACCGACAAGATGATGTCGTGAGCTACAGCTACCAGCGCCGCGATCGCCATCTTCCATTCGAAGCGCATCGCGATGTAGAGGGCAATGATAATGAAGAACCAGATGAGCGCGTTGCGGGCTTCGGCGGTTACCCGATCGCCCCACGATGGCCCGACCTCGGTGAGGCTCAAGTCGTTGACCGACACACCGGCGACAGCGGCAAGGGCTTGCGACATGCCTTGCTGGGCACCGAGGTCGGTCGATTCGGCCCGAACGCGGAAGATATCGGTAGCACCGGTGACGGTCTGAATGCGAGCATCCTGTCCAAAGTCGGACAGCACGCCCCTGATGTCGTCTTCGGTAAGGGTTTCCGATGCCGGAACCTCCCAAACGACCCCACCCTCGAACTCGATCCCGAGGTTGAGACCGCGCGCCAGCAAAGCGATTAGCCCGATAGCGATCAGAGCTCCCGAGGCCAGAATGACCTTACGTGACAATGATACGAAGTCGACCTGGCCTTCGCCACGATAGAAACTTCTGAGCACGTTCATGCTGGTACCTCCGTATCGGCGCCAGGTATGTGGGTGATGCCTAGTCGTTCTGGGTTCTTAGCGGCAAACTTTCGAGTCACCAGGACCACCATTGGCCTCATGAACACATAGGAGACAAGCATGTCGATGACAGTGGCTACGCCAAGGAACAGGGCGAAACCCTTGACTGCTCCGACGGTGAGGCTGAACAGAATCACCGCGCCGATCAGAGAAGCAAAGTCGGCCTTGACAATGGTCGAGAACGCCCCGCTAAAGCTCCCATCGGCCGCGGATCTGACCGCGCGCCCCCTACGGACCTCTTCTTTTATTCGTTCGTAATAGACAATGTTGGAGTCGACGGCCACACCGATCGACAAGATGATTCCGACTGTGCCTGACAAGCTGAGAGCCAGGCCACGAGTCTCGCCGAGCCAGGAGATGAGGAACCACAAGATCGCGCTGGACACCATCAGGCTGAGGATGGCCACAACGCCGAGCAACCGGTAGTAGGCGACCATGAATACGGCCACTAGCAGCAGCCCGATAACGCCGGCGGTTAACCCGGCCCGTAGGGCATCGTCGCCAAGGGTGGCCGACACTTGTTGCACTGTTTGGGCCTCAAGTTCGACTGGCAGAGCACCAAACCGCAGCACCAAGGCGAGGTCTTCGGCATCGTCTTGAGTGAAGGTTCCAGTAATGGACGCGGTCCCAGCAAAGTCGGTGGCCTGAATGGTTGGCGCTGATTCGACTTTGCCGTCGAGCACGATGCCAAGCTGCTGCCCGAAGTTGCGTTGGGCCATCTCGTTGAATACGTCGCTGCCTTCGTTGGTGAAGTTGGCGCTCACCGACCACTCGGTGCCAGTGAATGTTGCATTAGCACCCGAAACAATCGTTCCCGTGGCTTCGGTCGGTCCAAGCAGGAACAGTTGGAGCCCATCTGCTGATGGCAACAACACGACATCTTCGGCAATATCGTCCTCTAGAGAGGTGACGATCTCGTCGAGTGGCGGCGCCGATGACTCGTCGAACTCTGTTGTTGTCGTCGTCTCTGGCGTAGTTGTCTCTGGCGTGCTTGTGGTGGTGGTGTCGTCGCCGGTGGTTGTTGTCTCTGTGGCTGCGCCATCGGTGGTGGTCGTCGTCGACCCCTCGGTGGTAGTCGAGCCAGTCGTGGTGGTCGAGCCAGTGGTCTCTGGTGTAGCCCCTGTCGTGGTCGGGGCTGTCGTGGTCGGGGCTGTCGTAGCCGGGGCTGTTGTGTCGGCGCTCGCCCCATCGTCGGCGCCAGCACCTCCGTCGGTGTCGAGGTTGAGACCCTGCGCAGTGGCCAGAGCGTTCTGCATGATGAGTCTGGCTTGGCCGTCGGTGGCATCCAACGGGCCGAACAAAACGGGCCTGAACCTAAGCTCAGCGGTCTGGCCCACCAGGTCCAAAGCTCGCTGAGCGTCGTCGACGCCAGGAAGTTCGACAACGATGGTTTCGCCCTGGCGGGTGATGTCGGGTTCGGCGACACCCAAGGCATCGACGCGTTGGCGGATGATTTCGACGGCTTGGTCGAGGCTTTCTTCGTCGGTTGGCTCGGTGGGTTCGTAGGTGACGGCGATGCCGCCTTGCAGGTCAAGACCCAGTAGTGGGGTCCATCCAGCAATTGCTGCGCCGATGACCGCCACAGCTGTAAGCACAACTGTGGAGACGAGGCTGACGATGTAGGAACGAGGCAACGTTTCTGCTCCAGTGAGACTTCAAGAGATAGTGCGGGCTACAGCCCACCCACGAAGGATGGCGCACCCGAGCAAAGATCGGGTGTCATTGGGTGGCGAACCATGTTGGGCCGCCGCTGGCTAGGTAGTCGACAGCGTCAGCTTTCGTCGGGTTTGTCGGCCGACTCGACCACGATTTCAGCGTCGTCGATCGAGTCGATCGCAAGATCACCGATGGGGTTGTCGACAGGCCCCTCATCGAGGTAGGTTCCGTCGTCGAACTGCCCGTCCCAGGATTCGCGGATCTCGGCGATGGATCGACGCCTAAAAACAACCTCAACAGCGTCGCTCAGGGCGAGTAGAACCTCGTCGGGGCCAAGTCCGTTGGCGCTGTCTTGGGGGTCGTGGACGTCCATGATCGTGCCCACAAAACCGCCGGCGGTGATTATCTCGTCGCCGATGCTGGCCTGTGTGACCACCTCCATCTGTGCCTTCTGCTTGCGCTGTTGCGGTCGGATTATCAGCAGCCACATTGCTAGAAACGCAAACGGCAGAATCAGTAAGGACATGGTGCGAAAGGTTAGTGCCTATTGGCACCGCTGAAACAGAGTTAGGTCCAGTACTGCGCCACTTCGGCCCTCACCTCGCTAAGGGTGCCGTTTTCGATGGCGGTTCGAGTGCGGTTCACTAGGTCGAGCAGATACCAAAGGTTGTGCAGAGTGAGCACCCGACCAGCGGTTGGTTCTTTCACCTTGAGAAGGTGTCTCAGGTAGCCAGCCGAGAAACGGTTCGTGAATGGGTTGCGCGGGTCGAGAGGTTCGAGGTCGCGCTCGAACTGAGCTCGTCTCAGGTTGACCCTGCCGTTGCTGTTGAGAACTGTTCCGTGACGAGCAAGCCTTGTCGGCAGGACGCAATCAAACTGATCGACACCGAGAGCGACGGCTTCGACGACACTGATCGGGTCGCCGACTCCCATTAGGTAACGAGGCTTGTCGGCCGGGAGTTCCGATAGTGCGGCTTCTAGTGCAGGCAGCATCTCCGAACGTGGTTCGCCGACGCTCAAGCCACCGATGCCGTAGCCGGCAAAGTCGAGGCTGGATAACGCGGCCGCACTCTCAGTTCTGAGATCGGGATCGACCCCACCCTGAACAATTCCGAACTGAGCCTGGTCTGGTCGTGAATGGGCAGCCCGAGCCAACTCAGCCCACCGATGGGTTGTTTCCATAGCAGCCCTGACTTCACTCTTGGTGGCTGGTAGGGCAGGGCAGATGTCGAGGACCATGGCGATGTCGGCACCAAGCTGTTCCTGAATGTGTGTGGCCGACTCCGGCGTCAGTCGTGTCTTTGTGCCGTCGTATATCGATTTGAAGGTGACCCCATCGTCGTCGATCTTGGGCCTCAACGACATCACCTGAAACCCGCCACTGTCGGTAAGGGTATGACCATCCCAGCTGGTGAACTTGTGAAGACCGCCAAGGTGTTCGATGGTGTCGGCCCCAGGGCGCAACATCAGGTGGTAGGTGTTTCCGAGAATAATCTCGGCCCCCAACTGCTCGTAGTCGCGTGCATCGAGATGCACTACTGCACCCCGTGTTCCGACGGGCATGAAGATGGGCGTCTCGTAGGTGCCTCGGCTGGTGTGCACCCGGCCGCGGCGCGCCTGACCATCGGTGGCGAGGAGTTCGTACCGGAGGCTCATGCTGAATCTTTGAGGCTAAGGTGGTCGAGCAACATGGCATCGCCGAAGCTGAGGAAGCGATAGTCGTTCGCTAGGGCCGAGACATAGATGTCACGCCATCTTGGCCCCACAAAGGCGTCGATCATCACCAGCAGCGTCGACTTCGGCATGTGGAAGTTGGTCATCAGCAGATCGACGACTTTCCACTCGTAGCCCCGCTGAATAAAAATGTCGGTGCGGCCAGACAACTGGCCTGTTGTTGCTGCCGATTCGAGCGCTCGGGTCGTCGTGGTTCCGACTGCGACGACCCGTCTGGCCCTTGCACATGCGTCCATAGTCTTTTCAGAGACGGTGTATTGCTCCGAATGCATCACATGGTCATCGAGGTTGTCGACGCTGACAGGACGAAATGTGTCGAGCCCCACCATCAGGTCGATGTGATGAACCTCTGCTCCCTTGGCCCCGATGGCCGCCAGAAGCTCCGTTGTCAGGTGAAGCCCGGCCGTCGGCGCCGCGACCGATCCCGGCCGGTTCGCAAACACTGTCTGGTACCGCTCGACGTCTTGTAGTTCTGCATCGATATAGGGAGGTAGCGGTGTCTCGCCCACTCCATCGAGCGCTACCGCGTCGGCGGCGTCGGCGAGTTCGCGGCCGTCCAGATCGACCTCGACCCGATTTCGCCCTGCTGACAACCGGGGCCCGATCACAACCCGGAGTGCATCGTTTGGCCCGCCGGTAAGCACCGTGCCAGGTTTGAGCCGCCGCGCCGGTCGAATCAGGGCCTGCCAAGATCCATCGCCAATCGGCTCAAGAAGGAACACTTCGGCCGAACCACCGGTGGCCTTGTTGAGCTTCAGCCTGGCCGCGATGACACGAGTGTCGTTGACCACCATGACATCGCCTGGTTGTAGTTCGTTGACCAGATCAGGAATCAGGCCATGCGTCGGTTCGGCACCCGGGCCGCGGTCGATCAGCAGGCGGGCCGAATCGCGCGGTTCGAGGGGGCTCTGGGCAATAGAAGCCGTTGGCAGTTCGTAGTCGAACTCCGAGATAAGCACAGTCGGCGAGACTAACGTGACCGAGATTGAACTGACACATCTGGATCACTCTGGACACACCCCACCACCAACCAAGTCCCATTTGGGTGCAGTTTGCACCCAAATGAGTTATGGTGGTGATCATGCCCAGAGTGATCCAGATCCGAAACGTGCCCGACGACGTGCACGAAGCCCTGGCTGACGCTGCCGAGGCCCAAGGCCTCTCCTTGACCCGATACATGTTGCGCGAGCTCGAGCACCTGGCCAAACGCGCCCAAGCGGTCCACGCTAACGCCGCCGTGATCCGACAGACCCAGTCAAAGGTTCGAGGCCACGTCGATCGCGGCACGATCCTCGCCGCGTTACACGAGGGACGCGGCGATTGAAAGTCGTCGATGCCAGCGTCATCGTCGAACTCATCGCGAACGATCTTGACCCCGACCATCTCGGCGACGAAGAGCTCGCCGTTCCCCACCTCATCGACAGCGAAGTGACCAACGCCCTTCGCCGCCTCGTGTCCCAGAAGATCCTGACCGACAACCAAGGCGCGACCGCGCTGAACGGTTTCACCCGCCTAGCCCTAACCCGCTTCCCCGCCGACTGGCTCCGACCAAGAATGTGGGAGCTACGGCACAACCTCAGCGCATACGACGCCACCTACGTCGCCCTTGCCGAAATGACTGGCGCGAGCGCGCTCCTCACCACCGACACCCGCCTCGCCAACGCACCAGGCATCAACTGCCCAATCGAGCTGCTCTAATCACCAACCCGCGCCTCGGGCACCAGACACGCCCCAGAAGTCCAGCCTGATTCTCAGGGATTCTCAAGTTGCCGACCACGGAGCGAGCTAATGCTCCTAGATTCGCCGCAGACGGCTGTTTTGAAGCGACCGCGGTTGCGTGGAATCCACTTTGCGCATTCGGCAACCGCTCCCAGCGCCGACGGTCGAGGCGCTGTTGACCAAAGCCCTTCGACCCCCCGGTTCGAGACACTGAGTCGAGGCGCTGGTGCGACACACTGGTTCGAGCTAACGGTTCAGCCGAGCCGATATCTTGGCTGCCGATCGTCGCTTGGCTTGATCGGCAGCCTACTTGTGGGGTGGGACAAGTCGGGTTGAGCCAGAAACACAACCGAGCGGGGTTTCAGACTTGGAATCGCCAACGAAGAGCGGTTCTGATGCTTCCGCGGTCGCGTGAAGCCCACTTTGAGCAATCGTCAACCGCAGTCGCTCTGTGGCTACGTTGAGCTGGCCAGTGCACCTACCGGAATGAACCAATGGTCGAGATATGGCACGCATCGGTCACCTAGATAGAACACATAGGTGTGAATCCGACGGCCAGGTCGTTGGTACCGGTCGCGAAAACTCGTCAACCATTTCGCATGCGAGGGTGTCGGTGACTGGCTTGCCTTCACCTCGATGGCGACCATATCGCCCGATGGAAACTCGAGGACAAGATCGACCTCGGAGCGATTCTTATAACGCCAATGCTGAACTGATGGCCGTGCGTTGGCCGGTTCCCAAGAAGCCTGGGCGTACAACTCGTTGGCGACAAAGGTCTCGAGTCGCCCGCCAAGCTCATCATCGCGATGAGGACCCGCCATAGTCGATGCGATCCCTGAGTCGAAGGCGACGAGTTGTGCTCGCTTCATTTCACCTGCCGCCCCGACAGAGAACCCCCGCTGACGCCAGATGAGAAACGACTCCTCCAACAGGTCGACATGAGCCAAGATGGTGTCGCGGCTCACCTCGAGTTGACGCGCTAGCTCGGTCGAGTTCTCGGGTATTGGGGACTGAGCAAAGATGTGTCGGACAAGCCGCATGGTGATGTTGTGACGGACTCCCCCGGTCATCATTGCTCCAAGCGAGCGATCCGCGTAAGAGCCAAAACGGTCAATGCGTCCGTTTTCTGACAGGCCAAGAGCGCCCGGCATTCCACCTTCGCGGATGTGTCGAGAGACTTCGTTTCCACCAACGCGCGGTCGCCAGCTATCAACTGAACCGCTGACCAGATCAGACAAGACCGAGCCCGGAGTTCCAGCCTTTTCACCCATCGTGAGTGGGTGAAGCTGAACTCGCACTGACCGACCAGCCAACGCATCAGAGCCACCTAACGTGTCGGTTCGAAGGCGACTGGACCCAGTAAACAAGAATCGACCCGGCTCCGGGTCTTGGTCTATGAGCTTCTTGGCCGCGAGTAACAATTCGGGGACCAATTGGGCCTCGTCGACGATCGAGCCAAATGGCAGCGACGACAACCACCGTGTTGGATCGGCCCTGGCTATTTGGAGTTCTTCGTCTAGCGACACGTAACGACCCGCAAGGACCCCGCCGTCGAGAACCTGCCGGACCAGCGTAGTTTTGCCGACTGCCCGCGCCCCTTCAACTACGACAATCGGATGTTCTGAAAGGAGTTGTTCGAGCCGAGGGCGAAGGCCTCGCTGGAGAGGTTCCATTCCTAGATCCTACTAACAACTAGTGGATAATTCCACTAGTTGTTAGTGGATAATTCCACTAGTTCAACTAACCCTGGCTGAGTCCAACCGAGATCTACCCCAGGCGCAGCCAGCAGATACGACACAACCTCGTCGCCAGTGAGGCCACACTCAAGCAGGCCTCTGGCCACTACCTCGGCGTACGCCGACGATGGTGAGGTAACCGGCTCGACGTTGACCCTGGCCGTGAACGTCACCACTGGAGCGCCCTCGACATCGCCGAGGTACAGCCCCCGGCCATACCAACGATTCGAGATGTCTTGCCCACCGTTGGATACCAGCGCATCTACGTCGACATTTAGGTCACCCGGACTGAGCCCGTTCTCCTGGGCGGCGACATCGCCGAATTGCTCGGCCGTGATTCGGTACAGGCGCACAACAGCTTCACCAGACCCAACGCCAGGATCAAGAAACGCAACTCCCCCGCCAGACCATCGCGTCGATTCGCCCGCGAAGCGCAGGCCGTGTGGCACTCGCCAGGCTCGATCATCGGTCGGAAGAGTCGAATCGCGTGCTCCGGCATGTTGGCTTCGCTGCGGTGCGCCCGCGTATGATCCGCCGGTCAGGTAGTGCTCGAAACGTTGCCGCAACAAGTTCGACCCGTAGCCGGCGTACCAGACCTGACCCGACTCGGAGCTGTGTGAGTCGGAGCTGCCTGAGTCAGTCACTCGAAAAGCCCCAGTCAATCGAATAGGCCCAGTGTGTGTTGAGGGCTCACGGCTTGGCGCGGTGGCTCCATCCCAAGGTGACGGTAGGCGCCAGCGGTGGCCACTCGACCCCGCGGTGTACGGAGCAGGAGACCCTGTTGAATAAGAAACGGTTCGTAGACATCCTCAACGGTTTCTGCCTGCTCGCCGATGCTGATGGACAACGTGGAGAGCCCAACCGCGGCGCCACCAAAGTTGCGACATAGGTTGTCGAGAATGGCCCTGTCGATCTTGTCGAGACCGAGCTCGTCGACACCAAAACGAGCCAAACCTTCGTCGGCTACATCGCGGCTGATCGATCCATCGGCCCGTACTTCGGCGAAATCGCGAACCCGCCGCAGCAGCCGGTTGGCAATGCGGGGCGTGCCCCGAGACCGTCTAGCTATCTCAAAAGCAGCCTCGGTGACAATGTCGACGCTCAAGATGCCAGCAGCCCGCTCGACGATGAGCTGAAGTTCGTTCGCAGTATAGAAATCGAGCCGCTCTACCAAGCCGAAGCGGTCGCGCAGCGGTCCGGAAATGAGGCCCGTTCTGGTAGTGGCCCCCACCAACGTGAACGGCGGTAGCTCGAGTCGGATCGACTGGGCCGCTGGACCCTTGCCAATCATGATGATCAGCTCGAAGTCTTCCATGGCCGGGTAAAGCACCTCTTCGACCGGTTTGGGCAGCCGGTGGATCTCGTCGATAAACAGCACATCGCCCTCGACCAACTTGGTGAGGATGGCGGCGAGATCGCCAGCACGTTCGATGGCCGGGCCAGAAGTGATGTGTATGTTGGCATCGAGTTCGTAGGCGATGATGCCTGCAAGCGTCGTTTTTCCTAACCCCGGCGGGCCTGCAAACAGCAGATGGTCGGCGGCCTGGCCGCGGGCCCTAGCGGCACCAAGCACAATGTCGAGGCGTTCCTTAAGCTCGGTCTGACCAACGAAGTCGGCCAATCGCTTAGGCCGCAACCCAACCTCGGCGTCCCCCTCGTCGACGCCAACCACCGGATCAACAATCGGATCGCGGCCAGCTGCACCCTCTGTCGGAATCAGAGATTCCGCACCCTCTGTCGGAATCAGAGATTCCTCACCCTCTGTCGGAATCAGAGATTCCTCACCCTCTGTCGGAATCAGAGATTCCGCACCCTCTGTCGGAATCAGAGATTCCTCGCGCCCCCAGCCGTCGGAGGTCATAGCGGTTCAGCAGTCATAGCGGCATCGCCAACTGCTGAAGTGCAGCCTTCAACAGATCAGACACGTCGCCATCGTCTGGCAACGAAGCCACCACGTTGCGAATCTCGTCGTGGCCATAACCAAGGCCAGTGAGGGCCTCGACTACGTCGGCCTTCACTGTGCCAGGCACTTCGGCTTTGTCGGACATCGCCGCGATAACACCATCGACGTCGTCGGGCAGAGCGAGCCGGTTCTTCAACTCGATCAGCAGGCGCGCCGCGGTCTTCTTGCCAACGCCTGGCACTGTGCACAGCGCATCGACGTCGTCGTTGGCGACGGCCAGCCGCAACGCGGTGGGGTTGTGGACGCCCATGACGGCTAGGGCCAAAGCTGGTCCGACACCATGAGCCGACAGAAGGCTCTCGAACACCGCCCGCTCATCGAGGGTTACAAAGCCATACAGGTGTTGGTCGGCCTCGCGGATGGCGTGATGAATGTAGACAAAAGCCGAGCCAGAGCCGTCGGTACGGTGACCATCTGGGCCGGTGCCGGGGAGGTGCCGCAACCCAGCGGCTGTCATCGACACACGGTAACCAACTCCGCCAACCTCGATCAGCGCCTCGCCGGTACCAATGTCGATGTTGAGCACCGACCCGCGCAAGGAACCGATCATCGTTTGGCACCAGTAACAACCCGGCGCTGAACCGCGGCTTGCATCGGCGCGTGGGCGAGATGACAGAGAGCCACGGCGGCGGCATCGGCCGCGTCGGCCGGTTGTGGTGGTGCATCCAAGCCAAGCAACGACTGAACCATCTGCTGCATCTGCTCCTTGGGTGCAGCTCCCCATCCGGCCACTGCCTCTTTGACCTGGTTGGGTGTGTACTCAACAACGTGGGCGCCGGCGGCCGAGCCCTCAGCCATAGCCAAACCGGCAGCTTGGGCAACGCCGATGGCCGTCTGGACGTTGACCTGAAAGAACACCCGCTCGATCGCAACGACGTCTGGTCGAAACTCGCTGATGATAGCGCGAAGCTCTTTTTGTAGACCAGCCAAACGTTCGGGGATTGCAGCGTCGGGAGGCGTTTTGAGCACACCGATGGCCTTGGCGACCGGTCGGCGATCAATCACTTCGAGAACGCCGTAACCACAACGCGACAAACCAGGGTCGATTCCGAGTACGAACACAGGTTCGAGACTACGCGATCGCGGCGACGGTTGCATCACCAGCGCTTGTGCAGTGCAACACAACTAGTCCTTTTCGAGTTCGGCCATCACCGAATCGGGAACGTCGAAGTTGGCATATACGCCCTGCACATCGTCGTGATCGTCGAGCATGTCGATGACGTTGAGCACCTGACGGGCCTCGCCTACCGCTGATAGTTCGATCATGTTTTGGGGCATCATCGTGAGATCGGCCGACGTTACTTCGACGCCTTGGGCCACAAGCGCGTCGCGCACGGCCATGGTTTCGGTTGCTTCGGTAGTGACCCGCCACAGGTCGCCTTCGCGGGCAACATCTTCGGCGCCTGCCTCGAGTGCGGCCATGAGCACCTCTTCTTCGTCGAGGTTTCCTGGCACCAATACGACACCTTTGCGAGCGAACTGCCAGGCCACCGCACCGGGTTCGGCCAGCGAGCCGCCACTCTTGGAGAACAGCGATCGGATCTCGGCGCCAGTGCGATTGCGGTTGTCGGTTAGGGCCTCAACAAACACGGCAACACCATGCGGTGCGTAGCCCTCATAAGACACCGGTTCGTAGTTGACGCCTTCGAGTTCGCCAGTGCCTCGTTTGATGGCCCTTTCGATGGTGTCGAGCGGCACCGACGAGTCGCGTGCCTTTTGATACATGGTTCGCAGCGTTGCGTTCGAGTCGAGGTCGCCGCCTCCCTCGCGAGCCGCAACTTCGACCTGGCGGATCAGCTTCGCGAAGAGTTTGCCACGCGCCTTGTCGACTGCACCCTTCTTGTGTTTGATCGTCGCCCATTTGGAGTGTCCCGACATTGCATTTACCTCCGAAACCTTATTGTGCCAGCCACAGCTCGTGAAGGCGCGAGTCGGCGGTGAGTTCTGGATGAAACGACGAGACCATGACCGGTCCGTACCGACACAAGGCTGGCGCATCAGTGCCGTCGGCGGCGGTAACGGTGGCCAGAACCTCAACATCATCGCCAACGGCAACGACCTTGGGGGCCCGAATGAACACCGACCGAAACGGCGCATCGAGCCCTTCGACATTGAGGTCGGCTTCGAAACTAGCTAGCTGTCGCCCGTAGCCGTTTCGTTGCACGGTCACATCGATCGAACCAAAGTTGCGTTGGTCTGACCGGCCATCGAGCACCTTCGCCGACAGCAAAATCATTCCGGCACAGGTTCCGAACGCCCGAATGCCTTCATTTAGCAGCGCGGCTATTGGGCCGAACAGGCCAGACGATTCGAGCAACATCGACATAGTGGTCGACTCGCCACCGGGAAGAACAATGGCATCGATTCCAGCGAGGTGTTGAGGTTTGCGGACGTCGACGGCCACATGACCGAGTCGTTCGAGGACCACTCGATGTTCTTGTGCTGCGCCTTGCAACCCGAGCACACCAATCGTCAGTTTGCTCATCTGCTTACCAGCTGAACGAAGCTGGCTACCAGCCTCGGCTGGCGTAGCGTTCGTTTTCGGGGATGGTGTTGATCTCGATGCCAGGCATCGCCGGGCCGAGACCGGTGCTTACCTTGGCCACAATCGACGGATCTTGGTAGTGAGTGGTGGCTTCGACGATGGCCTTGGCGCGCACTGCTGGATCGTCGCTCTTGAAGATCCCAGAACCAACGAACACCGCCTGGGCGCCAAGCTGCATAACAAGAGACGCATCGGCTGGAGTGGCGAGACCACCGGCACAGAACATTGGCACGGGCAAGGTGCCAGTTTCGGCGAGCTCGGCCACCAACCCGTGTGGAGCCTGGAGAACCTTGGCCCACTCGAACAGTTCGGCCGAGTCGGCCTGGGTGATGCGGCGGATGTCGCCAAGAATCGACCGTAGGTGGCGAACGGCCTCAACAACGTTGCCGGTGCCGGCTTCGCCCTTTGAACGGATCAGGCATGCGCCCTCGGAAATGCGGCGCAAGGCTTCGCCCAGATTGGTGGCACCGCACACGAACGGAACGTCGAACCCCCACTTGTCGATGTGGTGGGCCTCGTCGGCCGGGGTGAGCACCTCTGATTCGTCGATGTAGTCGACGTCAAGGGATTGGATGACCTGAGCCTCGGCAAAGTGACCGATTCGCACCTTGGCCATTACCGGAATTGTGACCGCAGTTTGAATGCCCTGAATCATCTCGGGATCGCTCATACGAGCTACGCCACCGTCTCGGCGAATGTCGGAAGGCACGCGCTCGAGCGCCATCACCGCAACCGCACCAGCATCTTCGGCGATGCGAGCCTGGTCGGCGTTAACGACGTCCATGATGACGCCACCTTTGAGCATGTCGGCCAAACCACGCTTGACCCTGTAGGTACCCGTCTCAGTCATAAGGCGAATCCTAGCGGCACAGGACCGGACCAGCAGAGACAGTTTCGGATCACTTCTGTACTAGTTGAGAACCGGGCTAGTTCAGACTGGGCTAGTCAAGAACTGGGCTAGTTAAGAACAGCTTCGCCTGGTTCTGGAAGTAGGACCCACGTCGACCCTGGAGTCAACTCGACTGGGTTGCCGCTCATGTCGAAGTACTGCGTTGGCGAGGTGACGTTTTCTTTGCTCCACGTTCCCTCGAGTATTCGCCCGTTGGAAAGAACCCAGATGGTGCCTTCGTCCTCGAGAATTGCCTCCGGCACAACAGATCCGGTCGAATCGACCTGGCCAGAGGCCCGATAGTCGACGAATTGAACGATCACGTTTTGCGGAGCAACCTGAACGCCATCGATATCGACATGGGGCGTCCCGTTTTGGATTCGTGCCCAGCCTTGCACCTCCGCGTCCCATGTGTGCGTGACCGTGGTGCCCCGGTAGCTGACCTCGACACCCACGGCAGGCACACCGGCTACGAACTCGGTTCCGGGTTCCAGGTGATTTAGGGCTCTAGGAGGAGCGCCGGTGTCACTAATCAAACCCCACAACGTCACCGTCGATGACATGAGGTTCGAAGGTGCGCTGCGATCGGCGGCCCGGCTGTAGGCACTGGGTTGGGCATCGAAACCGACGTCTCGAATCGCCACGCTACGAATCAGCGCGGCGAACGCCGCATTAGCGCCAGACCACGCAAACAGTGGCTGTCGCAGAGGGGTCAAGATCGGGACATCAGTCGATCGCGCCGACCTGATGGGCCCGAGCACCGGCGCGTCCTGGCTATGGAATACAGCCAGAAGCCTGGTGAGGCCGCCTTCGACACGTTCTTCATAAACAACGTCGGCCTGGTTGAGACCGGCCTGGGGCCGAGCAGGTCTGACGTTATCGATCTTGGCAGCCAAGGCTGGTCGGTCAGCGACCGAGGCATCGATCGGTAGGCCCGTTAGCGGCCCAAGCTCGACAACAACAACGACCTCGGTGTCCGAGATGGCGCCGAGAGTCGACTCATCGCTGCTGGTTGAGTCATCGGCACCAGTGGACTCATCGACGGTTGGGATCTCGATATCGCCCGCAGACGTGGTCGAACTCGATACGACCAGTGAGGTGTCCGAACTGCTGTCGTCATCGCCGCTACAGGCCACAGCGAAGAGACCAAGTACGACTAGCAGGACAAGCAGATGACGTGGTTTCGAAAACATCGGGGCCTCAAAGCTCACGAAGGGCGGCGATGCGCGTTTCAGTCAAAGGATGAGTCTGGGAGCCTTGGCGGGGCGCAACCATCCAGAGATGTTCCATTGCCGACGGCGACTGAGCAGGTTGGGCCGAACCTTTGGACGCTTTATCTAAGGCACCGACAAGGCCAGGAGGGAACCGAGTAATCGATACTCCAGCAGCGTCGTTTCTGAAGCGACGATCGGGGTCGACGATGCGCTCGATAACCCGACCGTACGCTCCTGCCGATATCGCGGCTAGTGGCGACAGGTAGGCGACGGCTGCGGTTCTGGGAGCGGTATCGCCAGCGCGCAGTTGGGCCAAAAGCTGCGCGAGGCTGGCCTCGAGCTCGACGCGATCGAGAACGTCGTAAAGTCCACTTGTAACAACAATGACTGCACGGGCCCCATCGCGGCCGAGCACTAAAGCGTTAACCGCTTCATCTTCGACCACGTACAGCTTCGGTTCTTGGACCCCGGCCTGGAGGGACAGCCCCTCGACAAGGTTGACCAGCCTGGCATGGCGAGCCGGATCGATTGGCGTAGCGCCAAGTCGTTTTGTCATTCGACCCTCAGCGTCGCGGCTACCGAGTGCAAAGATGGCGGTCCCAACAACAACGGCTGCAATTATTGCAAGCCACCATGGGAAAAGGACTAGAGCAACGACCGCCACGACCAATGCTGGAACTATCGACGCGGCCAATGCAATAAACAAGGCCCGTCGGCGATTGTCGGAGATGATCTCTGGTTCAGGTCGCTGCACGAAGCTGCCGTCCTGGCGTTGGCGATTGCCATGGCGCCGTCGAGTTACTTAGAAACGCAGTGGCCGAGTGTAGATGTCCTGAGCAATGAACTAACGCGAGTCCAGTGGATCAGTCCAGTGAATCAGTCCAGTACAGCTTGGCGGTAGAGGCCGACGTAACGCTCTGCGAGCCTTCTCATCGAGAAAGACTCGGCCCTAAGCTGGCCTCGCTCCACGAGCGCCTTTCGAGTGTCGTCGTCGGTCAGAACTTCCATCAACGCATGGGCCAACGCCACTGGGTCGCCTGGCGCAACAAGACGGGCCTCGTCACCATCGATGACAACATTTCGGTAGCCGGGAAGATCAGATGCCACAACCGCGGTGCCTGCCGCCATTCCTTCGAGTAGCACGACCCCGAACGACTCGCCCCGAAGCGACGGCACACAGAACACGTCAGCGCCTCGCAGCCGTCGAACGAGCTCGACGTCGTCGACGCTGCCAAGCCATGTGATTCGATGATCGTGTCTGGCCTTGGCTTTCATTGTTTCGGTCTCTGGTCCTAACCCAACGACCCACAAACGAACGTGGTGAGGGATGTGCTCCATCGCGTCGAGCAGAACCGAAAGGCCCTTACGTGGTTCGTGACGGCCAACGAACACGATGGTCGGGCCATCGGTAGGGCTGGCCTGGCCTTCCTGATAACGAGCCATCTCGACACCATTCCAAAGACGTGTGTACTCACCGCCAAGCGCCTCGACCGCCATCTTCTCCGCGTCCTTTGACACCGCGACCCTGACCTTGACGCGGTTGGCGAGGATTCGGACACCGGGAATCATGTATGCCAAGGAGCCACCAGCGGCGTGCCACGTGCCAACAACGGGCGTGGTGTTGTAGATCATGGCGTTGGTGCTGACGCCTGGCACGTTCGGTTCGTGCACGTGAAGCACATCGAATTGTTCGTCACGCAGTGCCCTCAAGAGACGAAGGGCGCACGACGGGTCGGGAGCCAACGGCACCACTGAACCATTTGCATCGGTGGTAATCGAGGCTCCAAGTGGCGTAATCCCAGGTTCTGGCGGAGGGCCATCACACGGTGCCAGCACCCTCACCTTATGACCCATTTGGCCCAACAATCTAGCCAGACCAAGCACCTGATTCTGGACTCCGCCCGGGTAAGTAAGGCTGTACGGACACACGATTCCTATGCGCAGAGCGCCAGTCGTCAGACGATCAAGTTCGTCTGGATCCGAGCGCGGGTCTGGCGCACCAGCCAGGAGGTCTTTCCAACGTTCGAACATAGGTAGCTGCCACGCTAGGTCGTCACTGTGGGCGAGGGCAAGGGACTCGCCTACTCTTGGGAAGGTGAGACTCACTTCGTTGTTTCTGGCCGACCACGCCGAAGCCGTCCGCGGCAAGCTCTACGTGACCGGTGGCGCCTGGGACACACTCAATGTTCGCCATCTGCCCGCGATTCATCCTCACCTGTCGGTTTGTGTGGTTCTTGAGGTCGGATGGGACGACACCGACACCGACCTTGACCTTCAGGTCAAGCTGATGGACGCCGACGGTCGCTCGCTTCTCGCCAGACAAATCGGCGGCAAAGCGAGGGCCCAACGTCAGCCAACCGCCAGACCGGGCGACACCGCGCCGCTAATACTGGTTTTCAACCTGCTCAACACCCGATTCGAATCTGGCGGCGACTACGCCGTTAGCCTCGAGCTCAATGGTGTGCCTGTGGGCCAGGCCAGACTCAAAGTTCGCCTGATCGTTCCGCCAGGCCAGTCATCGTCACCGCCATCGTCGCCGCCACCTCCACCGGCCGATGCGGGCTAGCGTTACAGGGTGGCATCGCTACTGGGTGGTAGAGCTGCTGGGCGCATCAGATGGCCAGTTGGGTTGCAGCAGATGCCATTGATCGGGCGCCCGCTTGATCAACGCCTCAAGTTCGTTGGCAAGAAGTTGTGTGCCGGCGGCAACGTCGGCCCGAAACTTACCGTTTCGCTTGAGGTCGAGCGGAGGCCGAACTACGCCAAGGTGAGTTCCATCTGGTCGGAAGTACACGCCAACGGGCAACACCGGAGTGCCTTTTCGTAGTCCGAGCATGGCCGGGCCAGCCGGGAGCTTCGTGGCCTCGCCGAAGAACTCCACATCGACGCCGCCGCCCATCACATCGCGGTCGCACAGCAGGCAGACGATTTCGTTTCTGGATAGTGCAGCTGCGACCTCGATACCGGCGTTGTTGTCGGCGATGATGATCTTCATGCCGAACTCTTGGCGAAGGTCGGCGAACCACTCGAACAGTTCGGGCGGATCGAGATGTTCAACAACAACGGTTGTGGGCAGACCTTTGACGGCGGTAAGCCAGAACCCGGCCCACTCCCAGCCGCCAAGATGCGGTAGGGCGAGGATGCACCCATTGCCTTTGGCCAGAGCATCCGAAATGTGGTGGAAATCTGGTACCTCGATGCCGCTGTCGAGGTCGGCATCGGATCGGCCCGGCAACCGAAAGGACTCGAGGTAGTAGCGGGCGTAACTCTCGAATCCACCCGACACTGCGGCGTCTAAATCTTGATCGGCATAGTCGGGGTTGGCCCGTCGAAGGTGACGCCGCAGCATGGCGGCCTTTTTCGGAGCCAGCTTGGCCAGCGCTGGCCCGAACCACCGCGGAATCATCTGAGCTGTTCGTTCTGGTAGGAGTCGAGCTAGAAACGCAGCACTTCTGTACGCGCCGACGGTTCCCTTGTTTCGCATCTGGTCCAACACAGACATTGTTTACCAAGAACGACGTCAGTTGCGGCTAGCTCGGCGACGAGTATTGCGTCGGGTAGCAACGCGAGGTTTGCGCCTGGCCCGCCACGTCGCACGCTCGCGCGGTGTAGGGATCGGCCGTTCTTTGCTTGCTTGTTTCCAGACTTTCTGGAACCGGAAGATCGCTGTACCGATAGTTGCGACCAACAAGATCCATAACACCGGGATCAATAGGCTCTCGAACAGCAGCCCGATAGCGAGCACGATGATGCGCTCAGCGCGTTCCATCAGCCCACCCTTGGCGTCGTAGCCAAGCGACTCGGCCTTGGCTCGCTCATATGAGATGAGCGACGACGCGGCCATCACCGCGAACGGCAACACCGCTATGCGGCCCGCTCCCGGTTGGCTGGCTAGATACCAAGCCACGCCGCCGAGTAGAAACGAATCGGTGATGCGGTCGGCGGTCGAGTCGAAGAAGGCTCCACGTTTGCTTGAAGTGCCTGCCGCCGCGCTGACGGGCCCGTCGAGAAGATCTGGGATTGCGACGGCGATAAGTAATAGGAACCCGAGCTGAAGGCGACCAGAGCCAACGGCCAACGCCATCACAACCGACATCAGCAAGCCGATGACCGTGAGCACATCGGCGCTGACGCCAGCGCGGTGCAGGTTACGGCCGATCGGTTTCACCATCTGGTCGACGCCTTGGCGCCAGTTTCCGTCGAACATCTTGAGACTCCCTAGCGACCGACCGAACGATCGACTGCACCCACTCTAGAACTGTCGCTCAGAGTTTTCGACACACGACCGTAATCGGCTGATCTATCTGTCGGAGGCCGACGCGAGACCGTCGTCGCCAAACTGCGACCAGTCCTCTGGGTTGTCTTCAACGATTTGGTCGAAGACCAGTCCTTTTCCGGCGTCGATGAGAACGAGACCGCGTTTGGTCGGCGGATCGTCGGCCGAATACACCAACACACGCCATGTCGGCCTGCTGCGGAACCCGCGCCAGCCAAGCTGAGCCGACGCGTGACCAACAGGAAAGTCGACCGCCGTGGTGGCCGCCACCAACGCATCGTTTTCGTCGAAGCGCAACGGGATTGCGGCAAACACGTGGTAGATGCCAATCAGCCCAAGCCCGACGCAGCCAATGATCAATCCGTTGTTGGATAGGACCGCATCTTCGCCAGACGAGACCGCCAGCGCGGCGACGAGCGCGGCCAAGACGATGTAGGCGACGCCTGGAATGCGACGGCGTTTGTTGTCGGGGAAGTGATAGACGCCAACGAAGCCTCGGTCGAGGTCCTCTGGCAGCTCATCGACCATGTCGGAGGGGTCTACCGGGTCTTGAGCTGCCGGGTCTTCAGAAGACTCAGCGCTCTCAGAAGACCCTGGGCTCTCGGAAGACATCAGCGTCACGCTAGCGGACGGCGACTGGTAGGCCACGAGTTGCGTAGCCGTTCGGCCGAAGTCGCCAAGTCTTCTGGCATTACCCTGGTGCTCGCCGTCGTGGTCATGAAGTTGGTGTCTGCGGCCCATCGGGGCAAGACGTGGGCGTGCAGATGGTCGGGAAGCCCAGCGCCAGCCGCGGCACCCTCGTTCACACCAATATTGATGCCGTGTGACATGAACGCGGTCTTGATAGCAGTTGTGGCATCTCGAACCAGCGACCACAACTCCAGGTGCTCCTCGCCGGACAGTGCGTCGACAACGTCGATGTGGCGGCGGGGCAATACGAGCACGTGGCCCGAGTTGTACGGAAAGGCGTTCAGCAGCACCACGGCTAGATCGCCGGCAAAGACCATCTGACCGTCGTCGCGTTCGGCCGCCTCAATCGCTGCACAGAGAACACAGTCGACCGAAGCATCTGCCTCGCCCTCCAGGTAGGCGGCTCGCCAGCCGGCCCACAGTCGATCAAGCTGTTCGGCCACAACAAACCTTGTCGCTTCGGCAGTCGGCTGTGGTCATGGTCATGGGGCACTCCCGGTAATTGTCTCGATCGCCTTGGCGACAAGGTAGTCACTGCTGCCAGGTTCGGAACGGGCCTCGCCGACTTCGACGAACAGCTGCCATGGCACCGCGGCACCGAACTGGCCAGCCAGCTGGGCCATCGTACGTTCGGCTTGGTCATAAACAGCCGCGATCTCAGATACTGATCCCGTTCTGAATAGGTAGAGGTCTGGAAACTCAACTTCCTCGTCGGTCACAGCCGGCCGACCTGCTGTAATCCAGTCGGCCAGACCTTCATGGAACCACAAGGGCGTGGCCGGGCCAGATGCCCGCACCGACGCGACGTGGACCAGTTCGTGAACCAGTACCTCGATCTGGCGCTCGACACTGCGTCTGGCCATGTTCGACTCCTGGGTGACAATGCGCGGCGACACGACTTCCCATCCGGCGCTTCGATCGACGTCGAGGGTGGTGAACGCCACGAACCTCGACGCGTCGCCGGTCGGCCGAAGCAACTCTTCGACTTCAGCAAGGCCAGTCGGGACGATCACCACAACCGAGCCCTGCCAGGGCTGGCCCCAATTGGTCTCGAACCGATCAATCGCGGTCTCAGTTAGCTCGGCCACCTGGTCGAGCCGCTCGATGCCGACAGTTCCGATGGCGACGACTCGGTCGGTGCGGAGAACGTTGCCGCTTCGCAACTCCCAAAGAGCACGCCCTGAGGCCAACCCAATGACCGCTAGGTCGTTATCGCCGAGCACGCGCCACCCATCTGGGGTGTCGATGAACGACAGGTACAGCGTCACCGCTGTTGGCCAGGCATCTACCTGGGTGAACTGCAAACGACGGGTAACCGACAGAACCACCACCTGTTCACCAACTGGGCCCGCGAGCCCTGGTGGAGCAAGGTCGATAGCGGGCAAGTCGATTGACTCCGAAAACGCATCGAAGCCGATCGTGGCGGCGCCGTCGACAGTGCGCGCTTCGATCTCGCGGAATCGGTCAGTAGCCGCGGCAGCAATCGTTGCCAGATGAGCAGCCTCGTCGCCAGCCAAGACGGCCGCGGCTCGAAGCTCCAGAATTTCGGCAATCGCAGTGACGTCGCTCTCGCCAAGCAAGCCTGTTTCGCGTCGCTGATCGGGCGGTGTTGCTTCTGGCGGTGTTGCTTCGGGCAGTGTTGCCGCTGGCGCCTGGCTCTGCGCTGTCGCCTCTTGAATCGAGAGGCCGAGAACCGAAGCAATCGCTACGGCGCCAGCGCAAATAACGAGGACGGCCCGTGAGAGGACAGACAATCTGGATTCAGTCACGTGTTGTCGATCACACGTTGTCGATTAGACAATGCCGAGGAGTTGCGCTGCATGGGAGACGGCCTCGCCACGGTCGACGGCACGATCGATCGCTTCGATGGCCGCTGGGGTGTCGAGGTCGTGGTCGAGTGCCACGCGCACCTCATCGAGGGCACCATCGCCATCGCCAGACCCGCGCCACCGCTCGACGCAGCGGTCGGCTGTTGCGAGCTTGACATCGCACCACTCCCATGCCGAGCGGTAGTGATGATTCAAGATCGCCAAACGAATAGCCATGGGGTCGTGGTCCTGGCGGAGATCGGCGATGAAGGCCAAGTTCCCTGTCGACTTGGCCATCTTCTCGCCGCCCATCTGAACGTTCGCAGTGTGCATCCAATGCTTCACAAATCGCTCACCGGTGGCGGCCTCGGCTTGGGCCTGCTCACAGTCGTGGTGTGGATACCTCAGGTCGTTGCCACCGCCATGAATGTCGATGGGCACTCCCAACTCCCGTACCGACAACGCGGCGCACTCGACGTGCCATCCTGGCCGGCCGTCGCCCCAACGCGACGTCCAAGAAGGTTCGCCCGGTGCCGCAGGCTGCCACAACACAAAGTCGAGCGGGTGGCGTCGGCCAGGCAGCTGGCGTTGCGACGCTCGGCTCAACTCGACCATTTCGTCGGTGGTGAGCCCGCTAACTTCGCCAAAACCAGGCTGAGCGCTGACGTTGAAGAAGACCGAACCTTCGGCCGTGTAGGCATGACCGCTGTCTAGGACCCGACCAATGAAGGCCCGAACATCAGCAATGGCAGACGTTGCCCTTGGTTCGCTCCACGCTGGCAGCAGACCCAGTGCAGCCATATCCTTTTCGAAGGTGTTGAGCGCGGCCGCAGCGACGTCGAGGTAGTGAACCTGGAGCTGGGCCGCCCGCTCGAGAATGTCGTCGTCGACATCGGTGATATTGCGAACGCACCGGGTCTCGTAGCCAAGATCGCGTAACCGCCGCTGTAACACATCGTAGGCCAGAAACGTCGCCGCGTGTCCGACGTGGGCCGCGTCGTACGGCGTGATTCCGCACGTGTAGATGCGCACGATGTCGCTCTGGGGCGCGAACGGAACCACTCTTTGGGCTCGAGTCTCGAACAGCTGCATTGTGGGGTCGGCCATGGGTCTATGTACGGGCCGGAAGCCCGTGCAGGTGGAGCGCAACCCGAGTGCGGTAGCGCACATTCAGTTGCAGCAACACCGCCGTAAACGCCTCGATGGCGGTCGCGTTGGAAAGTTCGCCACAGTCGAGAGCACGAAAGTTCGGGATGAGGTTGACCACCTTCGATAACTCGGCGGCAGCAGCGCGCGAGTCGCTACAGATGAGAACGTCGCTGTCGATCGGACGGTCGAGGTGACCAAGCTCCTTGGCCGGAACATGCTGGAAAGCAGCCGCAACTCGCGCATTCGGTATCACTGCTTGAACATGAGCCGCAACCGACCCTCGGGGCGGTATCAAAGGCACGAACTCGTCGCCAACCCGATCGAGTGCGTTGGCCATAGTCACGACAATCTTGCCGTCTAGGTGCTCGCTGACGCTGCGGGCTGTGATCGCCGCTGCTTTCCATGGCGTGGCGATGATGATGAGGTCGGCTTGGGCAGCATCGGCGTTGTCGCACGCCCTCATATCGAGGTTCAGGTCGGGCCACCGTTCGAGCACACCATCGACTGCTTCCATCGATCGATACTTCGACCTTGAGCCGACCAACACCTGTAACCCGACGCTAGCCAGGCGGGCAGCCAGGGCCGTTCCGGCTGGGCCCGTACCGCCAAGCACGCCGATAGTTGGCAAACTGTCGCCGGCTGCGTTGCTCGTGGTGTCGTTACCAGTCGTGTCGCTGCCAGTGGCGTCGTCGCCAGCGATCTCTGAGGTATCGCCGACTTCGCGATTTGAAGGCTCTGTCATGGGAGGCAGAGTAACGTCGCCAGTCTCAACTTGGTCAAAGTTGTGCACTCATCACACCTGACACCTCACCTACTAAGGACGGACGACAGTGGGACTTCTCGAAGGTAAGAAGCTGTTGGTTACCGGTGTTCTCACCGATGCCTCTATCGCGTTCGCGGTCGCCAAACTAGCCATTGAGGAGGGTGCCGAGGTTGTTCTCACTGGTGCTGGCCGCGGTATGAGGCTCACTCAACGAACCGCTCGAAAGCTGCCGGTCGAACCCGATGTGCTCGAGCTCGACATAACCGACGCTGACCACCTCGCCGCGGTAGCAGCCGATCTCACCCAACGTTGGGGCCACGTCGATGGGGTGCTCCATGCCATCGGATTTGCTCCCGAGTCTTGTCTCGGCGGCAACTTCATGAACGCCGAGTGGGAAGATGTTTCGGTCGCCGTGAACATCTCGGCCTTTTCGCTCAAGGCACTCACTGGTGCCATGCGGCCGCTGTTGGCCGAGGCCAAGGGCAGCGTTGTTGGTCTGACATTCGACGCCACGGTTGCTTGGCCCGCCTATGACTGGATGGGTGTGGCCAAGGCTGCTTTCGAGTCGACCGCCCGGTACCTCGCCCGCGACCTCGGGCCCGAAGGGATTCGTGTCAACCTGATTGCCGCCGGCCCGATTCGTTCGATTGCGGCCAAGTCGATACCGGGGTTTTCTGAGTTCGAAGATGCCTGGGCCGGCAAGGCTCCCCTCGGTTGGGACGTCTACGATCAGGAGGCTGTTGCTCGTTCGACTCTTGCGCTAATGAGCGACTGGTTCCCAGCTACCACTGGCTCGATAGTGCACGTCGACGGCGGCTACCACTCCATGGGTGCCTAAAGGGTGGGGGGCGATCCCGCTGGGTGTACCGCCGTTCTCACCGTGAATTGGGGGCGATCCCGCTGGGGTGGGGGCGATCCCGCTGGGTGTACCGCCGTTCTCACCGTGGACCCTGCGGGTCCAAATCGGTTCGATTCGTCGGCACACCCATCAAGATCTTTGGGTGGGCATGTCGCACGCCGTGCCGCCGACGTCGAGCGGGCGGCACCGCTGCCTCGCCTGCCCAGCTCGGCGCAAACTCGACAGTTTCGGCGCCGCCCTGTCGTTTCAAACTCAGTGGTTCGGCGCGAACTCGGTAGTTTGGCCGGATTCTTGGGCTGCTAGGTGACTAGTTGGCCGTCGGGTCTGGGTATGTTCCAGGTGCCGTCGGGTTTGCGGTGGACGGTGTAGCCGGTTTCTTTGTGGCGG
>CAZMUM010000051.1:0-30537 GCA_964569385.1 uncultured Acidimicrobiales bacterium
TTGGCCAACGCCGACGACAACACCGCAGTGTCATTGTCATTGGCCAACGCCGAAGATGCTCTCGATTCGAGGGCGCTTCGTTACGGAGCCGACGAGCACTACGATGTTGTGTCGGCGTTCATCAAGAGCATCAGAGGCAGCGACGCCAACGCAGGCCTGTATTGGTTGGCTCGAATGGTCGAGGCTGGCGAAGACGCCCGGTTCATTGCCAGGCGCCTGGTGATCTTGGCAAGCGAAGACATTGCCATGGCCGACCCGATGGCCCTCGTTGTAGCCAACGCGGCAGCTACCGCGGTCGAGTTCGTGGGCCTACCGGAAGCTGGCCACAATCTCGCCCAGGCCGTGGTGCATCTGGCTACGGCACCCAAAAGCAATCGGGTGGCGGCCGGGTGGTGGGCGGCAATGGCCGACGTGAAGGCCGGCAAGGGGCGCGAAGTGCCGATGCATCTACGCGATGCTCACTACAAAGGGGCCGCCAAGCTCGGACATGGGAAAGGCTACAGCTACCCCCACGACGCGGCGGCGGGGTGGGTCGACCAGCAGTACCTACCCGACGACATCTCGCAATCGAAGTACTACGACCCCAGTGGTCACGGTTTCGAGGCCGACGTCTTGGAACGTGTTGCCCTCAGGAGCCGCGCTGGTAACGAGGAGCGTCAGCGACGGGCGGATACGAGGTCGGGCCCGAAGTGAACCAAACAGACAACTCTCAACCGGACGAGGCAATCGGCAACCGCGATTCGCTCTTCTGGGACATCGCCCAACCGCTCCTGGCTACTGGGGCCGAAGAGTCCACGATCATGGGCTATCCCTGTCTGCGAATCAACGGCGAGTTCTTCGCCAGCGTGGAGCGCGAAACTGGCGACCTCATCGTCAAGCTGCCGACCGACCGCGTGGCCCAAATGATCGATGACGGAGAGGCAGTTGCGTTCGCTCCTACCGGTAGTCGAGTCGACCAATGGGCTCGCGTCTCGGCCAGAGAAGAACTGCTGTGGGTCGAGCTTATGTCGAGCGCAATCGAGTTTGTCGAAGGCAGCCAACTCTGAGTTTGTGGCCGACCTCGACCATGCACCGCTAGCGTTGTCTCGCAATGAGTACCCCGTTGAGCGCGACTGACCTCGCAGCCATTGTTGTCACAATTGTGGCCGTCGCGGCTGTCACCGCGTTGGTTATGGTCTTGTTCAGCCTCCAACGCACGCTTGTCGAGTTACGCGATGCGGCCAGGGCCCTGGTCGACGAGGCCGTACCCACAGTGATCGACCTTCGCGAAACCCTCGAACGAGCTGATACCGACCTTGACAGGCTCGACTCGGTACTCGGAACCGCTGAGGTGTTGTCAGGAACAGTCGAATCGGCGAGCCGAATTGCCAATGCGACGGTCACCACTCCGGCTATCAAAACCAGAGCGGCCCTAACGGGAGCACGAGGCGTCGCCCGCGGTCTTATGAGCAGAAAACCTCGTCGATGATTCGACGATTTATCTGGATGGGGTTCGGTGCCGCAATGGGTGCGACGGGATGGTCCTATGCCAATCGTCGGGTTAGAGCGGTTGTGGATCGGTACGCGCCCGTCGAGGTGCGCGAACGCATGACCAACCGCGTGCAGGCAGCTTCGACCACTGTTAAGGGTGCCTTCGATGAGGGCCGGGCCGCGATGGCGGCCAAAGAACGCGAACTACGTACGCCCAAGTCGAAGCGATAGCGCCACAATTCGCTGAGCCGAAGTGCGCCACCACGGTAGGATCGCACGTTATGGACAGCGTCGAACTGCGCAACAAATTCACCGAATTCTGGAGTCAAAAAGGCCATCAGGCTCGAGCGTCCGCGAGCTTGATTCCCCACGAGCCCACACTGCTGTTCACCGTCGCAGGCATGGTGCCGTTCATGCCGTATTTCCTTGGCGAGGAGGTCCCGCCCTCGAAGCGTATTACCACGATCCAAAAGTGTGTTCGCGCTGGCGGTAAACACAACGACCTCGACGACATCGGTCGTACGAATCGGCACTTCACCTTCTTCGAAATGATGGGCAACTTCAGTTTTGGCGACTATTTCAAACCTGAGGCCATTCCTTGGGCTTGGGAGTTCCTGACGGTTGCCCTTGGCCTCGACCCCGACAGGCTCTGGGTGACAGTTCACGTGACCGACGACGACGCCGAAGAGATCTGGAAGACCTCAGTTGGGGTGCCAGCCGACCGTATCCAAAGACTCGACAAAGACAACTGGTGGGCCGCCGGCGACACCGGGCCATGTGGGCCGTGTAGCGAGGTCTTCTACGACCTTGGCGAAGAGTTCGGTGCCGATGGCGGCCCCGCCTTTGGTGGTGAGGAACGTTTTGTCGAAATCTGGAACCTCGTGTTCATGCAATATGCCCGCGACGCCAAGGGCGAACTGAAGGACCTCCCGGCACCGGGCATCGACACTGGTGCTGGCCTTGAGCGCATCGTGATGGTGCTTCAAGGCGTCAACTCAACCTGGGACATCGACACCTTCAAGTCTCTGTTAGGCGCAGCCGAGCGCATCACTGGGGTTGTGTACGGCCAGCACGCCGAACAAGATGTGTCTCTGCGGATATTCGCCGACCATGCCAGAGCTATGACGTTCCTCATCTCCGATGGCGTGTTCCCAACGAATGAGGATCGCGGTTATGTGCTTCGGCGAATCATTCGCAGGGCAGTTCGTCACGCGTGGGTTCTTGGGGTCAAAGATATTGTGATGCCAAAGCTCGTCGACGCGGTGGTTGACACCATGGGCGAGTCGTATCCCGAGATTGTTGCCAACCAAGGTTTCATCACCGATGTCGTGCGTCGTGAGGAAGAGCGCTTTCGCCGCACGTTGGCCACCGGAACCGAGATCCTCGATTCGGCCCTAGCCAAACTCGACCAAGGCGCGGCCCTCGAGGGCGCTGTTGCCTTCCAGCTGCACGACACTTATGGGTTTCCCGTGGAGCTCACCGAGGAGATCCTTCGCGAGCGTGGTGTCGAGCTCGACCGGGCCGGGTTCGATGTCGAAATGACAGCCCAACAGACTCGAGCCCGCGCCGCTCGCGATAACAACGTGGGCGGCGACACCGAGGTGTACCGCCAGATCGTCGATCAGTTCGGCCAAACCGAGTTCGTACGCGGGTCGGCATCGACACAAGGTCATGTACTCGCCGTTGTTCCGATCACCGACGACCACGACGATGCGGTGTTAATCGATGGCCAAGCCAGCTTCGAAGTGTTCCTCGATCGCACTACGTTCTACGCTGAGGGTGGCGGTCAGGTTGGCGACACCGGCACCATCGAAACCGAATCTGGCACCGCAACCGTTGTCGACACAACGTCGGCCATCGCCGGGCTTAGCAGGCACACGGTAACCATCGCCGGCAAAATGTCGAGCGGCCAGGCCTCGACTTCCAACGTCGACTGGCCGCGGCGCGCTGCAATTCGTCGCAATCACACGGCCACCCACATTCTTCATTGGGCGCTACGCGAGGTTCTCGGCGACCATGTCAAACAGGCTGGTTCTTCTGTCGACAACGAACGCCTGAGATTCGACTTTAGTCACTTCGAGGCGGTTACGCCCGACCAGTTGGCCGCTGTCGAAGACATGGCTAACGCCGAGGTTCTCGACAACGAAACATGTCGTCACTACGAGACTTCTATGGAGAATGCCGAAGCCGCAGGCGCAATCGCCTTCTTCGGGGACAGGTACGGCGACGTGGTGCGGGTTCTTGAGGCCGGACGCCATAGCACCGAGTTATGTGGCGGTACTCACGTGCGGGCCCTCGGCGACATCGGCCAGGTGCGAATCGTTTCGGAGTCGTCGATTGGCTCGAACCTGCGTCGAATCGAAGCCATTACTGGAGCAGCCACTGTGCAACGTCTTCGCGCCGACGAAGAGGTCCTAAGCGATCTTGCCGACATGCTCGCCACCACACCAGATGGCCTCACCCAAGCCATGGGCCGCAAGGTGGCCGAGGTCAAGGCGCTACAGAAGGAAGTCAAGTCGCTTCAACAGAGTGCAGCCGCCAGTAAAGCAGGCGACCTTGTCGACGATGCCGTCGACGGGGTAGTGGTTGCCCGAATCGACGGGCTCGATCGTGACACCATGCGCGACATGGCTGTGGCGGCCCGCGACGCCGACGGTATCGACGCCGTTGTACTTGCCGGTGCTGGCACCAACGGCGGAGTCGTGCTTATCTCGGCGGTCGTTCCCGGCGGAAGGTTTGTGGCCGCCGACCTCATCGACGCCGCCGCCAAGACCGTTCAAGGAGGGTTTGGCCGAAAAGGCGATCCTCCCCTCATAATCGCGGGCGGCAAGAACACCAGCCGAATCGACGATGCCCTCCAACAAGTCCGAGCTATCGCTGGAATCGATGCCGTCTGAGCGCGCAGATGTTGCGGCCCGCTTTGGCGGTATTGGGGTTCGTGGAGGGTAAGTGCGCGCCGTAGGAATCGACCTTGGCTCAAAAAGAATCGGTGTGTCGTTGTCAGACAGCGCCGGCACCCTTGCCACCCCTTATGAAGTGGTGCAACGCAGCGGCGACCGTCAGCGCGATCATCGTGCCCTCAAGGAGTTAGTCGACGAGGCCGACGCCGAGATCGTGGTGGTCGGTCTGCCACTGTCGCTCGACGGGTCCGACGGACCTCAGGCCAAGAAGTACCGCGCCGAAGCTAAGGTCATCGCCAAAGTGGTTGGTATCCCAGTCGTGGTTCACGACGAACGATTCACTACAGTTACGGCCGAACAAACCCTCAAAGATGCCAACCTCGACGGTCGCCGTCGGCGCCAGGTCATCGACAAGGTGGCAGCAGCGGTGATGCTCCAAGACTGGCTCGATGGTCGACGAGATCGCATCGACGGCCAAGAAGCCAATGGCCGCTGACACCGGTTGTGTTGCGAAGTGCGAGACAATGGTGCGGTGAAGACAGTTGAGCCTCAGCCGCCATCTCCGCAACGTAAATCCGCCGCGTTGCCGCCGCAACAACCAATCGAGGCACCACGAGGCAAACGCGAGCGCGAACACTGGGATTTCGAGAACGTGTATGTGCGCGGCGATCGAGGTGGTTTCTTGGCCTTCGGCGTCATTGCTGCGGTACTGATCGCAGTCGTGTGGGGCGGCTGGAGCGCCTACAAATGGGGCCTGCATCAGTTCGACCCGAGTGGTGAGCCTGGCGAGATCGTCTTGATGACCCTTCACCGTGGTGACACGTCGGCGTCGATCAGCGATCAGCTTGAGGAGCTTGGCGTGGTCGAGAGCGCGACCGCATATGAGTGGTATGTGCGGCTCAAAGGTGGAGCCAGTTTCCAAGCTGGTGAGTTTGAGTTTCAGCAAAATTCGGCGGTTTGGGATGTCATCGACGCACTTAATGGTGGCCCGGCGCGGGTGGCTCAAGCTCCAACTATTGGTATCACTTTGGTTGAGGGCCTTACCATCGAACAAATTGTCGATGCAATCGATGCCAACGACGAGCTTCAATTCGATGGCAACGACTTCCTAGCTCAACTTCGACGTGGCAACTACAGCTCTAAGTATGGCCCAGAGCTTCCGGTGGCTCCCGAGTTCGAGGAGTATGAGGGGCTGCTGTTTCCCGAGACGTATTCGCTGTTAACAGGATCAACCGCTGACGATCTGATCGTTCAGCTGATCGACACCACCGACCGAGTGGGCGACCGTTTAGGGCTTAGCCGGGCCGAGGACCTCGTGGGTCTTACGCCATACGAAGTACTGATCGTGGCCAGCCTCATCGAAGAAGAAGCCAGGGTCGACGGCGATCGAGCCAAGATCTCCAGGGTTATTCACAACCGACTGTTCTTCGGCATGAAGTTGGAAATCGATGCTACAACTGTTTATGCCACGGGTAACCGCGAGCTCACCCGTACCGATCTTGACAGCGACTCGCCATACAACACTCGCAAGGTTGTCGGGCTTCCCCCGACCCCGATTGCGTCGCCAAGCGAGAAATCAATCGAAGCCGCTCTGAACCCCGAAGATGGTCCGTGGCTGTTCTACGTGCTGACAAGTCGCGATGGAACGCACTCGTTCAGCGAAACCTTCGAAGAGTTCCTCGTGAATAAAGATATCTGCATCAACCTCGGGTTCTGTGGATGACCCTGCGAGAGTCGGCTAGCAACAAGCCGATTCTGGTCAGCGGCTCAACAAGGGTTGCCGCCGTCATCGGCGATCCGGTCGACCACTCTTTGTCACCGGCCCTGTTTAATGCAGCCTTTGCTGCGACTGGTCTCGACTGGGTCTATGCAGCGCTGCACGTATCGGCAGGTAGCGCTGCCGAGGCAATCGCAGCCATGAAGACGCTGAACCTGGCTGGGGTTTCGGTCACGATGCCGCACAAACAAGGTGTCGCTGCTGCTGTGCATCGTTTGTCGCCAACGGCTGCCGTTCTTGGTGCGGTCAACTGCGTGTATCGCGAGGGGCGCGAACTGGTAGGCGAAAACACTGACGGCGAGGGATTCGTTCGGGCATTGTCGACGCAACTCGATTTCGATGCCCGGAATAAGGTCTGTGCGGTTCTGGGCGCAGGAGGGGCGGCTCGAGCGGTCATTGCTGCCCTAGGACATGCCGGCGCGGCTCGGGTTGTTGTCATTGGCCGAACGTCGGCCAATGCCGAGGCAGCAGCGCTTATGGCCGGCGGTATCGCCGTCGTTGGTTCCCAAGACTCGGTTGCCGACGCCGATCTCATCGTGAACGCCACCCCGGTGGGGATGGATGGCACCACAACCCCGCTCGACGCTACGCTTATCTCGAGCGGTCAGCATGTCGCCGATCTCATCTACCAGCCCGCAGAGACCCCGTTGTTGCGGTCGGCCTCGGCCGCCGGAGCCAGCACCATGAACGGCCTCGAGATGCTGGTCCAACAGGGGGCCATTCAATTCGAGCTATGGACGGGACTACCGGCACCCGTCGACCAGATGCGGACCGCGGCCGCAAGCGAACTCGCTCTTCGTTAGAGGCCCAGTGTCCGTCAGAAGCCCGATGTTTGGAGTCCACATCGCACTTAGCTAACCCATAGGGCGGTCGACAGGGCTGCCATGGTCCAGACATCTTCGCGCCAACTTGGCGAACTGCTCCTTGAGCGCAAGGTTCTATCCCGCGACGTGCTCGAGTTGGTGCTCGACCGTGAAGCGCGCGAGGGAACGCCGATCGCGGCCTTGCTCGTTCAGGAAGGCATCGTCGGCGAGAAGGACATTATTGCCGCGGTGGCTCAGCAGGTCGGCGTCGATTTTGTCGACCTTGCCCTTCATCCGGTTAGGCCAGACCTCGAAGGCAAACTCCCTGCCGACATTGCTCGATCTCATCGGGCCGTAGTTATTGACAAGAACAAAGACGGTTATGTCGTTGCGATGGAGAACCCGTCGGACGATGAAGCCCTTGCCGCGGTGGCGAGTTGCCTCGAAGTCGAATTCGCCACGTGCCTCGCGGTACGAAGCGAGATCGAGTTGCTTCACGACAACATGTACGGCGCCGAGGTGCGCGGCGACGTAGTTACCGATACCCACATCAACGAACTGCTCGAACGCGTCGTCGACCTAGGTGGCTCCGACCTCCACATGTCGACTGGGCTGCATCCGGCGGTGCGGGTAAACGGCGAGATGAAACAGCTGACGGAGTTCGAGGTTCTGAACCCGTCTGAGATTCGCCGCATGGTTTATGACATTCTGACTCAGAAGCAGCGCGAGAAGTTCGAGACCGACTTCGAGCTGGACACCAGCCACTCGATTCCCGGCAAGGGTCGTTTTCGCGTAAACGTGTTCTTCCAACGCAACTCTGTTGGCGCGGTCATGCGTACGATCCCAGACACCATCGTGCCTCTCCAATCGCTCGGGTTACCAGATTCGGTGACGCAATTCACCGAGATCCACCGAGGCCTCGTACTCGTAACCGGACCAACCGGCTCGGGAAAGTCGACAACCCTTGCCTCGATCATCGATGTCGTGAACTCGACTCGGGCCGGTCACATCATGACCGTCGAAGACCCGATCGAGTTCATTCACCAACACAAGAAGTCGATCGTCAACCAGCGCGAGATCGGTGAAGACACCCACTCATTCAGTAAGGCCCTGAAACATGTTTTGCGCCAGGACCCAGACGTCATTCTGGTTGGCGAGATGCGCGACCTCGAAACGATTCATACCGCGCTAACTGCCGCCGAGACCGGTCACCTTGTGTTCGGAACCCTTCACACCCAAGACGCGCCACAGTCCATCGATCGCATCATCGATGTGTTCCCTGCCCATCAGCAGGCGCAGGTTCGGGTGCAGCTGTCTTCTTCGCTGATGGGTGTTGTAACTCAGCAACTGCTGCCCAAAGCCGATGGGCCAGGCCGAGCTGTGGCGTGTGAGGTCATGGTGGTTACGCCCGCCATTCGGAACCTCATTCGCGAAGGCAAAACCCATCAGATCTATTCGTCGTTGCAGACAGGTGGGTCGTTCGGCATGCAGA
This sequence comes from uncultured Acidimicrobiales bacterium, assembly GCA_964569385.1. Classification (GTDB taxonomy): domain Bacteria; phylum Actinomycetota; class Acidimicrobiia; order Acidimicrobiales; family Poriferisodalaceae; genus JAADHX01. The sequence continues at coordinate 8,443 of CAZMUM010000051.1, forward strand.
CGATGGACCAGTCATTGGCGCGCCTGGTGCGGCGTGGTTCGGTCACTGTCCACGATGCGGTCGACCGGTGCAGCAACGAAAAGGACCTCAAACGAATGATTAGCCAGGGTTAAGACCCACATACCGACGCGACGATATTGAGTTCAGGGGAAACCAGACGAGATGGCAACAACCTACGCATACAAAGTTCGGGACAAGCAGGGCGCCCTAGTAGAGGGCACCCTCGATGCCGAGTCAGAAGCGCTCGTAGCCAACCGCTTGCGCGAGATGGGTTATGCCCTTATCTCGATCGACGCGCAAGCCAACTCGGCGCTCAAGAAGGACATCAAGATTCCCGGGTTTGGCGGCAAGGTCAAGCTAAAGGACATCTCGATCTTCAGTCGCCAGTTCGCGACCATGATCAACTCGGGCCTTTCGCTTCTTAGGGCTCTGCACATTCTTTCCGATCAGACCGAAAACGCCGCCCTTCAGCAGGTCATACAGTCAGTCGCCGGCGACATCGAGGGCGGCGCTTCGCTCTCCGATGCGATCGCCAAACATCCGAAGGTGTTCGATCGGCTTTACGTTGCGATGGTCCGCGCCGGAGAGACCGGTGGCGTACTCGACTCGGTCTTAATGCAACTCGCCGAGACCATCGAAAAGCAGGTGGAACTCCGGGCCAAGATCAAGTCGGCGATGACCTACCCCATCGCAGTTCTGGCACTCGTCATCATGATCTTGTCTGGCATGTTGATTTTTGTTGTGCCGATGTTCGAGGCCATGTACTCAGAACTTGGGGGCACGCTGCCGCTGCCAACGAGGCTTCTGCTCCAAGCATCGAACCTCGTTACGTCGTACCTGATCTTTATCATCATTGGCTCAGGGATCGCCATGTTTGCGTTCAAGAAGTGGATAGCGACCGACTCTGGGCGAGCCAATTTCGACAAAATGCAGCTCAAAGCTCCCGTGTTTGGCGGATTAGTACACAAGAGCGCAATCACCAGGTTCGCCCGAACAATGGAATCGTTGCTGCGAGCCGGTGTACCCATTCTTGAGGCTCTTGAAATCACGCAGGAAACCGTCGGAAACCACGTTATGGAGCTGGCAGTCGCCGACATTCAGCACCGTGTTAAGCAGGGCGAATCAATGGCCGCACCAATGGCCGACCACGCGATCTTCCCCACCATGGTGACCCAGATGCTTGCTGTCGGTGAAGAGACCGGTGCTGTTGACACCATGCTCGACCGCGTTGCTGCTTTCTATGAGGCCGAGGTTGAAGCCACGGTTAACGCACTCACGTCGTTGCTGGAGCCGCTGCTGATTGTGGTGCTCGGTGGGACCGTGGGCGGCATGGTCATAGCGCTGTACATGCCGATGTTCAACATCGTCAACCTGATCGAGTAGTAGGGGAACTAAATGGCCAACATCAGAAAAGCTGCCAACGACGATGGCTTTACGCTTGTCGAGATCATGGTTGTGGTCCTTATCATCTCGGTTCTGATAGCCATCGCAGTGCCGGTATTCCTTGGTTCACGGCTGAGGTCTCAGGACCGAGCGACCCAGTCCAACCTTCGTAACGCGTTGACCGTCGGCAAGATTGTGTACACCGATGAAGGCGACTATTCATCGATCACCGTGGCCGAACTTGATGCCCTCGAACCGTCGATGACCTTCCAGTCAGCGGCGTCATCGGGTAGCAAGCAGATTAGTTTCGACCGTGTTTCTGACACCGTTGTTGTGTACACCGCTCTCTCGGATTCCGAGGAGTGTTGGTACCTCCAGGACCGTGTCGGCAACACACCCGCAACTACGAGGACTCAGTTCTCATCGCGGGGCCAGGGTGTGGCCGGAGCATGTCAGGCGAGTAACACCGCAGGACTTGTTTGGGAAGATTCCTGGTAGCGAGTAATCAAAGCAGCTCCGCTATCTGTAGAAAAGCTGAACTTTGGCTCAGTTGTTGGCTCGGTTACTCCGATGGAAATGCGTGATCACCGATTGGTGATCACGATTCATTGAACCATCAGGAGAACAAACATGCTCAAGCAGCTCAAAGAGCGGCGTGAGAACGAAGACGGCTTTACGCTCATCGAGCTCATGGTCGTCGTGCTCATCATCGCCATCCTTATTGCGATTGCGGTTCCAACCTTCCTCGGTGCGCGTGAGCGTGCCCAGGATCGTGCGACCCAGTCCAACCTGCGTAACACGCTTACCGCTGGCAAGGTCATCTACTCAGACGACGGCAACTATGCCTCGGTTGACGCGGCGCTCCTCGGCAACGTCGAGCCAGCAATGACATTCCAGGCAGTAGCTTCTGCTGGCCAGGGCGAAATTAGCTTCGACCTGGCGTCCAACACCGAGATTGTCTACGCGGCCCTTTCAGACTCGGGCGAATGCTGGTACCTGCGTGACCGCGTTGGAAACACTGCGGCTACCTCTGGCACTCAGTTCTCGGTCCGGGCCCAAGGCGTCGCGGGCGCTTGCCAGGGAAGTAACACCAACGGCCTTGCTTGGGCCGGCGCGTGGTAGACCCTTTGATCCGAACCTAAACGTTCGGCTCAAACTCGAGGCCAGTCCTCGAAGAACAAATCGAATCGGGCTCACTCTTCACCGTGTGAGCCCGGTTCGCGTTTTGTCACGGTGGGCGCGGTAACCGGTGAACTAGCGATCGTCGTGGTCGACTACACAGGGGTGATCGTTCCCGTCATCTCGGGCTTGTACGGCCTAGCAATTGGTTCATTCCTGAACGTTGTGGTGTACCGAGTGCCCGCTGGCCTGTCGGTCAACCGTCCCAGAAGCCACTGTCCGCAATGCGAGGCCAACATCTCTTGGTACGACAACATCCCAGTCGTTTCGTGGATTCTGCTTCGCGGTGAGTGTCGGCGCTGCACAACACGAATCTCCACCCGGTACCCAGCCGTCGAGTTGTTCACCGCCTTGTTGTTTGCCGTGGTTGGGTGGTCTACGGGTTGGTCGCCCGAACTTCCGGCCATGTTGGCTTTTGCAGCTGTGCTCGTGGCGCTGAGCGTCATCGACATTGACACCAAAACTCTTCCGAACAAGATTATTTACCCTGCTACGGCCGCAGCAATCGTGCTGTTGGCCGGGGCGGCAGTACTGGGTGGAGAGCCCGAGAGATTGATCTGGATCGGGGCCGGAGGAGCTCTTGGGTTCGGGATTCTGTTCGTTATCTGGTTCGTCGCTCCTGGTGGCATGGGTTATGGCGATGTGCGCCTTTCGGGTTATCTGGGCCTCCACCTTGGTTATCTCGGCTTGGGTCACGTGGCGGTTGGGTTGTTCCTTGGGTTCTTGTCGGGCGCGGTCGGTGGCCTACTCCTGATGGTCGTTGCCGGTCGCAGTCGAACCTCGACGATTCCCTTTGGGCCATATCTGGCTCTGGGTGCCATTGTCAGCATTCTTTACGGAGATTCGATCCTCGATGCCTACCTCCAGTAGAGCCTTCCAGTCTGGGCTTATGTGCCGCAGGCTTATGTGCTCTGCCTGGCAGCCGACCCCAACAATCGTTCATCGCATATCTAGTCCGCCGGACCTGATGCGGGGGAGCAAACAGTGATTACCAACAACCACAAACCGACGTACTCGACGAAGGCCTGCACCAGCGCGGTCGAAGGAACCCATCGGGGATTCCTAGCCGAGACACCGGACTCGGGGGAGTTCTCATGAGTCAGCGCGTTATTGGTCTTGATATCGGGACCCACGCGGTAACAGCAACGGAGCTGCGTCTGGGACGTGGTGGCCAAGTCATAGTTACCAGATTCGGGCAAGTCGCTCTACGCCCTGGTGTCGTGTCGAACGGCGAGGTTGTCGACATTGGCGAAGTGGCCGCAGCCCTTAAGCGGCTGTGGCGCGAAGGCGGATTCTCATCGAAGCGCGTAGTTGTCGGAGTTGGCAACCAACGAGTTGTCGTTCGGCCGACCGAGATGCCGGCTATGGCCGACGAAGACTTGCGTTCTGCGGTTGAGTTCCAGGCCCAAGAGCTAATTCCTATTCCGCTCGACGAAGCCATTCTTGATTACCAGGTGCTTGAGCGGTTCATGAATCATGAGGGCGCGGAGATGATCCGCGTTCTGATCGTTGCAGCCCAACGAGAGATGGTCGCCAACATGATGGCGGCAGTGAGCCAAGCAGGGCTTGAGGTCGCGCTTGTTGATCTCGTTCCGTTTGCGATTCTGAGGTCTCTCGTCGATCTCAACTCGTTCGCCGAACTTGATACCAATGAGACCGCCGGCGAAGCCGTCATCTCGTTCGGTGCCGGCATGATCACGATGGTTGTGCACGAGTTCGGCATCCCGAAGTTCATCCGCACAATCGGTGTTGGAAGCCAAGACTTCACCCAGACCATTGCCGACGAGCTCGATCTCTCATTCGATGAAGCCGAGGGCCTCAAACGGCAGGTTTCTCTCGGCATTAGCGGCGACCAAGCCGTGGATCAGGCCGCCGACATTATTGCTCGTCGGCTTGTGCCGTTCGTCGAAGAGGTGAAGGGATCGCTCGAGTACCACACCAGCCAGGCCTCGAGTGCTCCGCTCGGTCGGGTAGTGGTAACTGGTGGCGGTCGGCGCCTACCGGGCCTAATCGAACGCCTCCAAGAAGCACTTGGCTGCGAGGTTGTTGTTGGTGCACCGTTTGCCCGATTCGAGCTTGGGCGCACGAACCTCACCCAGGATCAGTTGCGCGAGGCCGAGGACTTGGCTTCGGTGGCCTTGGGACTTGCCTTGGCGGGTCGCCCTGTCGAACGCGGGGCGCGTCGCCTAACGCTGCTGCCTCCTGAAGTTCATGAGCGCAAAGAACAACGCCGCCAAGCTGTTCTGGTCGGTGCTGGTGTCTGCGTTCTCGCTGCTGGCCTGTTCTGGATGGGTCAGAGCCGCCAGGCCAAGGCCGAACTCGCCGAGGCGAAGGCCGCGGCGGAGCAAATTCGGGTCAACCAGCTACAGAGCGCTGTCGACGAGCTACAGCCCATCGCCGAGTTCGAGGCCCTTGTCGATGAGCGACAGTTGTTGGTTGAAACTGCCCTCTCGTCCGATGTCACCTGGACAAAACTCATCCAAGAAGTGGCCACGGTCATGCCAGATGATGTGTGGATCGATACTTTCATCGGCTCAGCACCTACTCGCACCGAACCTGGCTCGTTTACGGTGACCGGATCTGGTTCTGACCACACGTCGTCGGCTCGATGGCTGCTTCGACTTGATGCTCTCCAATCGGTTACGGATATCTGGATCCCCAACTCCGTGCGAAAATCCGATGGTGAGTTCGGAGCACTGTCTGAGGTGTCGTTCGCCTCGACGGGACTTTTGACCGACCGGGCCCTGTCGAGTCGTATCGACCATTATCTCATCGACGGCACGGACGACGTAACCCTTGACGTCGACGAAGCATCGTTGCTCACCGACGACGTTGTCGACGAAGTCGAGGAGGGACAGTGAACCGCAAGATCGCTCTGGTCGCCGCTGGCGTAAGCCTCATCATGGTTCTCGGCTGGTGGTTCCTGATGTGGAGCCCTGCCGGTTCCGATATCGAGGCAGCCGACCTTCGTTACCAGTCGTCTTTGGTACAAGCCCAAGATCTTGATCTTCGGCTACAAAGGCTCGAGGCCACCGAAGCCCGTATGCCCGAAATGCAGAGTCGATTCCAGACCCTGACGGCAGCTGTTCCGAGCTCGCCCGACATGGCCGACTTCACCGTCGCCGTCGACGAAGCATCGCGTGCGAGCGGTATCGACTTCTTAACTGTCACGGCGAGCCCACCGCGTGGCGCCGAAGCCACACTCGGTCTCAGGGTCGTCGACGTTCAAGTTACGGGTGCTGGCGGATATTTCCAGATGCTCGACTTTGTGAACCGTCTGCAAGAAACGCATCGGGTGTTTGTGATCGACAACCTGACTGTGGCTGCTGCCCCGGCAACGGTGGACGAACTTCTTGACGGCCCGCCGGATCTCAACGTCACCCTCGCTGGGCGACTGTTCCTGACCGATGTTGCCACCACGACCGCTGAGGGAGCGTGACATGAAGCCTGATCCAATGATCCCCGAGGATCGACCAGATCGACTTCGGTCGGCTTTGCGTTTAACCGCAGGCCTCGCTCTGCTTCTGTTCTTTGCGTTGGCCGCGACGCCGTTGTTGCTCGAGCCGTCTCGTGGTGAGGTGTTAACCGCTCCGGTGGCCGAGACTCCGTCTGTGGTGGTGGCTACGGCATCTAACAACAGTGGCTTGTCTTCACGGATCGCCGCGGCCCAAGTAATCGAGACCTTCGAAGTATTTGGCGGTAAGAACCCGTTCGAACGGCCAACGTTGTTGCCAAGCGGAGCTAGTCGGATAGACACTTCTTCGACTACCACCCCGGGCGGCACTCCAGTTACCACTACCCCGCCTGACGGGTCAGATGGCGACACATCCACCGATGTCGACGTCGCCGATACGACCTCAACTACTCAGCCGGTCGAAGTTGATCCGATCCGCAACGAGGTCATTGGCCTGGTTGAGGTGTTCGATGACGAAGGCACCATAACTGCGACCGTGAAGGTCGGAAGTACGGTGTATCGGGTTCAGGAGGATCAGGTTTTCGAGGGTTCGTACAAGGTGGTCTCGCTTGATATCGCCACTGGTTGCGGCACCTTCCTGTTTGGCGACGTTCCCTTCGACCTCTGTGAAGGCCAAGAGATCCTCAAGTAGAGGATCGGCGGTGGGTGCTGTGATCCTCAAGTAGAGGATCGGCGGTGGGTGCTGTGATCCTCAAGTAGAGGATCGGCGGTGGGTGCTGTGATCCTCAAGTAGCATCGTGGGGGTGTTGCTGGCAGTTGAGGTTCCGCTTCCTGATCGGTCCTATACGGCCCTTGTGGGTGATGGGGCCATTGAGAGTCTCGGTGAGCTGATCCCGTCGGACGCTCGTCGGGCCGCGATTGTGACCCAGCCTGGGATTGGTGTGGTGGTCGACCCTGGCATCGAGCACAGGGTGTTCGAGATCTCGCCTGGCGAGCAGGCCAAGTCGTTGGCGACCATCGGCGATTTGTGCAGCAGGTTTGCCCAGTGGGGGCTGACCCGGGGCGATGTTGTTGTCGGCGTTGGGGGTGGAGTTGTTACCGATGTGGCCGGTTTCGCGGCTTCGGTCTATCACCGAGGTGTTCCGGTGGTTCATGTTGCAACGACGCTTCTTGGCCAGATCGATGCTGCAATTGGTGGAAAGACCGGGGTGAACATTGCCGAGGGCAAGAATCTGATCGGCACCTACTGGCAGCCCCACGGTGTCATTTGCGACACCGCGACTTTGGCGTCGTTGCCGCCTCGCGAGTTCCGATCTGGTCTTGGCGAGATGGCTAAGTACTACTTTCTCGGCGGCGACCAGATGGCCGATCTTTCATTGCCTGAGAAGGTGGCCAAGTGCATCGAGATCAAATCCGAAGTGGTGGCGTCTGATGAACGTGAGGGCGGCCGGCGGGCCATTCTCAACTATGGCCATACGTTGGCTCATGCTCTTGAAATCGCCGGCAATTTCGATCTCCGTCATGGTGAGGCGGTGGCCATTGGCCTGCATTACGCGGCCAGGTTGGCGTTGCTGCTTGGCCGCATCGACACGGCTCGGGTTGATGAGCATCTGGCGGTGCTCTCAGAGCATGACCTTCCGGTCAGGCTGCCGGTCGACGCCGATGCTAATCAGCTAATCGAGCTGATGGCCAGGGACAAGAAGGCTGTGTCAGGTTTAACCTTTGTGCTTGATGGCCGAAACGGGGTCGAGGTTGTTGCCGGCGTCGATCGCTCTTCGGTGCGAGACGCGCTGGCCGCGATTAGTTAGTTTCGCATCGAGGCGTACGCACTCCCCGGGCGGCGTGCTTTGCGGTGGGGTGGGTTAGGAGGCGCCGGATTTCGGTTTGGGTTTGGTGCCTGGTTTTTGGCGGTGGGGTGGGTTGGTCCATTCTTTGATGGTTTGCCCGTTCGAGTCGCTTGTCAGGTACCAGGTTCTGGGGGTGTCTCGACGCGGTTGGATGTGGGCTCCCATGGCGTGAAGTTTGCGATGGTGGGCTGGGCAGAGCAGACATAGCTGTTCTAGGTCAGATGTTCCCCAGTGTTCCCAGAAGGTGATGTGGTGGGCTTCGCTAGCTGATGCTGGCAAGGTGCATTGTTTCCAGACACAACAGCCATCGCGAACGAGTAGTCCCATGCGTTGGGTTGGTGTCGCATACCTGACGTTGCGGGCCAAAGTCAGTTTGGTGCTGTCGGCTTGTTCAACCCAATACGAAATCTCGGCATCACACATCAACGCTCTTACCAACGTTGCCGGAATCGGGACACCATCGGAGGTGTAGCCGACGGCTTGACGGTCGGCGAGATCGTTCAAATCAGACAACCCAATCACAACACTGATATCAGCCCGCGGCCTCCCACCATTTCTCGATTCGGCGTTACGGTCCGCGGGCGTCGACGGGGCTGGTGGCGACCCTGAGGTTCGACAAGACCGACATTGTCGGTCACTGTCAGACGCATCTGACCCGACATTGTCACGTTTGGTGGTGTCGGGTGGGGGTTCGGGCAGTGGGGCCGGCCTGATCGGGGTGTAGGTACCAAGATCGGTACGTGTCTCGTTGCCGTCGGCGTCTTTGCCGACTTCTACAAACCTGACACCCAGATTCGCGCCGCGATCGTTGTTGGCTGGACTAGTCGGGTGCCGATCAAGAGGCGCAGGCGCAGCCGGTCTTGATCCGTGTGCGGGATCTGTCCCGTGGCCTGTGGTGGCCGGTTCAGGCGAACGATCCGGCGTTGCGGGTTCGGCCCGCGTTTCGGATTCAGATTCTGGGGTATCGGCGCCGTGGCGAGCGTCGGCCTCGGCGCCGTGGGGGTGGGTGTCAGTTTGGGCTTGGGAGTGTAGGTCGTAGATGGCTGGGAGCCCTAGGAGCATGTTGGCGATGATGTCTCCGGCCAGCTGTTTGGGTACTCGCCTTGTTGTACGGTCCAGCTCTCTTTCTTTAGCCCACGCAGCCCGAAACCGTGGGTCGTAGGCACCTTTGATACGGGCCCCCGTTACCGGGTCGATCAACAAACTCAGCCAGTACATTCCGTCGTCGTTGACACCGCACCCACCGCGCCGGTTGTCACGCTGACGGTCATATCGGTCGTCGGCAGACTCGGTGTCAGCCTCAACAACGGCAGCCTTGACGGCTTCTGCGGTCTGATCGGCGTGTTCATGTTTGGCGTCAGCCAACAACTCCAACTTGGTTCTTGTCGAAACTCGGGCCCGAGAGATCATGTCTGCTTGTGCTGTCGAAATCTGCCCTGCAGCGAGTGCTTCTGCGATCTCAGGGTAATCAGCCAACCTCGCAGCCCGACGTTCAGCATCACGCAACTCACGTTTAGAACGAGCCGCACCAGGATCACCACCAGAACCGTTGTCGCTGTCGCTGTCGTCAGACCCGCTGCCGTTGCCGTCAGGGTCGTTGCCAGATCCGTCGTCGGATCCGGAACCGTCCGACCCAGGCCCAGACGGTTCGTCGTCACACCCGTCGTTTAGGTTGTCGTCATCTGGATTGCTGCCGTCTGGATCGGCGTCTGGCTGGGGGCGTGGTGCAGGATCAGCTGGCCGGTTACGGCCATGAGTGATAACCGCACGAGCCTGCAAAGCAAACACCTCCTGGCCATCCAAACGTGAACGATGAACGTGAATTCCGTTCAGAATCTTGTCGAGCGCGGTGATGTCAAGCTGGCTGAACTCCTCCTGAGGTAGATAGACAATCCGGCTTCGATCCATGCCAGCATTGTAACGACATAAAAGCATTCGCCACTCAATAAACGAACAAACATTCGATATCGTCGGAACGATTCTCCCACCACACGGCCGCCAAATCCATCGTGACACCGTGTTGTCGCTACAAGGTGGGCAAAACAGCACCTATGGGTTGCCGCCGCCGTACCTTAAGGAACAAGCCGAAACGAACCGATACAGGACCCGATGCTCGACATCAACCACCTTCTGAATCACGATCACCAGGGTCGGTGCGCTGCCGCTGGCGACTCGTTGCCGCGCGTCGGCGTCGACACCTTGTTGGTGACCGATCCTCTCAACATCAGGTACCTAACAGGATTCACTGGTTCGGCGGGGTTGGTCCACCTTCGTAGCGACGGCGAGGTGCTGTTAGTGACCGACGCAAGGTACGCAGAACGAACCGAAGCAGAATGCGGCGATCACGTTGCGGTGGCGATAGCGAAGCGGTCAGACCAAGAGACGGTGATCCGAGACCACGCTGGCGAAGCGACCCGAATCGGGCTCGAAGGTCGGCACATAACGTGGGCCGGCCAGTGCGAATGGTCGGCAGTATTCGAACAGTCGAACCGCCGCGTCATACAGACCTCAGGGACCGTCGAGCGGCTCAGGCTTGTCAAAGAAGCAGCCGAGATCGAACGGATATCTCTGGCGGCCTCCATCGCCGACATCGCTCTTGCCGAGATAAAACAGCGCCTGACTGACGGGCTCACCGAACGGCAAATCAAACTGCTGCTCGAGCGGTCGATGGTCGACCAGGGCGCCGACAGCCCAGCGTTCGACACCATCGTCGCATCTGGCCCAAACGCGGCCAGTCCGCACCACGAATCCGGCGAACGAGTCATCATCAAGGGAGACCTTGTGATCATCGACATGGGCGCCACCATCGACGGGTACAGATCCGACATGACCCGGACATTTAGTATCGGTGCGCCTGATGCCAGGTCTAGTTCGATGCTGCGTCTCGTCGGTCGAGCCCAACAAGCCGGTGTGGATGCAGTGCTGCAAGGAGTGAGCGGCGACGAGGTCGACAAAGCAGCCCGGAGCATCATCGCGGCGGCCGGAGTTGGAAACGAGTTCGTACATGGGGTGGGCCACGGGGTCGGTCTCGCTATTCACGAGGCTCCCTTCCTTTTAGGATCCGACGTGCCGCTGCTGCCGGGTCAGGTCGTAACCGTCGAACCCGGCGTGTACCGTGCAGGACTTGGCGGAGTGCGTGTAGAGGACACCGTCGTGGTCACTCGTACGGGTTGCCGGAAACTTACACAACACTCGCTGGACCCAATCGTCGCTTAACCCGAGCCGCCGATTTGGTTCGGCCCGCGGTTCAGCCACAAACAGGAGCGACACTCATGGCCCAGATTTCTACATCGGACTTCAAGACCGGCATGACTATCGACCTATCAGAGGGTCTGTTTCAAATATCTGATTTTCAGCACGTCAAGCCGGGCAAGGGTGGCGCCTTTGTTCGTACAACCTTGCGGAACGTACGCACCGGTGCAGTGACCGATCGAACGTTTCGTGCCGGTGAGAAGATGGAACGAGCCATCATCGATAAGACCGACATGCAGTACCTGTACCACGACGGCACCGACTATGTGTTCATGAACACTCAGACCTTCGATCAGCTCCCAGTTTCGCCAGAGACGCTTGGCGACACGGTCAACTACTTGATCGAAACCAACAACGTTAACTTGCTCATGTATGGCGACGAGATAATCGGCGTCGACATTCCCGCGTCGGTCGTGATGGAGATCACCGACACCGAACCAGGGCTTCAAGGCGACCGGGTATCGGGTGCCCGCAAGCCAGCCACGATGGAAACCGGCCTCGTGGTTCAGGTGCCGCTGTTCATCGAACAAGGCGAGAAGATCAAGATCGATACCCGATCCGGTGACTATCTCGAACGAGCCAATTGACCCCCGAGGACGACCCGCAGGACGACGCTCTTGCCGATCACAACACGGTCTGGCCTGACGATCCATTTGCTCCGCTCGACCTGCCGACCCAACGTCGCGACGCACGCGAACGGGCCGTCACGTTGCTCTACGAAGCTGAGATGAAGGCAGTCGCCGGCACCGAGATTGTCGACGAGCTAACGCTTGCTCCCGATCCAATGGCCGCGGAGTTAGTCGTGGGTGTAACAGACAAAGCAACTCTGCTCGACGAGCACATCAGCGCATCGCTCGACAAGTCGTGGTCGCTGCACCGTCTTGCGGTTCTCGACCGTATCGTGCTGCGGATTGCCACCTACGAGCTGATGTTTCGGCCCAAGGTGCCAACCGGCGCCGCGATCAACGAAGCGGTCGAGATAGCCAAACACTTCAGCGGACCCGAGGCTGGCAAGTTCGTCAATGGGGTCCTGTCGGCGATTGCTCGATCAGTCAGATGAGCCTCGACCACCGACCCGTGGCTCTCGTCACCGGCGCCAGTCGCCGCATCGGCATTGGCGCCGCAATCTGTCGGCAACTTGCGGCTGACGGCTTCGACATCGCCTTCACTCACTGGACGCCATACGACAAGCGGATGGCTTGGGGGAGTAACCCTGGAGAGGTGGACCAACTCGTAACTGAACTCACCGATGCCGGTGCCGCCGTGCTGGCAACCGAGGCCGACTTCGAAGACGTCCTGGTTCCCGACCAGGTATTTGCTGCCATTCGGGCGGCCTTAGGCTCGGTTGATACGCTCGTCTCGGTGCACTGCGAGTCGGTCGACTCGTCGATTCTCGACACCACGGTCGAAAGCTGGGATCGCCACTTTGCCGTAAATGCTCGGGCTAACTGGTTACTGATCAAAGCCTTCGCCGAACAGTTCGAGGGCGAACGGGGCCGCATCGTCGCCATCACCTCCGACGCGATCGTGCACAACCTGCCATACGGCAGCAGCAAGGGCGCTCTCGATCGGATCGTGGTCGCTGCCGCGAACGAACTTCGCGGCAGCGGAATTACAGCCAACCTCATCAATCCTGGCGGCAACGACACCGGCTGGATGAGCGACGAAATCAGGGCCAAGGTCGTCGACTGGACGCTGGGCGGACGCCTCGGCACACCCCAAGACTGCGCCAACCTGGTCTCGTTCTTGTGCTCAGAAGCCGGCGCCTGGGTAAATGGGCAGCTGCTCTACAGCGACGGCGGCATCAGCAGGGGCTGAGAGGCGAGGCTTCGCAAATCGCAAGCATGTCATTTGCCCGACCAGGATCAACTAGGGTGTCCGTCTGACCGTGAAGTGAGTCCGGGAGACTCATACGGACAGAAAGGAAATCGCGTGGCAGAACGCGAACGCCGAGGAGCGCCCCCATTTGGGGGCGTTTTTGTTGCCAGGACCCAAGTCCTCGATGCCGAACAAGTGCATCGGGCGCTAGTGCGAATTTCCCACGAGATTGTCGAACGCAATCGTGGTCTCGACGATGTGGTTCTGGTTGGGCTCCAGACTGGCGGCACGCCGCTGGCCGACAGCATCGCCGGGATCCTTCACTCGATGGAAGAGACCAACGTTCCCGTTGGGGTCCTTGATGTGGCCCTGTACCGCGACGACATCGGAATACGGCCAGTGCTGCCCCAAGCGGTGACCGACATTCCTGGCGATCTCACAGGCCGCACCGTGATCCTGGTCGACGATGTGTTGTACACCGGGCGGACGATCCGGGCCGCGCTCGATGCCCTGAACGCCTTCGGCCGACCTCGGTCGGTGCAGCTAGCGGTCATGATCGATCGCGGCCATCGGGAGCTGCCGATTCGCCCCGATTTTGTCGGTAAGAACCTCCCAACGCGGCGTGATGAGGTGGTCGATGTCACGCTCGATGGAGTCGAACTCGGCGAGGTGCTCAAATGAGCTCCCCAACAAAATCGAGAGCTGGTGAATTGAGAGCTGTCGACGATCGACCGGTCGACACTTCCGGTGGCAACGCGACGTCGCCCGCACTCGTTAGCGGCCAGCATCTTCTCGGTCTCGACGAACTTGGCCCCGCTGGCATTCAGCAGTTCCTTAGCCACACCGATCGATTCGTCGAGATCAACCAGCGGGCGATTCCGAAGGTTCCAGCGCTGCGGGGTAAGACTGTCTGCACCTTGTTCTTCGAGGATTCAACTCGGACCAAACTCAGCTTCGAGACGGCGGCCAAGCGCTTGTCGGCCGACACCATGTCGTTCTCGGTTTCTTCATCTTCGGTCAATAAGGGCGAATCGGTTCGCGACACCGTCGAGACCATTCAAGCTATGGGTGTCGATGCCTTCGTGGTGAGGCACAACAGCTCTGGCGTTCCATGGCAGATCACCAAATGGGTCAACGCCGAAACCTCGGTCATTAATGGCGGTGATGGCTGGCATTCGCACCCAACTCAAGGTCTTCTCGATGCCTACACAATTTGTCAGGCTCGAAATGGGTCGGCTGGAGATGCGGCGTCGCTAGTTGGAGTTCGGATTGGTCTGATCGGCGATGTGAAGCACTCCAGGGTGGCCAGGTCCGATGTGCAGGCTTTCACTGCCCTGGGAGCCGACGTAGTGCTCATCGGCCCAGAGACGCTGATGCCACCTTCGATCGTGGGTTGGGGGATCGGTACCGGAACCGTTGAAATCGGCCAAGATCTCGACTCGTTGCTGCCAACCCTCGATGTTGTTGCCCTCCTGCGAATCCAGACCGAACGTCTTGGTGAGTCGCTAGTTCCGTCGGCTCGCGAATACACCAGCACCTATGGGATAACCGCCAAACGGCTCGGCCTGATTCGGCCAGACTCCATCATCACTCACCCAGGGCCCATGAATCGTGGTGTCGAGGTGTCGGGCGATGTGCTCGACAATCACCCTGGAGTCGTCGTCACCAAACAGGTTGCCAATGGTGTGGCGGTCCGGATGGCTGCGCTGTTTCTGCTGATCGGATCCGGGGTCGAAGTTCTATGACGGCGTTCTCGTTGCTCATCAGGGGTGGCCAGACTGTCGATCCCACCGGCCGCCGCCGGGCCGACGTTGGCATCGTCGACGGAATGATCGAAGCAGTAGAAACCACGCTCGACCCAGACGATGCCGCGGTGGTGCTCGATGCTTCTGATGCCGTCGTGGCGAGCGGGTTCGTCGATCTGTGCGCCAGAGTAGGGGAGCCCGGTAACGAAGCCGCCGAGACGGTCGAATCGGCCGCCATTGGGGCCGCGGTTGGCGGTTTCACCACTATTCATTCGGCGCCAGACACCCAACCAGTTCTCGATGACCCATCGGTGGTTCGTGATCTACAACGACTTAACGCCGCTGCTCCGATTGCCGTCAAGGCCGTCGGAGCGATTACCAAAGGGTGTGCCGGAACCGATCTGGCACCAATGCGCGAGATGGCCGCTCTCGGAGTCTCGTTGTTTTCTGACGGCGGCCGGTACATCGGAGACGGCGGGCTGATGCGGCGCGCCTTTGAGTACGTGCGGAGCGCTGAAGCGACCTTGATGGTTCATCCAGAGGCCGCCGATGTGTGCGGTGCTGGCATCATGCATGAGGGCGAGTGCTCAAGCCGAATGGGCGTGGCCGCAAGGCCAGCCGTGGCCGAGGAGATCGGTGTCGGCCGAGATCTGGCTTTGGCCAGGCTCACCGGCACCGCGGTGCACTTTCAGCGCGTCACAACCAGCGGGGCGCTAAAGCTGATCTCCATAGCCAAGGCCTTGGGCATGGCTGTCAGCTGCGATGTCACCAGCCACCACCTCGACCTAACCGACACATTGTGCTGCGGTTATGACCCGAACACCAGGCTGAGCCCGCCCCTGCGAACCATCGACCATGTCAGGGCTCTTTGCGCTGGCGTCACCGACGGCACAATCGACGCCATTGTGTCTGACCATTGCCCTTGTGTTCCTGAATCCAAAGAGATGCCGTTCGACATGGCACCGACGGGTTCGCTTGGCTTCGAGACTACGTTCGCGGCGGCGTGGACCGCGCTCGATATCGGCATCGAAGACCTTCTGACACTCCTCAGTTGGCAACCAGCGAAGATCGCAAGGCTCGGCCCCGCCCATGACGGCAAGATTGCCAAAGGCCGCGCCGCCGACCTGGTCGTGCTCGACCTCGGCGAAACCTGGAGAGTATCAGGCCAACAGATGATGTCACCTAGCCGCAACACAATCCTTGAAGGACGCACTTTGACCGGACGCGTACGGCACACAATTTCCGATGGCAACCCCGTCGTAGTCGATAACTTGGCATGTTCATGAACGCGCCCCACAACGCCCCACCAGGACCAATAAGGCCAAGCCAGTTGGTTCTCGCCGACGGCACCGTGTTCGAGGGTGAGGCCATTGGTCAACGCTCCGAAGTTGCAACTGGTGAAGTTGTGTTCAACACCGTGATGGCGGGTTATCAAGAGGTGCTGACCGACCCGTCTTATGCCGGTCAGATCATCACCTTTACCTACCCTCACATTGGCAACTACGGCACCACGGCCGCCGACGACGAAGGCTCGTCGACGTTCTGCCGGGGTGTAGTTATCCGAGATCTAGCGCGGCGTAAGTCGAGCTGGCGCAGCGATGACCGCCTCGACAACTTTCTTCGTTACCACCGGCTAGCGGGCATCGCTGGAGTCGACACCAGAAGACTCACCAGGCACATCCGCGACTCTGGCGCCATGCCGGGCGCGTTCGGGACCGCCGCTGAGTCGGTCTTGTTGGCCGCGGCCAAGGCCGAGCCCGGAACCGCGGGGCTCGATTTGGTCGACCTGGTCAGTACCAAGGAGCCCTACACGGTCGGGACCGGGGCCAGAAAGGTGGTGGCCTACGACCTTGGGGTAAAGACGACGATGCTTGGCTACCTTGGCGAGTTAGCCACCGTTACGGTTGTTCCCGCCGATACACCAGCGGCCGAAGTTTTGGCCATGCACCCCGACGGCGTGTTCTTGTCTAACGGCCCTGGCGATCCAGAAGAGGCCGGGTCGATTTTGACCGAGCTCCCAAAACTTGTTGGCAAGGTACCCATATTTGGCATCTGTTTGGGCCATCAGGTTCTTGCCCTTGCTCTCGGCGGCGAGACAACCAAAATGAAGTTCGGCCATCACGGCGGCAACGTGCCCGTCCAAGACCTCAGAACTGGCAAGGTCGAAATCACCAGCCAGAATCACAACTTCGCGGTCGTGTCTGGATCGGTGCCAGGCGTGACCGAAACCCACATCTGTCTCAACGACAACGTCATGGAGGGCATGGTGGTCAACGATGCCCCCGCGTTCAGCGTGCAGTACCACCCCGAAGCCAGCCCAGGGCCCCACGACAGCCGCTACCTGTTCGATGAGTTTGCCCAACTGATGGATGAGAGGTCTGGCTGATGCCTCGTCGCGACGACATCTCATCCATCCTCATTATTGGTTCTGGGCCCATTGTCATTGGCCAGGGTTGTGAGTTCGACTATTCAGGCACCCAGGCCTGTCGTGTGTTGCGCGAAGACGGTTACCGGGTCGTGCTGGCCAACTCGAATCCGGCCACGATCATGACCGACCCCGACTTCGCCGATGCCACATACATCGAACCACTCGACCTCGCGGTCCTAACTGCCATCATTGCCAAGGAGCGACCCGACGCGTTGTTGCCAACTCTTGGTGGTCAGACGGCACTCAACTTGGCGATGGAGCTCGAAGCCGCTGGTGTCCTCGACGAGTACGGCGTTGAGATGATCGGCGCATCCAGCGACGCCATCGAAACCGCAGAAGACCGCCAGCTGTTCAAAGAGGCGATGACCGAGATTGGCCTCAAGTGTGCAAAGTCTGGCATTGCGCACACGATCGAGGAAGCTCGTCAGGTGGCCAAAGATGTCGGCCTGCCGATCATCGTCAGGCCGGCCTACATCCTTGGCGGCAAGGGCACCGGGTTTGCCTACACGATGGAAGAGTTCGAGTTGGTGGCCGCTCGCGGGCTCGATGCCAGCCCAATCAGCGAGATCCTCATCGAGCAGAGCATCAAGGGTTGGAAAGAGTACGAACTCGAGGTCATGCGCGACCACGCCGACAACTGCGTGATCATATGCTCGATCGAAAACGTCGACCCGATGGGCGTACACACCGGCGACTCCATAACCGTTGCCCCCCAACAAACCCTCTCCGATGTCGAATACCAGAAACTCCGCGATGCGTCCTTTGCGTGTTTGCGTCGAGTTGGTGTCGAGACCGGCGGTTCGAACGTGCAGTTCGCGGTCAACCCAGTCGACGGCGAGATCATCATCATCGAGATGAACCCACGGGTATCTCGCAGTTCGGCCTTGGCGTCGAAGGCCACAGGCTTTCCGATTGCCAAAATTGCCGCCCGTCTGGCCGTTGGTTACACCCTCGATGAAATCCCCAACGACATCACCAAGATGACGCCGGCCAGTTTTGAACCAACCATCGACTATGTCGTGACCAAGATCCCAAGGTGGGCGTTCGAAAAGCTACCTGGAGCCAGCGACGTGCTGGGTCCACAGATGCAGTCTGTTGGCGAAGTTATGGCCATTGGCCGTACCTTCCCCGAGAGCCTTCAAAAGGCGTTGCGTAGTCTCGAAACTGGGCGCTTTGGCCTAAATGCCGATCCAGCCGAGAACAACTACGAAGATCTAAGCGACGATGAACTGCTTCATCAATCCACTATCCCCACTCCAGACCGCCTGTTTCAAGTCGAGGCTCTGCTGCGCCGTGGCCTGAGTGTCGAACAGGTTCACGAGGCCAACTTCATCGACCCGTGGTTCCTCGATCAGATGCTTATGATCACCGAGGAGCGCGCCGCGATCGAAGCCACAGGATTCGACGAAATGGATCGACTGGCCTGGCGTCGAGCGAAACGGCTCGGATTCTCCGATGTGCAGCTTGGCTACCTGCTTGGTCGAACCGAAGCCAACGTCAGGGCGGCTCGACTCGTTGCCGGTGTCAGGGTCACTTTCAAGACCGTCGACACCTGTTCGGCCGAGTTCGACGCCGAAACGCCGTACCACTATTCGACGTACGAAGACGAAGACGAAGTGAGGCCAGGAACCAGGCCCCGTATTCTCATTCTCGGGTCGGGCCCGAACCGCATCGGTCAAGGCATCGAGTTCGACTATTGCTGCGTTCACGCATGTTTTGCGCTCGGCGATGCCGGGTACGAAACCGTCATGGTCAACAGCAATCCCGAAACCGTCTCCACCGACTACGACACCAGCGATCGCCTGTACTTCGAACCCCTCACCTACGAAGACGTCATGAACGTCATCGACGCCGAGGACCCAGTGGGAATCGTCGTATCGTTAGGTGGTCAGACCCCTCTGAAATTGGCCAGCGAACTGCCAGCAGACCTCATCTTGGGTACCTCGCCAGAGTCGATCGATCTAGCCGAGGACCGCGAGCGTTGGAACGCATTGTGCGCCCAACTCGAGATTCCCCAACCTCCCGGCGGCACTGCTGTGGAGGTCGATGAGGCAATCGCGATCTGCGAACGGATTGGTTACCCAGCGCTCGTCAGGCCTTCGTACGTACTTGGTGGTCGAGCCATGACCATCGTCTATGACGATGAGTCTCTGCGCGGCGCCATGTTGGAGCTGGCGAGCTACGGATCCCTAGGGCGCGAGGGTGGCCTTTCGGCCGAGCGGCCCGTGCTCATCGACCGTTTTCTCGAAGACGCCACCGAGGTCGACGTCGACTCGGTTCGCGACAAAACCGGCGACTGGGTGCTTGGCGGAATCATGGAACACGTCGAGGAGGCCGGGGTTCATTCGGGCGACTCAGCTTGCGCCATCCCGCCCCCGAACCTCACTGCCGAGACCATCGCCGTTATCGAGAACTACACCAGACGCATAGCCGAGCGGCTCCAAGTTGTGGGGTTGTTGAATGTGCAGTTCGCGGTAAAACAGGGTCAGGTATTCGTTATCGAGGCCAACCCAAGGGCCAGTCGAACTGTGCCGTTCGTGGCCAAGGCGACCAATGTCCCAATCGCCAAAGTGGCAGCCCGCGTAATGGCCGGATCGACCCTAGGCGAACTGCGCTCCGAGGGGCTGCTCACCGACCCAATCGATAGTGGCCATGTCGCTGTTAAAGAAGCCGTGTTGCCGTTCCAACGGTTCCCCGATGTCGACACCGTGCTTGGTCCCGAGATGCGCTCGACGGGCGAGGTTATGGGTATCGACTCGAGTTTCGGGTTGGCTTTCGCTAAGAGTCAGATGGCAGCCGGCGGCGCCTTGCCACACTCGGGGACCGTGTTCATTTCGGTGGCAGACCGCGACAAGGAGGCCAGCCTCGGCGCGGCCCAATTGCTGGTCGACCTCGGCTTCGACGTAGCCGCGACGTCTGGCACTGCGACATTCCTAGCCGACAACGACATCGAGGTTGCCCACATTGTGGCCAAGATCACCGAAGATGGTGTGCAGGGTGCCGGAATCGACGCCGTGAAGATGCTCGAAGATGGCCAGATCCAGCTCGTCATCAACACTCCCAAGGGTTCTGGTCCGCGCTCGGACGGACGCCAGATCAGGCGGGCGGCGACCGCGGCAGGCGTTCCGTGCATAACTACGGTCGCCGCGGCCAAGGCCGCAGCTGTTGGGATGCACGAGTGGCGCAACAGCGAGCTGAGTGTTACCAGCCTGCAGGAGTTCCATGCTCGGTTCTAGGAACCGTTCGGCCATATCGGCACTGGCTGCCGTCGATCTCACAACCGAAATTGGGTCCGTGATGCTGCCGGCCCCGGTAATGACGGCGTCTGGCACAGCCGGTCATGGAGACGAACTAGCAGCCTTTTTTGATCTGTCGGTTCTTGGCGCGGTGGTGGTGAAGTCGCTGGCTCACTTTGAGTGGAAGGGTAACCCCGCGCCTCGAGTCCACGAGACTGCTGGCGGCATGATCAACAGTGTGGGGCTGCAAGGCCCTGGTGTGGCTGCTTGGCGACAAGACGAGCTACCGGCGCTACGCCGCAGTGGTGCGCGTGTCGTGGCCAGCATCTGGGGTCGAACTATCGACGACTACAGGGCCGCCGCCGAACAACTTGGGGGCGTCGAGGGTGTTGTTGCCGTCGAGGTAAATGTCAGCTGCCCAAATCTCGAGGACAGCAAGCGAATGTTCGCCCATGATCCAGCTATGGCAGCGGCGGTCATTGAAGCCACTGAAGTTTGTGGGCTTCCGCGCTGGGCCAAGCTGAGCCCGAACGTGACCGACATAACCGAGATTGCGGGTGCGGTGTTTAGCGCCGGTGCCGAAGCGGTAACCCTCGCCAACACTGTCATGGGCCTCGTTATCGACATTGAGACTCGTTCACCGGTGCTCGGAGGCGGGGGAGGTGGACTTTCAGGCCCCGGAATTCGGCCAGTAGCGATGCGCGCCGTGTACGAGACCAAGGCTGCGCACCCGGATCTGCCCATTATTGGCGTCGGCGGAATCTGCACCGCTGAGCACGCGGTCGAGTTCCTGATGGCGGGAGCCAGCGCCGTCCAGGTCGGGACTGCCACGTTCGCGGACCCTCGGGCTTCTAACCTCGTGCAGACCGGCTTAACCGAGTGGTGTCGAAACCATGAGATTGAGTCGATCAGACAACTAATCGGCCGCGCTCACCAATCCCAAGAAACTGCGCAACTTGGCTGAGTACCTGTCGACGGACCATCGAGACACCAACAAAACCCGGGGAACTAAATGAGCGCTCAAGCAGCAGCAGCCAAAGTCGATGTCGACGTTCGCGACCGGTTGGCACTGGTACTCGACGTCGACGACCTAGTTGCCGCCACCCGCTTGGCCAAACAGATGCAGCCCTATTTTGGCATCGCCAAGGTTGGGCTCGAATTGTTCAGCGCTTACGGGCCTGATTCGGTCGCGGCACTGGCCGATATGGGCTACGACGTGTTCCTCGATGCCAAGCTGCACGACATTCCCAACACTGTTGGCAAGGCCGCGAGGGTCCTTGGTGCCGTTGGTGCTCGCTATCTCACTCTTCACGCATTCGGCGGGGTCGACATGCTCAAGGCTGGGGTCGAAGGTCTCACTATTGGTGCCGAGCGGGCCGGGCTCGAAACACCGACCGCACTTGCCGTCACCATTCTTACCTCCGACGGAGACGCACCACCACACATTCTTGCCAAACGAGTTCAGATAGCTCTCGAAGGCGGCTGTGGCGGAATTATCTGCGCTGCTAGCGACGTGGCCGAAGCCAAGCAGTACGCACCACGTTTCACCACGGTTGTGCCAGGGATTCGTCTGGCTGGCACCGACAGCCACGATCAAGCCCGCGTCGCCACACCAGCCGCCGCCATCGACTCTGGCGCCGACATTTTGGTCATCGGCCGCACCGTCACCGAAGCCGACGACCCAGTCGCCGCCGCCGAGGCCGTCACGGCCGAAGTAAGAGACGCTCTGGGTTAGTTCAGCGGCGTCGCGACACCTTTGGTATCGCTCCACTCGCTGAGTTTGTCCAGCGGC
>CAZMUM010000052.1:0-1243 GCA_964569385.1 uncultured Acidimicrobiales bacterium
ACGAGCACACAGTCTCGCATCACACACCATCAACCATATACCGTGCAGACCCCAACGTGTGTTTCGGCCACGCAGTGGACCTGTTGAGTGTGACGCCGTGTCAGCAGGTTTCGGTGACTGCTGGAAATACGAGTTTTGTGACGAGTCAGCCGTTTCTTCCGCACCTAGGTGCCGGCGAGCCGCCGCCTTGGGGAATGCTTCGGGTGACCAACAGCACCGACTCAAATCCCTCTTTTAGTGTCAATTCCCAGATCTTGGTTGATGGCGTTATCCGTGACCGGTGGGGGCTTGACTGGATGAAAATCGCTCCCGGGTTGATCACTGTCGAGTACACCGATGTTCAGGGGTTCACCACGCCGCTAGATCAGATTGTATTAATATCTGAAGGTGCTACGTCGTCACGCAACGGTGTGTTCGGCGAGCGGGGCTGGCTGCGCGTGTATCAACCCACGTCGCCGGTTGGCGGCACGATCTATGTGCGGGATCTAAGCGAACCGAACAAAGGCTTGATAGCGCGCGATGCGTGGGGGATGTGGACCGATTACCCGCCAGGCAACTATCAGGTCTGCTGGGGCGAGGTAGCAGGCATGACCGAACCGGGCTGTTCCACTGTGGCCGTTGTTGCAGGCCAGACAACGATCGTGACCGGGCTGTATTCGTGAACGCCAACGACCCGACATCGAACTGGTTCTGTGTTAGCACTGACCCAGTGTGTCGTGTAAGGGAGGTTCGACATTGCGGGTGATGTTGGTCGCTTCGGTTGTGGTTCTGATTGCGGCGTCGTGTTCGACTTCTAGCTCGAATGAGTCGGTGCCGTCTACGATTGTGCCTGTGGCGACGCTGGCGCCCACAACTACGGCTGATCCGCTGGTCCCGGCCGCAGATCAGATCTCGGTTTCGCCTGTGTTCGGCGGGATGCTGGACGGTCTCCGAGTCCGCGGGGCGCTGAACATCGTCAACAGCACTGAATCGTATATCGCTGCTTCCTCACTCAAGGTGGAGCATGTCCAGAACGGAACCGTGAACAACTTGTCGGTCTTCGCTGAGAGTGGTTCGCCACCTATGTTCTTGGCTCCTGGCAACAACTGGTTTATGTTCGCGGCCTTCCCCATGCTTGACGCGTTTCGGCTTCGACCGCCGGTAGCTGAGTACGCTGAGCCGCCTGGGTCGTTCGAAGTCACATTGGACAGTGTCTCGGCGGGTGGTGGCGAGGTTTCTGGCAGTGTTGAGTCGAGGTGGCCCG
>CAZMUM010000052.1:1343-29734 GCA_964569385.1 uncultured Acidimicrobiales bacterium
AAAGTCCTTTGTTATCGAAACCTCGGTTGCTATCGACGAATCATGGACCCACATCACGTTCGGGGTCGAACGAGATGTGTCTTATGAGGAAGCCCAGAGTTCTGTCGACGAATGAACACCTAACCCTCGTCGGCTCCCTGTTTTAGTGTCAATTCCCAGATCTGGGACTGTGGCCGTTGTTGCTGGTCAGACAACGATCGTGACCGGGCTGTATTCGTGAGAGTCCGACCGAATCTTGGGTTGGCGCGTGTGTTAGAACCAGTCCATGCGTCGTGCAGTGTGTAATGGGGGTTTGACATTGAGGGTGATGTTGGTCGCTTCGGTTGTGGTTCTGGTTGCTGCGTCGTGTTCGACTTCTAGCTCGAATGAGTCGGTGCCGCCTGTTACGGTGCCGGTGGTGACGCTGGCGCCTACAACTGCGGCTGATCCGCTGGTCCCGGCCGCAGATCAGATCTCGGTTTCGCCTGTGCTCGGTGGGATGGTGGATGGTCTCCGATTTTGGGGGGCGATGAACATCGTCAACAGCAGCGAATCGTATATTGCTGTTTCCTCGCTCGTAGTGGAGTACGTCCAGGGCGGAACCTTCAATGACTTATGGAGTACCGCATTGAGCGGCACTCCTGTGTTCTTGGCTCCTGGCGACAATTGGTTTGCGGTTAGGAGTGGGCCGACACCGATTGAGGGTTATCGGCTTCGACCGCCGGTAGCTGAGTACGCTGAGCCGCCTGGGTCGTTCGAAGTGACGTTGGAGAGTGTCTCGGCGGGTGGTGGCGAGGTTTCTGGCAGTGTTGAGTCGAGGTGGCCCGTCGACGTTACTGGGGTGTCGGTGGGCGTTGTTTGGTTCGATTCGTCTGCGAAACCGGTGTTTGGTCTTGGCACGATCGTGCTGGACCTCGAGCCAGGACAAACAAAGTCCTTTGTTATCGAAACCTCGGTTGCTATCGACGAATCATGGACCCACATCGCCTACGGGGTCGAACAACGGGTGTCGTATGAGGAACCCCAGAGTTCTGTCGACGAATGAACACCTAACCCTCGTCGGTGCGCCACTTGAAGCCAGCGCCCGCTGTGTCGGCCAGGTGGTGCCGGCGACGGCCTCGACGGTGCTAGTACAGAACGCGCGGCGAGCCCAACCAGTTCGTCAACCACTGAGTTGGCGGTGATCGATCAGCCGCCGTCACTGCCCACGTCGATTCGAGCAGTTCGTTTCCTTAGCGCTCCCCGCTCCCGGACCGCAATCGTAGATCTGAGGGCCACAAATGCTCGAAGAACCAGCGCCAAATGCGACGTCTCGTTAACCGACGACGACGGCGCCGTCTTCGCTGAACTACTCGGCATCGAAACCCATCTTCTCCCCAAACCCTGAGAGCGTTCCGCGGCACGCTCTCAGGGTGTCTCAGGTACGGTCGTTGATGTGGCGAACCGGGGGAAGCGATGAATCGAGTCTGGTGGAGTCTGATTCTGGGGCTCACGATGTTGCTGGCTGCTTGCGGGGGCGATGTCCCCAACGACGCAACGAGTTCAGACGCGGCCGCCGCCAACGCATCGGACACCACCCAACTGGCGGCGACTACCGCGGCGGTGCCCCAGACGACCACCTCTGTTGTGACAACGGTTCCTGCTACGACCGACCCGCCAATCACAACAACCACCGAGGCACCCCTTGAGGTCGCTTTCGAGCCTGGCGCCGATCGGTGGCGGGTCGCAACTGCTGTGCAAATGTTCTTCGAAGCAAGTTCGGTCGGTGAATGGAGGATCGCGGCGAGTGTCTACGGTGAGGACACCACTGCAGATGTCGTTCGCGCGATCTGTAACGCTGGGTGTCGCGCAGATGTCAAGGTGGTGGAGGTCTTCTCGTATGGTCCGCCGCCACCGTGGCCGATGCAACCTACTGAGCTCAGCGTCGAGGTCGAGACATCAGCGGGGTCTGGCTTCGTCGAGGTGAGGCGCGCTGGCAATGACCGTTGGGTCATCACCGATGAGCTGCCCAAGGTTGTACTTGGCCAAGGATCTACGTCGCAGCTCGTGCAATTAGCAGAGTTAGTAAGTCCTTCGTCCATTGTGGCCGTGTGGCCAAGTTCGGTGCAGCGAGTTGAAGTCGGCGGACAGGATTGGGTGGCCACCGATGGATCGACTCGCTTCGGATTCTTGACCGATGAGTGGATCGCCACCGGGTCGGACTTCTTGTCGACGGCCGACCTCAGTGTCAGCTGCACCGATCCTCAGGGCGACCTAAGTGCCGAAGAACTCCTACGTTTCGACGGAAGGCTGGTGGGTCGATTCGCTGAGGCTGGCGAGTCGTCTGGTAACTCCGTCGACATCGACTGTGAGACTGGGCAAGTGATAGACGATGTCGACTTGGCACTTCTTGATCCCTTCGAGTCTGTCGAACAAGCACGAAACGGGATTGTCGTACGCGACCGGCACTACTTCGAAGGGGATCGGACCATCGAGAGGGCTGACGGATCTCCGATCACCGAAGACCTCATCTCCGGCGGCTGGCGACTCTCGCCCGACGGTCTCACAGTTGGCTACGTCGGAGCATGCAGCGGCGAAGTCTGCTCCCTGGTTATACGGCGTGTTGCCGATGGCGCTGAGCTGGGGCGTTGGGACTTCCCATATCACGTTGGTATCAGCGGGTATGACGGTCGGTGGGCCCTGATCTCGGACCGAGGCTCCATCTCACTGGTCGACGTGAGCGACGCGACAGTGCAAACATTCTCAGTCAGCGCCGACGTACGACTCGTCGCCACCAGATAGCAACGCCGCGCCCCGCTTTTGGTGCGGTTTGTGCACCGTGGCGGTGGGTGATTCGGTCCGAAAGGCTAGGGTCGGACATACTTGGTCGATGGTGTCTGTTGGAATTGTGCTTGGAGCTGGGGGAGTGGTGGGCGCGGCCTATCACGCTGGCGTTCTTACTGCGCTCGCCGAAGCCGGATTCGACGGGGCCGATGCCGAGGTCATCGTCGGTACGTCGGCTGGATCGGGAGTTGGAGCCCTCATCAGGGCCGGGTTTCCGACAATCGATCTCGCTAACCGAAACCTTGGCAAACCCATATCGGCCAAGGCCGCGGCCATCGTCGAGCGAACCGGCGGTCCACCAACGTTCGACCTCACTCCACCGACGTCCCGAATCCCGATGCCTGCTTCGCCGAGCTTGCTCTACAAGGCCGCCACGAGGCCCGGTGTCGCGCTTGCCGGTTTGCTTCCGAGCGGATCGATTTCGACCGATGCCATACGCGACCGAATCGACGCTGTATACCAAGGCCAACGCTGGCCAAAAAAGATGCTGTGGATATGTGCTGTCGACCTCGACAGCGGCAAACGCGTTGTGTTCGGTCGCGACGGCATCGACGTACCGGTCGGTGTTGCGGTACAGGCTTCGTCGGCGATTCCGGCGTTCTTCAAACCGGTGACCCACGACGGAAGGCGCTATGTAGACGGTGGCGTGCACTCGCCGACCAACGCAGATCTACTGGCCGGTGCTGGGTTCGACGTTGTGGTCGTGATCTCGCCAATGTCGGCGACAAACTCCGCTAACCGCACTTCGTTTCCGAGCATTAGACCGATGTTCGCTCGCCGCCTTGGCAGCGAGGTTCGCCAACTGAGGGCCTCAGGCACCGAAGCTCTCACGTTCCAGCCAACTCCAGCCGAGGTTGGCGTCATGGGCCGCAACGCCATGGACGAATCGCGCCGAGCCCCAACGACGGAGCTGGCCCTTGATTCGGCACGAACTCGACTATCAAGTTCAGCCGTAGCCGAGCGCCTTGCTCTGTTGCGCACCGCCTAGACCAACCAGCTAGACCGCACCACAACTAAGGACAACACAAATGGCTTGGGATTTCTCAACCGACCCAGAGTTTCAGGAAAAACTAGATTGGGTAGACGAATTCTGCCGTGAACAGGTCGAACCTCTTGGCCATGTCTTTCCTTATGCGGTCAGGTCGAAGGAGCCAAAGATCCAGGCGCTCGTCAGGGACCTCCAAGACCAAGTAAAAGCGAAGGGCCTTTGGGCCATCTTCTTAGACGAAGACTTGGGTGGCCCTGGTTACGGACAGCTGAAACTCGGCCTTCTCAACGAAATTCTGGGTCGCTACCCGTCGGCTCCGCAGATGTTCGGAGCCGGTGCTCCCGACACCGGCAATATGGAAATGTTGGCGGCCTATGGCACCGACGTGCAGAAGGAGCGTTGGCTCGAGCCGATGCTCAACCAGGAACTGTGGTCGGCCTATTCGATGACCGAACCCCAAGGCGGGTCTGACCCGAATCTGTTCGTAACTCACGCAATGCGTGACGGCGACGAGTGGGTCATCAACGGCGAGAAGTGGTTCACAAGCGCTGGGCGCGTCGCCGACATCTTGTTCGTGATGTGTACCAATGGCATGTTTGTTGTGCCTCGTCGAACGGCCGGTGTCGAGATTCAGCCTGAGCCGAGAAACCACAACCACATCATCTACAACGACGTCCGAATCCCTCTCGATCATCTGCTTGGTCCTGAGGATGGAGCCAAGATTCTGGCCCAACGCCGACTTGGCGGCGGCCGGATTCATCACGCGATGCGCACCATCGCGCAGTGTAAGTTGGCTTTCGACATGATGTGCGAGCGGGCGCTAAGTCGTGAGTCGCACGGCGCCATCATTTCTCAACACCAAATGGTGCAGGAGAAGATTGCCGATTCCTACGCCCAGATTCAGATGTTGCGGCTCTTTGTGCTCGAAACAGCATGGAAGATCGATCAGACCAGCACCCAGGAAGCCAGAACCGATATCTCCGCGGTCAAGTTCTCGATGGCCAAAGTGTTGCGAGAAGTGTCGTTTAACGCTCTCCATATCATGGGCTCGCTTGGCACCACCAACCTGACTCCGCTGCAAGACATGTACGCGACCGCTCCGACAATGGGCCTAGCCGACGGCGTAGACGAGGTTCACAAGGCCACGGTCGCTCGGCGGGTGCTCAAGGGCTATCGGCCCCATGAGGGCTTCTGGCCGACCGAGTACTACCCAGCGAAACGGGCGGCAGCGCGGGCCAAATTCGAGCCCCTCTTTCAGAAAGATCCAGAGCTGCGTGACATGGCCGATCGATACGCCGAGTACCTCGCCGGCCGCCGTTAGCACGATCGGGTTGGGCCGCTCGGGATAGGACAGGTGCAGTCATGCGCTACGGTCTGTAGTCGATTCGCTACAGGGGGCCATAAATGACACTTGCACCGATAGAACTGATCCGCCGCGGCGACGACGTCACGAGCGATTGGCTCACTGGGGTGTTTCGGGCCTGCGGTGAGTTGACCGCTGGGCAGAGCGTCGTCAGCCACGAAATCGCTTCACTTGGCGATGAGGCCGGACTTCTGGGCGAAGTGTTTAGAGTCTCTTCAACGTTTTCCGAGGGAGCCAACGGCCCGGCCTCGGTGGTTATCAAGTTTCCGACCGACGACCCCCAACAACGCGGCATTGCCGATGGGCTAAGCCTGTACAAACGTGAGATCGTTTTCTACAACGAACACACCGAAGGGCTTCCGTTTGGAGTTCCGAAGGTGTACGGGGCTGTTCAGGACAGCGAGTCCACTGATTTCGTGTTGGTCATGGAAGACATTGGGCACCTCGAACAGATCGATCAAGTAGTTGGAGCAACCCTCGACCAGGCCAAGACGTGTATCGAACAGATCGCCCAGTTCCATGCGCAGTGGTGGGGCCACGCCGACCTCGAGGCTCTTGGCGAGACGTTCATACCGCTGTCGGCTCCGTTGTACCTCGCTGTTCTGCCAGGCATCTTCGAGGGCGGCTGGCCAAACTGCAAACTTCACCAGGCCGAGAACCTGACAGCAGAGGTCACCGGTTTCGGCGATGCTTATGCCCAGAAGCTTCCAGTCATGTTGGCGCAACTGGCCGAGCATCCAACCCTGATGCATGGCGACTTTCGCGGCGACAATCTAATGTTCGACGCCGACGGCGCTCTGACTGTCATCGATTTCCAGATCACGGGTGTGGCCAACGGGATGTACGACATCGGCTACTTCATGTGTCAGTCGATCGACTCCGAGGTTCGTCAAGGGAACGACGAAGCCCTCGTCCAGCTCTATGTCGACACCCTTGCTTCTCTTGGTGTGGAGTTTGCCTTCGACGACGCTATGCGTCTGTACCGCGTCGCCCTGGCGTTCTGCCTGATCTATGCGGTCGCGTCATTTGCCGCGTGGGATGCCTTTGATGGACGTCAGCACGAGCTCATGACAAAGATGCTGAGCCGAACGGTGGCCGCCTTGGCTGACAACGACGCGTTGAGCCTCGTTTAGTAGCCGCAGCTGGTTGCTAGCCTCGGCAGATGGACGTAATTTCGCTACTGAAACAGCACCGATCGATTCGCAAGTTCACAAACGAATCGGTCACCGACAAGATGGTGTCCGACATCGTGTCATCAGGCTTTGCCGCTGCCACCTCGTCGAACGTGCAGGCCACAACAGTCATCAGAGTGCGAAACTCCGAGACCCGCGCCAAAATCGCTGAGCTCGCGGGCGGCCAGCCCTACATCGAGTCGGCTGGCGCGTTCCTCGTGTGGTGTGCCGACCTTCATCGATCGGCGGTGGCCTGCGAGATGGGCGGAGGCGAGTTCTCGCCAGGCGTTACCGAACACTTTGTGATCGCCACGGTCGACTGTGCGTTGGCCGCCCAAAGTGCGGTGGTAGCCGCAGAATCCCTTGGGCTTGGCATCTGTTACATCGGTGGGATCCGCAACGACCCGGCCGCCATGACCGAACTTCTCGAGCTGCCTGACCAGGTGTTTCCGCTGTTCGGTATGTGCATTGGCTGGCCCGACCAGGACCCAGAACTCAAGCCTCGCCTGCCGCTCTCGGTGACCCTAAAAGACGAGACATACGACGAGTCAGGCGACGCAGCCGGAATCGCCGATTACGACGCCCAGATGCGCGACTACTACCTTGCGCGCACTGGTGGCAAGCTCGACCGGGTCTGGACCGCCGATATGTCCGCGTTGTTAGGCAAAGAAAGCCGGCCACACATGCGGGCCTATCTCACCAGCCAAGGCATGGCCACCAGGTGAGGACGTAGCCTCGGTGCTCCTCCCTACTCGCGCGGCTCGTTAGCTTCCGCTCTTGACTCGCTTCACTCATCGGGCCGCTCGGGCCACGGCCTCACCTACCGGCTCGGCCTCTTAGCCTTCTATCGGTTCGTTATCCCAGAGTTGTGTTTGCGGGTCGTCGCCGTAGAGAAGATGGGCCGGGCTCTGTTTCTCGATGTTGCCGCTGAGGCCTCGGTACATGCCGAACCCGCACAGTTGGCGAAGTTGAGGGGTGAACGTCGCGACGATCTCTGGGGGCACGCCCAGGAACTGGTTTTCCTGTTGGCGAATGAAACCGGCGCAATAGTTCATGGCCACGCCGACCCTCACATCGTCGGTTGTTGTGTTGGCCCCACCACCGTGCCAAGTACTTCCGTGCCAGACCAGCACCGAACCTGCCGACATCTCTGCTGGGATGCTCTCGATTGTCGCTGGGTCTTCGAAATAGTCAGGGTTCTGCGTCCGGTGACTGCCGGGTACAACTCTGGTTGCGCCGTTGGCTTCGTAGAAGTCGGTGAGAGCCCACATCGAGTTACACACCGTCGCGACGTGAGGTTTGGCGATTGGGTGGATCTGATCGTCGGCGTGAATGACCTGGGCTGACTCGCCAGGAGCAATCGAGATCGAGGCGAGCGATGAAACCAAGAACTCGGTGTCCAATACGCCCTCGATAAGTTCCAAGACTTGTGGTTGGGTCGCAACCTTTTGCCAGATCGGTCCGTGAGCGAGGAGGTTGTACGTCCGGGTGGTTCGGTTGCCCTCGAATCGGTTGTTGTCTGGTGTGCGGTGCAGGTCGGTTTGAAGCCGCTCAACTTCGGAAAGTAGTTCGGCTACGAAGGCGGGCTCGATGAGACCCTCGACGATCGTGTAACCATCGTCGGCTAGCGCACGATGGTGTAGTGCTAAGTCGATCACCGTCACATATGACCACACTCATGCCGAGCACGGAAATCGCGCAGCCGCTGGACTAGTGCTGATACTCGGTCGAGTTGGCCAGCATGTGGGCTGCCCCGTGAGGGTGGTTCAGCGCAGCGTTCGTGCCGTAGAGCAATTCTTTCTGAGCTTTGAAGTTGTGACGGTGCGAAGCGAGATGGACGAGCGATTCGGCCCGTGCCATGGCCATAGACAGCACCTCGTGTTGAGGAACAGCAGCTTCGACGAACCCGGCAGCAACTGCGGTTGGCCCAGTCCATCGTTTGGCGAGCATTACGGTCTCATGGAACGCTGAGGCTGGCAATTTGTGTTTGAACAACGCTAGTTCTGGGGCAGGAATTGTCATGCCGATCTCGAGTTCGTTGGCGCACAGATAGCCGCGATCGGCACGCATCACCCGTACATCGTGGCACAGCGCCGCCATGAATCCGGCGCCAAACCCGTGACCGGTCACGGCGCACACCGTGGGGACCTCGAAGGTGATGATGCGACCCATCAAGGCCATGAACTCGACACCAAACACCGACCGATCGCCGCCGGATGTGCCACTTGTTGGGTCGGCATTGGCCGACATAACCCAGTCGAGGTCGAGCCCATTGGAGAAGAACTTCTCGTGAGCCGATGTCGTGACAACTGCAGCCGGACCGTCAGTGCGGGCGACTTGGTCCAGAGCGGCGTTGAACTCACGGACGAAAGTTGTGTTCCAGCGATTCTCGCCGTCGGTCATCGTTAGGACAAATACCTCATCGTGGCGCTGAAGATCGATCATGGCCAGATCGTAGAGTCAGGTTGAGGCTCTTGGCGAATGCGCAGGGTCGATGTACTGGGTCGATGTACTGGGTCGATGTGCTGGGCCAGCGCCGACACCCGTTATCGTTCGCCGGTGAAGTTGCACGAGCCGTCGAAACCAACACGGAGTTCAGAACAAAAGCCACGCCGTCTCGGTCGAGGCGAGATGTTAGCCCTCATTTCGGCGATTATGGCCCTCACGGCCCTAGCGATCGACCTAATGCTGTCGGTCTTCGACGACATCCGCGAGACGTTCGATCTGGCCGAAAACTCGAACGCGACCGGCCAGATAGTCACCGTCTTTCTATTCGGTTTAGCCGTAGCGCAGATGATCTATGGGCCGCTGTCGGATCGCTACGGGCGCAAGCCGGTGCTATATCTGGGCATCGCCATCTACACCCTGGGCGCTGTGGGCTCCGCCTTGGCACCGACGTTTGAGCTGCTGCTTGTTAGCCGATTCGTTTGGGGTCTTGGTGCGGCTGGGGCGAGGGTCGTAGCCACCGCTGTCATTCGCGACCGCTTCGAAGGCAATGCCATGGCCAAAGCCATGTCGCAGATCATGGCCGTGTTCATGATCGTTCCCGTGTTCGCTCCTTCGGTCGGGGCCCTGATAAACGCGGTCGTGCCGTGGCGAGGGTTGTTCTGGTTCTGCGTCATTGTTGCGGTGGCAGTCGGGCTCTGGAGTTTGCGAATGGTCGAGTCGTTGAACCCAGCCGACGTGCGTCCACTGAATGCTCGGGGCATCTTCGATGGCTTTGTCGAGGTCTTTCGGACGCCGATTACCTGCGGGTACACGATGGCGACGGTGTTCCTCCAGGGCGTTTTCACCGCATATCTGGCATCGAGTGAGCTGATGATCAGCGTAGTCTTCGACCGAGGTGACCAGTTTCCGGTCATCTTTGGCGTGGTGGCAATCCTGTTCGCCATCGGAGCGCTGATTAACGGCAGCCTCGTAGAACGGCTTGGCATCGACCGCCTTGTCGACATAGCGCTGCTGGTTCAGGCCCCAATCATCATTGCCTTGGTGATTGTTTCAGTGAGCGCCAGTGGTCGTCCGTCGTTCTGGCTATTCATGCCGCTGTTGGGGCTGACGCTCGGAACATTCATGCTGCTGACGCCAAACCTAAACTCCGCGGCGATGGTCCCTGTGGGCCACATTGCGGGTACGGCGTCGGCTGCGACCGGCGCGGTCAGGATCTTTGGTGGCGCCCTATTCGGAACGGTTATATCTAGCCTCACCACCAGCTCTGTCACGCCATTTGCAGTCGGGCTTGCAGTGTTGACGACCTGTTCGGCCCTTACCGTCGCGCTGGTGAGGTATCGCGCTGTTCGGACCTAGTCGGATTTGGCAGCTGCCAGTACTGCGACGAGGAAATCTGAGTCGGTTTCGAAGGTTCGGAGATCCCAGGTTGCCAGCCGCAGCAGAACCTCAAGACCAGCGCTGGCGACGTCGTCGAAGAAGTCGTCGAACTCATAGTCGCGCCCGCTTTGGAATCCAACTACCAGCCGTCCGTCGTCGCTGAGATGGGAGCGCAGTCGATTGAGCACTTGACGGCGGGTGCTAGCGGCGAGAAAGGTCATGACGTTGCCCGCACACACAATGGCCTCGAACCCGTTGTCGTAGGCCGTTGTTGTCAACAATGTGGCCACGTCGAGGTCGGCTAGATCGCCGACTGCCCAAATAGGGCCTGAGTGATCCTCGAGTGCAGCCTCGATGAGCACGGGGTCGACGTCGACGCCAACGACGTCGTGACCTAGCTCGGACAGTGCACCCCCGACCCGGCCCGGACCACAGCCGGCATCGAGAATTTTGCTACCTCTTGGCACCATAGCGTCAATGAGTCTGGCTTCGCCGTCGAGGTCGCGGCCTTCGGCGGCCATGGTGCGGAAACGATCGGCGTAACGCTGCGAGTGGTCTGGGTCTTGTTGGGTGATGACGACCCAACGGCTCGGTTCGACGGCGCTGGTCACGATTTGGCTTGATCGTCCGCTGGGGCCCGCTCGATGTCGGTTCGCAGCGGGGCCTCGGTCTCTATAGGGACGTCGTTGACGATGTGCCCAAGAGCGGTAGCCAGCCCGGCGGCGCGGGTGTAGATGAGTGCGAAGTACGGATCGGCCGGAGTGCCAGGAATTGGGGCTTTCCCGAGCGACTGAAGCATGGCAAGAGGATCGGGGCCAGATGTGTCGACCTCGCCAGGCTCGGGCAACTTCTCTGTATCGCCCCAGAACACCGACGGGTCGACGCGTTTGACCTTCTTGCGCTTCTTTTTCTTCTTGGGTTGGCGGTTGCCTGGTCCTGGGTTGTTCTTTGGGCCTGAATTGGCATTTGTGGCATCGTTCATGACGGCACCTCAGCTTCTTCGCCGGTTAGGAGGAGGTCTGGGTCGATGCCGAGGGCCTGCTGGAGTTGACCAACGTTGAGGCTCGCAATCGAACTGGACTTCGGGAGCACCATGTTCGCAATGTGGCGTTTTCCTGCCACGATCTCTTCGACACGTTCGTCGACAGTTCCGGGGCAGATGAGGCGGTGGCAGATGACAGTTTTGGTTTGGCCGATTCGCCAGACACGATCGCGGGCCTGATCCTCGACAGCGGGATTCCACCATCGGTCGTAAAGAACCACATGGTTGGCCGCCGTCAGGTTGAGGCCGGTGCCTCCAGCTTTGAGCGACAGCACCAGCGCGCCGGCACCTTCCATGGCCTCGAATTCGGCAACCATACGGTCGCGAGCCACTCGGCTAAGGCCACCGTGGTAGCAACGGATGTCTTTTCCGGTGCGGTCGGTCAGGTAGCCGGCCATACGTTCACCCCACGTGGCGTAGTGGGTGAAGATGAGCATCTTCTCGCCAGAAGCAAACACCGACTCCATGATCTCGTTGAGCCTGGCCAGTTTGCCGGAACGTCCGTCGAGTGGTTTGTCGTCGGTCTGGTAGTTGACCGGATGGTTGCAGATCTGTTTGAGGGCGGTGATGGCGGCCAGTACTGCACCCTTGCGGGCCGGAGTGCCCGCATCGGTTGCGTCTGAGTCGACCACCAGGCTGTCGATCACGGCTTGATACAAGCCAATCTGTTCTTGAGTCATGGCGCAATGGTCGAGTTCGTCGATGCGATCGGGTAGCTCGGCGGCAATCTCAGGTTCGGACTTAGTCCGGCGGTACACCAGAACCCCATTTAGGGCTTTGAGAGCGTTTTCGCCGGCCTCGCTCGAGTTCGATCCCTTATTGTCGGGCGTGAGCTGGCCCACGAAACTAGCCCGGTCGCCGACGAGCCCTGGGTTGGCCCAATCCATGATCGACCAGAGGTCGCCAAGACCGTTCTCGATCGGTGTTCCGGTGAGAGCGACGCGGGTGCGAGCGTTGAGGCGGCGTAGTTGCTGAGACACCTCGGCCGCCGGGTTCTTGATGGCCTGGGCCTCGTCGATAGCGATCTTTCCCCACGACAGCTTTGAGAGCTCGTCCATCTCGCGAACGGCGATCCCGTACGTGGTGATAACCACATCGACGTCTTCGATGATCTTGAGCAGTTTCTTTCCAGATGCGCGTGACGGACCATGGTGTACATGCACCTTGAGGCCAGGGACAAAGCGGGCTGCTTCGATGGCCCAGTTGCCGACGACTGCTGGGGGAGCGATGACCAGTCCAGGGCCATGGTCGGTCGAGGCTAAAAACGCCGCCAGCGTGGTCGGGGTTTTGCCGAGGCCCATGTCGAGAGCGAGGCAGCCACCCAAACCAGCGCCATCGAGGAACTCCAGCCACGCCAAAGCGTCGGCCTGATATGACCTGAGCTCGCCGTTGAACCCAGGGGGCTTGGTGTCTGGGGCCTCAGGCAGGGCCGAGATGCCCTTTAGGAGTTCCGCTGCCCAACCGACTCCAGCGATGTCGACACCGCCAGCGAGAGGAGATCCTTCGAGGCCAAGAGCGTGACGCAACATATCGGCGCCAGACATCTTGGTGAGACCGGCTCGTTCGGCCAGCGCGGCCGCCGCGGCTGCAAGATCGACTTGGTCGATCTCGACCCATTTTCCACGGGACCTAACCAGCGGCCTAGCCTCGAGTGCAAGCTCGGCGATCTGTTCGGCGGTTAGCTCGACATCGTCGAAAACCACCGACCAGCGTACGTTTGCCAGTTGCTGAGCGCCGACGACCGAATCATGGGTTTCCTCCGACGTCAAACGCAAAGCGGCCTTGGCCTTCTTTGGTGCCAGCGCAGGCACCCGCACGTCGAACCCGGCAAGGGTGAGGAGGTGGCCTTCATCGCTCATCAAGCGCCAAGCCTCGTCCTGGGACAGAATCACTTGGCCCCGACGGCGACCACCAGGCCTCAGCAAGGCCGGAAACATGCGTTCCAGCCGACGAAGCTGGTCGCGGATGTATCGACCGCGAGCCTTGGAATGTGAGTTCTCGGCGATCTCGATGGGTTCGAGGCCGGTGCCTCGTTCTGATGGTGCGAGCACCTGCGCAAACCAACCGTTTGACACATCGGGCGGATCGAGCTGAACGATCAGGCGAGTCTGTATGACGCCGCTAACGGGCTTGCTCCAGTCCTTGACTCGTTTGGCGACATCGGTGCCTGGCCGGGTCGGGACTTCGAACCTCGAACCATCCAAGTGAGCGAGAATGACCTCGCCGACATCGTTTCGTGTGCGTGGATCTGGCGGCGATGCCGGAACATCAACCTTGGCACACGCGGTGGAAACAATGGCATGCACGATGTCGCCGAGGACACCCTTGGTGAAGGCGGCGCGATCCTGCTTACCCTGGCTGGCCATGGATACTCCTGGCATAGCCTCCACTAGCGAGTCGAGGGCATCGGCGTTAATGAGAGCCGGGTTCCATCGGGCATGAAGCGTGGCGAGGCCGGTGCCGGAGTCGTGGCGGTTCCGCGGGTTCGATAGCCCCAGAACAAAACGACCCTGAGCGACATGTTCCACTGCGGCAGCGGCCACCAGACCCATCCAACCGACGCTCACACCTTGACGCTCATCGCCGGTGGCTCTCGCGTGGGCAACGAGCCAGCCAAGAGTTGCGACCAGTGGAGCCACCACGGTGGCGGCCCGGCCGACTCCGGGAACTTTGACGTTGGGTCCCGGCTGCCAGTCGATTCCGCTGGCACCAAACTCACCGAGTAGGTCGATCACCTCGGGGTGCGAGCCGAGCTTGGCGTTGTGGCCTCCAACCCAGGCCACCAAGTTTCCGCCGGTGCAGGAGAGCTGCAACTGGCTAACTCCGGCGTAGGTCGGCGCCTCAACCGGGCTTTGAGGCTGCGACTGGTTGGGGGCGTCGGCGGGTGGTTGTTCGCCGGTGAGAGCTGTGATGGCGTCGTCGATGAGATAGCAGTCACCGTCGAGATCTTCCAGAATGGTGGACCTCTGTGGACCTCTAACCATCTTGCGCGCCGCAGCTAGTGCTGTTTCGGCCTCATCGAGAAGGCGCCACAAACTGCGCAGCCAGCCAGGTTCGTCGGCCTTGAGCATTGCCAGCTGAGCTGGCGAGATCGAGCCGTCGATGTGGGCTTGGGCCGCAGCGTCGAAGCCATATTCGGTGCGAAACTCGTCGGCGACCGAACCCGTCGCGGCGAAGCTGATCAGCGCCTCGCTGGGTTTCATGTTGTCTAGGGCCTTATCCAAGGTTGACGGGCGTCCGTTCTGAGGTAGTGGCGCACTTGAGTATGCGTTCCCTTTGGCGGTGTGAGAGTTGGCGACGGACGACTACGGCTCGTTTGGCAGGCGCCGTTTGAGCCGCTGATGCGGGAATAGCGCATCAGCCGTCTTCGTTGGCCTGCGGTCAGACAGGCCTAGTTCGCGGTACTCGGTTCTCACCCACGTCCGAGGAACTCCGTTCACGTTAGCCGATTGAGCAGCTCATCCCAACACCTCGACCTCGACAAGGTGACCACCGGCGATCTCGACTATTGCCTCGACAACCGCGGTGGCTCATAGACACGAGGTCTTGGAGCATCGCCGGTGAACCGCTCGATCTCGACCAAACAGGTACTCGACGATGGCCCCTGAGCTAACGACGAGGTGCCGATGTCGGCCGTGAGAACGTTCGGATTTCCGGCCATTTCTATGGTGGACTGCGAATCGATTTCGAATGGGTCGAACCACGCGCCGGTTGGTAGTGCAACCACTTCGGGCATCAGTTGATCGTCGAGGCTGGCGCTGGCTAGACACTGGCCGCGATCGTTGAACAATCGCACGGTGTCACCGTTGCTGATGCCGCGTCGCGCCGCGGTCGAAGGATGTATGCGGACAGCCTCACGGCCGTTTATTTTGGCGCCCTGGCTCACAGCGCTGTGATCGAGCTGGCTGTGCAAGCGGTTAGGAGGCTGATGGCTCACGAGATGGAGCTGATAGCGGTCACTACCAGCCCCACCGAGGCGTTCGAACGGTTCAAACCACATGGGGTGACCTTGGCAGTCTTCGTAACCGAAGCCGGCGATTCGATCAGAGAAGATCTCGATTCTTCCCGACGGCGTGGGTACCCGGTTGGTTTCGGGATCATCTCTGAAGTCGGCGAGCCATGGCCGCGACGGGGCTGGAGGTGGAAGCTCTACAGTTCCGGCTGACCAGAACGCATCGAACGAGCCAAGCTCGAAGCCTTCGGCGGCGGCTTGGTCGATGGACTGGTTCCAGAGGTGGCGCAACCAGCCCCGCTCATCGCGGCCCTCGGTAAAGTCGGCTTCACAGCCCAATCGCTGCGAAAGGCCGACCAAGATTTCGTAGTCTGACCTAGCTTCGCCTTCGGCCTCGATGACTTGATACATGGCGTGGGCGAACGGGTCGTGGCTGGAGGCGCAAATGTCTTCGCGTTCGAGAGCGGTAGTGGCCGGGAACACGATGTCGGCTCGCCTAGCAATCGGAGTCCACCATGGTTCGTGGACAATCACCGTTTCGGGGAGCCGCCATGCCTCGCCTAGCCGATTGAGATCTTGGTGATGATGGAACGGGTTTCCTCCGGCCCAGTAGACGAGCTTGATGTCTGGATAGGTGATTGTTCGTCCGTTGTAGCTGATCTGCTGGCCAGGGTTCAGCAACATGTCGGCGATACGGGCGACGGGGATGGCAGTCTTGGTGGCGTTGACACCCTTCGGAACCGTGGGCCAAGCGAATCGGCGCCCGCTGCTACCGATGTGGCCCTCCGCGGCGTGGCCAAATCCGAAACCGCCACCAGCAAGACCTACGTACCCAAGCATCGCCGCTAGGGTCACGAGCATCCAGTAGGGCTGTTCGCCATGATGGGCTCGTTGCAGGGACCAGCCGGCGCTCAAGAACGTGCGGCGATGGGCCATCTCCCGTGCGAGCCCAGCAATGGCCTCGGCGGGAACAGCGGTGATGCTCTCGGCCCACGTTGGCGTCTTCGGTGTTGCATCTTCGTCGCCAAGAATGTAAGAACGAAACGTCTCGTAACCAACGGTGCATCTGTCGAGAAATTCTGCATCGACAAGCGATTCGGTTTCGAGAACGAATGCAATTGCGAGCATCAAAGCGACATCGGTGCCAGGGCGGCATGGGACCCACTGCGCATGGGCAAATTCGGGACAGTCGTTGGCGGAGGGGCCAATGTTCACAAATCGAACGCCATTGGCGACGGCTTCCCGCAGTCCGGCCTCGGTCTCGTGCAATGTGATTCCGCCGTAGGCCACCTGGGTGTTGCGAAGCGGGAAGCCTCCGAAACTAACCACCAACTCTGACCCGGCGGCGATATCGGACCAGCGCGTCTGCTCGATCTCCATCTGCTGCCACGGACCAACGACATGGGGCAGGATCACCTGGGCCGCGGCCGTGCTGTAGGAGTTGGTCGAGCGAGTGCACCCGCCGATGCAGTTAACGAAGCGGTGCAGTTGGGTGGAGGCGTGATGAAACCGACCGGCGCTGGCCCAGCCATACGATCCGCCGTAGATGGCTTGGTTGCCGTACGTCTTGATCACTCGATCGAGTTCGGCGGCGGCCATGTCCAGGGCTTCGTCCCAGCCAACCTCGACGAATTCGTCGTGCCCTCGACCCGATGTACCGCCGGTGCTTGGGCCATCTTCGAGCCACCCTCTTCGAACCGAAGGTCGCTCGATTCTCAGACGATGTTGCACTCCGTCGACCAACGACTGTCCGAGCGGAGACGGATTCGGGTCTAAAGGTGTCGGCGACGCGGCGGTAATACGCCCGTCGTCGGTTGTGATGTCGAACACTCCCCATTGGGTCGCCGTCTGGCGTTTAGTAGTCAATCGTCGAAGCCAACAAACGAAGCCACGTCGGCTGTGGGTACTCGTCGCGACTGGACCGAGTTGGCCACGAACTCGTCGTTCGGCCAGCCCATCGCCACACACGTCATGATGACCTCGTCTTCGGGAATGTTGGCAAACTCGCGCACCACCGATGACTGCATGATCCCTTGGCCGTTGATGACCGTGCCAAGGCCCCTGCTCCAAGCGGCGAGCACAAGCCCGTACGTGGCGGCGCCAACATCGAAGTGGCTAACGGTGTCGTCTTCGAGGGCCTTGTCGATCGTCATGACCACCGAAACTGGTGCGTCGAACTGTCGAAAGCCGCGCATGACCCAGTCCTGGCGCCGCTCCTTGTCGTGGCGTTCAATGCCCATGGCCTCAAACAGTTGAACCGCGATTTCGACTTGGCGGTCGCGGTGAACACCTTCGTAGCCGTGACCCATTTTGATCTCGCGGTCGACGGCGGCGCCAGCAAGCATTAGCTCGGTGTTGCCCTCACGTATTCGGTCGAGTGGATCGCCGGTGAGCACATGGAAGTGCCACGGCTGAGTGTTCATCGACGATGGCGCCCGCTGGGCGATGGCGATGATCTCGGCTAGTAACTCTCGCGGCACCGGATCTGATTTGTACCCCCGGATGCTCCGCCGTTGTTCGACAATTGTTTCGTATTCCATGTATGTAGATGACCACAGGGAGACGCGACTGCCAAAATCGCCCCGCCAAAAGGCAAGAAACCACCGAACCTGTGCCGAGGATTGTTGCTGTGACCCCAATCCTCGACACAGGTTGCAGCATTGATCGAACCAGTGTCGAAAGTCGGGGTCAGGACCCCAATCCTCGACACAGGTTGCGGGAATTTGGTTAGTAGCTGCCGGGGGTGAAGGTTAAGTTGCAGGGTTCGAAGCGGGTTCTGACGTGGATTCCGTTGCCGGTTACTTCGACTGTGGTGCCGTTGGGGGCGGCGAGATCCCACAGACGAGGTTCGGCGCCTTTGATACTGAACGACGTCCACCGAGGGCTCGGGTCGGGCGGGCGAAACGGCAACAGCGACAAATAGAGCGCGCCGTCAAGCCATTCGGCTCTGGTGAGAGCAATGGCGGGAAAGTCGATAGCAACCACCTGCGGGCAGGGATCGACCACAAACTTCGGGTCGAGCCTTAGGTATGGCTCGGCCCACGCTGGTACATGTCGGGCCGCGGTCTCCCTAGCTGTGGTGCGTATGGCCTCGGCTGCCTCGCGTCCAGATGCCTCGTGCTGACGGGCCAGCCATTCAAGGTCGGCGATCGAAAGGGCCACGGCGCGGCTACAGCGGGGTGGTCATGATGATTCTGGTGGCGGCCAGACCCGCGGTGCGGTGAAACACGGCTGCTTGGTACGAAGGTTTGGAGACCATCTCGAGAAACGCGGCCCGATTGGGATACTCGACGATGGCTACGAGATCCCACGACTCGGACTCGGGGCCAATGACGGTCATGTCGGCTACCCCCGAATAGAACTGCGACCCACCCACGGCCCGCACTTCGCCCATGGCGACGGCTCCGTATCTGGCATAGGCCTCAGCTCCGGTGCATGGCCCGTGTTCGGCCGCCGCATCGCCATAGTCGGCCTGATCGTGGAACTTCAGCAGGTTGATCATTCGGATCGGACGTGTGTTGGAAGCGGCATCGGCGGCGACCCGCTCGATTTGGGCCGCGGATGGGTTTATTGACGGAGCGTGGTCGCCATTGGTCATGTTGGAACCGTACGCCAGCATCGATCTAATCACCATCTCGATCATCGGTTCGTCCGGCGCAGGAATGACGCGACCATTGTGGCCGTTACATAGGTCGAAGGACTCTGGCGGAATCACACCGGGGAAGGTTGAATGACAAAATGGACCCGAATCGACTAACGCAGCGCTCTCAACAAGCGTTATCCGAAGCCCAGACGATAGCGATCGATCGGGGCCAGACCGAGGTCGACAACGAACACCTGTTGTTGGCCTTGCTTGAGCAGTCCGATGGTCTGGCACCCAGGCTTCTTAACCAGATGAGCGTCGATCTGAGTGGCGTCGTCGGCGAGGTGCACGACGGCTTAGCGGCGCGGCCGACGGTGAGCGGACCTGGTGTGTCCCCCGGACAGGTTTTTGTGAGCCGTCGCTTATCGACCACCCTCGAGGCGGCCGACGGCGAAGCCCGTCGACTAAAGGACGAATACGTCTCGATCGAGCATCTAATACTTGCGTTGCTCACCGCTGGTGGCGCAGCCGCAAAGACGCTGTCCGATCACGGCGTGACTCGCGACGGGTTCCTGGCCGCGCTGACTCGCGTGCGAGGTAATCAGCGGGTTACGTCGGCAACTCCCGAAGGCAGCTACGAGGCGCTCGAGAAGTATGGCCGCGATCTGGTCGCCGAGGCCAGAACTGGGCGGATGGACCCAGTAATAGGTCGAGACTCAGAGATCCGCAGGACCATCCAGATTCTGTCTCGCAAGACCAAGAATAATCCTGTTCTCGTTGGCGAGCCTGGTGTGGGCAAGACGGCCATTGTTGAGGGCCTTGCTCAGCGGATCATGAACGGCGACGTGCCAGAAGGCCTGCGCGACAAGACTGTCTTCGAACTCGACATGGGCTCGTTGATAGCGGGCGCCAAGTTCCGGGGCGAGTTCGAGGAGCGCCTCAAGGCTGTGCTCAATGAGGTGAAGGCCGCCGAGGGCCAGATCCTGCTGTTTATCGACGAACTTCACACCGTCGTCGGGGCCGGAGCATCCGAGGGCGCAATGGATGCCGGCAACCTGCTCAAGCCCATGCTGGCTAGGGGCGAACTGCACCTCATCGGGGCCACAACGCTCGACGAGTACCGCAAGTACATCGAAAAAGATGCCGCCCTCGAACGACGCTTCCAACCGGTAACTATCGACGAACCAACCACCGAGGATGCAATCTCGATCCTACGGGGGCTTCGCGAACGGTTCGAGGTCTTCCATGGCGTGAAGATTCAAGATGCTGCCCTGGTGGCCGCAGTTACTCTCAGCGATCGCTATATTGCCGATCGTTTCCTGCCAGACAAGGCCATCGATTTGGTCGACGAAGCCTGTGCCATGTTGCGCACCGAAATCGACTCGATGCCCACCGATCT
This sequence comes from uncultured Acidimicrobiales bacterium, assembly GCA_964569385.1. Classification (GTDB taxonomy): domain Bacteria; phylum Actinomycetota; class Acidimicrobiia; order Acidimicrobiales; family Poriferisodalaceae; genus JAADHX01. Next base: position 21,470 of record CAZMUM010000052.1, read on the forward strand.
CGACGAGATCACCCGGCGGGTAACTCGCATGGAAATCGAAGAAGCGGCCCTGGCCAACGAGACCGATGCAGCTTCGGCCAGGCGCCTCGAAGATCTGCGCCGCGACCTCGCCGACATCCGCAGCGACGCTGATGCCATGCAGGCTCAGTGGGAAACCGAACGCGAAGCCATTCGTGCGGTTCACAACCTGCGCGAACAAATTGAACGCACCAAGGCCGATGCCGATCGGGCCGAGCGCGAATATGACCTGTCGGCCGCGGCCAGGTTGGTTCATGGCGAGCTTCCCGAACTCGAACAGCGACTAAAAGAGCAAGAGGAGCTCCTCGCTAAACGCCAGGGCGACAATCAGCTGCTCCGCGAGGAAGTTACCGACGACGAGATCTCCCACATTGTGGCGCAATGGACCGGTATCCCTGTGTCGCGGTTGGTTGAGGGCGAACGTCACAAACTCCTTCGGCTCGATGAGATACTGCACGAGAGCGTCATTGGTCAGGACGAGGCCGTCCAGCTCGTCGCCGATGCCGTGATCAGAGCCCGCTCGGGGGTCAAGGACCCTCGTCGGCCCATTGGTAGCTTCCTGTTTCTGGGGCCAACCGGCGTCGGGAAAACCGAGCTGGCCAAGACTCTGGCCTCGGCGCTTTTCGACAGCGCCGACAGCCTGATCCGTATCGATATGAGCGAATACCAAGAGCGGCACACGGTTAGCCGATTGGTTGGCGCGCCGCCCGGGTATGTGGGCTACGACGATGGTGGGCAGCTGACCGAAGCGGTGCGTCGGCGGCCGTATTCGGTGGTCTTGTTCGATGAGGTCGAAAAGGCCCACCACGATGTGTTCAACACGTTGCTGCAACTCCTCGACGATGGCAGGCTCACCGACGCCCAAGGTCGCACCGTCGACTTCAGAAATACAGTGGTGATTCTCACCTCGAACATCGGCTCGCACCATCTGCTCGACGGCGTCACCGACAATGGCGAGATCGTTGAGAGCGCTCGCGATGCTGTGATGGGCGACCTTCGGCGCCACTTCCGGCCCGAGTTCTTGAATCGGCTCGACGATGTTGTGTTGTTCAAGCCGCTGACGCTTGACGAAATCGAACAAATCGTCGGTTTGTTGGTTGGCGACCTACAAGATCGACTTGCCGGACGCGACCTCACCCTCCACCTCACGCCTGAAGCCCAACGAAACATCGCCGAAGAAGGCTTCGATCCCGTCTACGGAGCGCGTCCGTTGCGTCGCTTCCTGCAACATCACCTTGAAACTCGGATCGGGCGGGCGCTTCTAGCTGGGGATGTGGCCGACGGGTCGACGATCACCGTTGGGCTTGACGGCGAAGAGCTCACAGTGTCGTGGGTGACTCCAAGCTAAGTTTGTTGTCATGACCACAGTGGGCGAACCCGATGCAGCGGTATTGGCTTCGGCGTGGCTCGACGCCGATCCCGATCCCGAAACGCGTAATCAGGTACAGAGCATGATCGACGCGGGCGGCGCCAAACTAACCGCGGCTTTTTCGTCGCCTCTTCAGTTCGGTACGGCGGGGCTGCGAGGCCAGCTCGGTGCCGGCCCCGGTGCGATGAATTGCGTGTTGGTTCGGGTCGTGGCGTCAGCAATCTCGCAGCTCATCGCAACGCAGCAGCCCGAGGGCGATTCGAGGGTCGTGATCGGCTACGACGCCAGGTACAAGAGCCGCGATTTCGCCGAGGATACGGCCAGAGTGATGGCCAGAGCCGGCATCGCGGTAACGCTATTGCCCCGGCCGTTGCCAACGCCGGTGTTGGCCTACGCCGTGCGCCACCTCGGCGCCGCGGCCGGGGTTATGGTCACTGCTAGCCACAATCCAAGGACCGACAACGGTTACAAGGTGTACTGGCGCGGGGGCGCCCAGATCGTGGCGCCCATCGATTCCGACATCAGCGACCTCATATCGACGACTCACCTCCTTCACGAAGCCGATCTCGCGCCACTCGACCACGCCAACATTGAGGTAGCGGCCGAATCGCTGATCGAGTCCTACTTGCAGGCAACCGTGTCGCTGCTCGATCCGAACTCCGAACGCAGCACAAAGGTTGCATACACCGCACTACATGGCGTCGGAACCCAAACCCTTGTCAGCGCGTTCGATATGGCCGGGTTCGACGCGCCATTCGTGGTCGCCAACCAAGGTGCCCCCGACCCCGAGTTTCCAACGACTCCGTTCCCCAACCCCGAAGAGACGGGCGTGCTTGATGGGCTTTTCGCGCTCGCAACCGAAATCGGCGCCGATGTAGCAATGGCGAACGACCCCGACGCCGACCGCCTTGCCGTAGCGGTGCCACACGGCCGTGCTTGGCGGCTGCTGACAGGTGACGAACTTGGCTGCCTTTTGGCCGAGCACCTTCTGAGCCGATCGGACCTCGGCCGTCGGGCATTGGTGCTCAACACCATTGTTTCGAGCCGCCTTCTTGGCCAAATCTCGACCAACCATGACGCTAGGTTTGCCCAGACCCTCACCGGGTTCAAATGGTTGATGCAAGCCAGGGCCGACATCTGCGACGGCTCTGACTATGAGTTTGTGATGGCTTACGAGGAAGCTCTGGGCTATTGCATCGGCGGCCCGGTGTGGGATAAGGACGGCGTCAGCGCTGCGCTCGCGCTCGCCGAGATGGTTAGCAGTCTGAAAACCAGTGGGCGTACGTTGCTCGACCTGCTGGACGATCTTCATCTGCGCCATGGCGTGCACATCACAGGTCAGCGTTCGGTTCGGTTCGAACAAACCGCTGCAGCGACCTCTGTGATGGATCTCGCTATGGATACGTTGCGGCGGTATCCGCCAGAGTCGGTTGCGGGAATGACCGTAACCGGTGTGTTCGATTTCGCGAACGAACGCAATGCACTACCGCCCACCAACGCGATCGCCGTTGAACTTGAGGGCGCTCGGCTGGTCGTACGGCCGAGCGGCACGGAGCCAAAGATGAAGGTCTACGGCGAAGCCTGGTCATTGCCCGGTGTCGTTCTAAGCGAAGCCAGGCTCGACACACGTCGCCGCCTAAATCTGTTGCTAAGCGACCTTGTCCTACGGGTCGCCGACCCCGAACGAACAGTGGTGATTGCTGACTCGACGAGTACAGCCGATGTCGAGGTCGCTGAGCGAGCGCTGCGTCTGTTCGAGACCACTGCGGTCGGACGGGCCAGGGTCGAGGATCTTCGACTGATAGTCCGTTGTATCGACCTTACTACCCTCGAAGGCGACGACACTCCGGGGCGTGTCCGTGCGCTGTGCGCCAAGGCCCGCAGGCCCGACCCTGGCGACCCGACTGTTGGGCCGGTCGCGGCCGTTTGCGTCTACCCAGTGTTGGCGCCGCTTGCCGTCGAACTGATGTCGGGCACAGTGCGCGTGGCTAGTGTCGCCGGGGCCTTCCCTAGCGGGTTGTCGGCGCCTGCGGTGCGGGTTAGCGACATCGTCGATGCGGCTGAGGCTGGAGTCGACGAAATCGACATTGTGCTCAACCGGTCGGCGCTGCTTTCGGGCCGCGTGTCGGAGGTGCGCGCCGACATCGAGGCTGCGCGGGCAGCGGTGCCGGCTATTCACCTGAAGGTCATCATTGAGGTTGGCGACTTGGTCAATGACACCCTCGTGCGCAGAGCCGCACAACTTGCGATTGAGGCCGGTGCCGACACCATCAAGACATCTACCGGCAAGAGTGGGTCGAGCGCCACCCCGGCGTCGGTGCTGGCAATGGCCGAGGTAATCAAGCGACATCACGAACAAACAGGTGAGGCAGTCGGTCTGAAGGTGTCCGGTGGGGTTCGGACACCCGCTGAGGCACTTGGCTACGTCGCGATTGTTCGAGAAGTTCTTGGTGTCGATTGGCTGACGCCCGATCGCTTCAGGTTCGGTGCATCTAGCCTGCTTGATGCCGTTGTGCTTGCCATCCCAAGCACGGAGGTCGAGTAGCCATGGCTGAGAAACCCGTACGCGTTTTCCTGCTCGACGACCATGAGGTTGTCCGGCTCGGAGTGGCCGCCCTGGTTGATGCTCAGCCAGACCTTGAGGTGGTCGGACAGGCTGCATGTACCGGTGATGCAATGACTGTTGTTGAAGCCTGTCGGCCCGACGTTGCGGTCCTCGACGTTCGCCTTGGCGATGGCAGCGGGTTTGAGGTGTGTCGCGGTATTCGAGATTCGTACCCTGATGTTGCGTGCTTGATTCTCACATCGTTCTCTAATGACCAGGCTGTGGTCGACGCTGCCGCTGCCGGTGCGGCGGCGTTCGTGATCAAACAGATAAAGGGCAACGATTTGCTCGAATCCATTCGCCAAGTCGCTGCGGGAGTCCTACTTCTGGACCAAGCAACAGCGCGGTTGGCGGCTCGACGAATTAGTGAATCGCAGGCAGGCGCAATTGCTTTGTTGACCGTTCAGGAGCAACGAATTTTCGAACTGATCGGGCTTGGTCGGAGCAATAGGCAAATTGGCGACGACATGTTTCTGGCCGAGAAAACCATCAAAAACTATGTGTCAAACATGTTGTCGAAGTTGGGGATGTCGCGCCGAACCGAAGCCGCGGCACTGGCAGCTCGCCTCGACGAGCGGCGAAGGGCCCAAGAGCAATAAATCGGTCCGGTAGCCACCCAGTCAGTCGATATGGCGCGGCGTCGAAATGATAACGTCCAACAGTGTGTCGTGTCGTAGCTGTTTGAGTACCACAGCGGCTATTCCCGCGGCGAAGGCCCTGGCCTCATCGATCTGAACGGCGGTGTACACGATGCACCGGCTGCTGGAGTTGACTTCGTGAACTTGCCGACACAGCGAAAGGGCCGCCTGTCCGAACAGTGCACCATCGATCACTACGACGTCTGGGGTCAAGTGTCGGGCGCGTTCGATGGCCTGGTTGGCGCTGTTGGCAGTACCAACAAGAGTTAGAGAGCTGTGGGAGACAATACGAGCTGCCACCTGATCTCGGACAAGTTCGTGCTTCTCCACGATGAGCACCCGCACATCCAGTGGTTCGGTCAAACGGGTGATCATCTACCTAGTGTTTGGTCGAGACCGTGCGAGCCGTAGGGTCTAATGGCACGTTTTACACGAGTTATTCCAGAAATAGCGGGCAACACCGACCGCCAACCTTGCGGAGGCCACCAAGTGCACGATGCCAAGTCCATCAGTGGCGACGCTGCCGATGACGGTTTGGAAGGCGACGCGCCGGCCGAATCGGAGTCCTCGGCGTGGGCCATGGTCGAGGCCTCGCCCGATGGAATGCTGCTGGTCGACGCTCGTGGCGTGATCACTGCTGCCAATACCCAGGCGGGAGTGTTGTTTCGGGCGAACCGGGTAGATCTTGTGGGAAGCCTCATCGAGAAGCTCGTTCCCGACCGGCTTCGCGACCTCCACATGGAGTACCGGGCCGGGTATCAGGCTGACCCACACGTTCGCCCGATGGGAGGGCGGTTAGTGCTGTGGGCAAGTCGGTTCGATGACACAGAGTTCCCCGTCGAAGTGGCCCTTAGCCCCACCGCTATCGCCGGTCAGCCGATGGTGGTAGCGACGGTTCGCGACGTCAGCGAACGCTGGGCCGCGGAAGTTCATGGCCACGCTGTGTTGCATTCGATCGACAGGGCCCATGACGGGGTCTTCATGTTCAGCCCCGACACCTGGAGGTTCTTGTACGTAAACCAGGGCGGATCTACCCAGCTGGGCTACTCCCACGATGAGATGCTTACGATGACCCCCTTAGATGTCGTAGCCGACCTATCGACCGAGAGGTTCGCCCAGATTCTGAAGCCGATCGTTTCAGGCGAGGTCGAGTCGCAGGTGTTCACGGTGAGTTGCCGCACCAAATCCGGTACCGATCTACCGGTCGAGATCGTGATCGACTTTCCTCCAGCTCCGCCTGGCCCCAATCGGCCGCGCATGCTCGTGGCCCAAGTCAGAGATATAACGGACCGACTGGTCGCCGACCGAGACCGGGAGCGTCAACGAAAGTGGTTGCAAGGGTTAGCCGACGTGCGTTCGCATCTGCTTGCCGATGGTTCGCTCGATGAAGCGCTTGCGATCATCTGTCATCACGCTGAAGAGATCGCCGACGCGCTTGGCGCTGAGGTAACCGGCGCCGGCTACGACGAGGGCGATAGAGAGCACTCGATTGTGGTCGGGGGAGATTTGTTCGGTGCCGGGATGGCACTCGTTGTCACCCGAGGAGTTAGCCAAGAGCCATTCTCGCCCGAGGTGACGGCGATGGTTGAGTCGTTCGCACAGCAGGCCGGTGTTGCCGTCGAACTCGTGCGCTCTCGTGGCGATCGTCAGCGGCTGGAGCTGCTCGAGGACCGCGAGCGAATAGCGAGGGACCTTCACGACCTGACTATTCAGCGTTTGTTTGCTGCAGGGATGGGTCTCCAGTCCACTCTGACTATGGGCCTACCTACGTCGGCGGCCGAGCGCATCGATGCAACCGTTGACGAACTCGATGCCACGATCCGAGAGTTGCGATCGACCATCTTCGATCTCAACCGCGAGCACGCTCCACGGTCGGTCTCAAGCCAGATTCGCGAGATAGTAGTCGAGCATCACGAACAACTTGGGTTCGAGCCAAACGTTAGGTTGGCGCCCGGAATCGACTCGATTCCAGCAGCTGTGGTTGAGCAGCTGTTGCCAAGCCTCAACGAAATGTTGTCGAACGTAGCCAGGCACGCCAGAGCCAACGAATCCACCCTCGATGTTGCCATCGAGGGCGACCTCCTAACGCTCACTCTCGTCGACAACGGCGTTGGTGTAGCCGTCGACGCGGCGCGAGGCGGTGGTGTCGACAACCTCGAGGTTCGCGCGCAGAAATGCTCGGGCTGGTTCGAAGTAGTTTCGACCTCAGGCTTGACGGGCCAAGCAGATCTCAATGGCGACGATGGTTCGGGCGGCGCCACGGCCACCTGGACCGCACTCGTGTAGATGCATGCCGGCGGCACCTTCCGCTTCGGGCCAACCGAGTGACGGGCAGCGCTGGTGACCTGTCGTAGATTGTGTTGAAACAGGACACTTGTGCGCGCTGGTGGAGGTAGCCGATGCGGTCGCGACCATCCCATGTCCGCCCCGCTGGATTCGAGCGGTAGCATGCGCCGGACATCTCTTCTACACGACATGCGGCGAGGGCGATAATCGAGGGTTCGATTCGGCTGCTGGCTTGGCAGACTCGAGGGCAACCCTGATCCTCGATTTCGAAAAAGGACAGGCCTACGCCGGGTTCCAGCATTCTTGTTTGGATGACGGGACCTGCAAGGACGCATTCGACGCGTATCTTCAGGATGTCAACACCGCTGATTGCGATCCGGAACTTGCATCGCTCGTCGCCGACTCGCTCATCGAGGGCCCGGCCAAGAATTCGTTCCTGATCTTCGCTACTGAGGATGGGTTCTCGATTCACTTTAACGCGCGTTCAAGCGTGGACCCCTCAGTGACCCAGGGGTTTGGGCCCCACATCAACGCTAAGGTAGACACGGCCCTTGATGGGTCTAGGTTCTCTGGTGCCGAAATTGACACGACGGTGGGCTCTCGCCAGCAGCATCTGAGGTGGCGTTTGACGTAGCTGAGACGGTTGGGCTCTATTTGGAGAGTTCCGAGCCGACACGATGGTATCCGAGCTGGTGTCCGAGGCGCCTGCTCTGGGGTTCACCGCTCCGCCTACGGTCGTTCTTCGCGTGCAGATTCTCAGACCCTCGGCCTTACCAGCAGGGCCAGTCTTCGCTGATCTCCGCGGCGACCGTATCGGCTGACATCGCAGTCGAAGCCGAGGGCACCCCAAGCAGCGACGAAGCCTGATCGGCTTGTGGATGTAGGCGGTAGGGTTCAGGCCCGATGCCCTCACGTCGTGACCAGATCAGAGACCACCTCAAGGCGGCCGGCGAGCGGGTTCGCGAGACACCCGTCGTGCGCAACATCGAGGACCGAATTGGGGTCGGCGAACGTGCTGTTGCCACCCAACCGCGTGCTCTGGCCGAAATCGAGTCAGATCTCGACGCGTTGGTCGGGTTGCACTCGGTGAAAGAGGAAATCCGGGCTCAGGTCGCGCTTCTTCAAGTTCAGGCGGCACGGCGCGGTCACGGTCTAGCTGATGTGGTTACGAGCCAACATCTTGTGTTCAAGGGCAATCCCGGAACCGGCAAGACCACTGTGGCACGGCTTCTGGGCGAGATGTACGGGGCGACGGGGCTGCTCGAACGCGGCCACCTCATCGAGGTCGACAGGGTCGGACTTGTCGGTCGATTTGTGGGCCAGACCGCGGTCAAGACATCGAAGGTAGT
>CAZMUM010000053.1:0-29613 GCA_964569385.1 uncultured Acidimicrobiales bacterium
TGGTGGCGGGGGCAGGATTTGAACCTGCGACCTTCGGGTTATGAGCCCGACGAGCTACCAGACTGCTCCACCCCGCGTCGGTGGAAAGGTCAGTATGGCGGGCTCGGCACCCGGTATCAACCTGAAATCGAAAGAATCGAGCGTTTCCGCGGAACGCTGGTGGCCTGTGAACCGAACCGATTAGCGGGTATTAACGACCCTAAACTCTTCGGCCACACGACCTGCATCGAATCCGGCCTTGGACGCCGTCTGCTCGCCCCACTCGCGCAACATGGCCGGAAGGCGGTCACCCATCTTGGCTGTCTGGCTGGCGTGAGCTCGCAGGGCATCGCACTTGCGGTCGAACACGTCGGAAATGTCGATGAACCGATTGGGTTCGAGGCCTGTGACCCAAACCTCGTCAACAGAATGGGGCTGGTGCCCCTCGTCTAGTAACTCCGGGAAAGCCCGAGGGTTACGCGAGTCGGGATACACAGCACTGATAGTCGCCTCGCCGGTGGCGAGGTGGTCCGGGTGGCTGCGATAGATACGATCCCAATGACGCTCAGCCGATTGGGCAATGACGAGATCGGGTTTAACGATGCGAATCACCCGGCTGAGATCGCGACGCAGGTTTAGGTCGGCAACGACTTGCCCGTCGGGGTGATGCAACCAATGCAGCTCGGTCACCCCAACGTGAGCAGCGGCAGCGGTCTGTTCTGACTCGCGCAACGCCGCTAGCTCGGCCTGGCTGACCCTCATATCGTCGTCGCCAGCGTCGCCACTGGTCACCAGGCAGTAGGCCACATAGGCACCGGCATCGGTGATGGTGGCAACCGTGCCGGCGACCCCAAAGTCGATGTCGTCGGGGTGCGCCACCACCACTAGCACTCTCCTAGGGGCGTCGATCAAGCCATCGGAAGTCTGGATCTTGTCAGTTGTAGCTTCGGCTTCTTCGGTCACGCAGACGCGGTCGTTGTGGCCGTAGTTGAGGTCGGTTCGTCATCGGGTTCGGTCGCAAATCTCTCTTCGGCCAAGCGCGACTGAGCCTGCTGCAAGAACTGCTCGGCCCGACTTACGGCGGCCTGATAAGCAGCCAAATCGCCAAGGCGCAGCGCCCGGTCGGCGTCATCGAACGCCTCAACGGCCGCAGTGAGCAACTCGTCGGCGGTGATGTCGTCGGCAGCTGAAGGAACCGTACCCGGCGTAGTCGTCTGCGGCGGGTCTTCAGGGTCTTCTGGAGTCGGTTCGGGTTCGGTCGACAAAAGCGGCGTGGGCAGATCGACGTTAATCATTGATGCTTCAAGCCCGGGGATTAGCTCGGCCAAGGCTTCCTCATAGGTCGGGCGCATTACGACCCGATCACCAAGGCCGACGATTACCTGACTCAACTCTGGGAACGCGGTACCGCCAGTCGCTTCAACAAACAACGGCCGTACATAAACGAGCGAGTTGTCAATCGGCACCAGCAACAGGTTGCCCGGACGAACCTTCGAGCCACTTGCATTGAGAAGCGTGATGGTTTCTGAGATGTCGCGTTCGGTCAAAATGTTCGAGTTGAACTGAGACGGCCCATCGACCTGAATACCGGGCGGCAACTCGAACACCTCAAGTTGGCCGTACTTATCGGGGTCGCTATGAGCAACCATGAACCCGCTCAAGTCCTTACGAGTGTCGTCTTCGGAGAATGGCACGAACGGCCTGAAGTTCAGAAACCTCTGCTCAGTGTCATCAGGCAGACGCATCAATAGATACTGAGGATCGATGCGTTTCTCGGAGTTGGTGATGACACCGGCGTCATTGAGAGTGCCAGTTTGCTCGATTGCGCCGATCTCGTCGCCGGGGTCCTGGGCAACTTCCCACTGGCCAGCAGCATCGTAAAACTCGTTGGCTTCATCGATACGATACCGACCCCACATGTTTGTCTGGATCCGGAAAAGGTCCTCTGGATATCTGAACTGGGCCCGCAAAGCGTCGCTTGGTCCGTCATCGTTAAACAGATTCGGGAACTGGCGGTCATAACTACGAATGAGCGGATCAGACTCGTCGATGATGAAGAACTCGACGTTACCGTCGAATGCATCGACGGTAACCTTTACCGAGTTCCGTACGTAGTTGAACTGGCTCAACAGCCCACTGGTGGGGCCTATCTCGCGGGTGATGGCCCGCTGCGAGTACGGATACCGGTTCGTTGTTGTGTACGCATCAAGTATCCAGACAACCCGGCCCTCAATAATGGCCGGATACGGATCAGCGTCGTAGTTTAGGAACGGCGCAAGCGTCTCAGCCCGCTCTCTAATATCGCGGACAAAGATAATTCGGCTCTCGTCCTGAATCTGACCAGAGATAAGCAAGTTAGCGTCGGCGAACCGCAGCGCGAAGGCCGCTCGACGGAACAAACTGCCAATTCCGACGCCACCCTCACCTTCATATCGAATGGGCTGAGTAGTGTCGGCAAGGGTCTGGAAATCGACCTCGTCGCGGGCCGCACCGATGATGGCGTAGCCGCCAATGTTCTCCCCGTAGTACAGACCAGGTTGGGTGACGGTAAGTGCAGGCGAGTTATCGGGCGAAACAGTCGGAATGTCGCCAACCAGGAAAGCGGGGCGGCCCGCCTCGACGCTGTTGGCCGGCGCAACAGCCAAGCTGTAGCCATGAGTGAACGCAACGTGTTCGCTCTCCCACGATTTGTTGGGCAGGCCATCGAGCAACAGCTCACGGGCCGAAAGCACAACCTGAGTTATGCGCCCGTCGACCACGTAACGATCGACGTCGACATCGCGGAACTGATAGAAGCCACGAATGCCCTGGAGCTGATTGAACGTGTCGTCGATAATGGCTGGATCCATCAGACGCACGTTGGTGACAGTGTCGAGGTTGTCGATTACTTGCTCGGCGGTCAGCGTCTCTTCGTATGCAAAGTCGCGGCTGACCACTGCGTCGAGACCAAACGCAGCGCGGGTTGCCTCGATGTTGCGGTCAATATAAATAGACTCACGATTTGACTCATCTGGGGTGACCTGGAACCGCTGAATCGCTGCTGGGTAAGCCGTACCTGCCACCGTGGCCACCGCGGCCCAAAGACCAACAGCAAGTATCGGAAACGTGAAGCCCTGGCGCCAAATGTTGATGATCAACAAGACGAACATGAACAGGCTGATGATCATCAACAACCGGATCGCTGGCAAGTTGGCGTTCACGTCGGTGAACGACGCACCGTCGATGAACCCCTGAGTTGACAATGTCAATTCGAACTGATCGAGCCAGTAGCCAGCAGCCCTGGTGAGCGCCATGAGGCCCAAGAGCAGGCTCAGGTGACCCTTTACCGAGGCCGAAACACGTTCGCTTGCTGCCTGCTGAATACGAATTCCGCCGTTGAGGTAATGGGCCATCGCAGTAACGATGAAGATGATCAGGAACGCCGCGAACAGCCAGCTGACGAGATAGGTGAGGAACGGTAACTGGAATACATAGAACCCAATATCGCGATCGAACAGCGCATCCCTTATGCCGAAATCTTCTCGGTTGATGAAGAGAAGCCAGTTCTCCCACTGGGCCGATACACCGACCCCCGCGGTCAGGGCCAGTAACAGAGAAACAACGATCCGGGCCAGGCCCACTCGATTTCCGACTACAGCGTGATATCGCTCGACAAGTTCTTCTTCGGGTCCTTGAGGCCTAACCGACGGACCGATTTTGTCGGCGACCCAGAGGTTGACCCAGATCATCACGAAGAAGATGGCGGTGAATAGGGCGCCAAGGGCGACTCTGGCTGCGACGATTCGCCGCCAAACCGACCCAAGACCCAGTGCATCGAACCACAAGAACTCGGTATAGAAATTAGCCAAACCGCGAAGTGACGCTATGAAGACAAGTACGCCGATCGCGGCGATGACAAGTACCGCTCGGCGTCGGTTTGACGCACGGCCCGAGGAGGACCGCATCTCAGATGGGGGACGCATAGTGACTTGAGGCTACAAGTCCGGGCCGTCTACGGGGCGTCGTTCAGCCATCGTGCTCGCCATAGCTGCTGCGTATGCTTCGGCTGCGGCCTGGCCGGCAACTCCAGCGATCCGGCCTCGGCGAACTTCTCGATAGGCGTCACGCACAAAACGATGGCGGCCTTCGGTTTCAGCAAGGGCCGCAACTACCTTCGATCTCAGGGCTTCGCCAAGCTCGACATCGACGAGAAGGGTCGCTCTCGACAGGTCGACATCGACCTCATGGTCGCCAGCAATCCGAGATACCTCGGCCAACACGGGCGCCGCGGCCTGTCCGAAGTCACCAGCATGATCGATCGGTAAGACGACATCGATATCGGCCTCGGCACCAGCAGTTCGAAGCGAGTCGAGAACCCCGTTTAGTTGGTCAGCAAGGGTCCGCTGCAACGACGAACAAAGTTTGCTGATTAGCGCCGCGGCATCGTCGCGGTAGGGGAACTCGGCAAGCGCTTCGTCGTGAGACAAGACTGCGGGGGCAGATGGACCCGATTGTGGCGGTTCGACAGGGGCCAGCATCGATCTAGCTAACGAGACATCGAGAACTTCACGGGCCTTGGCCACCTCCTCTTCGCGTGAAGTCCGAATCCGCGCAAAGAGATCGTCGATGTTCGAGCCGCCTTTGCCGGGCGAGGGCGCGGGACCATCGGCAACGACGTCCTCGATGACATTGAGTTCGTCGCTGAGTTCGTCGCCGGGGTCTTCCTCTGGTTCTGGTTCTGGTTCTGGTTCTGGTTCTGGTTCTGGCTCTGGCTCTGGCTCTGGCTCTGGCTCTGGCTCTGGCTCTGGCTCAACATAGGTTTCGTCGTCGCCGACCACATCGCTGCCACCAATCAGCATTGCTTCGTGTGCGGCGGCGAGATCGTCCTCGGTATCGACACGATCGAACTGGAGAGACGCATCGACAGCCGCCTGCCGGGCGTCTTCGACAGCTTCATCAAGGACGCGGCCAGATCCGTCCAATAGAGATCTCAGCTCGTCGTAGCTCTCACGAAGTTGATCGATTCCGGCCCGAAGCTGAGCTAGCTCGCGCCTCGAACTCTGCCGCCGCTCGGCCAGATCGAGAAGCATCTGCCGGCGCGCGGTCTGAGCCTCAGCAACCATGTCGCGAGCCGCTTGCAGGCCATCAGCGCGCACCCTTTCAGATTCAGCTTCGGCCCTGGCCAGCTCATCTTGGGTGGTGCGGTCGACGTCGGCTCGTCCAAGCTCGGCCTCTTCAAGCATCGACGCGGCATCTTGATGGGCATCGGAGCGGAGCTTGGCAGCCTCGTTCTGTGCGTCGCGCAGCATCTTTTGGACGTTCTTCTCGGCTCGCTCGCGAATCTCCTTGCCCGCTACCTCGGCGCTGCGAAGCACGCTGGCGGCCTCGGAACCGACACGATCGGCCACCTCTTCAGACGTAAGGGGGTGAGCGCGAGCAGCCCGAGATTCGGCATCGGCCAGCTCATCGGAAAGGCTCTGGACCTCTTCGACCAACCTCGACATCTCCGACGCTGAAGCGCGCAGGTGGGCTCGTACCTGATGCGCGTCGTACCCGCGAAATCCGCGTGAGAACTTCTGGGCGACAATCTCCTCGGGCGTCAGTTGCCCGTCGTCAGATGTCATGTATTACCAGAGTACGGAAATATCGCGGGTCCGGTGTGAACCCTCGACATTGGCTGGGTGAAACCGCTACGTCGCGTCGACGCTATCGCGCAGCGAAAGCCCGTTCCCGCCGCGTGCAGCCAGAACCTCGACGGCCTCGTCAAACGTTGCGACAGCAACCACCTCAAGATCGTCGCCAGCCGCAGCCTGAGCTACATCGAAGTCGGCAGCGGGAACTAGAAACAGATCGATTCCCGCTCGCCGTACCGCGTGAGTCTTCTGAGCGACGCCGCCGATGGGCCCAATATTGCCCAAAATGTCGATGGTGCCTGTGGTTGCCACCTGAACACCACCGGTTAGCTCGCCCTCGGTGAGCAGATCGAGAACCGAAAGAGACAACGCAAGCCCAGCCGATGGTCCGCCGACCCTGGCGGTGTCGATCTCGATGTCGACTGGCAGCTCGGTTAGCTCGAAGGCCGTCTGGACCCCAACCCCCATAAGCGCCGAGCCGTCGTCGCGGGCACCAAGCACGACCTCGTCGTCGATGTCGGTCGTCTCTCCGGTTGCGTCGAAACGCCGGATGACTATAGACAAAACGTCGCCTGGCTCTCTCAACTCAATCTGACCGACGAGGTCGTCGCCATCAAACAGTTGCACCCCGCCAGCCGAAACCAGCACATCGAAGGGTTCGATAATTCCGACGGCGCCTGAGTCTTCTTGAATCTGAGTAATAAGTGCGCCGCTCTCTTGAATGACGTCGTAGCCCAGGTAGTCGAGCGCAACCCGCTTGGCCAGTTCTTGGGACTCAGACATGAGGGACAGGTTCTGCTCGCGCTGCTCGTCGCGGGTCTGGGTACCCAGGACCTCGTCTCTGGGCCTGATAACCACAGCGTCGTCGAACTTTGCGGCAACCCACTCGAGAACAGACAGTTCGCCAGTGAGCCGCACAGTGGTAAACAAAACTTCGCCCTCACTCGGAAACTCATCAGCGCCTTCGATCTCGATCAGGTCTTCGAGTGGAGTCGCCGACCCGGGCGACTGAGAGAAGAAGGGGACCTTTACGATCGACAAGACCACGAGAGCCACTCCAGCTAGGCCAGCAGCCACAAACACGAACTTGGCCCAGTTAAACGAACGCTCCGCCGAAACAGGACCGACGGATACGCTCTCGCTTGGCGGCTCTATTTGGGTCATCATTGAGGGCCCTCTCGCAAAGCCAGACTCCAGCCTGCCACGAATACGCCGACTAGGACCATCAGTCGGCAAGACAGGCGAATGCTCAACCCGCCCCGACCAAATCTCGGCAACAAGAATCTCGTTAAAAAGAAAGGTGTCACGATGAATGAACCCTCTCCGGCAGTGGCATCTTCACAAACGACCGAACAAATCCAGGCCCAAGCCGAGCAGATACCTGTCCTGGCTACGCCACCACCGCTTCAGGTAAGTTGGTGGACTCGCCGGCGAATGGCCACGCGCTCATGGGACGAGCAGTACAAGCCAGCGCCACTCTGGAAACGCATCTTTGCCGTGGTCAGCCTTGCTGCAATCGCGGTGGGTAGCGGGTTGTTCATGGCTGGTTCTGTCGCAGCGTCCATCGCCGCGGCAGCCATTGCGATTTCGTCGATCGTCTCCTAACGGTGGATGCCAGCGATACCACAACCGACGAAATTGGCGAGGCCATCGCTATTGCGGGACACACGGGCGATACCGCCTTTGCTCTCAGCCACATCAATAGTTCCGTAGCACGACACAGACGCCTCGCAGTGTCGGCGCTCGCCCGGTGCGACGCCCTATCGAACGGCCAGCTATTGGCCGCGTTGACCGATCCAGACTCCGCCGTCAGGCATCGAGGCTGCCAGCTAGCGGCCTCGACAGATATCGATCTCACTTCGGCTCTAAACGACTCTGAGCCGTCCGTTGTCGAAGTCGCCGCGTGGGCGGTTGGCGAACATGACACAGTAGACAACGCCACTCGCCAGAAGCTTGAGCAACTAGCTCAGAGTCACACCGACGCGTTGGTTCGAGAGGCCTCTGTTGCAGCGCTCGGCGCTATCGGTCACCCTGATTCGATCGAAAGCGTCTTGGCCGGAACTCACGACAAGCCAGCTATCAGACGCCGGGCAGTTCTGGCCCTGGTTTCCTACGAAGGCCCAGAGGTCGACTCCGCTCTAAAGAGGGCACTCGACGACCGCGACTGGCAAGTCAGGCAAGCTGCCGAAGACGTCCTCAGTTGACGCGACCTCGTGTCCGCTTTATCAGGCCCCGCCCCAAAGCACATCGAGCGCGCCAGCCGCCGGCGACTCGAATCGTTCGACGAAGCGCAGCCCAAGTGGATCGCCCGCAATTGGGTCAATGACGTGAACCGAAATCTCTCTGGGTATCCCCTCGGTGCCAGCTGACCGGTCAAACGATGCGACCAGATCACCGGTGTTGATCGGGCCGAGTCCTTGGGCAATCGCCCAGAGGGCGCCTCGGCTCACGTCGACATCGAGAGTGCCAGTTCGAAGCAGAACATCGACCGGGTACTGAGAAGCAAACCCCACACGCACCCAGGGGTCTGGCCTCGCATCAGGCAGGTAGGTAGCGAAGGCCGATCGAAGAAGAACAGATCCAGCCGCATCATCGCCCCAGGAAGGCGCATCGGTGGCCACGATCAATCGGCCAGCGGCCCAAGCTTGGGTGGCGGCTGACAATGGCAGGACAACCTCGCCCCCGACCCCGACGTCGATATCGACACCGCGGGCAGCCAGCTCGTTGAGCACCGCCACGGCTCCTAACGAATCGGTCGCAACCCAGAGCTTTTGGCACCCCAAGGCACTCATCTGGTCGACAGCCACAACAACACCTTCGGCCGCAATGTCGATAGTGGCCGGGTCGCCGATGGTCTCAAGCTCCTGAGCTGCCAGCAGAACTCCCAGCCGCTGGTCCTCGCCCACCAAGCTCACGTCGGTGGCGACACACCAGGTGCCACCCTCAGAGTCGTCCTCGACCATCCACGCCACGCCAGAAAACGCCTCGGCGGCATACGACGAACCGACCGGCAGCAGGGTCTCAAGGTTTGCCCAAGTCGACTGACGAGTCGATGGGACCACCAAGATCTGGTCAACAGATGCAAGCTGGCGAACCGCGTCGACAACGGCGGTGCCACCGACGAGGGCAAACACAGCTACGTCAGACTGAATCTCGGCATAAGCCCTCACCGCGGCGGCAGCCGGCGACGGACCGCCAACATCGCGCACAACCAACTCGACTGGAAAACGCGCGTCAACGCCACCAAGAGAGTTGACGGTCGACCAGTAGGCCTCTACACCCGCCAAAGCAGATCGATTCGCGGCACCAGCAGGGCCTGACAAATCGGCGATGACACCTACTCGGAAAGTCGTGGTGTCGAACCCTGCGGTTCGGGCCGGCGCGGCCTTGCGCGGGACTGGTACCACCTCGGGCCCATCGCCATCGACCGTTGGGGTTGTACAGGCGGCAGCCAAGACCGCAAGAGCTACGGCGAGGATGGCGCAGCGAGAGGTAGTCGACACGCA
The DNA here is from genome assembly GCA_964569385.1 of uncultured Acidimicrobiales bacterium. Lineage (GTDB taxonomy): Bacteria > Actinomycetota > Acidimicrobiia > Acidimicrobiales > Poriferisodalaceae > JAADHX01. The sequence goes on from CAZMUM010000053.1 coordinate 9,098, forward strand.
TCCATCATCTCACCCAGCCGTTGACGAGTCGGGCCACTACCGCGAGATTCGGCTCAGTTCCACAGACCTACGACGGCCCGCGGGAGCCAATGAAGACACCACTGAGGTTGTCGAAATTGTCTAGAACCCGTCCGGCGCCGAGCACGACTGCTTCTAGCGGTGATTCGACAACCTGAACTGGAACCCCCGTCTCGTCGGCAATTCGGACATCAAGACCGCGGAGCAGGCCGCCACCACCCACCAAATGAATTCCGTTCATGATGAGGTCCTGGGCAAGTTCGGGCGGTGCCAAGGACAGACAGTCGAGGACCGACTCCACCATGGCATCGACAACATCGACGATTGCGTCTCGCACTTGTTGGGGTTCGAGGACAAATGTCCTCGGGAGACCAGTCGTGAGGTCGCGACCACGAACCTCGGCGGCAAGCTCGTCCTGCATGGGCCACGCCGACCCGATGGCAACCTTGATCTCCTCTGAGGTCCGTTCGCCGATAGCCACTCCGTGTTCGCGGCGCGCATGCGACTGAAGGGCGGCATCGATTTCGAACGATCCCATCCTGATGGCCTTAATGGCAACGATCCCACCGAGCGAGATCATCGCAGTCTCGGTGGTGCCACCGCCAATATCGACAACCATCGACCCAACCGGCTCATGGATGGGAAGACCAGCCCCGATGGCCGCCGCCATTGGTTGTTCAAGAAGTCGCACATCGGATGCGCCAGCTCTTCGAGCAGCCTCGGTAACAGCCCGCCGCTCTACGGCTGTAATGACTGACGGAACACAGACAATGACGCGAGTTCGACCAAATCGGCCGACACCCACCCGCTGAAGGATGAGCCTAATCATCCGTTGGGTCGTGTCGAAATCGGTGATGGCACCCTTGCGCAGAGGCCGGACAGCGACAATATGGGCCGGCGTCCGGCCAATCATTTGCCAAGCATCCTGGCCTACCGCGAGCACATCGCCACTCTTCTCGTTGAGAGCGATGACAGAAGGCTCATTCAAAACAATGCCGCGGCCAGCCTCGAAAACGAGGGTGTTAGCGGTACCGAGATCGATCGCCAGATCGCGAGCCATCAGCGCCTCGCCTTTCGCTGGCGAGACTTTTTGTCGCCATGAAACACCGAGAGGGCGTCGATGGTGGATCGAAATTCGTGGATGCCAGCATCCTCTCGAGGACGATTCAAAAAGGTCCACACGCCGATAGCGAGCAATCCCAAGGCCATGATCGCCACGGCAATCAACAAAAAAGCAGCGTTTCCCACTCAGTGGCCCTTTGCCGACGTTAGTAGTTCTGCCACGTCAGATATCTCGGTGGCGGCCAAACCCCAGTCGGTTCCGCCCTCCCAAGTCTCGCGCTTCCAGATGGGGACCGTGGCCTTAAGGGCATCGATGCCGAATCGGGCCGCTTCGAAAGCTTCCGGGCGGTGTGGGCTGCTGATGGCAACAACAACCGACACCTCGCCAAGCTTGAGTGCGCCAATACGATGCCAAAGAACGACGCGGCCGACATCCGGCCAAGACGAACGAAGCGCAATCTCGAGGTCGCGTAGCTTCAGCACGACCTGGCTCTCGTAGGCCTCATACTCGAGCAACGTGACAGAACTTCTGTGCTCGGCGTGATCACGAACCGTGCCGCTGAACACAACCACAGCACCACAATCTGGCCGGACCGCCCAGTCATGGGCAGCGCCGACATCTAACGGCGATTCGGTTAACGCCAGCCATGTGTCATCACTCGATTTATGCACGACCAGCCATCGTAGAGCCACTACCCACAAGAACAACAGCTACCGCGCGCGGTCACCTGAGCCATTCTCATCGCTACAGTCAGCGGTCGTGCCTTCTTCGAACGACGATGACGGGGTCGACAATGACCCCGACAACGCTGGCCAGCCCTTCGGTTGGTGGCGTGAACTCGGTGACGACTTCGACGACGAATCCGACGAGAATCTTGAGCCGACCGCACCTTTGCCTCTTGAAGATCGGATTTGGCGACATCCAAGCGAGATAACACTCGCGGCGCTAGGCAACAGTTCGGGCACCGATGAACGATCAGCTGAGGGCACTGACCCGAGGGCTTTCAAGCCGGGCGCAGGCACTGTTCAGCTCGCCACCGGGTTCCGCACTAGACACGTTGCCCTCGTTGCCATTGCCGCAGGTATTGCTGGCGCATGCGTGACAGCGGGTGTCTTGGTACTGGCAATGCCACGAACAACAACGATTACCGAACGAGTCGTTGAAAGACAGCTGGCCCAACCAGTCACACGATTGGTAGTCAGCCAAAGCGGCAGTGGCATCGACGTTGCCACTATCGCCGATCTAGCGAAGCCGAGCATCGTCAGTGTCGAGGTTATGAACACCCTGGGTTCGGTCGTGGGAGGCGGATCGGGTGTTGTCATTCGAGATGACGGCCAGATACTCACCAACCACCACGTGATAGCGCAGGCCGACGCGATCGTCGTCGTGACGAGTGACGGCCACAGGTACGAGGCTGTGCTGGTCGGCACTGATCCACTAACCGACATCGCGGTGTTGTCCATCGAGCTGAACGGCGCACCGTTGCGACCGGCTGTGCTCGGATCGACCACATCGCTTCGGGTCGGCGAACCAGCGGTCGCGATCGGTTCGCCCTTGCGGCTCGAGGGTGGCCCTAGCGTGACGGTTGGCGTCATCTCGGCCATCGGGCGCACACTCGATTTGCCCACGGGCCAGCGCCTATACGACCTAGTCCAAACAGACGCCCCCATCGCACCTGGTTCTTCGGGTGGTGCGCTCTTAGATGCAAACGGCGCTGTCATTGGAATCACAACCGCCATCGCGGTCAGCGAGTCCGGAGGCGGGGGGCTCGGCTTCGCGACACCAATCGAGATCGCGTACGACGTAGCCGTTGATCTGATGACAGACGGAGTTGTGAAACATGGATTTCTCGGAGTGTCTGGCGACGACCTCACGAGCAATGAGGCATCTGATCTAGGGCTGCTTGGTGGCGCGCTAGTAAACGGTGTGGGACCAGGCACCCCGGCCGCAGTCGCCGGGCTCGAGCCCGGCGACATAATCATCGGCATCGACAATCAGGTAGTGCTGTCGATGAGTTGGCTCGTAGTCGAGGTCAGACGTAGCGAACCGGGCGAAACTCGCGAGCTAGAAGTGCAGCGCGGCGATTACCGGCTGCTGCTCGATGTGTCCCTAGGCGAGCGCCCTAAGTAACAAAGCTCGGCCGGGACGAGCAGCGCGGCTATCTGCGACGGGTGATGAGCCTCACGAATAGCGCGACCGTTCCCGCGATCAATAACCCAAACGCACCGAGCGATGCGTACTGGCGCTGTCTGGCGTTGAGAGCGACCCAAGGCGGAGCCTGGTCGGCTTCCACGAAAGCTTCATCGTTTTGCGACTCTGGCCGCCAACCTGTGCTCCGCATCCTGTCGTTGGCGACCACAAACGAGTGCATCGTGTGCGGCAACAGCCCCGCAGGACGCGGTGATCGCGGAACGCGAGCCAACCGAGCCTCGACTCGCTCAGCGATTGCGACAGGGAGCCGCACGCGCGGCCGCGGCCCCAATAGAGCTCGCATGTCGGCTCCGGTAAGCCACTGGTCCGGTGCAACGTTGTAGGGGCCATCGAGGCGTTCAATAGCGCTTACTACCACGGCTGCTGCCAGGTCGTCGAGATGCAAAAACTGAACCGGCGGATCCTCGGTACCAGCGCGAAGAGCGACAGCGTTCATCAGTGCTTCGCCTAACCAACTCATCTGACCATCGGCCACGGCGGCGGCTGGTCTGAGCACGGTTACACCCCGCCCAGTCCTGCGGCGCCAGTGAACGATCATCCGCTCTTGTTCGGCCTTGACCTCAGCGTAACGAAACCCAGGGTTCGGCCGCAGAGGTTCGATCTCAGAGATGGGCAAGGGGGCGTTTGGCCATGCTCCGTACACCGTGGCCGATGAAACCGTGACCAAGTGATCGGCGTCTCCTACCTCGACGGCTCTGAGCACGTTAGCCAACATGGCTCGATTGGCGCCGTCGTTGTAGTCGGTCGGCGTCACCCAGGCGAGATGAACAATCACGTCGGCGTCGGTTGCCATCGATGCGGTGGCTTCGACATCGGCGACGAGGTCGAAACGCCGAACCTCGACGCCCCCGAATGGGAGCGGTACAAGTTCACGATCGACGGCTATGACCCGACGGAACTGTCCTTGGGTCGTCAATCGCCGAACAACCAGTTGGCCGAGCTGGCCACCAGCACCAGTTACAGCTACAACCGGACCCGCTTCTGCCTGACCAAGTTGTGACTGATGGAGTTCTGAGTGGGAAACCACGGTTGGATGGTTAGCAGAAGATTCGACGTCGGGCAGGCCGCGGTGGACGGCGGTCCCAAGACACATACGATGAACGGGTGAGCGATAGCGGTCAAGACAACCCGAACGATCCCTTCTCCGGCCTGCCCTTCTTCGGCGACATCGGGAAGCTTCTTGGTGGCGGCAACGACGGTGGGCCCATCAACTGGGACGCGGCACGACAGTTTGCTGTTGGGTTGGCCACCGGTGGGGCATCGGAGCCCAACGTCGACCCACAGCTCCGTGTTCAACTAGCAAAGCTGTCGCGTATCGCCGAGCTTCAGGTTGCTCAAGCGACCGGCCTAGGCCTCACCGTGAACGGGCACGTGCCTGTGGTCACGCCCGTAACGAAATCCCAATGGGCCAACACGACCCTCGACGACTACAAGCCGCTCATCGAACATCTGGCTTCGGGGCTCAACGCCGACGCTCCTCCCGACAACGAGGACCCGGCCGCGACGCTGCTCAGCGGAATCATGAAGATGATCGGGCCAACAATGATGGCGATGAGCGCTGGCTCAATGGTTGGGCACCTTTCCACCATGGCCCTGGGCAGCTATCACCTTCCGATTCCTCGACGCGCTGCCGCCGAGCTGGCCATCGTCGGGCCCAATGTGGCCGACTTTGTCGACGAATGGAGTGTAGACGCCGACGATGTTGGGTTGTGGATTTGTCTTCATGAGCTGCTCCACCACGCGGTGTTCAACATCGATCACGTTCGCGAACGGATCATGGATCTGCTTCAAAGTTTCGCGGCTGGTTTCCAACAAGCCGATGCCGGGGCCCTCGAACAGAAGCTGGGCAACTTCGAACCCTCGGGCGACCTCGAGGGCATGCAGCAGCAGATGCAACAGATCTTCGGCGACCCCGAAATACTGCTGGGCGCGATGCGCACTCCAGCCCAGGAAGCCATCGTTCCCGAGCTCGAGAGCCTGCTGGCCGTACTCGTTGGCTGGGTCGACCATCACCTCGACGCCATCGGCCAACACCTCATTGGTGGCCATCAGCAGATAACTGAAGCGATGCGCCGCCGCAGAGTCTCGGCCGGACCTCAGGATCGTTTCGTCGAAAAAATGCTTGGTCTTGATCTTCGTCGCGACCTACTCGAGCGCGGCCAGTCTTTCATAGCTGGGGTGGTCGAGCGCGGTGGTGAAGACCAGCTAGCGAAACTCTGGGCCAAGGTTGATCATCTGCCAACACCCAACGAAGTCGATGCCCCTGGCCTGTGGATAGCCCGCATCGATCTGCCCGATCTCGACGAACCTTCCGCCAGCAGCGACGAGTAGTCGCCGCCAGACGAGCTCAGCTCGGCGGCTCGCCCGACTCGGGATCTACACCAGCCTCGCCTGTTGTCGGAGGAACGACATCGACGTTTCGCAAGTGTTCGGGGATGTCGGCGACATCGACCACCTCAACCTCAGTCGCCTCGCCGGAAGTGGCGTACTCGGAATCGACTGGCTGCTCGTCCTCGGATTGGGACGGCCTGGCCCGCTTGAGGCGACCCCGAGCGCCACGTGCGTCGGCGATGACACGACGCTTGAGTCGATCGCCCGGCGTCACTGCGCCGCGAGCGACGGCGCGTAAACCACCGAGGTAGAAAAACGCGCCGAGGGTGGCCGCGATTGCGAGAATCAAAAACCCCACTCCGACAGGCAGAACGGTTGACCCGACCACCGGTACCAAACCAGCCAACACCCACGCCAGTTGGAAACGTGTTTCGAACCGAGCAAAGGAGCTTCCCTGGTTGGCGTCGGGGGCGTCGCGCTGCACGATGGCATCGAACGACAACTTGCTAAGGACCGTCGAGGCGCCAACCACTAGGGCCACGAGTATCGCAATGAATCGACTCGGCGACGATGCCGCGACGTAAGCCATTGTGGCCGAGGCAATAAGGCCAGAAGCGATGATCATTTCCTCTCGCAAAACTCGACGCACAAAAGGTGCCGAAAGGGCACCCCCAAGGTTTCCGACCACCGCGCCAAGACCTATTAGCCCAAACCAGATGAGGGATGCATCGGAGGTGCGCAGCCAGAACACCAGCAAGAACGTCAAGAAGCCAACCATTGCTCTCAACAACGCCATCGCCGACGCTGCCAGCACGATGCCAGCCGACCGCAACTCCTGGCGTTCTCTGGCATCGACCGGGCGTTCAATGACCGCAGTGGATGGCAGTTGCGAAGACAACATGGCTGCCATTAGGAACGCTAGCGCCGCCAGAAGCAGAGGCAATGAGTTGTCGACAAACCGAAGACCAGCCCCCGGGAGCGCTGCCGCTGCGCCCGCGAGGCCACCCAACAACACGAGTTTTGAGTTCGCTCCGACGAGATCTTCGCTTCGTTTGACAAGCTTGGGAACCATCGCGCTCTTGGCCACGTGGTAGGTCTTACCGGCAACAAGAATGGTGAACGCCTCTGGGTAGAGCCACAATGAGTCGAGGTGGAAGATCATTAGCAGGGCCATCAGCGCTCGCGTCAGCGCCGAGATGAGCATCATCATGCGACGCCCACCCTTGGCTCGATCGATGGCGGGACCAATCAAGGGACCAACCAAGGCAAAAGGTGCCACCGTCAGCGCTAAGTAAAGCGCTACCCGACTCCTCGCGGCATCGGAATCCACCGAGAAGAACAAGGAACCAGCCAACGACAGCGTAACCAATGTGTCACCCGCCGAGGACATCACGTGGGTGCGCGCCAAACGCATGAACGGCGTGACGGCGAAGGCCTCCGCACCTTGAGTCGAGCGACGACGTTTTGGTGTCGATCGGCCGACTTCGTTCACGGCTCCCACTCTAGAAGCACAATGCAGGTCCCAGTGACGTAGGTGAATTCCTAAAGATCCCGGGCCTCGGACCGACAAACCGAACGATGTCTGGTCTGAAGAATGTGCTGGGGAACGTCTATGGCGATCCCGATGATCGTCCCAAAAAGGCAAACCTCGACGACGTTCAGGAGTCGATGGACGCCCTGACGGAACGCGCCGATGAGGCCGAACCCGCTAGCGAAGACGCATTGCTCGATGGCAGCGAACACGACTCGCCGTGGGCCATGCTCGACGAGCTCCCCGACCTGAACGAGAATCCGGCCCCAGTTGACGAGCCAGCCGCCACCAAACTTGACGGCCAAGAAGTCGCCCCTGACGCACCGACCACCGAAACCTCATGGCTCTCCGATGTCCAAGCGGACGGCAGCTCCGAGGACTGGCTAAACGACTACGACGACTCTGGCTGGACAGGCTCCAAACAGGACGAAACTCCACCGACAAACATCGACGACTCCGACGGCGTAGACGAACTCGCCAACTTCGACTTCGCGTCAATCGAAGACTCAACAGACGAAGCCAGCGTCGAAGACCTGCGGCATGGCGCTGCCGGCGATGCCAGCTCATCGACAGCCGAGTCATTCACCGAACTCCTGGCCTCTGGCGACTCAGCCGAATCATCAGCTACCGATACCGACGACCTTGACCCTGACCAGGAAGCCTGGCTCGACGATCTCTTCTCCCTCGATGACAATTCCGAGGACGTCTCCGCTCCACGCATCGACGAAGCGGCCTCGTTGGCCCCCAGCGCTCTTGATGCCGTATCGGCGATGTACTCAGCCAGCGATCAGAAGTCCGACGCTCACTCGGACACGACGTCGACAGCGACTATCGAACCCCCCGCCGGAGGCTTTTACAGCGGTTGGGCTCGCATCGACGACGACATCTTGCCTCAGAAGAAGTCGGGACGCCGCAGCGGTGGCAAGAAGGCCGAAGTTGCTATTGCTCCAGACTCACAGCTTATGGCTCAGGACCACTCAATTGCCGACGATACGCAGTCGCTGAGTGACGAACCGCCGCTTGCATCCAGTGATCACAGCCAGTTAGTCGAAGCCAACTTCGAGAACGCACTTCTTGAAGAGTTCACCGACGACTTGTTCACAGACGAGCCGAGCGAGACTGGGTCACAACTCCACGAACCCGCAGCTGTTGGTCTCGAGGCGCCTAGTTTCGATCAGCCACTGCTTCAGAGCGACGAAGAGTTGGACGCAACGGATGCCGTTCATCTGTTCGCGCACGATGAAGCTCTGGAAGAGGCGGCTACCGCCGGAGGCCGGCGCAAGGCCCGAAAAGAAGCCGCCAAACAGGCCAAGGCCGACAAGCTTGCTCGAGCACAGGCCAAGAAAGATTCGGCTAAACAGGCCAAGGCCGAAAAGGCGATGTCCAAGAAGGAAACGGCAAAGAAGGTATCCAGAGCCCGCAAGAGTCGGGGAAAAAAGAACAAGGACGACAGCAACGACGAAGCGCTTCGCGCCCAGGTGGACGCTGCGCTCGCGGCCCAGGTTGCAACCGACACCGATCTTGAAGTTGACGACTTCTGGACCGATAGCGCCGACGTCCCCGCAGCCGAGATAACGCCATCTGCGCCAGCGGGAATGGCGGACCCACTCGATACCGAGCTAGTCAGTCCTCCGCCAGCACCGGTCGAGGGTTTTGATCCCGATCCGGTTCTCGATTAGACGTCGCGGGCTAACGAACCCGAAATCACGAAGCCCGACAGATCTCGATGGAGGCAACCGTTCCGGAGCCGCCGTCGAAGAACCCGGTCTTGAAGCTGGCAACGCGCACGAACGCCGATGCGTTGTTGTCAGCTTCGGGATCGTTCAACATCGATGCGATGGCCTCGTCGAGGTCGCCGCCGGTTAGCTCAAGGAACCGGGTCGATGTGTAAGCAACGTCGCCGGCCCATACACCTGCAAGACAGTCGGCCACGGTGCCCTCGAGGTCAGTGATCCCGTATTCGACCAAGATTGCCTCACCAAAGGTGCGGGCGAGGTAAAACGCCGTCGAGAAGTCGCCGATGGCAGTGTTTAGCCGGCTGGCAACGTCCTCGTTCCAGACCAGCGAGGCCGACTGAGCGCAATAGTGGAACAGTTCGTTGGCGACTCCGGCCTCATCGCAGCCATTCGCCTGACCATCGGTGAACGGGGCAAGGGCTAGACCATTGCCCAGCCCGACGTCGACGAGTGCATCAGCCCAGAACGCAGCTAGGTCGTCGAGCACTGCATCGCGGGCGTCTTCGTAGGCCAAGTTACCGGCATTGATGTCGCCTCTTTCGAGATTCAGATCGACTATCTCAACGCCCACAGTGGCAAAATCGCGACAGCGATCGGCGCCGTCGTCGTAGCCGGACTGGAAAGCGTTGACACGATCAAATGCCGAACCATGAGCCGAGAAACCATCGGTTGGAGCACCGGGAGGGTCGCGAAGCAGTAGGAATCCGGACAGAGCACCTTGCAAGTCGCGCTCACGAAGCCTGACAGTGCCGCTGCCGTCGATGGAGCGTCTGATCCACGATCCGGCGAAACAGTCGGCCTGGAGGTCGCGGATGATTGGCGCCGCGTCAAGGCCACCCCGAGTCTGCACCGCATGGCCGTACTCGTGTGCCAACACAACACCCACAGCGGATTTGCCGAAGTTGGCGTAGAAGTTCGGGATCAAAAAGTTTGAATCCCAAGTTATGTAATCCTCAGTCGGGCAATAGATGGCGTTGCTGTTAAGGATGCTCGGGTCAAGACTCTGACCACAACTAATCCTCTGATCACCTGTCGGGTCATATGGGAAAATGTTCGCCAGGGGGATGAACCGTTCGCCGTAGACATCGGGGTACTCCTCGGTCCAGTAGATCGCGAGATCGTCGATCGTCGCACTTAAGAACCCGTCGAGATCCGCTACCTGGGCTGGCGACAAGGAGGCTCGGTCTGTCTTTGACACTGTCACGAGCTCGGTGCGCTGGCCAACAACGTCGTTTCCGGTGGTGGTCCCGGTGCCGCCACCACCGTCACCCGTAGTCGCCATAAATGCGATGACGATGGCAACGATGATGCCCAAAATGCCACCTCCCTTGCCGAGATTGCCGATCGGCAGACCACCGCCACCACCAGATCGAGCCTTAGGGGACGACATTCGCAGGCCGCGTCCGCCCAGGGCTCGTCGCGATTGTCCACTTCGACGAATTCTCATGCCCGTCTAACCCTCACAACCAGTAGTGCCCCGACATAGGGGCTCGTCTCGCTAACCAACAGCGCCGACAGTAGGTCAGCACGGTCGCTAATGAGAACGACGCCGAGAGCAATCAAAGAGTCGCGGCAAAACCGGCGACTCAGTCGACCGAGAGAGCAGCTAGCTCAAGACGACGCCTTTTTAGGATCCGGCGTCGTTCGCGTTCGCTGGCACCGCCCCAGACGCCATGGTCGATCCGGTTCACGAGGGCGTACTCGAGACAAACCGGCTGCGTCGAACACGTGGCACAGATTTTGCGCGCTCGTTCGACCCCGACTCCGTCGCTTGGGAAAAACTCGCTTGGCGGCCGTTCCGCACAGTTACCTTGGGACATCCACTTATTGGTCATGAGACGTAAAACCCCTCCGTGTAGTAGGTACGACGAACGGCGAGGCCGTTCGGTTCCAGGTTTTTCGAAAAATCAAGAACGTGTCGAATTCATTTGCACTGGTTCCGCCCATGCGACGCAAGGTCTGCCAGCTCACTAACACTGGGCCCAGAACCACATAAGACGATGATGTCATGTGGTCCAACGCTCAAGCAGCTCCTCAACGTCACATTACAAATATTACAACATTATGACGACATTGCGACGGTTTTCTTTAGCAGGCGCCGCGGTGTGAATGAATGACCATCGGTACACTTGCAGACCGACCTGAACAGGAGTCCTCTGTGACGAACGTCGAAGAGACCGAAGAACGCCCGCCGCCCGTTGCCGGAACGCGCGTTGTTTACCTCGGCCCCGTCGCGCCTCATTGGGAGGTCCAGCACCTGTACGGCGAGCAGTCGATCATCGACAACTTCCGCACAAGGACCCACGCCCGACTACTGCTGTTGCCGCCCCACGATCCTCAGTTTCGCCGCAACCGCGAACGCGTCGCCCGCGATGCCGAACGCGAAAATCTCGAACTCGAGTGGGATCTCGGACTGCCAGACGACACCGAAACCTCCGCCAGAACGTAGATTTCTTCATCCGATAGTGGCGGGTTTTAGCTTCTCCTACCCGGACAAGCCAAAGAACTCGACCGTCGCCCGGCTTGTATCAGTAATGCGTTCGCGGAGCGATCGTGATGGGTCGGGCAACGACTCAGCCACGGCCACGACTTCTGCCTTTGTGGTGCCAACAATCGCGTAGGACTTGTCGGCTCGATCGACCACCAGTACCGAGTCGCCGTCGATAACGGCGAACCAAGCCGACCCGTCGGTCATAGGCACCCGATCGCCGTGAGGCATTTCGTCCCAGTCGACGGGCCCTCTCATGACAAAGACCGAGATCTCGTGGTCGCCATTTGAATAGACCCCGTGCCACATCCCGGACATTTCGCGGACCTCATCGCGGACAAACGAGTCGCCGACCGCTTCGGGTAAGTCGCTGGAATCGAAGCCGACGGCGCTGGCGGCGGCAACCGATTGGTGAGCAAACACAACTCCCGCAACGTCGAGCACAACCGACCCGGCGCCGTTCGTACCAACAAGAACGCCCCAGAAGGCGACTGATGCAATTGCCGACAAGGCTGCTGCTCTCGTCCGGTTCTGCCGGCGCGGCCTGGCCTGGGGTCCGAACGGAGATCGGCGCTGGAGTTTCAATGCCAGATCCTCTGGCATAGCCAGAAGAGGCAGATCACGTACGAGCTGGCGGGTGGCGATGAGTTGATGGAGTTCGGCGCGTAGATCAGAACTATCACTCAACGCCTGATCCACAACAAGACGTTCAGCGTCGTCGACCTCGTCATCGAGGTATGCGTTAATAAGATCGCGCGGAACCTTCATGACCGGCCCTCACTCATACGCGGTCCGAGGCTGTCGCGTAGGCGGCTACGCCCTCGGTGTATTCGGCTTCGCACCGTTCCGATGGGAACACCTAGGGCGTCTGAGATCTCCTGATAACCGAGGCCGACCACGTCAGACAGCACAACGGCAGCTCGGTAGTCGTCTGGCAGGGCCAGAATGGCCGACTGAATCTCGTCCGGTAGCACAACCTGATCGAGAGCCACGTCGGCTGCCGCGGTCGGCGGAAGCACCCAGTCGGGGTCATCTGGAAGCGAGTCAGTCGGCCGACGCTTCTTGCGGCGAACATCGTCGAGGAATGCGTTCGTGGTGATTCGCGCCAGCCAGCCTTGCATCGAACCAGGCTGGTAGTTCTTCAAACCACGCTGCACTCGTACCAACACGTCCTGCACTAGATCCTCGGCATCATCACGTCGACCAGTAAGGCGGTACGCAACGGTGTAGATGAAGGCGCCATGTTCACGAGCGACCTCCTCCCAGGTTGGTAGATCTTCAGTCGGCTCAACAGACCGACGACGACGCGGTCGACGGTGACGACGATCAGTCATGATCGACTTCGCATCGACAACATCACATCGGTTCCGCTGGGTTCAACGACGCTCTGACTTGGCCGGTTCCCATTCGAGGAAAGAATATTCACCTAGACGCAGGTTCGGCAACCACCCAAACCAATCAGCTGGTTTCAGAGTCAGAGGTTCCGTCTTGCAGCCCGTCCTTGAATTCCTTCTGAGCCTGACCAAGCGAGCGCGCCAACTTCGGCAGCTTCGCGCCACCGAATAGGAGCAGGACGATGACGAGAATAACGATCAGTTCTGTCGGTCCAAGGTTCACAACACCCTAGGGTACCGCTCCGCGACTGAAACTATGAGCGCGGCCGCTCGGGCTCTAGATTCGCCAGGCTCGAGCTCTCAGCCGGTCTCTGCCTCGCGGGCCCTGCGATCAAGGGCCCGCTGACGACGGAGCCGACGGCGTTCGCGTTCGCTCATGCCGCCCCAGATTCCGAACTTCTCACCGTGGTCGAGCGCGTACTCGAGGCAATTCTCGCGAACCACACAGCCACGACAGACTTCCTTGGCCTCTTTAGTAGATGCGCCGCGCTCCGGGAAGAACAAATCTGGCTCGACTCCCAGGCAGTTGGCAAAGTCCCACCAAGTCTTGGGTTCAGGCGTTGCTTCGTCGGCAGAGCCATCGTTGATTTCAGACAAAACTATCTCCAGAAAGTGTGCTGGATAGTGCCGAGCTCGTTGAGGTCGGCAGTACCAATGACAGTCGATATGACGTCGTGGTAATTACAACCACGAGATTGTGGACGCTCCGAGCCAATGTTGCAAATTAAACTCAACCTCAACTACGGGTAGAGGGTTTTCGCGCATCCCGCGCGTAACAGTCGCGACTAGCTGTAAGACTGTAGAAGTGAACGCGCGACACTCCCAACGAGGGTCATGCTGAGCGCCCAATTGGGGGTTCGTTTACCCACTGGCCTCAGCCGAAACGAACTTCGAGCGTGCGTCGAAACTAGGGATCCAGCGGATCTTCTTGCGAAGCATAGCCACGACCCGCGGCTGGTCTGGACTGGTCACATTTCTGCAACCGCAGGCCGGCTCGCAACCTCCCCACCAGCACAAATGTCATCGAATCTTCTTGATCTCGTCGCCCCCAACGGGCTGTGGAAACACCAAGCGACGGCTATCGAATCGATAACGCGCCGACACCACACCCTCATTGCCACGGGTACGGGATCGGGCAAGTCGGCGTGTTATCAGCTTCCAATCGCGGCCAGGCTTCACAGTGGGCCATTGCCCACCGCTCTAGTGATTCAACCAACCAAGGCCCTAGCTCACGACCAACTCGAATCGTTCGGAAAATTGTTTCCCGATTTCTTGGCTATGGCCCACGATGGCGACGCAGACAACACCCAGAGATACCTGGCGCGACGCGAGGCCAGGGTGATATTTACTAACCCAGAGATGTGCCATGGCAGCATTCTGGCCAGGCACACTCGCTGGTCACGCTTTCTTGGCCACCTCGAATTTATCGTCATCGACGAGCTTCACGCGTTACGAGGAGTTTTCGGATCCCATGTCGCTCACATCATTCGTCGCCTCCGCCGAGCCTGTGCCTACCACGGCGCCAAGCCGACCTTTGTGCTCACCAGCGCCACCGTCAGCGGAGCTCAGGAGTTAGCTGAAGCTCTCATCGGATCAGAAGTTGTAGTTGTCGACGACGATGCGGCTCCTTCTGCACACCGAACTATTGCGGTATGGGACCCAACAGCCGCGACGCGGGATAGGCGGAGCTCCGTTCTCCAAGATGCCGCGGATCTAACGGCCCAACTCGTCGACCGTGGCCACCGCGTGATTGGATTCAGCAGAGCCAGATCAACCGCCGAAGCGATCGCCGAACTGACCAGGCGCCAGGTAGTAGATCCATCGCGAATCGTCGCGTATAGGGGCGGTTACCTCGCCAGCGAACGTCGCACCCTTGAGACCATGGTCGCGAACGGCGAAGTTGATGCCGTTATTGCCACATCGGCCCTCGAACTCGGCATCGACATCGGGCAGCTGGATGCGGCCATCCTGGCCGGTTTCCCTGGAACAATCTCGTCATTTCGTCAGCAAATCGGCCGGGTCGGACGGCGGGGCCAGAACTCCTTGGCAATTCTTGTCGCCGGTGAAGACCAACTCGACCGTTGGCTGGTCAATCATCCGAACGAACTGCTCGAACGTTCGGCCGAGCGCATCGTCATCAACCCAGACAACCCTTCGGTGCTGCGGCCTCAGTTGGCGTGCGCGGCTCACGAGATTCCACTGGATCCCATCGCCGACCACCGCTGGTGGCCAGCCACCCTCGATGCCGCTGTGTGCGATCTAGCCGCGGTTGGCCTCCTAAGGCCCCGAAACGGTCTTGCGGTGTTTACCCAGGCGTCTCACCCAGGGCGCCAGATAGGACTTCGCGCCGCAGGATCTGACACGGTCAGGATCGAAAGAACCGACTCATCTCTCATCGGGACCATCGACAGCCTCAGAGCCCCGGCCTCACTTCACACCGGAGCGCGCTACGTCCATCAAGGCATCGCATACCGGGTGGAAGAGCTTGACCTCGATGCCAGGCGGGCAATAGTCACACCCGATGATCGGGGCATCTGTCGATCACGTTCCCACAGCACAACCACGATCACCATCCTCGATCAAGCCAGACAACAACGCCTCGGCGATGGAGCACTCAGCATTGGCACCGTGAGAGTTAACACCGTGGTCGACAGCTATGTGGTTACCACTAGCGAAGGCCGGATCATCGAACGAGGCGAGCTCGACTACCCGCCACACGTTGTGACAACATCCTCAATTTGGCTGGTTGCGAACGAAGCTCAGCTAGAACACTTCCTAGGCGACAAGACCCGAACTGCCGGTGCTCTACATGCCACCGAACACGCGATTATCGGAGCATTGCCAATGTTTGCAATATGTGATCGATGGGACGTAGCTGGAACCGCCAAGGCACTTCATGCCCAAACTCTCGGCCCGGTGATCTTTGTCTACGACTCAGTTTCAGGTGGCGGGGGGATTTCGCAGCTGGCCTTTCGGGCCGCGTCCAGCATCATCACAGCCGCTACCGATCTTGTCGGTCAGTGCAGCTGTTCGGACGGCTGTCCGGCCTGCGTGGTGTCGCCGAACTGTGGTAGTGGCAACTCGCCCCTCGACAAACACGGCGCGCTTGACGTATTGGCTTTGTTCGGCGCGTAAAGCTGGCTCGGCCTCGTGACCGAATTGCAGCTCAGGCGAGGTACCGCTGGCCTCGACCAGCATCGTGGCGCGAGCCGAGACCGAACGCCCACTGAGCAACGCCCCAAACAGCGGCAGAGAGGTCAAAGGCGATAGCGATACCTCGACAGTTACGAGGCCGCCAACACTCTCGCGACGCACCACGGTCGCGGTGATCCGGGCCGGATCGATATCGAGCGCTTCACGCGCGGCGCGTTGGGCTACCCCGCCGCCCCCATCGACGGCTGTGGCGCGAGCCGCCTCACGTGCGGAGTGGACTACGAGCAGCTGGTCGCGCCACAACAGCCCAACCTGTACGACAGATAGAACCACAAAGAGAGCCACCGGCAGCATGGCCGCAGTCTCAAATGTGGCCTGGCCATTTTGGTTCCTATCACCTAGCCAAGCGTGCCCCTTAGCCCGCGGCACGTATAAGTCCATCGAATACGACGTCAAGAAGCTGCCCAACCTTGCCAGTACCAGCTGCCCATGCCGCCACAAGGGCAATGATCAACGCAACCACACCTGTAAGAAGCGCATACTCAGCGGTGGCCTGGCCCTCTTCGCTGGTCTGGCGGGGCTCACTGGTGCGGCGGTGCTCACTGTTCTGGCAGGGCTCGTCGCCACAAGATGACTCGTTCATTTTCGGTTCCTATTCATAGAAAAACACACGGGGAAGCAAAAAGAGCATTGGCTCTCGGGCCGACATACGACCGATCAGACGCTCACGCCTCTCAGCAAGGGAAGAACGGTTGGCGCAACTCCGACGAGCACGAATGCCGGGAGATGGCACAGCACCAGAGGACCCGACTGCCACACGGACATTCGTCGGGCCGCGGCCGCGGTGGCGTTGGTATCCAGCAGCTGAACATCGGCTCGCACTCGGTCGAGCTCGGCATCGAGACGGACACCGCTATTGACCGCCGCCGCCAGCGCAACCAGAACAATCCCAAGAGACGTCTGGGGCGCAATTGCCGACTGCCTCACGGCGTCTTGTGCCTCAATACCTCTGTCGAGCAGTACCACGATCTCTGCGAGGGTCGATCCAGATGAAATCGAGTGGCGAGCGCCTAAAGCCATGACATCGCGAAGGCCAAGGCCGCGCCTCACCCCGAGCGCCAAAATGTCGAGGGTGTCCGATGAACCCGAAGCCGCCGAGTTACGCAACCGCAACGGCCTTGCCAGCGGCGGCGAAAAGCGAAGGCTCATAAGCAGAACGTCTGCTGTAGCCAACAAGCCTGCAATCCAGAGCCAGCTCATCGAAGTGCCTCAACCTTGTTGACCAATGCCAGAGACCAAAGCGCTCCCAACAACGAAAAACTTACGGCGACCATGGTCAGAAGACGCAGCCCCGGGTCGGACCAAACATTGCTGGCCCCCGAAACAATGAAGTCGACACCGACTGCAATCCACGGCAGCACAAACATTGCTGTCGCCGAGGCTCGCCCTTGAGCCGCTTGGCTGGCGATGTCGTGGCGTCTCAGACGGCGCTGCCTTAAGGACTGCGCGGCGTCGGTGAAGATGCGTTCGGTCTCGATGCGGGTGCCGTACGCCAACTCGATGGCGGCACCCAATAGCGCGACTTCTGGGTCGGTTCTGGGCAGCGCCGCAACTGCGGCCGAGGCCGAGACTCCGCTCTGTATACGGCTCGCGACCGAAACTAATGCCAGCTTCAGTCCTACCGCTAGATCAGCAGCATCGTCGATGGCCTCGCCAAGGTCGACATCGGTGCGCGAACGCCATGCAACAGCCTCAGCGAACTCAGGCAGACCTATTCGGTTCTGACGTTGACCTCTGGCTTGGAGACGACCCTTGACTAGTGCAAACAAGATCGCACCATTGGCCGCTGCCAGCGTGATGGTGGCCGAGCGAACAACGGTTGCCACACCCACCACCACCAAAGCCGACCACGAGCCTCGCCACCAGGCCCAGATCGCAGTGGCGGCCACGAGCCAGATCACGACGACTCGCCGAAGTGGCAGACATCGACGACCCGGCGTTGCCCGTCGGCCTGCCTAGCCATCGTCACGATGAGATCGAAGGCGCTGCGCCAGTGTTGGGCCACAACCTCGACGTCGACTCGATCGCTCGCTTGCCCAGACAACAACAGAAGGCGGCGGCGGGCCTCGGGCGCAGACGTTGCATGAAGAGTCGCCATTCCGCCGACGTGACCCGAAGTAAGCGCCTGCAAGAGGTCGAGCGCCTCGCCGCCTCTTACCTCACCTACGACCACACGATCGGGTCGCAATCTGAGCGAAGCCGCCACCAACGCACGCAGGTCGGCTGCCGGACCGGACTCGAGACGCACAACATGGCCACCGGCCGTAGGCAACTCGGCGACGTCTTCGAGAACAACTACTCGCTCGTCGGCAGGCACCAGGGCCAACATGGCGGCCAGCAACGTGGTCTTTCCCGAGCCCGTTGGACCAATAATGAGGATCGAGAGCCCAGCGTCGATTGCATCGCCAAGCTGAGCAACCACCGCAGGCTCGGCCAACTGAGAGAGGGCCACCTGGCCCGAACGCAGACGTCGGATAGCGACATGGGGGCCGCCAACCGCTACCGGCGCAACCACCACAGTTGCTCGATCGCCCGATGGAAGGACACCGTGGCTTATCGGGCGTTGTGCGTCGGGTCGCGGACGACACCACCGGCCCAACCGGTCGACAAGCAGCCGCAGACCATCGCGGTCCAGAACTACATCGGACACCAACAACCGACCGTTTCTCTCGACCATGACCGGACCGGGGCCATTGATCAAGATGTCGGTCACCGTGGTGTCGTCGAGCAAGGCCTCCACTTCTCCGAAGCCCCCCAAACGAGCTTCGACGGCCCGCAGCACTTCGTCGGCCTCGTGGTGATCGAGCCAGGGCGCGATAGCACTAACGATTGCGAGTCGGTGACCACGACCTTGGTCAGACACCGCCAACAGTGGATGAAGCTCGGTAACTAAGGCTGCTAACTCGCCGCGATGAAGCCGACTCGTTTGGGTAGAGCGCACCATGGTCTCTCAACGACTTTGAGGATCGGAGAGGGGAAGAGGTATGGACCCTAGCAACAGCGCCTAGTTTCAACAACGGACTGTCTGAGATGACCCGCAAACAAACGAGCTGGCGTGGCGAAGGTGGACGGGAATCGAACCCGCCGGGTCGGCTTCTTGGCCTACGATCAAGATCGACGCTGGCGGCGCAGCAGCTCGTTCAGCTCAGGCAGTGCTTCGTTGTCCTTCTCGCGACCCGCGAACTCCTTCGAGGCAACGATGTCGTCTAGCGACGCCAACAGGACGCTCACTTCGCCAACCTCGTAGCCGACCGCACGCGGCAGAAGATCGGAGTATCCATGCCGGTCGCCGTCGCGATCGCGCAACTCGACGAGGAGGTCGAGCGGACCGGCGTCGGTCATCCACGTCGAAGAACCAAATGCTGAGAGCGTCGCGGCGTCGATTGTGACCGGCAACCGACGCGCTTCGTCGTCCGACATCCCACCGACGCGCAGCCGAGCGTTCAACTCGACGAGAACAGAGGCCATTCGCGCAAGATTCTCGGCGGTCGTGTTCGGAACGCAATCGACATCGGCGGTCCTTCGCTGCGCGCCATGCGCCCGCGCGGCAAGTCCGCCCACGAGTAGGTACTCGACATCGTGACGGTCGAGCATCGCCAGAACCCGATCCGGGTCGAACGTCGCCGCAGTTTCGTCAGACACCGGATGCAGTTGGAGTGCGTTGCGAGTTGATTTCGTCGAGAAAAGCAATCACCTTCGCCGGCGTATCGAGCCGACGACCATCGCGGGTGATCGATACATCATCGTCCGTGGGCGGCCGATCGCCAGCGAGATCGCGAGCGCTCTCACACCTGCCGGCGGGATCAACCTTCATGACACCATCGTACTCCGCTAACTCGCCGCGATGAAGCCGACTCGTTTGGGTAGAGCGCACCATGGTCTCTCAACGACTTTGAGGATCGGAGAGGGGAAGAGGTATGGACCCTAGCAACAGCGCCTAGTTTCAACAACGGACTATCTGAGATGACCCGCAAACAAACGAGCTGGCGTGGCGAAGGTGGACGGGAATCAACTAGATCTCAAGTAGGACCAGGTCCAAGAGTCGCCAGGCTCAGAAGTCGATCGATTGAGAGCAACCCTGACAGCAACGACCGAGGGCGGGCCTCTCCGTTGCTGACATCGGGTGGACGGCGAGCGCCATACGTACTCCACGACAGAACTCCTGGTACCCGCGGCTCGACGACGTGATTATCGAGCGCCTCGGCGTGCGCATAGTGCCGGGTATGGGTGGCTTCATCTAACCGACCCTGAGTTTTTCTGATCGCCCTCGACCCCGCGATCATTGACACCCCTGGCGATAGGTCGGGCAGCACGTAGTGGGACAGAGCTTGAGGAGATGGTTGAGCCTCCCCGTGGGCCCGACGCTTCTGCTGGATCGAGCGGGTGAGGGTGCGGTCGTCGGCGGTCGACGACCGGGGGGCGTCACAGAGCGGGCTCAGGAGTCGATTCGACGGGCGTGTGCCGAGATGATGTGGCGGCGCGCTGCCGAGGTCGCTCAACGGTTGTTCTCGCCGGTCACGGGCTGGGGGTC
>CAZMUM010000054.1:0-27816 GCA_964569385.1 uncultured Acidimicrobiales bacterium
CACCACCAGGCGGCGTCGACGCAGCCTTAATGAAGATTTGGTGGAGGGCGTCCATGCGCCTGTTGCCATCGGTCCGTTGGAGCATGTCTTTGGTGACGTTGCCTACACCATGTACGGCGACTGCTTTGGCCCAGTCTGTTTTGAACTCGGCGTCAATGAACTTGGCCCAAATCTTGTACATCTCGGCGCCTTGAAACGCGGCGCACCAGGCTTCGAAGGTCCAGCCTTTATCGAAGTCCTGCACCATACGAGCATCACGATTCTCATGATTACGTTGGTTGGTGTCACAAGTACCGTCTTCATCGGTCAACGATTCCCAATCGCCAACCCAAAGCCTGAACTCCAGAGCCGAAAGACCGGCAGCCTGCTCCGACATGATCTCGTCGGCAACGACCAGTTGGGTCCTGACCCGTTTGTTCGAAAACACGTGAGCCAAACAACGCATATTGCAAGTCGAAATCTGGCCGGCCCGATACGCAGCTTCGACTACTGGCATACGGCGGCAGCACTTCACGACCTTCAGACGGGCACCGGCCTCGGCAGAAGAAACCCCGGTGCGATGGCGGACCATCGTCTTAGCCGACAACATCCCATCGGTAGTCCACAGATTCTTGCAATCGATACGGTCCATCAACTGCACATGGCCAGCTTCAACCCGCCGCGACACCGTCTCCAACGCTTCTAACAGCCCGTTGGCCTGGTCGGCGGTGTCTGGCTCAAGACCCAAGCTGAGAACCATCCCAATAGCGGCTTCTACGCTCGCAACAGCAGCCAGCACTGAGCTACCCAGAGTTGTGTTGTGTCTGTGGCTCTCAGCTGTTGTGTTCCCCGTTGAGTACATATATCGAGTATATCAAACGAATGTTCGTCTCACTACAACCAAACCCAACAAAACAGCAGGTACTTTCTGTCCTACGTCGCGTAGATGACTAGTTCCAACCGGTGAGAGCGGTCCACGCCAGGACCAGCCCGATTGCTACTCGCCTGCGACCACTAACCCTTGAAACTAATCAACCAGCGAGAGCCGCGACATCGTCATGGCTTACAGCTTTGGCAGTGCGACAGATGTTGGTTCCGTGGACGACTCTGGTTGAGGCTGCCTTGATCACGACTACGCCTGAGGTCGAGAACGTGAGCTCCACCGGCGGACGTTCGATCTCGTCGAGCGAGTAGAGCCAAGCCGCGGTCTGGCCCTCGACAACCGTGTCGCCGACGTCGAAGTGCGTCTCGATGATGCCTTCGAAGGGAGCGATAACGCCGCCTGGGCCGTTGACCGCATCGAGGTACACGGTCGGCTGATCTAAAATAGACGTGCCCTCGTCTGCGACCACTCCGGCATGGGCGAGCACGTTCCTGACGCCTCTCATACCGATCGTAAGGTCGTCGTGAGTCAGCACGCCTCCGCCGAGTTCGGTGGAGATGAACGGGATGTTCTCGGCGTGCGCAGCGCCGTCAAAGTCGGTGGGCGAACCGGCCGCGGCCTGAATGAACATGTAGGGCGCATCAAAGGCGTCCGCCACTGCAAGCGACCGGTGGTAGAGCTCCACATCAGCACAGGTGACCAGGAAGGAAGTAATGACGAATTCAGCGCTACGACCACCAGAGTGGAGATCTATTCCGTAGTCGGTCACCGGCAGGATCGCATCGGTGATGAACCGGGCTATAGCTAGGGTCGGTCCAGTTGATCCGTCACCAGGGAAACTCCGGTTCAGATTGCCGTTGTCGAGCGGCGAGGTACGGCTGTCGGCCCGAACCGCCGGGTAGTTCATGGCAGGCAGGAAGATGATTCTTCCTTGGATGTCGTCTGGGCTGAGTTCGTTGATGAGGCGTCGCAGGATGAGTTGGCCCTGGTCCTCGTCGCCGTGGTTTCCGGCGCACAGCAGCACGGTTGGGCCCGAGCCGTTTGCGATGGTGACTATGGGTATCTCGAACCCGCGACCAGCGTTGGCATTGTCGGAGTAGACCAGTGTTGCCGAGCCGTAGTTGCGCCCCTGTTGATCGATGTCGAAGTCGCAAGACACAAAGTTCGATTTGTAACGCATTCGAAAACCTCAAATGTTTGGTGGCCAGGTGCAGCTTAGATTGCTGCCCAACTTCAGACTAAGTGGGGTCGGAGCGGTACGAGAACGCTCTTGCGAAGCGCCAGTCGAGGTAGTCGCCACACGTGATGGCTGGTTCGTAGCCGGCGTGTTGCTCAGGTTTGTTCGGATACACCGATCTGGCGTCGACGACTGTCTCAGGGTTCGGATCGAATGCGAACACGAGTGAGAGGCGTTCGTTGTTACTGCGATTGATGACCCTGTGCGGAGCGGAACGAAACGCGCTGTTGGTCCAGCGTTCGAGGAGGTCGCCAACGTTGACGATCAGCGTTCCCTCGATCGGCGGTGCCTGCACCCAATTGCCCTCGGGCGTCTTGACTTCCAAACCGCCGACGTCGTCTTGGCAAAGCACGGTGATGGTTCCGAAGTCGGTGTGGGGCCCCACACCGAACCCATCGACCTCGCCTGGTTGAGGAGGGTAGAAGACGAACGAGGCCCGACTTAAGGGCCGGTCGCACCGAGACACGAAGTGATCGAGACCGAGGCCCAGAGCCATAGCCATGGCCCGCATCAGGTGCATTGACAGCCGTTCGGCATGTTCGTACCACCCGAGTGCATCACGGCGCAACGAAGCCACGTCGGTGTCTGGCCACAGGTTTGGGCCGCGGAGTGAGTGATCGTCAATAGTGGCCGAGGCGTCGTCTCCCCAGATGAAGCTTTCCTTGCGATCCGGCGGCAGATCGTCGTCCATTTTCGCTTCACCAGAAGCGAGCCAGCCGCGGTGGTGTTCTGACACCTTGACGCACAACTTTTGGTCGGCATCGAGACCGAAGAAATCCAGAGCCGACGCTCTGGCCCTATCGACGACCTCATCGGGAATCCCGTGATTGCGAATGTAGATGAACCCCGGGTCTTGGCTCGCCGCGAGGAGCTGCGACGACACAGCAGGATCGGGTTCGTTGGTCAGTATCGGCCCGACATCAACGACCGGAATCTCTCCCAGATAGCCGCTTGTTGGAAGCGTCGCGGTCATGACGACTCCTTTGGCGGCTGCTGCTCGTAGTAACCGACAACATCGGACTCTGTGGTTACTCCAAGCCCGTTCAAGGAGCGATTGACGTAACAGAAGTAGGCGATGATCTGATTAGCCTCCAGAATCTGTCCATCGTCGAAACCAGCGTCGCGTAGCGCGGTCACGTCGGCCTCGATCATGTCCTGCGGTGCGAGCGTGAGCTTCTCGGCATACCTGAACAGGGCAAACTCGCTCGGCTCGAAACCGTCTGCTGGGCGTCTTGCCTTCAGAGCAGCTTCAATCTTGTTCGCTTTGGCCTCGTCGCCAATCAAGTGCCGAGCATTGGCCCAGTGGTTCGACAGCGAATAGTCGCAGCCATTCAGCAGCGAAACCCACGAGGCCAGGCACTCCTGTAGCCACATCGGAATCGTGTTGGCGTCGTTGTGCAGCGCGGCGCGGTACAGCAGTAGGTGACCGTGCATCGTGGCCGGGCGCAACGAATGCACACGCATAACGCTGTCGACGGTTCCGTGCGGAGTTCTGGCGAGTTTGAGCGCCGCGGCCAGTTCGCCGACGGCGTTGGCGTCGTCGATCATCTCAATCCAGGCACTCAACGTAAGTCTCCGTCTGTTCGGTCAAGGCGCCATGTTGTTGCATCGGTCTCTGCGGGTGGAGTCACGTTGGTGAAGCCCAGTCG
This sequence comes from uncultured Acidimicrobiales bacterium, assembly GCA_964569385.1. GTDB lineage: Bacteria > Actinomycetota > Acidimicrobiia > Acidimicrobiales > Poriferisodalaceae > JAADHX01. The sequence continues at coordinate 3,749 of CAZMUM010000054.1, forward strand.
TTGCGGGATTGCAGCGCTGCGATGGTTCGTGGCGCTATGGCTGATCTGAACGAACGAGATATCGGCCATAACGAAGGCGGCTTCGCACAGTGCTTCCGCGGTTCGGGTGCCAATACCTTGCCCTGTTGTGTGGCTCCCTAACCAGTAGCCGATGTCGAGCCCACCCGGTCCGACCCGTCTGTGTAGAGCACACCCTCCGGCTAGCTCGCCCGCCACCGAGATGGCGTATATGGCGCCGTCTCCCGAGAGCCAGTAGCGGTGCCAGCGTTCGAAGAGTTGTAGTCGACGCTGTGGTGCGAGCGGTTCGTCTGCGGCCCAGGCCATCCACAAGCGCAGATGCTCGAGGCTGTCGGCGATCAGATCTCGCATCGCCGCTTCGTCGTCGGCTTTCCATAGACGGATAACAAGATCGTCGAGCGCGATTCGGTTGGGGAGGCGACGTGTCATCGGATTCGGATTGGGCAGCCAGGCGTTCGGCGAGATTCTGGCCAGTTGATGATTGAAGTCCCTGACATGTCAACAACGGTAGTCGATTGCTGACACGTCAACAACTGTTGGTAATCTGATCGCATGAGAAAGACCGAATGGCTCAACGACACCGAGGATGCGGCGTGGCGAGGCCTGCGCCGAGTGAATCTGGTCGCACTTGCCGAGATCAGCAGAGATCTCCAGCGCGACTCGCATTTGTCTGACGCCGATTACGAGGTCTTGACAAGGCTCTCCGAGTCGCCAGAGAACCGATCACGTTTCAACGACCTTGCCAAACGAACCCGATGGTCGACGAGCCGGTTGTCTCATCACCTAGATCGGATGCAGCAGCGCGAACTCATCGACCGGTTGCAGGTGGCGGACGACGGACGCGGTTCTGACGTGGTTCTGACCGCGCTAGGGCGTACCACTATCGACAGGGCCGCACCGCACCATGTTGGGTCGGTTCGCCGACATCTTTTCGATCACCTCAGCGATGAGCAGGTAGCTCAACTCGGTGCCATTGCCACATCGATACTATCCCACCACGAGTTGCCGAAGTAGAACTGCGCTGTCATGTTCTTGGACTACGGACCGGGTTCTTGCCGTTGGTTTGGGAGAGTTGTTGGGTGTTGATCGATCAGGTCGATCCGTGGTTGGAGATCAGTACGCAGCACCTTCGGAACAACCTCGCCGAGGTTCGGGCGCGCGTAGGCGAGGTGCCAGAAATGGCTGTCGTGAAGTGCAACGCTATGGCCATGGCGCGGTCGGGGGCGCCGAAGCGCTTTCGAAGATGGGCGTCGACCGGTTGGCAGTCGTGAAGGGGGTATCCGCCCAACGTGGCGAATTCTTCTGAGGTGTTGATACGAGGTCGGCGATTTCCGTTAGTCGGGTACATCTCGGCCAACCACTCGCTCGTCGACGTGACCGGTTCAGATATCCAAGAACACGACGTGGTGGTGATGATCGGCCAGCAGGGTGATTCGGATATTTCGATGACCGAGGTCGCACAGCATGCTGACTCCACTGTCTACCGCATCGGTACCGGGTTATGCTCGGATCTGCCACGCGCGTACCTTCCCTAGCGGGGAGGGAGGAACGCAGACGCGATCTGGATGAGAGGGGCGGGCTGATGCCCTTCGATGAGGTAGTTTCGAGATCTGGAACCGACTCCATCAAATGGGGTGTTGGGGACCAGGGCCCCGATGCGACCGGGCGCGACATCATCGCTATGGGCTTGGCCGACATGGAGTTCCGGGCTCCTCAGCCGGTGTTGGATGCCCTGATAGCCCGGGTCGGGCATGGGATCTTTGGGTACACTGGTGTGTCGGACGATTTCAAGCGATCCGTCGTGGCCTGGATGGTTCGTCGCAAAGGCTGGCGAGTTGAGTCCGACTGGCTGGTGGTGTCGTCGGGCGCGATGCCAGCGATCAACGTGTTGATCCAACAGTTGACTTCTCGTGGAGATGGCATCATCGTCCAGCCTCCGGTTTTTGGGCCGATTTCTGAGTCTGTCGCGAACAACGATCGCACCTTGATGAATAACCCGTTGCGCCTGTCAGCCGGCCGTTACGAGATGGATTTCGACGATTTAGAAGATAAAGCCTCTGATCCTCGCGCAAAGATGTTTCTGCTGTGCAGTCCACACAACCCAGTGGGCCGGGTGTGGAGCCGCCGCGAACTGAACACGGTTGCCGACATTTGCCAGAAGCACGACTTGGTGCTTGTTAGCGACGAGATACACGGCGATCTCGTCCATCCCGGCCACGTATTTACCACGATGGGGGTGGTTGATCGTCCGCCGCCCAAGCTGGTTGTTTGTACCAGTGCGAGCAAGACCTTCAACCTGCCTGGGTTGAAGACGTCGATCACGATCGTGCCCGACCAGGATCTACGTGAGTCGCTTTGGCTCGGCATGAGGAACCTCAACGAGACTTTCAGTGTGAACACCCTCGGAATTCTTGCGACGCACATAGCTTTCGATCAGGGGGAGCCATGGTTGGTCGAACTGCTCGATTACCTGGCCGCGAACTTGGCTTTGGTCGAGTCAGTTTTTCAGACTCGGCTGCCCCAAGTTCGGGTGATCCGGCCAGAGGCCACGTTTCTCGTGTGGCTGGATTGCCGCGAATTCGGGCTCGACTCGGCGACGCTGGCTGAATTGATCCAGCGCGAGGCCGGAGTTGTGGTCGAACTCGGCAGTATCTACGGTCCTGAAGGTGAGGGTTTCATACGGATCAATATCGGCTGCCCGCGGTCGGTCCTGGAAGATGCTCTTGAACGCGTGACGACTGTGTTCGCTGTCTGACGGGCTTCCCTAGGGTCTCGTACAGCGATCGTAAATTTCATAGCTCTGATACTGTCCGTGATCTCATCGAGGGGGCTGAGTCATGGAGATCAAAGCTGGCCAGGTTGCCGTAGTCACCGGAGCCGCCAGTGGCATTGGGCTGGCATTGAGCCACGCATTCGCCAAGCTGGGCTGCTCGGTCGTGTTGGCCGACGTGCAGGTGGACGCCCTGGAGTCGGCCGCGGTAGCGGTCTCAGAGCATGGTGGCGAGGTGCTGGCCGTTCGCACCGACGTGAGTGACGCCGGGCAGGTTGCTGCTCTCGCCCAATCGACCATTGATCGTTTCGGTGCTGTCCACATTGTTTGCAACAACGCTGGTGTGTCGTCGCCTGGGGATCCGTGGTTCGGTCCGATCGAGGGGTGGGATTGGACTTTCGGAATCAACGTCTTTGGAGTTGTCCACGGCGTGCGGGCCTTTCTCCCTCACCTCATCGCCGGCGGTGGTGGTCATATCGTCAACGTTGCATCGATGCTCGGGCTGTACGCCGGAGTTAGCCCTGTGTATGACGCGACTAAACATGCGGTGGTGGCGCTAACCGAAAGTCTGTACAGCACAATGAAAGCCGCCGATCTTGGTGTTGGCGTCAGTTGTTTGTGTCCCGGCTGGGTCAAGACCGAGATCCTGGAGTGGGAGCGACATTGGCCCGACGAGCTCGGTGAACGCCCGATGCCCGATGTTGGCGCCGAACTGAGTCGCAACTACGTGCGCAAGGCAGTCGACGAGGGCATGCAACCGGCCGCGGTTGCCGACATGGTGCTCGATGCGATCGGCGCAGACCAGTATTGGATTCTGCCCCACACCGAGTGGGTCGATGTCGCAATGGAGCGATTCCACAGCATCGGCGAAGGTCTGAACCCAAACCCACCGGAGGAGTTTCCAGGTATGCCACCCCGGTCGCAGATGGTGGCTGAGGTCATGGACGCACTCGCAAACTCGTCTTAGCCCAGATCACGACAACCCAACCGGGCTCACCGACGATCCCTCGCTGCGCTTCGACGACTCGATAGAGGCGCCGCCGAGCACTTCGACACGTTGTCTGTACCCAGCGATTCCCCTTGTACCCCTTTTGCTACTGGCACGACCCGGCGGTAAAGGCAGGTGACCTGGCGCTCTGTCCCAGAACCACCTTGGGAGATGACGCTCACCCACAGGGTGGCGACGCATCTACTCCGCGAGGCAGCCTGACTAGTCGGCAATCCCTGGGGAGTACTGCGGGGACGACCGTCGGTGTGAGTGGCAGAGATGGCCTCGGCCCAATCCCAACCCCCTTCGGGTGGTCACCAGTGGACAGCTGTTTGCCCTCGGACATGGCGCTCAGTTCCATAGGGTCACATGAACTCTTGGTTGGAAGTGGCCAATGCCTGCGCCTGATCCTGACAGCATTGCCTGGATCGCCCGTGGTGTCGTGACGAATCTCATTAGCTCGGCTGCCACGGCGGGTGCTTGCGATGGATGCAACGACGTGGCCGACCAAACACCCTGGGCAGCTGCGCCCCGAGTCGACACTCGTTGGATCGTGCCGCTCGACAGATAGGTGGCTGCCCGGAAGTCGGGGAGGACACCTAGGCCGCCGCCCGATTGCACGTCACTCAATGCGGCGGCGTGACTCTGGAAGATGCGTTGGTTCTGCTCGGGTACGCCGAATCGTTTCAGGAGCTGGGCTGTAGCTCCGTGCTGCTCGACAGCTGATGGGCCAAGCAGCCAGGTCTGAGTGCGCAGCGAGCGCGGGTCACACGGCGCTCCGACTAGTGGATGGTCAGCACTTGCAACAACAATGAGTTGATACTTCAAGAACTCACAAGTACGAAAAGCGCCGTCTGTGGTGGGCGAGACGGGAGAGATGGTGATGTCGGCCTGGCGGGTAGCGAGCAAGCCGGCTACCCGGCCACTGGCGTGAACACTCATCTCGACTTCGAGATCGTCGGCGCGCGTCTTGAACATTTCGAGTAACCCTGGTGCTGCGTACTCTGCGAACAGGCTCGTTGTGGCTAAACGCAACACCCTTTTGCCCGTACTGGCAGCCAGGACCTCCAGTTTCGTCTGCTCCTGCAACCCGAGGAGTTCTGCTGCTCGGGTTGCTAGCCGAAGACCGCCGGGGGTGAATGACAGCCCTGACTTAGCACGGTGGTACAGCGGGTCGTTGAGTTCTTTTCGCAGTGCAGATGTGTGCGAAGAGATAGCGGCTTCGCTCACGCCGAGTTCGGCGGCTGCCGCCTTGGCAGAACCGTGGCGCACAATTGCAGCGAAGGCTCTCAACTGGCTTGGCGTCACGGGCGTCCATGTTCACGATGGTGGTTGGCAAAGCCAACAGTGACTTAAGCGATCCCTTAAGTCGACGTTGACGCCAACAGTATTTGTTGGGAGATTCAGGAGCAACCGACCTGGGGGGTCTGAAATGCAGGTGCCTGCACCGTTCGAGTACGAGCGGGCTACAAGCGTTGAAAACGCCATCGCGCTACGCGAGAGGCTAGGCGAGGAGGCCCGGTTCATTGCTGGTGGCCACAGCTTGTTGCCGATGATGAAGCTGAGGCTGGCCAACCCCGAGTATCTCATCGACATAAACGATCTAACCGAGCTGTTCTTCATTACCGAAGAAGCAGGTGAAATCAGGATCGGCGCTATGACCCGGCATCGCGAGCTGCTCGAATCTGAGTTGCTGGCCGAGCACTTCCCGATCTTTCGCGACGCCGAGAAGGTCATCGCCGACCCAGTCGTTCGCAATCGTGGCACCCTCGGCGGGTCTCTTTGCCAAGCCGACCCCTCCGAGGACCTGTCGGCGGTGTGTTCAGCGCTCGACGCATCGTGCGTGATCAAGTCGACAACAGGAGAACGCCTCGTCGCTATGACCGACTTTCACGTCGGTCCCTATGAAACGGCGGTGGGTGATGCCGAAATGCTGACCGAGATTCGGATCCCACTCAAAGCCAACAGTGGGAGTGCTTATGAAAAGGTCGAGCGCCGAGCGGGCGATTGGGCCGTCGTGTCTTCGGGCGCTGCGGTCTGGATGGATGGCGACGTGATAGCCGACGGCCGAGTCGGGTTGGCCGCTGTTGGCCCTAACACGACCTCTATCGGCCCGGTCTCACAAGCCCTTCGTGGCGCCGCTCCATGTGAGGAGCTCTACCAACAGGTCGGCGAGATTGCCGCCGCCAATTGCTCGCCCCAGACCGACCAACGAGGCTCTGCGGCATACAAGAAACACTTGGCCATGGAGTTAACACGGCGCTCGCTGCGACGGGCTGTGGCCAGAGCCCAAGGACAGGAGGCCTGAGATGCAGGTCAATATGACAATCAACGGCGATGCGGTCAGCGAGGAGGTCGAACCCCGGCAGCTCTTGGTCCACTTCATACGCGACCAGGTTGGTCTCACGGGCACTCACTGGGGGTGCGACACCAGCAACTGCGGCACTTGCGTTGTGCTCATCGATGGCGAGCCTGTCAAGTCGTGCACAACCCTTGCCGTAATGGTCAGCGGTCACGATGTGACGACTGTCGAAGGCCTCGAGATCGATGGTGAGCTCGACAACGTGCAGCAAGGTTTCATGGAGTGCCACGGCCTTCAGTGTGGATTCTGTACACCGGGCATGATGCTCACCGCCCGGGCTCTTCTTAACAACAATCCCGACCCGAGCGAGGCCACTATTCGCGAGGCAATCTCGGGCCAGCTATGTCGGTGTACGGGCTACGCCACCATTGTTCGATCTATCCGGTGGGCGGCCGACCGCGAAACCGCCGTTGCAATTGGGAGTGCATCATGACCACCACAGAATCAGCACCAGAGGCCCCGACCGAGGAACGACCAATTGGGTTTGGTCGCTTGCTCCGTAAGGAAGATCCCCGGCTAATCCGTGGCATGGGCAACTTTGTCGATGACATTCAGCTCAAGGGCATGCTTCACTTGGCAATCCTTCGGTCTCCGATGGCCCATGCTCGTATCGTCAGTATCGACGTTTCGGCGGCTCAGGCCCACCCCAAGGTTGTGGCCGTTATCACTGGCGCCGATCTAGCCGAACAAGGTCTGGCTTGGATGCCAACCTTGTCGAACGACACGCAGGCCGTCTTGGCCACCGACAAGGTTCGCTTTCAGCATCAGGAGGTGGCCTTCGTTGTAGCCGAGGATCGCTATTCGGCTCGTGATGCACTCGAGTTGATCTACGTCGACTACGAGGCGATCGACCCCGTGATGGACGTTCGCAAAGCTCTCGACGCCGATGCTCCCCTGATCCGCGATGACCTCGAAGGCAAGACCGATAACCATATCTTCGACTGGGAAACCGGCGACGAGGCCGCAACGGCCGAAGTGTTCGACAACGCCGATGTTGTGGTTAGCGAAGAGATCATCTACCCGCGAGTGCACCCCGCGCCCATGGAAACATGCGGCTGTGTTGCCGATGTAGAGCGGGTGTCTGGTCAGTTGACCCTTTGGTGCACCAGCCAAGCCCCTCACGCTCACCGAACCGTCTATGCCTTAGTGACAGGCTTGCCCGAACACAAAATTCGAATAATCGCGCCCGACATCGGCGGAGGATTCGGCAACAAGGTACCCATCTATCCAGGGTACGTCTGCGCGATTGTGGCCTCCCTGGTTATCGGTAAGCCTGTGAAATGGATGGAAGACCGCACTGAGAATCTCGTCAGCACGGGGTTCGCACGCGACTACATCATGCAGGCCGAAATTGCCGCCACCAAAGAGGGCAAGATTCTGGCCGTCCGCAGCAAGGTACTAGCCGACCACGGCGCCTTCAATGGCGTTGCAGCCCCAACTAAGTACCCGGCTGGCTTCTTCGGAGTCTTCACCGGTAGCTACGACCTGGAGGCAGCCCACGCCAAGATGACTGCGGTCTACACGAACAAAGCCCCCGGGGGAGTGGCCTACGCCTGTTCGTTCCGTATCACCGAAGCCGTGTATCTAGTCGAACGGATCGTCGACTGCTTGGCCTACGAACTCGACATGGACCCAGCCGAGTTGCGACTGAAGAACCTGTTGAAACCAGAACAGTTCCCCTACACCAGCAAGACCGGTTGGGTATACGACTCTGGCGACTACGAACCAGCGCTGCGAAAAGCGATGGACATGGCTGGGTACGACGAGTTGCGGCGCGAGCAGGCCGAAAAGCGTGAAAAGGGCGAACTGATGGGAATTGGTCTTTCGTTCTTCACCGAAGCGGTTGGCGCCGGGCCCCGCAAGGACATGGACATACTCGGTCTGGGAATGGCCGATGGTTGCGAACTGCGCATTCACCCCACAGGCAAAGCGGTGGTTCGACTCTCGGTGAAGTCGCAGGGCCAAGGCCACGAGACCACGTTCGCTCAGATCGTGGCCGAAGAGATCGGTATTCCTCCCGAAGACATCGAGGTGGTCCACGGCGATACCGACAACACGCCGTTCGGTCTCGGGACCTACGGCAGCCGCTCAACGCCGGTGTCGGGTGCGGCAGCCGCGCTTGTCACTCGTAAGGTGCGTGACAAGGCCCAGATTATTGCCTCCGGCATGTTGGAAGTGTCGGTTGCCGATCTTGAGTGGAACAAGGGCTCGTTCTCGGTCAAAGGCGATCCGTCGCAATCGGTTACCATCCAGGACATCGCCATGAAGGCCCACGGCGCTGGCGACTTGCCTGAAGGGCTAGAGGGTGGTCTCGAAGCGCAGATTTGTTACAACCCTGAAAATCTCACGTACCCCTTCGGTGCCTACATCTGTGTGGTCGACATCGATCCCGGAACAGCAGTGGTCAAGGTTCGACGGTTCATAGCCGTCGACGACTGTGGCACCCAGATCAACCCGATGATCATCGAGGGCCAGGTTCATGGCGGTCTGACCGATGGCGTTGGCATGGCAATGATGCAGATGATCGCGTTCGACGAAGACGGCAACTGTCTCGCCGGCTCGCTGATGGACTACCTCATTCCGACTGCGCTCGAGGTGCCCGATTGGGAAACAGGGCACACCGTCACGCCCTCGCCTCATCACCCGATCGGCGCCAAAGGGATCGGTGAGTCGGCCACTGTGGGATCTCCGCCCGCAGTAGTCAACGCGATTGTCGACGCACTGAAGCCGTACGGAGTTCGCCATGCGGACATGCCTTTAACCCCTTCGAGGGTTTGGGAGACTATGCAGGGCAACCACACGCCACCGATCTGACCACTATGTTGATTAATCGCCCCCCGCCAACCAGAGCAGCCGAACTGTTGGCCGAGGGCACGCCGTTCGTTCAGGCCACGGTCGTGCGCGCCCAGTGCCCGACCGCGACGCGACCTGGCGATTCGGCGGTCATCTTGGCCGATGGATCAATCGAGGGCTTTATTGGTGGTCAGTGTGCCGAGACCTCTGTGCGATTGGCTGCCGCCGATGCTCTTGAGTCTGGCGAAGCCCTTCTCCTGCGGATCTTGCCAGATGACCAAGAAGACTTCCCCGAAAGCGAGGGTGCCAAGACGGTGGTGAATCCCTGCCTGTCAGGCGGGGCCATCGAAGTCTTCCTTGAGCCCAAACTGCCCCGAGCACGGTTACTTATAGTCGGCAACACGCCGATCGCCAACGCAATAGAGCTGTTTGGTGGACAGCTCGGCTTCGCGGTTCAGCGCAACTGGAAGAGTTCAAACGATCTAGACGGGTGCACTGCTGTATTGATATCAAGCCATGGCCGCCACGAAGGTGAAACCATTCGTGCGGCGCTCGATGCAGGGGTTGGCTTCATTGGTTTGGTTGCGAGCCATGTCCGCGGCCGCGCCGTGCTCGCTGAGCTGAATCTCACCTCAACTGAGCGAGAGTCGATCAAGACTCCGGTCGGTCTTTCGATCGGGGCCAAGACGACCGAAGAGATAGCGCTGTCTATCGTCGCTGAGCTTGTTCAGGCAGTTCGGTCTGAGGGTCTCGCAGCCACTAACTCATGATCGGATTCGACGATCGCCAGCACTTAGTCGATGCCCTCGACCGGGCCGATTACTTGGTCGACGAGGGATTGGCCACGGCCCTATTCTTGGCCCAGGCCATTGGGCAACCACTACTGCTCGAAGGCGAGCCCGGTGTTGGTAAAACGACCGCAGCAAAAGCGATGGCCGCAGCGTTTGGTAGCCCACTGATTCGCCTCCAGTGTTATGAGGGGATCAGTGCATTCGAAGCGCTATACGAATGGAACTATGCCCAGCAATTGTTGGCGATTCGGCTTGCTGAGGTGTCTGGTGCCGATCTGTCTGCGGTCGACTTGTGCTCCGAGGAGTACCTGCTCGACCGGCCGCTGTTGAAGGCCGTGCGGCACCCTGGGCCAGAGCCTGCGGTACTGCTAATCGATGAGGTCGACCGGGCCGACGACGAGTTCGAAGCGCTTCTTTTCGAGTTTCTGGGAGAGCGGTCGGTCACCGTCCCAGAACTGGGCACATTCCAAGCCGTCGTCAACCCGATCGTGGTCCTCACGTCCAATCGAAGTCGCGAGTTGCATGACGCGCTAAAACGGCGTTGTTTGTATCACTGGATCGAGTTCCCGGATGCCGCTCGAGCTGCCGAAATTGTACGCAGGAATGTTCCAGGTGCGTCCGAACCACTGGTGTCGGCGGCAACCGCGTTCGTGAGCGAAGCCCGCCTGCTCGACCTTGACAAGCCGCCAGGCGTCGCCGAGGTCATCGACTGGGTTGCCGCTCTGAAGGCGCTTGGCATTACCGAACTCGATGTCGCGTCGGCCCAAATCACGCTGAGCGCGGTCATCAAGACCCCCGATGACCAAAAGGTCGCTCTGGACGCCGTTGCCGCTGGTGAACTGTGGGCCACATGACTCGTGCGTGCGACCAATACAAATACCTGACAATCACCGATAGGACCAGTAGGCAGAATGAAGATTGAAAACGAGTTCTGGGTAGATGCCCCGCTTGACTTGGTATGGGAAACCCTCACCGATATCGCTTTGATTGCGCCCTGCATGCCCGGAGCGAAACTCACCGACGTGGATGGGGAGACCTATTCGGGCACCGTAAAGATCAAGGTCGGTCCGGTAACGGCGCTGTATTCCGGCGATGCCTACTTCGTGTCGAAGGACGCTGACGCCCATCGTGCCGAGCTGTCGGCCAAGGGTCGCGATTCTCGGGGGTCTGGCAACGCCCAGGCCATAATTGTGGCCGAGATGGTTGCCGAGGGTTCGGGCACCAAGGTGACTATCGACACTGATCTGAAGGTCAGTGGCAAGGTGGCTCAGTTTGGCCGCGGTGTCATGGTCGATGTATCTACCAAACTGATTGGACAATTCGTCGAATGTCTCGAGGGCAAACTGCATCCCGACACCGAGGATGCCCAGTCCGAAGATGCCCAGTCCGAAGGTGTCGGCTCATCGTCGACTCCAGCGCCGAGCACCGAAGAGCCTGATCTGGAACCCCTCGATCTGCTGGATGTAGCAGGCGGCGCTCTGCTGAAACGAGCCGCGCCGGCAGTGGCAATCGTCTTGCTACTCCTGCTCATCCGCAAGGCATTCCGATAGAGGAGCATCGCTTCGCCCCGGGGACAGTGTCCCGACTGGTCGACCGGGCCGCGTTCGTCTCAGGGTTTTCGCAGCGCCTGCGCGATGCAGATGTCGAGGTTGGATTGTCGGCGTCTGTTCGTTTCGGTCAGGCGCTAGCTCACTGGGTTCCAAACGACGGCACTGCGTTGTATTGGATGGCGCGGTCATGCCTGCTCCACGACATGGGCGATTTAGCACGGTTCGATGCGGTGTTTGTGGCCGTTTTCGGCAGCGATGAGCTTCCCGTAGCTCCCACACGGCGAGAAGCCTCGAGGGTTGTTGTTCGGTCCACGGGCACGCTGACGCGCCAGTCGGTCCCCGCCGAGTCGGTGAGCGGGCGAAGGTTGGCTGCCACCCAAGGCGTCATTGTCGAGAACGACGATTCGGACCAAACTGAGGACGACGGAAGGGAGATGCCCGAACTGCTGCCATCAGCGTTGGCCGAGCTCGCAGATGTTCCGTTCGATGAGCTCAGCGATCAAGAAGTAGATCAGCTGAGCCTGTGGTTTGACGAACTGTTGCCAAACCTTGCGTTGAAGCGCCGTCGTCGCTACCAGCGGACCACTCGCGCTGGGTCGATCGATCTGCGCCGAACAATTAGAGCGGCCCGCACGACCGGCGGTGAGCCAATCCGACTATTGCGTCGCCGCCTCACGTACGAACCTAGGCGAATCGTATTGATCGCGGATCTCAGCGGATCGATGCTGCGATACAGCCGCATCTATCTCCATCTAATGAGGAGCCTCGTGCTGAGCTCCAAGGCTGAAGCCTTTGTGTTCTCCACATCGCTCAGACGAGTCACGGTTCCGCTCCGGGGTCGGGACTCCAAGACGGTCATTGATGAGCTGGACGAGCTTGTCGATGAGCGATTTGGTGGGACGCGAATAGCGACCTGTCTTGGTGAGTTGATCGACAGTTCCATCTGGTCCAATCTTCTAAGAGGTGCAGTTGTGGTCATCGTCTCCGACGGATGGGACGCCGACGCGCCAAGCGATCTCCAATCGAGGATGCAGCGATTGAGCCGACTCAGCCACCGGCTCATTTGGGTTAACCCCCGCATAGCGGCTCCCGGTTTCGAACCACTGGCTGGCGGTATGGCTGCCGCTGTTCCGTCAGTTGACAGGCTGCTCAGTGGGCACACGATACGGGCGTTGTTTGATGTGGTGGCCTCGCTGGGAGATGCAGACGCGTAGTTAGCCTTCGAAACTGGGCGCAGTGAACACTGCGACACCGGCGAGGTAGGTTGCTAGCACCCGGGTTTGAGAGATGGCGCTGGGTTCGATGTCGAAAAGGTTCTGGTCGAGAACAACGAAGTCAGCGAACTTGCCGATGGTGATCGATCCGGTGGTGTCATCGTGACCGAGTGCGTACGCGGCGTTGATGGTCGATAATTCGATGGCCGTTTCGAGGTTGGGTATCGCGCCGCTTTCACGAGTGAGCGCCGCCTCGATGATGCCAAGCGGGGAGAGAGGCCCCGCATCCCAGTCGCTCGAATGGGTCACGGTGGCATCGGCGGTTACCAAGTCGTTGTTGGGAATGAGGTCGAAGGCCCGGTCGCCGATGAAGTCGGACAGGTACTGGTGGTAGGCCGGGTCGATGGCGTCTGGGTTCAGCTGAAACGCGGCCACAACACCGATCTCCGCGAAGCGATCGATGTCGTCGGGATGCACCATGTACGTATGGGTGGTGCGATGGCGGCGGTCGGCTATCGCTTCGGGGGTGTCGTCGATGGCCTCGATCGCGTCGAGTGCATCTCGTGTCGCGCCATCGCCGATTACGTGAAAACTGATTCGGTAACCGATGGCGTGAAGCTCAGATACGTACGTGCGTAGCTGACCGGCTCCGAAGTAGCTGAACCCAGACGGATACAGCGGATCAAGCGGTTCGTCGTAGGGATCGAGTAGTGATGCCGTGCCGAGATCGAGAATGCCATCGACGTAGATCTTGGCCGTGTCGAAGCGGAGCATTGACGAAGTGTCGTCGAACCGAGCCGCGAACTCAGCCAGCTGAGCGTCCATGTCTAGGTCGGGGTAAACGTACAGCGAGTTGGCGGCTCGAACGGTGAGCGCTCCCTCGTCGAGAGCCCGTTGCCACGCGGCGGGGTGGTTCTGGGCCCAGAAGCCGCCGGCATCGCTAACCGTGGTGATGCCGTTGCTGGCTAGTTCGTCGAGGGCCCGGAGTAGACCGACATAGTTCGACTCGTCACCGGCCCCGGCAACATTGCGGACGAGTTGCTGGGCGTTCTCGAGCAAAAGCCCGGTGAGGCGGCCAGACTCGGCGTCGCGATGCAGTACCCCACCTTGCGGGTCTTCATCGTCTGGGCCAATTCCGGCGGCTTCGAGGCCGAGGGTGTTGGTCCAGATGGCGTGACCGAGATCATCGAGGATGAGCGCGGGCCGATCGGGGATGGCTCGGTCGAGAACATCGATTGGTAGCTCGTCTGAGTTGCGGAGGCCGAACAACGACGGCCCCGCAGCACGGACCCACTCGGTGTCCGATTGCTGGCTGGCGCATTCGCGTGCTTGGGCTTCGAGGCTTCCGAGGTCTTGGCCGCTCATGAAACAGAGGTCAGCGTTGATGCCGGCTTCTGGAACGTGCACGTGCGTGTCTTGGAAGCCCGGAAGAATCATCTTGCCGTCGGCATCGATGACGCTCGCTCCGTCGCCGGCCGTGGCCATGAGATTGGCTTCGGTGCCGATCGCGATGATGATTCCGTCGGCGTCGTAGGCAAAGGCTTCGACCCAGGGCTGGGCCTCATCGACGGTGTAGATCTGGGCGTTGGTGACGACGGTGACGGCACCAACAGCAGCTGGCTGAGTCGCGTCGGTGGAAGATTCCGAGTCAGCACAAGCTGCCGTTGTCAGCGCTACGCACGTGCCTAAAGCCAACAAGCGGTTGTGAAAACTCTTCATGGCGACCTATCGAGGTGTGGCTGAAGCGGGCCCTGTGTGTCAGGGCGTGGCGCCGATCACTGTTGACACATAGCCCTCGGCGACAAGGCAGACGGTGTCGGTGCGGGCAGTTAACCACGAATTCAGTGGCTGACGACGACTCAAGCGGGGAGTACGTTGACGGGTTTACGAACCGAAGTGGTCCTGGCCCTCGGTGATAGTGATCGCGTGCAGCTGTTGGCGCTGTCGATTTTCGGACGGTTCATTGATGCACTAGCGGGACCCAATGCGAAACGCCGAGCTATCTCTGGTGATGTCGAGTCTCGCCAGGGGTTTGGCGGCCGTGCCGCTCTCGACCGACACCGGCCTCGTACCTACCAGTGGGGTGGGTTGGTCCATTTGTCGATCAGGTTGCCTGTGAGGTCTTGTTCGAGGACCCATTGGTGCGGTTGGTCGCCTGGTCTGAGGTGGGCTCCCATTTGATGTAGCCAGGTGTGATGGGTCGGGCATAACAGCGCGAGGTTGCCGATGGCGGTTTTGCCGCCTTCGCGTGTGAAGGTGAGGTGATGGGCGTCGCAGCGAGTGGCTCGCATGTTGCAGCCCTTCCAGACGCAACATCCGTCGCGGACGGTTAGGCATTGTTTCTGGATTTCTGTGGCGTACGGTTCGGCTGTTTCTAGCTGGTATCGGGCAGGATCGTGGCTGGTGGTGTCGGTGATCCATAACAGGATTTCGGCGTCGCACAGGATCTTGTTCAATATCGAGACTGGTACTGGCTGGTCATCCTGGGTGTAGGCCGAAGCTTCAGGGTCACCGAACATCGAGAGGTCGATGGTGAGGTTCACCCGATGCCCACCCGACCGGCCAGACCCACGGGCATTTCGACTGTCCGGTTTGACCACAGAAGAACTCGCCTCAGCCGGAGAGGCGTCGTCAGAACTGGCATCTGCAGAGCTGGCATTGTCGGTAGTGCTGTTGTGGCCAGTGACGCCGGCTCCCGGGACGTCTTTGGAATCGGCAGCGTCGTTGGTGTCGCCTATGCCAGTGGTGCCGGTTCGGGTGGTGCGATCTTGGCCGCTTATGTCGTTGGTGATGTCTTCGACGGTGAGGTCTTCTGGGCTGATTCCGAACAAGACGGCGCAGGCATCGGCACCGATCTTGCGTGGGGAACGAAGCTTTTCGGGGTTGGGTTCGAGTTTGTCTATCTGGAACTGCCGGCGTACTTCTCGATCGAACATTTCCTTGAAAGCGGCGCCGAGGATCGGGTCGAAATTGATGTTGATCCAGGTCATGCCGTGCTCGTCGACACCACACAGCCGTTTACGTCGGTTCCGTTGCCTACGAAACTTCTGTTCAGCATCACCAACATCTGCAGCCACGATCGCTGCTTTGATGGCGGCCAATGTCTCATCAGTGTTCTGACACACGGCACCGGCCAATAGTTGGCGTTTTATGTCTGCTGGGAGGCTGGCTTTCATGATGGCGTCAGCCTGTTCGGTACTGATACGACCGGCATTCAACGCTTCGGCAATGTCGGGATGGGCTTCTAGCCGTTTGGCACGAGCGAGACGTTCGCGTTCGGCCCGACCAGAAGGCCCTCCACCACCGTTGTTGTTGGGGGTGGGGCCTGGATCGGTGGCATCAGACGGACCCGAACCAGCGTTGTCTGAATCATCGGCCCCAGACCCAGTGCCAGCATCGGGATCGCCGTCGGGGTGCGGACGCGGTCGCGGCGGGCGTGGACCATTAGCACCCTGCAAAACTCCGATGGCTGAATGCAATGTTGCCTCTTGGCCATCGAGCCGGGAACGCATCGACTGGACCTCGTACAACAGACCTTCAACACAGGGGAGGTCCATTGCCACAAGTTCATCAGATGTGTGAAACCGCACACTCGCCATTCGCATAGACACACACTATCAAACATATGTTCTAGATACACACAAACATCAGAAATAGTTAGGTAAACCATTGTGAGCGGACGGTAACTCACAGATAGCGCTGAATCGTCACTGGTAGCGTTGAAAAGGTCAGTAGCGTAGGATGCGGCTGCACTCGATGACTGGGATTGAAAATGCCTCGTTCAAACAGTCAGTTCTGCCCGTTGGTGCCGGCGGCGCTGCTGGCGCCTGGCCTGGCTGTTGCGGCCTGCTCAAGCGGCAACGACCCGGCTTCCGCATCTAGCACCCCTATGGCTGGCATGTAAGCCGAGCGTCCGGGTATTCCGAACACCCTCAACCTGCTCGACGTCACGGGCTCACCACCACGGACACCCCCGACGTTGGCACGAGGACTCGATGGTTGAGGTGCTCGTCGCTGCGCTCGAAGAGTTGACCGGTTGACGTATCCGATGTGATCTTGGCGCGATAGTCGCCCAACCGCTGTGATCAGCAGTTGATCTGGAACGAACCACTCTGTTCGGCCATGCCGGAACTGTCGAGGAATGTCAGGCCGCTCGCGCTGAGCGACGAGCCGTCGACAGTCACTGTTCCAAGGTCGGTGTGGGCACTCATGCTCACGAAGTCGTCTAAGAAGGGGTCGCCAAAGTCGACGATGATGTTGTCGCCGGTGAACCGGCTGTCTTCGTCGTATCGCGACACGTCGATCACGATCGGCTCACCGGCCGCAGTTTCGCCAAACGCTTGGGCCACGAACAGAATCTTGCCTCCGCCGCCCACTGCGTCCTGTTCTTCGAAAAAGCAGCGCGCGCTATCGAACTCGACCGTCTCCTCACCTAGCACGAGCGTGCCCGCGCTGCCGGTAGGTGTCGGTGGCGCGGGTTCGGCGGGCGCTTGAGTGGTTTCGCTCGACTGATCGGATTCGACCTGTGCTGTGGCGGGAGTTGCGTCGGTTGCGTCAGCGTCCTGCTCGGACGAGCCGCCTCCACACGATGCGGCCAACAAGGCGAACGCCGTCAACAGGACTGCCACGATTCTCATCTGCCGAACTCCATACCTCGAACGAGATATAGAGATTAGACGAATAGCGGCCTCTGCTACTCCCATCAGCATCGGTGCGAACAGCACGTCCAATAGGCTCAACCGCGTGAGCGCCGATGACACCCCCAGCGATGTGAAGGAAATTCAACGCTCGATTTGGATGGCGAAGCCAGGATCCGAACGGGTCGATATGGCTGTTGAGATGAACGCGATGGCCCGATCCATCGCTATCTCGGGCATCAGATCGAGACGTCCAGGCATCAGTCAGGCGGAAATTGAGATCGAACTGATCGAGCGGATGCACGGGCCCGAGCTTGCCGCAGAAGTGAAACGCTCGCGAGCTGATGGAACCTGAGCCGTCGTTGCTTCAGTTGGTGGTATCTGGCTTGAATCGGGCATCGATTGATCACATGGTGACCGGATCCTTTGCCAGCACGTTTCATGGCGAGCCACGAATGACCCGCGACATCGACCTGGTGATCAACCCGTCAGTAGACGCGATCCAGATGCTCGCAAGCCAGTTTCCGGCACCTCGCTACTATTGGAACGATGCCGTGATGGCCGTTCAACAACGCGACATGTTCAACCTGATCGACACCTCCACCGGCTGGAAGGTCGATCTGACCGTGCGCAAGGATCGTCCGTTCAGTGTCATGGAGTTCGGCCGCCGACGTCGGGCCGAGATCGACGGTGTTGCCACCTTTGTGACCACAGGTGAAGATGCGGTGCTATCCAAACTTGAGTGGCAACGAGATTCGGCCCCAGCTACGCAGCGCCGAGATGTTGTGGAAATGCTTCGCGCCAACGTTGGCCGGCTCGATCATGAATATCTGAACCTCTGGGCATCACGGCTCGATGTCGGTGAGCTGCTCGTCGCAGTGATGAGCGAGGCCGGATCTGGAGGTCAGGTCTAACTCATGCATACCGACCGATCTCGTAGCTCGCTCGGTTACGAGCGCTAGCGCTGCGCCCGTCTCTGAGGAGGGACAAAGTGGAAGTGACATCATCTATCGAAGTCGACCGACCGACCGAGCGTCAGACGCGACTATCAGAACCTGTTGAGTCTCCTGGAGGAGCGGTGAACGAACGCCTCGAAATCACGACACGTCTCGCTAGTCGGTTGAAAGAGGAGCGTGCCGCCAAAGGGCTGAGCCTGGACGCGCTGGCCAAGCTATCCGGAGTTTCGAGGTCGATGCTTTCAGAGATCGAACGCGGCGAGAGTAGCCCTACGGTTGCGAGCCTCTGGAACCTGACTAGGGCCCTTGGTGTCGACTTTTCGAGCCTGCTTGACGAAGACGACGAGCCGCCGCAGTCGATTCGCGAAATTCTGCGTAAAGACCAGACTCCCATGATCCGCAACCGCGCTGCTGGCTGTGTCATTCGTATTCTGAGCGCGCCAGAAGAGGTCGGCCGCACTGAGGTCTACGACATCTACTTCGAACAAGGCGGTGTGCTGGAAAGCGCGGCCCACAAGTTGGGTTGTGTAGAGCATCTGACGGTTCTTGAAGGTGTCCTCCAGATCACCTCTGCTGGAGAAAAGGCCGAAGTTTCAGTGGGCGACACGGTTCGTTACGCGGCCGATGTGCAACACGAGATCAGGGCCCACAACGAGGCCAGAGCTCTGCTTATCGTTAAAAACGGCTGATAGTAAAGAATGGTTGATCAAGGCTGTTGAATCATGACAGCCGAATCGAAACCCCCGAATCAGAAACCGGACAAGTTCCGGTTTAGTGGATATGCTTCCGGTAAACCGGAGGCGACAAATGCAGCAGCGATTCTTGGACCATATTTCGGCAACACTTGACGAGATCGAATCCGCTGGGCTGCTGAAACGTGAGCGCCAGATCACCTCGCCTCAGGCTGGGCAGGTCATGGTCGAGACCGACGATCACGGCTCGAAGCCGGTCATCAATCTCTGTGCCAACAACTACCTGGGGCTGGCCCAACACCCTCGGTTGGTGGCGGCCGCGAAAACGGCACTTGACGATCACGGCTATGGGATGGCCAGCGTGCGCTTCATCTGCGGAACTCAAGACCTGCACCTCGAGCTTGAAAATGCGCTAGCCCGTTTCCTCGGAAAAGACGATGCCATCTTGTTTGCTGCATGTTTCGATGCAAACGGTGGGCTGTTCGAACCTCTCCTCGGGCCAGATGATGCCGTCATCTCAGACAGCCTCAACCATGCTTCGATCATCGATGGCATTCGCCTGTGCAAGGCCAAGCGTTATCGTTATGCCAACTCCGACATGGATGATCTCGAAGCGCAACTCAAAGCGGCGCGCGCGGCCGGAGCGAAGTTCGTCATGATCGCAACCGACGGCGTATTTTCGATGGACGGATACCTCGCCAACCTGCCAGATGTGGTCAGATTGGCCCAAGACTATGAGGCGATAGTCATGGTCGATGACTGTCACGCCACCGGGTTCATGGGGCCTCAAGGCAGAGGTACACCAGCCCATCACGGCGTAGACGTCGACATCGTCAGCGGCACACTTGGTAAAGCACTCGGCGGTGCGGTCGGCGGTTACATCGCAGGACCACAGGCAGTGATCGATCTGCTTCGCCAGCGTTCTCGCCCGTACCTATTTTCGAACTCTCTGCCACCGGCCATTGTCGCCGCAGGCATCGAGGCGCTCAAGCTGGTCGAGGACGGCGACGAGTTACGCACGCAGCTATTGGAGAACGCCGCGTACTGGCGCGCCGGGTTAACCGACCTTGGCTTTGAGTTGCTCGCTGGTGAGCACCCGATCATTCCCGTCATGCTCGGAGATGCTCGTCTCAGCCAGGAAATGGCGAACCGTCTGTTTCGCGAAGGGGTGTTCGTGGCTGGGTTTTTCTTTCCGGTGGTTCCGACAGGTAAGGCTCGTATTCGGACACAAATGAACGCTGCTCTCACACGACAGCAGCTTGATCTCGCTTTGGACGCATTTGCCAAAGTGGGCCGAGAGCTTGGCATCGTGTCTTGACCGAACTAATGAGAGCGCTGGTCAAGGCCGAAGCGGCTGAGGGTCTTCGGATGGAAGATCGGCCGATACCCGAGATCGGTCAAGATGATGTGCTGATCAAGATCACCAAGACTGGTATCTGCGGCACTGATGTGCACATCTGGAACTGGGACGACTGGGCCAGCAATACGGTGCCAGTGGGTTTGATTATCGGACACGAGTTTGTGGGTGAGGTCGTCGAGATTGGTGGTGACGTGCAGGATGTTTCGGTCGGTCAGCGTTGCTCGGGTGAGGGCCACCTGGTCGGCCGGGAATCTCGGCAAGTACGCGCCGGTCGGTTCCATCTCGACCCAGAGACTCGGGGCATTGGTGTAAATGTGCCAGGGGCCTTCGCCGAGTATCTGCGCCTGCCCGCTTTCAACGTGGTTCCGTTGCCTGATTCGATCCCCGACGACATTGGGGCGATCCTCGATCCACTTGGAAATGCGGTGCACGCCGCGCTTTCGTTCAATCTGCTTGGCGAGGACGTGCTCGTGACCGGTGCAGGCCCGATTGGCATCATGGCCGCCGCGGTGGCCAGGCATGCCGGGGCTCGTCACGTCGTGATAACCGATGTCAACCAGCTTCGGCTGGATCTGGCCGCGGCGGTCGCCGATGTGGAGCCCGTCAATGTGGCCATCACCGATCTCGCCGAAGTGACCGACAGGCTCGGCCTGAAACAGGGTTTCGATATTGGCCTCGAAATGTCGGGCAACTCGGCAGGGTTTGATCAAATGGTCGAGGCCATGGTGATGGGCGGGCGCATCGCCATGCTCGGCATCCCGGCAGGCAAGTCGCAAGTGGATTGGTCGCGAATCGTGTTCAAAGCACTGACTATCAAGGGTGTTTACGGTCGCGAAATCTTTGAGACCTGGTACAAAATGATCATCATGATCGAAGATGGGCTTGACATCAGCCACGTCATCACGCAACGTCTACCAGCCGAGCAGTTTGAGCAGGGTTTCGAGACCACGAAGTCAGGTAATTCCGGCAAAGTTGTGCTGGATTGGTCGATCTGAGGCAGGGGATTGCGGCCATGAACGAATCACGACGCTCGGTTGTTCGCCGAGCTGTAACACCAGACAATGCTGGCCGTCCCTTGGCGACGCCGCTGTCGCACTCGGTCATGTACCACTATGAGTCTGCCAGCCAACTGCAGGCGGTTCACGACGGCGAGCTTGAGGGATTCGACTACGCCCGCGATGGTCATCCAAACTCGACAGTGCTGGCCGAGAAACTCACATGGATGGAGGGGGCGCAGGTCGGAGTGATGACTGCATCGGGTATGGCGGCCCTTAGCGCGACGTTCCTAGCCGTGCTCCGTGGCGGCGACAGTACCGCCGCGGCTTCCCAGCTATATGGCCGTTCGCTAAAGCTAGTCAACCAGGAGCTACCACGGCTGGGATTTCCGTCCCGCACCTTCGACGCATCGAACCCCGACACCTTCGCCGAGGCAATAACGCCCGGCACGCGGATTGTGTTGACTGAGATTCTGTCCAATCCAATGCTACGGGTCACCCACTTTGAAGCACTCGCCGAAGCGACCCAAAGAGCCGGCGCACTCCTTCTGGTCGACAACAGCATCACCACTCCACATCTGTTCAACCCACTTGCCCACGGCGCCGATTTGGTGATGCATTCGGTTACCAAGATGCTCTCGGGCCACAGCGATCTCAACCTTGGTTACCTCGGGGCAAACGATGCGGAATTGTTAACCTCGATTGGCGACCTGGTGGCCACCATGGGCTTTAACGCGAGCCCACACAATTGTTGGCTCGCAGAGCGGGGCCTGCACACGTTCGACTTGCGGGTGCGCCAGGCTCAAGAAAACGCGGGCCAACTGGCCAGATTTCTCGAAGCTCACCCCCTGGTTTCGAAGGTTCACTATCCGGGGCTGGAGAGCCACGCCGACCACGAACTAGCTCAGAGGATGCTGCCTCAGGGCACTGGCACGATCGTCAGCTTCGTTCTGAGGGGAGATTGGCGGCATGCCGACGCGTTCATCGAGGCCGGGTCCGATATTCCTTATGGTCCGACGTTGGGTGATGTTTCCACCATCGTGATCATGCCCGCTAACTCCTCGCACCGGAAACTGCCTCGGGAGCAACGTCTCGCTCTTGGGATTGAGGACAATCTGGTCAGGGTCTCTCTTGGCATCGAGGATTTCGAGATTATCGAAGCAGATTTTTCCGAAGCACTTGAGGCAACTCGGCTTATTGCCTAAGGGGCTCAGGCCACGGCCTTCCCCATGTTCAACGCCACATGGATCACCGCGTTGCTGTGTTTCTCGCGGACGAGCGAGACTGCTGCGATGAGGGGCTTGTCTAGTCGAGCGAACTCGACGGAGCCTGGAGGCTTCCGACGAATTGTCGGAGTCCGTTAGCGTCAAATACTGCGGTAAGACGACCGTCAGTGTCGTGGCCGATTTCGAGCGATGGGCAAAAGAACTCTCGGCCTTCGACCCAGAAATCCGGCGATCCGCGCACTCCGCGACGTATTCCTTCGGCGTAGTCGGCCTCGACGCCTGCCGAAGCGACCGTTCCCGGATTGGGCAGCTCGAACGCGGCAGCGACCTCGGCTAGAACGCTCTCATCGGAGATGTCGCGGCCCTCTTCGAAGAGCAGGCTCCGGAGTCGAAGACCGATAGCGACCCCGGTTGCAGGGTCGCGCTGGTGGCCGGCGTCGGCGAGGTTCAGTGCCGGGATGGTGGTGTGCGGCCAGCGGTCGCGGCGGAATCCAGCGAAATAGTCGACGTCTAGTTGCGCTTCGAGGGCCGCCACTTTGGCTGCGACCGCGTCACCATCAAGAGGAGACTTGTTCACCCATTCAAGGGGCCACGCTCGCACATGGAGATCCAGGTCGGTATCGATGGAATCGATCTCCGCCGCGATCACCTTGAGTCCGACGTGGGTGAACGGGCAGCTGATGTCGGCGAAGGCCTCGATCGTGGTAGTCATGATTCGAGCAGTGCCGGTAGGTGAGCATCGGTCATCATTGAGGCGCACCTCGACTTCGTCACATGTCCATCCGGCCATCAGGTCCCGTGTGCGACGCCATAAAGAGGCGTTCCGCGGCAACGATGAGGGCGATGGCACCAGCGGAGACGTAAAGGATGAGAGCGTCAGCGGAGGCCTTGACCCACAGGAAAGCAATCAACACGACGATGTCGAGCACAATCGCGGTGATAACGATCGCGGGTTTGAAGTCGATGCGGGAGCGGAGGTGGCGCAGGAGGCCCCAGTGGATGGCTATGTCCATGATAAGGTAGAAAATGGCGCCGAGGGCGGCGATGCGGCGGAGGTCGAAGGCGACGGTGAGGACCATGGCGAAGGCGACGGTGTAGACCATGGTGTGAACTCGGACTGTCCCTGGCATGCCGAGATGGCGGTGGGGCACTTCTTTCATTGTTGACAGCATGGCGAGCATGCGGGATGCGGCGAAGACGCTGGCGATGACTCCTGACGCGGTGGCAATGATGGCGATGACAACGGTGAACCACAGGCCGGCCTGGCCAAATGTGGGTTCGGCTGCTCGGGCGAGGGCGAAGTTCTCAGCATCGATGATTTCGGTGAGGGTGAGGTTGCCGGCGACGGCAACGGCGAGCACGAGGTAGATGGCCGAGCAGATCGCGATCGAGATAACGATTGCTCTCCCGGTGTTGCGGTGGGGGTCGACGATCTCGCCGCCGCTGTTGGTGATGGTGGTGAATCCTTTGTAGGCAAGGATCGAGAGTGCGACGGCGGCGAGGAACCCGTCGACCGAGGGGGACGGACCTCCGCTGGTGGCGCCGTTGGTGAAGTTGCTAGAGTTGGCGTAGGCGAGGCCGATGATGGCGAACACCGCGAGGCCGCCGACTTTGAGGATGGCCATGATCCCGGCGGTGGTCTGGACGTATTTGTTGCCGGCGAGGTTGATGGCGAACGCGACGACGAGGAGTGCGACGCCGAGGGCCGGGCCCCAG
>CAZMUM010000055.1:0-27408 GCA_964569385.1 uncultured Acidimicrobiales bacterium
CGCGAGAACTGGGCTGAGCGACCTCACCATTGCCCTCGACTACGGGATGGCCTGGGTCGCAGTCGGAGAAGAGAAGTCGTCGGTGTTGTCGCCAACCTGGCGCTCAAGGCGTTCGAGTTCGGCGCGAACCACAGCCGACGTTTCGAGTCGTTCCAGAACCTGATCAACAAAGTCACACATCTTGGCCACGTCGCGTGCTGCGGTTGCGATCTCGACCGAACTCGACGCCGCGTCGATCCACACCGATGCGGTCACCACGCCATCGGCCTCCGACAACGCCGCGAGCCCGCCAAGCTCAGCAGAGGCGCTTCGAATCGCGTCGACAGTCATTTGTTCGTCGACTAGACCGCTATGGCTTCGGGGCACGTCCGTAGTGGCGCTACACCACAGCGCGTCGCCATCGGGGTCGATATTGATCGGCCGGTCGGCCACGGTGGCGATGAGTCTTCCCGCGCTGCCGTCGAAGCCAACAGGCCCAATCTGCCTTCCATGAAGAGCTGCCAGCTTCTCGTTTGTGGTGGTCATGTCTCGTCCATTTCGCTACCAGGTTCGCGCATTGTTCAGAACGTATGTGATCTGGTCGGCGCTGAGGTGGTTTGTGCCAATCCGCCTGAGGTGGTTCTGGGCTCTGACCCAGCGATTGTTGACCGGAGGTTTCATGCTGAGGCGGTGGATCGCCGGCTGGGTTACCGCAGAGACCGGGTCGGACTGACGACAGTGGCGCAACTTATACTCAAGCTCGATGGCTTGGGTCCGAAGCGGTTCAGCGACCAGCCGAATCTGATCGCTGAGCTGGCTGGCGCGCGCATTGAGCCGGCTTTTGGCCGCGTCGAGCTGGGATTGCAAACAACTCTGTCGACTCGAGAGCCCAAACAGCGCCTCGCCGAACCCCGCAGCCGTCGACGAACGGTCTGTGTCGAGGACGCTCGCCAAACCCAAGGAGCTACGCATGTGCCCACTCCGATCGCCCTCGGTGCTCATTTGGTCGCGCCACACAAGCTCGTTCTTGATTCGAAGCCATTGGACGCCAATGTCTGTGGCCAAGAGACGAAGGGCCTCAAGTTTGCCCTCCAGTTCGGCCAGATCGTCCAGCCTCTGGCTGTTAGTGACGGCCGCCGCGGCAACCCTGCGGTTGTGTTGGCTGATCTCATCGAACAGACCCTCGCACCGGTAGTCAACCAGACCCGGGTCGGGCCAGTCTTGCGCGCTGCCTGGGGTGATATCACGCTGGGGCCAAGGGGCAAACGACGGCCACGCCGTCGGGTACAGATCGAGAGGGGGCCCGCCACAGTGGCCGCGCTCGGTGGCCCGGTTCCAGTGTTCGACTCGTGGTGCAAGAGTGGAACGTGCGATGTCGATTCGGCGAGCCAACAGATCGAGCTGATCGGAACGGTTCGTTACAGCCGCTCGCAGTATCTCGGTTCGAACTCGTAACTTCTCGACATCATCGAGGCGCGCCTTGCGGTTAGCCGTCTGCGCCGCGGCCACAGATCCTCGACCCTTGCCGAGCCCGCCGGTTACACCCTCGTTGGCCGCGGCAGCCGTACTGGGAGCTAACGCCCCGAAACGTGCCTCGAGTTTGACCAGGTCAAAAGAGTCAGTCTCGTTTAGCTTGACAAGGCTGCGCCACTTGGCACACAGGAGTTCGATGGCGTCCATTCGGGCCTGAAGCCCAGCGCGTTCGGCCTGAAGCCGACTGCAATCGGGCCCTTCAACAGGGTTTGACCCAGCCTTGGAGATCTGGGCATTTTCAGACGCCGACCGCCGGCGATGGCGATTAAACCCGAAGCTCATCAACAGCGACCTCCCCTTACCCTCCCACTATATGTTCGCTGTTGCTGTTGATCCGGCTAGTCGGTCTCTCGACAACCGCTTCCGCGCCCTGAAAGCAGACCAGATCGCCGACTCAGTCCTTCACTACAATCGCGCCCACTAACGAAAGGCACAGCCGATGAGCAACGAGTGGTGGCGACACGCAGCCGTCTATCAGGTGTACATACGTTCATTTGCCGATGGCGATGGCGACGGAACCGGCGATATTGCTGGTCTACGGAGCCGTCTGCCCTACTTGAGCGCACTTGGCATCGATGCAATATGGCTTAACCCTTGGTATGAGTCGCCCCTAAACGACGGCGGCTACGACGTTGCCGACTACCGGAAAATCAATCACCGCTTCGGTACCAACGCTGAGGCATCGGCATTTGTCGATGAGGCCCACGAGCTCGGTATCAGGGTAATCGTCGACCTTGTCCCGAACCACACATCGAACGAGCACGACTGGTTCAAAGCTGCGCTGGAGGCCCCACCCCGACATCCAGATCGCGATCGGTTCATCTTCAGGCCAGGGCGCGGTCCAGACGGCTCGGACCCACCGAACGACTGGATCGCCACCTTTGGCGGATCGGCATGGGAACGAGTCGCTGACGGCGAGTGGTATCTACACCTCTTCGACGTTTCTCAACCCGACCTCGACTGGACCAACCCAGAGGTACTCGACGAGTTCGATTCAATAATCAGATACTGGCTCGACCAAGGAGTCGACGGATTCCGCGTCGACGTCGCCCACGGGTTGATGAAGGACCCCACCTTTCGCAACTACCAAGGCGACGAACGCGCCGCCGCAGCTATGGCTCTTGGCCATCCCCACTGGGACCGCGACGAAATCCATGAAGTCGTTCGCCGGTGGCGGACAATCGTCGACAGCTACGACGGCGATCGCATGCTCCTGGCCGAAGCCTGGGTCCGCCCAGAGCGGCTGCCACTGTATGTTCGGCCAGACGAGTACCACCTGTCGTTTTCGTTCGACTTTGCCACCGCCCGGTGGACTCCAGCGGAGTTCAGAACGGTCATTACCGACTCGTTGGCCGAGGCCGCGTCGGTCGGGGCGCCGGCGACCTGGGTGCTTTCGAATCACGACATTGTCCGTCATGCGACTCGATTCGGGTTGCCGACCCAAATAGACCCACCAGAGTGGCTTCTTGATGGTCCCCACGATCTTCTCGACGTCAACCTTGGCCTCAGACGGGCACGGGCAGGCTCGCTGCTGATGTTGGCCTTACCGGGCACGGCATACATCTATCAGGGCGAAGAGCTCGGCCTGCCAGAGGTGTGGGACCTCGACCCAGATGTACTCGATGACCCAATCTGGACTCTGTCTGAACACACGCGCAAAGGGCGCGACGGCTGCCGCGTGCCCCTTCCCTGGACCCAGGGCGGTCCTTCGAATGGTTTCGGTTCGTCGTCGGCCTGGCTCCCTCAGCCGCTCAACTGGGGGTCCATATCGGCCCAAGCCCAAGAATCCGACGACGACTCGACGCTCAATCTCTACCGCTCTGCGCTGCGTCTCAGAAGTGAACTCTTCTGCGGCGATGAAGCCATCGAATGGCTCGACTACGGGCCAAACGCGGTGGCGTTTCGGCGGGGGTCCGGTGTTTGTTCGATGACCAACTTTGGCCCGCCCGAAATCAACATTGGCGAAGCCGAGATCTTGTTGTCGTCCCAGCCGATAAGCGGCGGTGCAGTGCCAGCCGACGTAACGGTCTGGTTCCGTTAACCCTTTACCGAGCCGGCCAAAAGACCTCTAACGAAGTAACGCTGAAGGCTGAAGAACACAACCAGCGGGAAGAATGCCTGAACGAACGCGCCCGCAGGCAAGAGGTGCTCGTTCCGTCCGAAATCGCCAGCCATGTTGGCAATTCGGACCGTCGTTGGCAGATCGATCGGATTGCCGCCGCTGAGCATGGTGACCGCGATCAGGAAGTCGTTCCAGGTCCAGAGAAACTGGAAAATGGCGAACGCCGCCAGCGCTGGCACAGACAGCGGCAGGACGATCCGCCAGAAAATAGTGAAGTGGTTTGCGCCATCGATCCGAGCAGACTCGAAAATCTCCTTGGGCAACTCGGTGATGTAGTTGTGCAACAAGAAGATCGAAAACGGCATGGCAAACCCGGTGTGGGTTAACCAGACCGCGATCGAGCCTCGGGTATTGAGGTCGAGGTCGGGGATCAGAGTGAGGGTGCGGTCGACGAATGGAATCGTCACGTGCGCGCCGCCTACATATGTGGTTAACAACGGGATCAACGCAACCTGGAGCGGAATAGCCAGCAGTGAGATTGTGCCGATGAATAACCACTCGCGACCTTTGAAGTCGATCCAGGCAAATCCGTAGGCGGCAAAGGCCGCGAAGGCAATAGGGATGATTGTGGCCGGTATGGCAATGGCAAATGAGCTGATCAGCGAATCGAAGAGGCTCTCGATTCCGCTACGTGACAACACCGTGTCGTAGTTCTCGATCGTGAGGCCACCAGGGTTTGTGACCACATCCCAGAAGCCACTAGTGCGTTGGTCGCTTCTGGTCCGGAACGAGTTGACGACCAAGCTGAAGCTAGGCAGCGTCCAGATGACGACAAGCACCCAAAGCAACCAACTCGGCACCGACGACAACCTGCGGTAGATCCGACCACCGAGCGAATGGGATCCGCCCAACCGATCTGTGCGAGCCGCGGCCATTAGACCGTCCTCTCTCGTTGCATACGACGAATGTTCATGAACATCACCGGGAGAACCGAGATCAAGATGAACACCGCAATAGCGGCACCAAGACCTTGGTTGAAGAAGCCGAATGACTCGTTAAACATGTCGTTGGCAAGCACGTTGGTACCAAAATTGCCGCCAGTGGTGACCTTCACGATGTCGAACACCTTGCTGACCAGCACGATCAGCGTGGTGACCACCACACCGATAGTTGGCGTTATCTGAGGCAGCGTGATGTTGAAGAACGTCTGGCTGTCGGTTGCCCCGTCGACTCTGGCCGCTTCGATGTACTCCTGAGGCACCGCCTTGATCGCGCCAGCGAGGATGACCATTGCGAATCCGGTCTGAATCCAGATGAGCACCACCATCAAGAACACGTTGTTGAAGGGAGGGTTGAGAAGGAACAGAACGGTGTCTGGGACGATCTCGCCGTCTGGACCGAACTTGAAACCTCCGAGGCTCCGCCGTAACAGCTCAACAAAGAGATACACGAACACGATGAGACCGACGACGTACATGCTGAATGTTTGGGCGGTTCTGATGCGCGGAATTGCCTTGTAGATCATCAAGCCCGCGAGTCCGGCGAGTAAGACCAACCCCAGCGTCCGCGGCCACTCGGAATGGCTGAGCTGGCCCAACTCGACCCAAAGCGAGTTGAGAACCCCAGTTTGAGGTTTGGTGGGGTCGCGGGCCTGGTACTGAAGGCGCCACACGATAGAAGCACCGACAAACGACACCGCCATCGGCATAAAGATGAGCGCCTTGGCTACCGACTCAAACCGGCCGGCCCTGTCGGACAGCACCGCGATCAGCAGACCAAGAGCGGTCGAAATGGTGGTGACAGTTACGACCCACCACAAGTTGTTGAAAAAGGTTCCGCGGAGCACCGAGAACACAGCGAACGAAAGGATCAGGCCACCGAAGGCCAACGAACCAATCGCAGAACCGGTCGGTTCGAAAGTTGTGACCCCGTGGCGTCGTCGCCCGGCGGTGTACGCGATAACAACGCCGACAACCGCCAAAACAGCCGCGACCAGGAATAACCGCGAGGTGAAGATGTTGGACCAGGACGAAACGTCGAACGAATCGGCATCGCGGAACAGCTCTAGATAGTTGTCGAACCAAACGACCGACTCGCCGTCACGACCCTTGAACGACAAGACGATGGTGATGAACGCAGGTATGGCCAGTGCCGCCGACAAGAACACCACCGCAGGGCCAAGGAAGATCACGGCGCGCGCTCGGTGATCGAGCCGAGAAAGCACCGAGGCTTCGGGGTTCGCACCCCAACCCAATCGGGCGCCCAGCAGAACCAGAGGCACAATCGCGGCCAGCCGGGCATCGGACTCCGAGCCACCAAAGGTCGAGGTGAACCACGTGGCCCACATCCACCCAAACCCGGCCCCCAAGGCCACCCCCGGTACCCAATCGCGCGAGCGCGACTTCAGCGCTGCACCGATACCGGCAAACACGAGAGTAAAGAAGACAATTTCGAACCAGTCGAGTTGGGGCCGAAGCCACGTCTTCACGTGGCCGCCTAGCAGCCAGCCAGTAACAAGCCCGGCCGCGGCACCAACAAGAATTCGAGACGTTCCTTTCCCAAGCCTGGTAATGGCCCACACCGCGCCGCCCCATATAAGCGCGCCGGTCACCGGCCATTCGAGATGGCCCATCCATCCGCTTCCAGAGAACAGAACAAGCGGATCGCGCTCAGCAAACAACGCGAACAAGCTGAGGTTGCCCCGAAGAACAGCAAAGAACAGCGCCGCTACCAGCGCCGCAAGTAGCGATGCGAACAGTTGCCACCTACTTTTAGCCTGATCGACAAGCAGGTTAAGCAAGATCCAGACACCACCGATGATGCTCACGGCAACGACAACGGTCCAGATGGTGGACGCAACCCGGTCGACATCGGCGGGGTATCTGAACAACAACGCAGTAAGCAGCACCGGAGCCATGAAAGCTAAGCCGGTGCGAACCAGCTGACGAGGCGACCGACCAGATAGATCGAGCCGGCTGATGACAATAGTGGCTATTCCCCAGAGCACGAACCCTGTTGCTGGCCAATGCAGTCGGCCTTGAAAGCCAGTGGGGTACACCTCGGACAGAGTGGGCCGTACAAGGCCAAATACCAGGGCTGCAACCAACGCAGGGACTACCAGTGTCCATCTCCGCCCGAGAGTCACCGCGCTACTTCCCCCAAATCGTTGCGTATCGAATCTTCATGGTGGCGGTCGCTCCGAGAATTTCCTCGAAGCGACCGCCAGTGTTAGCTACTAGTTAGCCAGCTTGGGTTGTTTATGAGTCTTCTGGCCAGCTGGCATCGATTGCCTCCGCAGCGGCAGTCGAGTCCTTCTCGCCATTGACCATTGCTGTTGCCTCGGTCCAGAACGTGCCGGCACCGACATCGGCCGGCATCAGGTCTGATCCGTCGAAGCGGAACACAGCGGCATTCTGAAGAATGTCGATGAACGACTGCTCGAGCGGAGCCCAGAGTTCGCGATCGACGTTTAGGTTTGCTGTGTTGAAGCCCGACAATGCGCCTTCGCCACCCTTTGCATCCTGCTGGAATACCTGGCGGGCATTGGCGTACTCAGGCGAACCCATGTACTCCATCACGGCCCAAACTGCAGGGCTGTCAGCAAACGCACCGGCAAGGGTGCCCGCGCCGAGCACCGGCTGGTTCTCATCGATCGACGGGAAGTAGAACACGTCGATGGCATCTGAGCTTCCCTCTGGCAAGAAGCCCGAGAAGAACGACGCCTGGCGAACCATGGCGCAATCGTCGGCCGCTAGGCCCTCGGCTGGATCCGATGCGAAGTGGGTGGCGCTAATGGAACCCCCGCCAGCAAACACGGCGCCTTCGGTGTTCCAAAGGCTCAGAATCGCATCGAACACCGCGACTACACGCTCATCGGAGAACTTCACCTCGTTGGTAACCCACTGGTCATAGACCTCGGGACCCTCGAAGCGAAGGAGTAGATCTTCTGTCCAGTCGGTGAATGTCCAACCTGTTGCTTGGCCTGACTCGATGCCAATACACCACGGCGTGACGCCGTCGGCAATCATCGTGTCGGTGAGAGCCAACAACTCGTCCCACGTAACGGGTACGTCGTAGCCGCCAGCGGAGAACACTTCAGGCTTGTACCAGACCAAGGACTTCAGATCGTTCTTGTTTGGAACACCGAACTGGGTGCCGTCGACAAGACCGAAGCCCATTGCCGCGTCGTTCCAGTTCTCTGAAACGCCTGCCAATACATCGTCTGGAACCGCTAGGACTAGGTCGTCACGGGCGAAGTCGGCGAGCTTGCCCGGCTGGGGGAAGATCGAGATGTCGGGTGGGTTACCAGCAGCGATCTGAACGTTGATCTCGGCTTCCCAGTCGGCCGAACCGGTGTAGATGATCTGCATTCCGGTTCCAGCCGCGAACTCATCGAATGCCGCCTGCAACGAACCCCACTCTTCAGGTGAACGCTCGGGTCCGGTGACTCGGACAACCTCGCCGGCGAATTCGAGTGCTGGCTCGCCAGGATCGGAAGCCATAGCTTCAGCATCGGCCTGGGCTGACTCGGCGTCGGCCTGCGCGGATTGGGCAGCTTCGACTTCGGCCTCGGCGGCAGCTTGAGCTGACTCGGCATCGGCCAGGGCTGTTTCGGCCGCGGCTTGGGCTGCTTCGGCATCAGCCAGACTTGAATCGTTTGCGTTGGCGCCATCGCCGTCGCTGTCACCGCATGCCGCAGCAATCAACGAGAACGCGAACAGCGCCGCGATTATCTTGACCCATCTTTTCTTCATAAGGATTCCCTCCAGGTAGACGTTTCTTTCGGCGCTGCCACCGAGTTCAAGGCCACCCCTAGTCCCTCCGGCTCAGCAACACACCTCGGCGACCCTAGCCTTAGCGGAGCCGGCGTGCCATCCGAACGGCTCGCCTCGACAACATCTTCTATGTTTTTGGGTGCTCCACCTTCTAGGTGTTGGGCGCGTTCAACGCCTAAAGAACCTCGGACAAGAGCACGGGCCGTTGCTGTTCGATACTGAGGTGAGCTGCCACGCCGGTAGCGACCGATAGCAGGCCATCCATCGCCGTCACATCAGGCTCGCCACCGTCGCGTACCGCCTCGGCAAACTTCCGATGTTCGATGTAGCTGGAACCATAGTGGTAGCCGTCGTATGGGATTGAGCCGTCGACGACTCGATCGATGGCAACGCTGCCGATGCTGTGCTCGCCTCGCCGTCCTACACGGATCACGTTGTCTGGCATCAAGATCTCGAGTTTCGCCTTGTCGCCCACCACCGAGATCTCTTCCTGGTTGTGGGTGGCTTCGGCAAACATGCACAAATCGAGCATTCCGCGAACCCCGTTCTCGTGTTCCACGACTACGAACGCGTTATCAAGAATGTCGCTTCGATGGCCGCCGTAGGACTCGTCGAGATGGTTCACGCTCTGGCCTCCGCTGGCCATCACTCTGGTCGCCTTCGACCCGGCAATGAGGCTCATCAGATCGAAGAAGTGGCAACACTTCTCAACCAGGGTTCCGCCGGTGTTTCGGTTGAACCGATTCCAATCATCGACCTTGGGAAGAAACGGAAATCGATGCTCACGTATGGCGATCATGTGAACGTTGCCGGCAATGCCTTCTGCGAGTCGTTCGATGAGCCGCGCTACCGGTGGCATATAGCGATACTCGAGCCCAACCCAGACCAATGCCTGTCGAGCCTGAGCCATCTCGACAACGGCGCGGCAATCTTCGACGGTGGTGCACATTGGCTTTTCGACCAACACAGCCAGATCGGTCGACAGCACATTCCTAAGAACGTCGATGTGGGTCATGTTCGGCGACGCCACGACTACCGCGTCACACCCGCCGTCATCGAGGAGGGAACGGTAGTCGCTGAACGCTGAGACCGAATGCTCCGCTGCGACTCGGCCTGCATCGAGCGACGACTCGGCCGGGTCGGCGATGGCCACAACGCGAGCACCATCGAGCGCGTTGATGTTCTCGATGTGCTCGACGCCCATCATGCCGGTACCAATGATCCCGTAGCGAAGCTCGTCCATGGTGTGCGACTCTAGACAGCGCTTACACCAAACACGAAGGCACACCGAGGAGACCATAGTGACGACAAGTCTGGTAGACGGCTCCAGCCGAACGATCGGCGAAAGCAAACTTACGGTCGGACCGTTCTCATACGGATTGTGGCGTTTCACTACCCCAGACGTGAACAAGGCTCAGGCCATCATCGAGACCGCACTCGGCGCTGGGATTAACCTGATCGACACCGCCGATGTCTATGGCTTCGATTGGGGCGGAAGCGGTTTCGGAACTGTCGAAGATCTACTCGGCAAGGTGCTTACCCAGGCACCCACGTTGCGAGACCAGATGGTTCTGGCTACCAAAGGCGGAATCAAACCGCCTGTGCCATACGACTCAAGCCCAGAGGGTTTGCGTTACGCGTGTGAGGAATCGCTGCGGCGCCTTGGTGTAGACGTGATCGATCTGTACCAGATCCACCGGCACGACATGTTTACTCACCCGGCGGCCGTAGCCGCAACACTCACAGCGCTGCGCGACGAAGCCAAGATTCGAGAGGTCGGGGTGTCAAACCACACGTCAGCCCAGATCGCGGCTCTACAGGCTCATCTGCCGTTCGCGATTGCAACCAACCAGCCGGAGTTCTCGGCCGCGGTTACGACACCCATTCGCGATGGCACGTTCGACCACGCTATGGAACACGGACTTGTTCCAATGGCCTGGGCGCCCCTCGCCGGAGGGCGACTAGCGACCGGTGCTGACGTGTCGCCCGATCTGTTGGCTGTTCTCGACCGACTCGCGGAACGCGAAGAGGTCGATCGCTCGATCATCGCTTTGGCGTTCGTGCTCGCGCATCCTTCGCGGCCGGTGTGCATCGTTGGCACCCAAACTCCGGAGCGAATCACGGGTTCGTTGGCTGCGCTCGGCGTTACCCTTGATCGAACCGATGTGTACGACATCGTCGCGGCCTCCGAAGGTGCACCGCTCCCCTAGCGGTGACATCATCGGCACATGACTACCAGACCAGAAATCAGTTGGTTTTCGGCTCTTTGCGACGATGACTACGAATACCTGGGAGTGCCAGATCCCGCTCTGGCGAGCTCTTGGGAGCACTGCCGAGACATCGTCCAGACCGCCGACCGGAACGGGTTCGACAACATCTTGTTGCCCTCGGGCTACGAACTCGGTATCGACCCTATTGCCTTTGCCGCCGCGATAGCCACACAGACAAAAGACATCCACTTGCTGTTAGCGGTGCGAATGGGCGAAGTATGGCTGCCACAACTGGCCAAGCAACTGGCCACTATCGACCAGATGTGTGGAGGTCGGCTCACCATCAACGCGATATCGAGTGACCTACCAGGCCAGATTCTCGATTCGGTCGCTCGTTACCAACGCACGCTCGAACACATGGTGGTTCTCAGGCAGTTGCTCGACGGTGAGTCGGTCGACTACCACGGCGAGTTCGTCGACCTTCAACTAGACCCGCCGCGTATCCGGACCGTCGATGCAAGGTGTCCTCCGATCTACTTCGGTGGCTTCTCCGACGCCGCCAAAGAGACAGCGGCCACCGCAGCAGACGTGTTCTTGACGTGGCCAGACACCGTCGCCTCAGTCGGTGAGACCGTGGCCGACATGGGCCGCCGAGCCGAGTCTCATGACCGTACGCTCCGGTACGGGCTACGGGCGCACCTGATTGTTCGCGAGACGGAGTCCGAAGCCATGGCCGCGGCCGAGCGTCTGGTTTCCAAACTAGACGACACGACCGGCGAGACCATCAAGAAGAAGTCGCTCGATACCGCGTCGGTCGGTGTGTCGAGACAGAACGACCTTCGCAACGCAGCCAACGACGACGGTTACGCCGAACCGAATCTCTGGACCGGAGTCGGCCGAGCTCGCAGCGGTGCTGGCGCTGCCATCGTCGGTGACCCTGATCAGGTGGTCGCCAAACTCAACGCCTACCGCGAGGTCGGTATCGATGCGTTCATATTGTCGGGGTACACACACATCGATGAATGCGATCTCGCTGCACGGTACGTGTTGCCTCGCATCGAACACGGGCCACTCAAACCGGAGTTCTAACTAGCATCGCTAAGGATTCTGGTGACCACGACGAATCCGACAGCGGCTGGCAGAGTTACCACAGCAACGGCACCACCTACTGCCAATCCGGACTCAGCGAGCTTGCCAATCGTGACCGGAACAACCAGGCTCCCGATTCGCATGCCCGCGGTCAGAGCTCCCAAACCCGCACCGCGACGCGAGCCAGCTTTCGCTGCGGAGTCATAGAGGCGGGGCAACATAGTTGCGATACCAACCCCGACCAACACATAACCAAACAGGCTGACGTAGCGACCGCCAACCAACAACGCTGCCAGCAGTCCTACGATCGTGATGCTGTTAGACACCAAACTCAAACGCGTCACGCCGAGTCTCAACGTCGCCCAATCACCACCAAATCGACCGACTGTCATGCCAACAGTGACCGAGACAAAACCAGCGGCTCCGACTCCGGGCGACTCCCCCAGATCGTCTACAAAACGAAACGCAGCCCAGTCGATCGAAGCCGACTCCATCGTCAGTGCGAACAATCCCGCGAGTCCGAACAGAAGCAGCCTGGACCCGCCAACCGGGCGCAGTCGAGTTGTGCCGTGGGCGGAGTCGTCGGCCGTGTTGACCATCGGGACTGGCTCGACCACCGGGACTGGCCGTTCACCCAAACCCCGACTCACCCAAACCACCGCCACCAGCAACAGTACCGACACCACCAAAAGGTGGGCCGAGATCGAGACCTCAGCCGCAGCCAGGCGTGATGACGTCAGTCCCCCTGCCACCGCGCCAATGCTCCAGAAGCCATGCAATCGGTTCATTACAGGCGTGGCCCGTTGGGCGCTAATTGCCGACCCATGCATGTTCATGGCAACGTCGACCAACACATCGAGCGCAAACATAAGGCCGAGGGCCACAACAAATTGCGCCGGCGTCGCGGCGAACCCGATCATGGGCAAAAGCACAGCCATCAGAGTCCCAGCCACCAGCAGCGTTCGCTTCCCGCCGACGGCGCCGATCACGGGCCCGGCCACGAAGCTGCCTACGACACCTATGGCCGCGGCTGTCGCTATGAGTAGCCCGATACCACCAACACCTACTCCAATACGATCGCGGATCTCGGGGAGGCGGGGCACGAACGAGGCGAACATGGCGCCGTTGATGAAGAACTGAACGGCGACCGCGACGAGCTGCTTCTTACCCGGCGACCAGGTCATCGAGCTGTTGAACCCGCGCCGCACGATCAGCGGCCCTTCCCGACGTCAGCGTTCGTGAACACAGGGCGCCGTTTCGGGTGCGCCGAACCCTCCACCGCCTGGCGTCTCGATCTCAAAGAAATCTCCGGGCTCGACGGTGGTCTGTGCGGTTGGGCCGAACTCTGTGACAGTGCCGTCGGCCGCGATCTTGCGGTTGTGTCCGACAGCACCAGGGTGCCCACCCCCCACGCCATACGGAGCCACGATGCGGTGCCCTGCGAGCACGTTGATCTCCATGGCCTCGTCGAATCGAACCCGGCGGACAACCCCGTCGCCACCACGATTCTTGCCGTCGCCGCCAGACCCATGACGTATGTGGAAGGTTTCAAGCCGAACGGGGTGTCGCCATTCGAGGACCTCAGGGTCGGTTAGCCGGGCGTTGGTCATGTGCGTGTGGACCGCATCGCAGCCAGCCCGGTTGGCGGTAGCACCAGCGCCTCCGCAGATTGTTTCGTAGTACTGATGCACGTCGTTACCCCAGATGAAGTTATTCATGGTCCCCTGGGCCTCGGCCATGATGCCGACAGCGCCGAACAAGGTGTCGACAATCAGCTGGCTAGTCTCAACATTGCCGGCTATCACCGCAGCCGGATACGACGGGTTGATCATGCTCGGCGTCGGCAGTACAAGCTCGATGGGTTTCATGCAACCGGCGTTGAGTGGAATGTCGTCGTCGACCAAGCACCGAAACACATACAACACCGCAGCGTGAGCGATCGCTGAGGGCGCGTTGTAGTTGCCTGGGTGAGTCGGGCTAGTGCCGCTGAAATCGATCCGAGCCGTCCGGTCGGCGTGGTCTACCGTGATCTCGACTTGGACCTGATTGCCGTCGTCCATTTTGCCAACGAACGAGCAGTTGTCGAGGGTGTCGATCACCCTCCTGACCGATTCCTCGGCATTGTCCTGGACATGGTCCATATAGGCGTGAACAACGTCGAGACCGTATTGGGCAATGACCGCGATTAGCTCTGATGTGCCCTTCTCGCACGCCGCCACCTGGGCTTTCAGGTCGGCGATGTTTTGCGCCGCGTTGCGTGCCGGGTATGGGGGCTGGGTCAGGAGCGAATGGATATGTTCCTCTCGGAACCGGCCGTCGACCACCAGCAATTCGTTGTCTAGCAGAATGCCCTCTTCGTCGACCGAAGTGGAGTTGGCAGGTGCCGACCCTGGAACGGTTCCACCGACATCGGCGTGATGACCCCGCGACGCAACGTAGAAGATGATCGATGTCGATGTTTCGTTGAACACCGGCTTGATCACGGTGATGTCGGGGAGATGAGTGCCACCGTTGTATGGGGCGTTCATCACATAGACGTCGCCAGGTTGCATCGTCGGGTTCTGGGCAATGATCGACTTGATCGATTCGCTCATCGAGCCGAGGTGCACGGGCATGTGGGGCGCGTTGGCGATCAAATCGCCGGTCGGGTCGAATATTGCACAAGAAAAGTCGAGGCGTTCCTTGATGTTCACCGACGCCGCGGTGTTTTCGAGCACCACGCCCATCTGTTCGGCGATGTTCATGAACAGGTTGTTGAAGATCTCGAGTTGCACTGGGTCGACGGTGGTTCCGACAGCGGTTCGGTCTGGCAACGCGACCGTTCGTTCGAGCACGAGATCAGAGTTGGGTAGCACCGAGGCTTGCCATCCCGGTTCGACGACAGTGGTTCCGGTGGGTTCGATGAGAACAGCGGGTCCGTCGATCGGGTCGCCAATCGCCACCGCCGAGCGCTCGAAGAATGGAGTGGTGATGCGTTGGCCGGCCATCACCACTTGATGAGCTGTCAACGCTGCTTCGGACTCCGGTCCCTTGATAGATGCCCCGATCTCGGCGTCGGCGTCGGCCGTACCGACCGTTTCGACCTGCATCGACTCGACGATTAGCGGGCGATCGGACACGAAGCCGAAACGAGCAGAGTGAGTGGCCTCAAAGGCGCTGACGACGTCGACCGAAGCGCCGGCATCGACCAACAACGCTGTATCGGACCCTTCGTAGCGAAGACCCAAGCGGCGGGTCAGCGTGATGTGGCTGTCGGCTACACCCTGTTTTGCAACAGCGGCGCGGCCTCGCGTTTCGAGGTCTTGCCACCGATGGTCGAGCGCACCAAGGGCCACAGCTGTCAGGGCCAGCTCGACGGTTTGGTCGGCGACGTGGCGAATGTCGGCCAGACCTATACCTACCGCAGACAGCACACCGGCGTGGGGGTGAAGGTGGACCCTCGTTATCCCAAGCCGATCGGCCACCAGACACGCGTGTTGGCCACCGGCTCCCCCAAAACAAACAAGGGTGTAGCTGGTGACGTCGTAGCCACGCTGTACGGAGATTTTCTTGATGGCGTTGGCCATGTTCTCGACGGCGATAGTCAAGAAGCCAGCCGCGACCGACTCCACAGTCTGTTGGACTCCCGAGGCCGCAGAAATCTCGGCGGCCAAGGTGTCGAACTTCGTGCGAACCACATCGCCGTCGAGGCGTTGATCGCCAGACGGACCGAACACGGCTGGAAAGTAGTCTGGCTGAAGCTTGCCGAGCAGCACGTTGCAGTCGGTAATTGCGAGTGGGCCGCCGTTTCCATAACAGGCGGGGCCGGGGTCGGCGCCGGCCGAATCGGGGCCGACACGCATTCGGCTGCCGTCGAAGTGAAGTATCGAACCGCCGCCAGCGGCAACGGTGTGAATGTTGATCATGGGGGCTCGTACCCGGACACCCGCAACCTGGGTTTCGTGGGTTCGTTCGAGTTCGCCGGCAAAGTGCGAAACGTCGGTCGACGTTCCGCCCATATCGAAGCCAATTAGTCGATCGAAACCAGCTGCAACTGCCGTTCGTACCATTCCGACCACACCACCCGCGGGGCCAGATAGAAGTGCGTCGCGACCTTGGAACTGGTGAGCGTCGGTTAGTCCGCCGTTGGATTGCATGAACATCAGCTTGGGGCCGACACCGTCGGGGCGAAGCTCGGCATCGACTTGATCGACGTAACGGCGCAGTATGGGCGAGAGGTATGCATCGACAACAGTGGTGTCGCCGCGCGAAACCAGCTTCATCAGCGGGCTCACCTCGTGGCTAACCGAGACTTGGCCGAACCCGATCTCGCGAGCCAGAGCCGCGACCGCAGCTTCATTTTCGGCGTAACGGTAGCCATGCATGAAAGCAATGGCAACCGAGTCGAACCCATCGGCGCGGACACGCTCGAGGTCGTGACGCACCGAGTCTAGATTGAGGGCAACAATCACCTCACCTCGAGCCGATACGCGCTCATCGACCTCGACAACTTCGGAGTACAGCATCTCGGGCAGCACGATATCGAGGGCAAATAGGTCGGGTCTGGCTTGGTAGCCGATCCGGAGGGCATCGGCAAAACCCTTTGTTGTCACAAACACGGTGGGTTCGCCAGCGCGTTCGAGAAGGGCGTTGGTGGCCACCGTCGTGCCCATCTTCACCGAGTCGATTAGTTCGGCCGGTACCGACGCCGTCGCATCCAGATCGAGTAACTCGCGGATCCCTTGCAGGGCAGCATCGGTGTACTGCCGCGGGTTCTCCGAAAGCAACTTGTGGGTTACTAGCGCCCCGTCGGGCCTGCGGGCCACAACGTCGGTAAAGGTGCCGCCGCGATCGATCCAGAACTGCCAGCCTGTGCTCGTGTTGGTCATGATCGCACTGCCGAACGAATGACAACTGGCTCGGTCAGGATCTGACCCTCAAGCATCGAGATCTTCGTCGGACCCGCAGTTTCGGATGCGGCGATGCGGTCGAGCACGTCTAGCCCGTAATCGACCTGGGCAAATGCCGGAAACCCTCTCTCGTCTGGTTCGGTGCGTCCGCCCCGGTCGAGTTGGGTGAACGTGCCGAGGCAGAAGAACATGTCGGCAATGACGCTGCCGTCGCCTGGCAGATCGCGTCCAAGCGAAACGACGCCACGCCGGTGTCGCAGTCCAGACTCGTCGGTAGTCTCGAACTTCGACAGAGTCGGGAGCACAAGCGGGTCTTGCTCACGGGAAGCGTCGCCGAGCACGGTGTCGAACGGGCCACCTTGGACAAGGCGAGGGCCGCCGGGGAGGCCGAGTGTGGTTGATCGATACAGGGTCGTGCCGTCGTATGCGCCGTCGTCGATGAGCGCTGTCACATAATTCACAGCGATTGGGGCCAGGTCGGGCCGCAGCGTCAAACGAATCTCGCCAGCGGACGTATCGAGGGTGACCGTCTCGACGGACAGACTCGTCACAGCTTGATCAGCTCGAATACCGACTCTCTCATTGCGGTGAGCCCGGCGCGGCTGAACCGCTCATTCGTGACCTGGCGGGTTTCGAGGTGTTCGGCCAGAAACACCATGTCGAGGCTCTTTCCACACAGCTGCATTCGGCGACCCTATCGACTACGCCTGACGATGACCATCCTGGCAGACTGATCGTGTGACTAGTCGAAGTGACTTTGCGGGTGGAAACCAGACCTACTTGCGAGACGTTCAGTACGGCGACGGTGCCAAACTCGATGTCAGAACAGCGCTGCACCAACGGTTCTCGTCGGCGACGGTTGCGTTTCCAGACTTCGCCGCCTCGTTGGTCGACTGGACCGACCATACGCGGGTGCTCGAATGCGGTACTGGCACCGGTCGGTTCTGGGACAACAGT
This sequence comes from uncultured Acidimicrobiales bacterium, assembly GCA_964569385.1. Taxonomy (GTDB): domain Bacteria; phylum Actinomycetota; class Acidimicrobiia; order Acidimicrobiales; family Poriferisodalaceae; genus JAADHX01. The sequence continues at coordinate 17,495 of CAZMUM010000055.1, forward strand.
TTCGCCCATAAGGCATCGTCGTTAACACTCACCGACCTCTCCCCCGGAATGGTCCAAGAAGCAGTTTCACGGGCTCGAAGGAACGGCTTCGATGACGTCACCGGCAACGAGTGCGACGTTCAGGAGCTTCGGTACGAGGACGATTCCTTTGATGTCGTCGTCGCCAACCACATGCTCTATCACGTACCTGATCCAGACCTAGCAGTCGCCGAGCTCGCCAGAGTTCTGCGTCCCGGCGGTTCGCTGCTGGCTGCCACAAACGGTTACGGCCACATGGACGCGATGAACGACGCCATCGCCGAAGTGTTCGGCGGTCACGGCGAGGGGCTGTACGAGGTCTTCGGCATCGACACCGGCGAGGCCCGCCTGCGAGAACAGTTCACCCGCGTCGCATGGCATGCCTATGACAACGACCTCTTCGTCACCGATGCCCAAGCCGCTATCGCCTACGGATTGTCGTTTCCGCCGGGCGAAACCGCAACAGATGCTCAAGCCGTCGAGTTTGGCGCTGCCATTCGAAGCCGCTTCGTGGACGGCCAAATGCGAATCCGCACCCGCACCGGGGCTTTTGTTTGCAAGGCCAAACGGCACGCATAGTTCGCGACACCTGGGGATGTCCTCGCGACCGTTGAGCGCTTGAAATTGATGACGTGAGCCACATCAGTTGTAGCTCACGTCATCAACTTGGTATCGGCCTGGAGCCATTTGTATCACACGTGATACACTGTTCGTCATGGGTGAAGTGTCGATTAGAGAGCTACGCAATCATGGCGGCGACGTAGTAGATCGTGTCGCTCGAGGCGAACACCTGACCATCACGCGTAGCGGCAAGCCAGTAGCCGAACTTCGCCCCCTCGCGGCGCCACCGGCCTCAACTGCTGAACTAGTCCAGAGACGTGCCCATCTTCCCGCCGTCGATGCGACAAAGTTGAGAGCTGACATCGACGCGCTGATCGACCCATCACTGTGACAACACGTGGAGTGCTCGACACGAGCACATTGATTCTCCTCGGACGAATCACCGACACCGAGAGCCTTCCCGGCGAGGCCTACATCACTGCGGTCACGCTGGCTGAGTTGTCAGTCGGTCCCTTGGTGGCCAAATCTGATCAGGAGCGAGCGGCTCGCCAGGCTCACCTACAGGCAGCCGAAGCCGACTTCGACCCACTCCCATTCGATGCTGCGGCTGCTCGTGCATTTGGTCAGGTGGCAGCATCCCTACGGCGCCGCGGCCGCACCCCCGCGGCGCGCGCCTACGACGCCCTGATTGCCGCAACCGCAGTTGCAAACGACATGGCGGTTCACACGTGCAATCCGACTGACTTCGACGGTATCGAGGCCCTCGAAGTGATCCGAGTGCCTCACCCCGATCACTAGTGCACATGTCGCACCTCCGGCTCCCTACTCAGCCAACCACATGAGCACGGCCTTGACCCGCGAATGCGAGCTGGCCTCGTCGCCTAGATCGAGCTTTGAGAATATCGAGTTGATGTGTTTGGCTACAGCCTTGTGGCTAAGGGTCAGTTTCTCGGCCACCGCGGCGTTGTTCAACCCCTCGGCGATGTAACTCAAGACCTCGGCTTCTCTTGGAGTTAGGCGGTCGATTGCGGTCGGCGTCTTGCGGCGGCTCGTAACGAGCATCTCTATAATGGACCCATCTACGGCCGATCCACCCGCGGCAACCGAGCGCACGGCCCGCTCCATTTCGGCGACGTTCACCTTGTCCTTCAGCAGGTAGCCGAGGCGATCCGATCCGTCTTCGAACAGGTCGAGCACGTACTCGGGTTCGGCAAACTGCGAGAGCACGACAACCCCGATGTCGTGATACTCGGCCCGCAGTGATCGCGCTGCCACGATGCCTTCGTCGGTGTTGGTGGGAGGCATACGAATATCGGTCACCACAACGTCGGGGCGGTGGGTTGCAGCTGCATCCAAGAGAGACGGTAGGTCGTCACACTCGGCTACTACCTCGACGTCAGGTATCAGAGCCAATACCGCGGCGACTCCTTGCCTTATCAGCTCATGATCATCGGCCAACACCACACGAAGCTCGCTCATGGCCATTGATCGTAGATCCCACCTGTCCCACCAACGCCAAGAACACCCACTATCGCGTACTACATGCACCCCTTCACTACGGACTCGCGTTCACTACAGTCTTCCGGTGATGACAGTCTCGCGATGAATAGGACAGGGCCGGGTTTTCGCACCGAGGACGCGACCGAACTGGATCGGCGGTTTCTGCGACAGTTCATCGTCTTTGACAGGGTCGGCGTAACCGCGGGCGCTGCCTTCGTTGTTGTGGCCAACGTGGCCTTCCTCGACAACAGCACCGTGTGGGGAATCGTCCCGGTACTTCTCGGACTTACCGCTGTGCTAACCGTCGCCCTGCGACTGACCGACAAACACGAGACGCTTCGGCCGCTCGTCCTCATCGCCGTAGGTAACTGGGCCGTGGCCATAGTAATGCCGATGTTCTTGCCGATCCTGTGGCCGGTCATGATTCTCACCGTTCTGGCGCCGATTGTTCTGGCCGCACCCCATCTCGAAAGGGGCCGAATCTACGTTGCCCTCGGCCTCAGCGGTGTCGTGACGGCGTTGGTCGCATCGATCGGGCTCTTGAACGACGACGGTGGCGCAATTCCCGACATCGACGATGAAGTCGAGTTGATGATTGTCATTGGCTCTCTGGTCGCCCAGATCGTTCCAATCGGATTCATCGCCTGGCACAACAACAGGCGCCAGCGCCAACAGATCATTCGGGTGCTGGAGCTAAACGACTCACTGCGGGATTCGCGTTCTGAGGTTGTGTCTTCGAGGCGTCGAGTGGCCGAGGTCGCCGACACGGAACGACGCCGACTCGAACGCGACCTACACGATGGCGCCCAACAACGGCTCGTTGCGCTCGGCGTGCGAGTCCGCCTGCTCGACAAGCAGATCACCGATGACGACATCCGGGCCAGGGTCGCCGAACTGAGCCACGAGCTCGATGGGGCGGTCACTGAACTGCGCGATCTGGCCCACGGAATTTACCCAACCCTGCTCCAGACACACGGACTAGCAGCGGCACTTCGAGCGGTGGCTCGTCGCAGCCCTTCTCTGGTTGAAGTGGTTGGCAGCGAAGGCGACGGAATCGGCACGGCCACATCGGCGGCGTTGTACTTCGTCGCTCTCGAAGCGCTCACCAATGCCGCCAAACATGCTCCAGGCGCAGCAGTTCGGATCGAACTCAGCCGCACCAACCTTGAGTTGACTCTCAAGATCGAAGATGATGGCCCGGGTTTTGACTCGGGCCTCCCAGGGAACTCACATGGCTTACAGAACATGAGAGACCGCTCGGCTGCCGCCGGAGGCAATCTAACCGTGACCTCGACACCCGGAGCGGGCTGCACTATCGAGGCCACGGTGACGGTTCGATGAGCGATCGACTCCCAACCGGTACTTCACGAGCTCTGCGCGCCGTGGCGTTGTTGCTGGCCGTAGTGCTGATCGCCGGGTCGTGCGGATCGAACATGTCGGTTGAAGACGATGGAGCGGGAACGCCAGTACTGGATTCGACAACTCTCGGAAACTCCATCGTCTTGCAACGCGTCACCATCAGCGACACAGACCCTTTCGGGGTTGGGGGCAACGCGCTGACCCTGCTCGTGCCGGCTGGCTGGACCGTCACAGGTGGGCCGGTCTGGCGCCACGACAGGGCCAATCTGGTTACCGGAGAAGTCGTGGTCTCGAGCCCCGACGGGTTTAGCCAGGTTGAGTTTCTGCCCATCTTCTCTCAGGTGTGGCAAGACGGTGGTCTGTTCGGATTCGGGGCCGGCGACAACTACCTGGGCGCCACGGTGCGGGCTCCGATTGGCAGCATCGTAGAGTTTCTAGCGTCCGTTGTGCTTCCGGCGGCGCGATCCGGACTGGCCTATGAGATCATCGCCGCCGAACCTCTCCCCGATGTTGCTAACGCCGTAGTCGCAGGTCTCCCGAACACTGAGTCCATAGCGGCGCGGGTACGAGTGCGATATCCGTTCGGCGAGGGTCCAGACTTGCTCGAAGAGTTCACAGTGGCTCTTAGTTTCACCACCAGCCCAGCCCTGCCAGGACTCACAAACTGGGCCCCTCACACTCTTTTCGCAATTCGTGCTCTTGAGCAAGACTTCGAGGCGGCCAGGCCGGTCCTTCAGACCATTGCCCAGTCGCCCGTGATCGACATCGATTGGTTCGCTCGCTATCAGTACGTGCTCAATTTGTCCAGGCAGAACGGTCTCGATGCGATCGAGGGTGCGGGTCGCACGTCGCAGATCATCGCGGAGTTATCCGACGAGACATTCGAGATCTACCGCGAGACCTACCGCAACGCTCAAGCGGTCAATGATCAGATCGCCAACCAGTTCGTGCAGGTTACTCGCGGCGTCGAGACCTACGACACGCCATTCGACGATGCCGGAATCCAGCTACCACTCACCTTCGATCGTGTATATGCCACCGATGATGGAACAGTGATCCTGTCTAACGACCCGGCCTTCGATCCGGCCACGGAATTCCCCGGACTCACTTGGGAAATCCTCGAACCACGGCGACGCTGACTACACCGGGCCCCGCGAAGATCGAGCTTCCGCGCAACCGCGGAGGCGCCTCGAAGAGTCGTCTCGCCGGTTCGGCCCCGACCCATCGTCGCAGCTACCTCGACGTACGTATGGCGCTGCATCACCCTTAGCTCGACCGCTTCACGTCGAGACGGCGGGAACCTGTCCAGGTTGGTCGAATCATGGAAACCATGGGCGACAGATCGATCGACTCTCCGTTAGCGTCGAAAGTGGCTCAACTGCCAGCGTGCAATCGTATATAGCCAACCCTCAGCCCCAGCCCCGAGGTCTTTGAATCGACCAGCCGAGACCGAGCAGCTGTCGAGCACTAGTTTGACAGTCGGTCACGCGAGAAGGAGGAGACAATGGAGCTCGAGGCTAAAGACGAACATCTGCCAAAGGTGGTGACAGCCGAGGAGTGGGCCAAGGCACTCAACGAGGTCACTGTCGCCGAGAAGGCCTTAACCCGAATGGGCGACCTTGTGAGCGCCAAGCGTCGCCGTTTGCCAATGATGGCTGTCGACGCTGGTTACCAGTTCGAGGGGACGCACGGGAGCAAGTCCATGCTGGAGCTCTTCGATGGCCGCGCTCAGCTCATCGTCTACCACTTCATGTTCGGTCCGGACTGGGACGCCGGTTGCCCCGGCTGTTCGTGGGTTGTCGACGCAATGTCGCATCCCGCTCATTTGCACGCCAGGGACACCACGATCGTGGCCGTTTCGCGTGCGCCGCTGCCCAAACTCCAGGCCTACAACGAGCGTATGGGCTGGGACAACCTGACGTGGTATTCGTCGTTCGAGACCTCGTTCAACGAAGACATGGGCGTAACCAACAACGGTGCAGAAGACCACGGTGCAAGCGTCTTCATCCGCAGCGACGCCAATATCTACCGCACCTACTTCACCGGCAACCGCGGGATCGAACACCTCGGTAGCCATTGGACCTACCTCGACTTAACCCCATTCGGTCGCCAGGAATCTTGGGAAGACTCTCCCCCAGGTCGCCCTCAGCACAAGGGGTACAACGATCAACGTCGTCACGATGAGTTTGAAGAGGTCTAGCGAACTCGCATACGACTCTTGCGTCGGGTTGTGAAACAATCGGGCTGTCATCTACAGGGGGTACCTGGTGTCCGAAACTTTCCGCATCGTTCAATTGTCGGATACACACTTCCTTGAGGAGGGCGGTAGCGCCGAAGGTGGCTTCGCCTACGACACGACCGAAGCGTTCGATGCGGTGTTCGACCACATCACCGAGCACCAAAACGCCGACATGGTGGTAGTTACGGGCGACGTCGCCGACCACGGCGAGCCGGCCGAGTACGAACGAGCCGCCCAAGCCCTCGGACGATTCGACATGCCGGTCAATATCTGTCCAGGCAACCACGACCAGGATGCGGCCTTCACCGTTGGCATCGGCCGGCCTGGTATCGGCGCATCAAGAGTTGTTAACGCTGGCGGCTGGTGTCACCTGTTCGTCGACTCGAACGCCGGGGTCATGCTGCCAGATGAACACGGCCGACACATCGACCCCGTCGAGACGGGCGAAAGGCTTCACCGAAACGGCACCCTGGGAGCGCGCGAAATCGCGTCGATAGAAGACACCCTCAATGCCACCAACGCCGAGCACGCGTTCGTGTGGGTGCATCATCCGCCGTCGTGTCCGATCCCTATGGTCGATGACGCCAACTATGCAAGCGAATGGGATGCATTGCTGACCGCCTTTCCAATCATCAAAGGCATCGGGGCCGGACACACCCACATTCCCGACAAATACCAACTTCTTGGGCGCGAAGTGGTGGTCGCTCCGGCGCTCAAACACAACTTCGACCTCGAAGCACGAACTTGGCTACCGCCCGGGTATTGGGCTTACGAATTCAAAGACGATGGTTCAATCGAGGCTGAGCTTCATCTCGTCGACGACGCCCGCTGGCCTCGTAGACCATTCGGTCGGGCCCTAATGTCGTTATTCCAGGGTGAGATCACTCACACCCAACTCGCCGAGATCGCCATGCGGCGCCAGCAACAGCCGAACTGAGCAGAAGGCCACCGTGAATACCGAAACTGACACTGAGACCGACGCTGAGAAGTCACCACTTGAGAAGGCGATCGGAGGTCTGGCCCTTCGAAACATCGGTCCGGCCTTCATGGGAGGCCGCATCGCCGACATCGCCATCCATCCCGATCACAAGAGCACCTGGTACGTCGCCGTCGGCTCCGGAGGGGTCTGGAAAACCACAAACGCCGGCACGACATGGCAGCCGATCTTCGATACTCAGACTTCCTATTCGATTGGGTGCGTAGCGATCGATCCGACTCGACCCAACGTCATTTGGGTTGGCACAGGCGAGGCGGTCAGCGGACGTCATGTCGCCTGGGGCGATGGTGTCTACCGCAGCCTTAACGGAGGAAAAACCTGGACCTGTATGGGCCTGAAGAAGTCAGAACACATCGCCAAGATCCTCATCGACCCGCGCAACCCAGACACCGTGTTAGTAGCGGCCGAAGGACCACTGTGGTCAGCTGGTGGCGAGCGCGGCGTCTTCAAGACCACCGACGGCGGCCAGACGTGGGACACCGCGCTCGAAATCGACGCCGACACCGGCGTCACCAGCATGGCGTTCGCTCCCGACGACCCCGACACCATCTACGCCGCTACGTATCAGCGCCGTCGCCGGGTGTGGTCGTTTCTTGGCGGTGGCCCTGGTTCTGGCATCCACAAAACGACCGACGGTGGCACCACGTGGCGTCGTATCAGCCAAGGTTTGCCCAAGACCAAGATGGGCAAGATTGGCCTAGTCACCACGCCGGTCAGCCCCGAACTCGTCTATGCCACCGTAGAAGCCGAAGACCCAGACGAAGCTGGCTTTTACCGATCGACCGACCGTGGCGAAAGCTGGGAAAGGCGCAACGAATACATCTCGGGCGGAACCGGGCCTCACTATTACCAAGAGATCTTCGCGTCGCCCCACGATGCCGACCGCGTCTACCAAGTCGACGTGTTTGTTCACGTCACCCGCGATGGTGGCAAGACCTTCGAGAACCTCGAGATCGGCAACAACAAACACACCGACAACCACACAGTCTGGATCGACCCCGACGACGCCAACCACCTGCTCGTCGGGTCAGATGCAGGTATCTACGAAACGTTCGACGAGGCGGTTTCGTATCGGCACATCCCCAACCTGCCGATTTCGCAGTTCTACCGCATAGCGGTCGACAACTCGTTGCCCTTTTGCAACGTGCTCGCCGGAGCCCAGGATCTCGGAACCCTCTTCGGGCCCACCCGAACTGGGCACCTCGACGGCGTGCGCAATCAGGACTGGAACGTCACTCTTGGTTCCGACGGCTACCACGTCGCTTTCGACCCAGACGACCCAGACACGAGCTACTTCGAATGGCAACAGGGAAACGTTATGCGCCACGACCGGCGCACGATGGAACTGCAAGACATTCAACCTCAGGGCGGTCCTGGCGATCCGCCCGAGCGTTGGAACTGGGACACCCCGATTCTGGTCAGCCCGCACAACTCGAGCCGCATCTATGTTGCGTCGCAGCGGCTGTGGCGAAGCGACAACCGGGGCGACTCCTGGACCGCCGTCAGCCCAGACCTGACCACCAATCAGAATCGTTACGACCTGCCAACCGACGACAAGGCGCACAGCGTCAACGCGCTCTACGACCACATGGCAATGTCGCAGTACAGCACTATCACCCACGTATCGGAGTCTCCCGTTACGCCTGACGTGCTCTATGTGGGAACCGATGACGGATTGGTGCAGTCGTCAGATGACGGCGGATCGACTTGGACCGCGGCAGAGCGGCCAGTCGGTCTACCCGTCGACGCGTTCATCAACGATGTCGAAGCATCACAACACGACGGCGATTCTGTGTTCCTCGCCGCCGATGCTCACAAGAACGGCGACTACTCCCCCTATGTATTCGCCAGCAGCGACCGCGGCCAGAGCTGGCGGTCCATCACCGGCGATCTACCCGAGGGCACCATCATCTGGGCCATCGAGCAAGACCACGTCGACCCGGATCTGCTGTTCCTCGCCACCGAGTTCGGCATCTATTTCACCCAGAACCATGGCCTGAACTGGCACAAGTTCTCGAAGGACGTGCCAACCATCGCGTTTCGAGACATCAAGCTCCAGCGCCGAGACAGCGACCTGGTCGGGGCCAGTTTTGGTCGCGGCATCTACGTGCTCGACGACTACTCGCTGCTGCGAGGTTTGTCCGAGGAGGTACTGGCCAAAGACGCCGCCTTGTTCCCCGTGCGCGATGCCTGGCGTTATGTCCCGTACCAACCAATGCAGGCGCCGGGCCAGCCAACACTCGGTTCAACCGCATTCAGAACAGAGAATCCGTCTTTCGGGGCCACCTTTACCTACAACTTGGCTGCCGATCACACGACAGCCAAGTTGGCTCGAATCAAGGCCGAGAAGGAGGCCAGCGACGTTACGTTCCCCGGTTGGGACGCTCTGTGGGACGAGCACCTCGAGGTCGATCCCGGGCTGTTTCTTGTCGTGCGTAGCGCCAATGGCGAAGCAATCGCCAGAGTCGCAGCCCAAACCAAAGCGGGTCTGCACCGAACCGCGTGGAATCTACGTCTCGCGCCGCCGACACCTCTCAACCTCGACGAACCCAAGTTCAAGGCACCATGGGACGCCGACCCGCAGGGCCCTCTGGCCGCACCAGGCGCTTACACAGTTGAACTTGTGCTCCTAACCCCTGACGGGATCGTGGTTCTCTCTGGCCCCGAATCATTCGAGGTGAAGTCCACGCCAGCCACCGATGTCGAGTCAACTGCCAGTGAAGCGGCAGATTTCCAGCTAATGACCTCAGACTTGGCCAGACGGGTAGCCGGAGCGGCCGAACAGATCAAACACGTTCAGCGTCGCATCAAACACATCCGCGCCACTCTCATGCAGACGCCCAAGGCCAGCTCTGATTTGTTCGTCGATCTCGAGACTATGCATTCGCGGCTAGAGGATCTCAACCGTGATCTCAACGGCGACCCGGTGAAGGGGGCGATGTCGGAACCGTCAGCGACGTCGATCAAGAGCCTGGTCGACAGAGTCGTCTCGCACCATTGGAACACGACCCAGTCACCAACCCAGACTCACCGTGCCAGCATCGAACGAGCAAAAGAGCTGTTCGAACCATTCGAACAGCTGCTGGCGGAGCTGGTCGAGAACGACCTCGCCCAGCTCGTCGACAAAGTTGACTCTGCCGGTGGCCCCTGGACTCTGCGCTAGCTACCCCAAGGCGCAGGCGTGGCCAAAGGGGTTGGTACGGTCTCAGCGTGACCACCCTCGACGCGCACAAGTTCGTT
>CAZMUM010000056.1:0-25524 GCA_964569385.1 uncultured Acidimicrobiales bacterium
TCGAATCGGTGGCCACGCGCGGGCAGTATTCGCCCCACGCCATCAACTCGCGCATTCTCGACGGCGCCTATGTCGGCGATCTCGACGGAGACGGCGACTGGGAGGTGTTGCTACCGAACCAGGCCCGCACCCAACTGGTGGCGTTGTCTCTCAGCGATGGAGAGTTCATCGAGGAGTTCGTGCTCGAAAGCAACGAAGGCACCAGGTCGCTGTCCAACATTGCTGTGATTGACTGGTTGGGCCGAACGGTAGTTGCGACAGTCGACACCGATGGTGTCGCAACTCTCTGGATGACCGACGGGTAGCTCTCAAGAACAGCACGCCGACTCGACGATTGTTGTCCCGATCCGCCCGCGAAACTTGTCATGGTCGAGATCGAGCCCGTGGGTCGACGGCGATACTGGCTGCTACATCAGCACAGGTCGCAGGAAGGTTCGAGTGAAGCTGTGGATGCAGCCGGATTCCTTTGCTCGTGCGTACACCTCTATGCAGTCGCGATCGGACTCAGCCTCGATTCTGTAGCGTTCGTAGTCGGCGAGGGAGTTGAACGAGAACAGAGCGTAGGCGGTGTCGTTAGAGCCCTCTGACGGAAGAAAGTACCCGTGATGGTTGCCGCCGAAACGGTTCACCAGAGCAATCCACGCTTTGCCATAGCGCTCGAACTCCTCAACTTGGTTCGGATCAATTCGATAGGTGATGTGGGCCGTAACCGAGCGGTTCGTCATATTGCCAGTATCGCAGCCCGCCTTGATCTGTCACTCCGCTTTGACTCTCCAGAACCCTGGCCCTACCGGGATGGCGATAGTTAGTGCTGGTGGCGTCCCCACATGGCACGACCCAACTCGGCGGCCTCACCTAGGTCGAGTGCGGTCCCGTCGGTTGGGGTGGAGACGGCCCAGTGGTCGAGGTGGTCACGCAGTGGCGGCAACTTGTCGATACGTCGGCATCGAGGGCTAGCGCAACGGGGCTGCCGACAGCGTCGAGGGCACACCACGTGTGGATCGTCGCGAGAGACAAGGCCAGGGTGTGGTTCGTCGGGTTCATGGTGAGACCACCAACCCCGATGACTCTCGAACGTTCCATTTCGCTTCGTCCGACCTTTTGAAGGCCGGCCACACCTGCGCGGATCTCGTCGATACAGACGCCGCTCTCATCGCTGATGTGGGCAAGGGTCGCCGGCGTACCGGTCAGCAACGACACCAATCCGTAGTGTTGGATGGCAGCTACCGCTAGCGGCGGAGCAGCGTTACACGGGAAAGACCTCGGCGAAGAAGCTGGAGAACACTCCAAGAGCGATGAACCAAACCCCGACACCCAACAGGATCCGTCCACCCCACCTTCTCACGGTGGGCGCTCCCGCCTTGAGCAGGTCGACGGTGCGCTGTTGAGCAGCGCCCACGATCAACGCGAGCCCGAAAATCAAGATGACGATCATCAGTGCAGCAACGGCGAACGCGATGAACGCGGCGGAGGCGCCTCCGGCCACTAGTGATTGCCCAGCCAGACCGGCCAGGATCGGCCCCGTTCAACCGAATCCGGCCGCGAGGTAACCAAACCCAAACAGACCAAAACGCAGCAGCTCTGGCTGCCCAGGTACCTCTCGACGTTGGCTTCGCAAGAAGCGCTTCAACGCGGGCTCGAATCGCCGCAACCGAACAGTTATGCGTCCGAGTTGGATCAAACCGACGAGGATCAGGAAAGTACCAACGGTGATTCGCAGAACCCGACCCGTCGTGCTGGTGAAGGTCACGTCTTTTATGACGGCTTCGCCTCCTAGCGCAATCACGGTTCCTAGCAGCGCCAAGAACGCGACGACACCCAACGACAACGCCGTAGCAAATGCGAGAGAGTTCCGAGTCGGCTGGCGTTGATCATCAATCTGCGCCCTCTCTCCCAGGGGTCGACCCAACATTGCCACCAGCAGCGGAAACGAGCACGGCGAAAAGAACGACGCAACACCAGCGGCCGCAGCGAGCACGACTAGACCTACGCCAACACCAGCAGAGAGATCAAGACTGGGATAGACGACAAAGCCGAGGAATCCAACAAGACCCACAACCAGAAGCGCGAACGCCAGCGCCGCGTATCCGACAGAGGACGCCTTACCGGGTTCAGCATCACCGATACTTGGTTCGCTCACAGCGACCCGACTCCTGGGTTGGTTGACATACCCAGCCAACATTAGACCCTAAAGGGGACTTCAGGGTCAAGTGATACAATCCAATTCATGCGAATCGGAGAAATGGCCAACGACGTCGGCATCACCACAGAAGCGGTCCGCTACTACGAAAAGGTCGGCCTCCTCGCAGCGCCGACACGGACCCCGTCGAGATATCGCAACTACAGCCACCTGGCATTGGAAAGACTGCGGTTCATTCGAACAGCCCAAGCTGTGGGTTTCACCCTCGGCGAGATCGGCGAGATTCTCGAATTGCGCGACAACGGCGAAACGCCTTGTGACCACGTGCGCCTACTGATCGCGAAACATGCGGCCGACCTCCGCCAGCGAATCGAAGACCTACAGACCATGCGGACCGACCTGCAACAACTCGCAGCCATCGCCGCGGCTGCCCCACCCACCAGCGCCACCGCAACGCACTGCCACATTCTCGAATCCGCCCGACCAGCCTCGACATAGCGGACACCAAGTTGAGGACGTGAGCCACACCAAATGTGGCTCAGCCCATCAACTTCAAGGGTCGACGGTGGTTCGAGCCGCAATTGGCGTGGTGTCACTGTCAACGGGCGCCCAAACGCTGACCCGCTTGACTTAGCCACATGGTTCGGGTTGACTTAGGCAAGCGCTTACCTACTCACCGAACAAGATGACGTAGATGTCCCTAATCAGCAACCTGGAGCCTGTCCGGAGGCCACCTGCTGATGAACTGGAGTCCGAATGAAGCTTAATCTCAATGGTCTAATTCCCGCGACTGTCCTACCGATGAATGCCGATGGCAGTATCGATGAACCAGGCCTGCGCTCCTACATTGGTTGGGTGGCCCAGCAGGGACCAGTCGCGTTGGCGATCAATGTCGATACTGGCGAAGGGCCGCATCTGGCACACGATGAAAAACTTCGTGTGCTTCAAGTCGTTCGTGACACGACGGATCTGCCGATCATTGCAGGGATAGCCGGCCCATCAACGGACGCCGCAGTACGCCAGGCGAGCGACTTTGCGACAGTCGGCGCCGATGCGTTGTTGGTCTTTCCGATTCCTGCCTACTTGAGCGAGCCACTCAATCCCGATGTGCCAGTTGCATATCACGAGGCCATCGCCGCGGAGGGACTTCCCCTTATTCTCTTCCAGTTGCAACCTGCGCTCGCAGGACTCAACTTTGATCCGGACACTTTGCAAGCCATGGCATCGATAGACGGCGTCATCGCTATGAAAGAGGCGTCGTTCGACGCCCGCAGATTCGCGGACACAGCGCGAATCCTCGCCGGACTACCTCGACCCATCACGCTACTCACCGGGAATGACAACTTCATTCTCGAGTCGTTCATGCTTGGGGCCACCGGAGCACTGATTGGTTTCGGTGCAGTAATGACAAAGGAGCAGGTGGACATGATCAACGCATGGCAAGCCGGTCGAATTGATGACGCCAGAGAACTTGGGCGGCGCGTTCAACGTCTTGCCGACGTCGTCTTCAGGCCACCGGTTGGTGACTACCGAGTTCGATTGAAGGAATGCCTGTGTTTGCTCGGCGTCCTCGACGCACCGCACATGCGGCTGCCGCTATTGGGCGTCGGCGATGAAGAGCGAGCGATGTTAAAGAACACGCTGACCGAGGTCGGACTCATTGGGGGATCGCGGTGAAGTTCGGAGTGTTCCTTCCGTCGTACATAATTCCAGGTAGAGAAAGCGAGCACCCAGAGGCTGTACGCCGCTTCGCACGGGCGGCCGAAGAGCTTGGATTCGATTCGCTCTGGATTACCGACCACATCGTGACCGCGCAGCGCTTCTATCGGGTGAGTTGGTTGGACTCGTTAATGACGTTGTCCCACGTCGCAGCGGTGACCGAAAGCGTGAAGTTGGGCACCTCGATACTGATTCTTCCGGTCCGCCAACCCGCGGTGCTCGCAAAGGAGATAGCGACGCTGCACTACCTGTCGGGCAATCGGTTCATCTATGGAATAGGAACCGGCTGGTATGGCCCCGAGTTCACCGCCTGTGGTGTGGCCAAGTCTGAGCGCGGAGCGCGGACAGACGAGGTGCTTGCGGCAACGACTTCGTTGTTTGATGGACCGGACGTGGAATTCGATGGCAAGTACTACCAACTCGACCAAGTCACCGTCGAACCGCACCTGAAGCAGCCTCCACCGGTTTGGGCTGCCGGTGGTAGTCAGTTGGCCCACGAGGCATCACCTGAACCCCCGACAATGAACCCCAATGTCCTGCGACGAATTTCCGAGGCCGACGGCTGGATCGCCAGACCGACGTGTCCGCCCGATCTGATCGCAGCCGATCGCCAACTCATCATTGAAGCAAGGGAAGCGGCTGGACGTGATTCGCCGTTCACTTTTGCCCATGAGAACTTCACCTGGATCGAGGAGCGAGGAAGCCCCGAAGAAATCCGCTCGATCCAACAACAGCGTTTCGGGGACATAATCAGCGATGAACGCCCTTGGGACTACATCGACGAGGTGTACATGCCCGGAACGATCGATGAGATCCAGTCCAAGGTCCAGGCGCGTATCGATGCCGGCGTTGAGTACATGATGTTGCACACGATGTCGGCTGATGTCGAACAACTAGAACTCATAGCCCGTCACATCATCGAGCCGTTCAGCTGACTCACTCGCTCCAAGACGTGGCTGATCTGGCCAAGGTTTCCACGGCCACAGTCTCGCGTGTGCTGAGCGGTTCGGCGCATCCAGTCGCCGAACAGACCCGCAAGAGGGTGGTCGCGGCCGCGGAGTCATTGGACTTCGAACGGAACCTCCTCGCGAGTGGATTAGCTCAGAAGCGAACCAAGGTCGTGGCCATCATCGTGCATGACGTGATGGACGAGTACTTCAGCGAGATTGCTCGCGGTATCGAGGACGAGGCCTATGAGAACGGCTATGCCACTCTGATTTGTAACACGGACCGAAACCCCGAGAAAGAGGTTCACTATCTTCGTAAGCTTCGGGCCCTACAAGTTGATGCTGTGTTGTTCACCGCAGGTGAAGTCATCGAACCCGTCTATCAGACCAAGATTGCCCGCCAACTGGCACTGATTGATGCCGCTGGAGGCGTAGTGGTGCACCTGGCTCCTCACTCGGGGGGTGCTCCAGACATCGGCTACTCGAACACGCTTGGGCTCGCTCTCGCTGTTGATCACCTCGTGGGGCTCGGTCATCGCAGCTTTGGATTCCTAGCCGGTCCCCCGTCCATCGTGACCTCAGTTGATCGCTTGGCGGCAATGCGCGCTGCACTTGACCGTCATTCGATTTCGTTGCCAGAAGCCATGACTTTTGGTCGAGGTTTTGGTCGAGCGGATGGCGAGAGAGCGGCAGTGGAGTTTCGGGCGGCAGAACTCCCCGCCACTGCTGTGGTGGGAGCAAACGATCAGGCAGCGATCGGCTTCGTTCGTGGCCTCCGAAGCTATTCGATATCTGTTCCAGAACAGGTTTCGGTCGTCGGCTACGACGACATTTCTCCGTGCGCATATGTTGAGCCGCCCTTGACCACAGTGCACGTCCCGCTGCGTGAACTTGGCATTCGTGGAATGAGGAGGGCCCTAGCTCTGCTCTCGGGGGAAACGCCGACAAACGGAATCGAGCTTCCTTTGAAGCTGACTGTGCGTTCCAGCACGGGACCACCGCGAAGCAAGGCCAAATTGTTCGGCTGACTCACCCAATCGCAGCGCTCAAGGAGCAACAGCATGACCACTACATCTGATATCGCGTATTCCTCGGCCACCGAGCTTGCCAGACGCGTGCGCGAGCGCGAACTATCACCCGTCGAGCTGGTGGACTCCGTCATCGATCGGATCGAGCAGAGGAATCCAGATTTGAACGCCGTCGTGTACGAGGGGTTCGACGACGCCCGCATCGATGCGATTGCGGCGGAGAGCGCCGTTGCATCGGGCGAGAAGCTGGGCCCTCTCCACGGTGTTCCGACACTCATCAAGGATCTCTTCGACTTCAAACCTGGGTGGATCTCGACCTTCGGCGGGATCCCCGCCCTTTCCGATCTGGTCGTTGACAACTACTGCGTCTTCGCCGAGCGGGTCGAGAAGGCCGGGGCGATAATCGTCGGGAAGACCAACAGCCCTGTCATGGGGTTTAGTGGCACCTGCGACAATCCGCTTTTCGGGCCAACGTGCAATCCCTTCGACACAACGAAGAACTCGGGCGGCTCCTCGGGGGGTAGCGCGGCTGCTGTGGCTGACGGGATGGTTCCATTCGCCGAGGGCACCGATGCTGGCGGCTCGATTCGGATCCCGGCAGCTTGGTGTGGCGTCTACGGGTTCAAGCCATCTTTTGGCAGGGTTCCGGTCGTGCTTCGGCCGAACGCATTCGGAGGAACCAGTCCGTTCGTGGCCAAAGGGCCCATCACGCGAACGGTGCAGGATGCAGCGTTGGTCCTGAACACACTTTCTGGCTACGACTCGCGAGACCCATACAGTCTGCAATCCGCGCCCGACTTCTTGGAGGGTCTCGACCGCGACCTGTCGGGAAAACGGATCGCTTACAGCCCAGACTTCGGGGTGTACCCGGTCGACCCCAGAGTGGCTGAGACAGTGGCGAACGCGGTTCGAGCGTTCGAGCAGGCTGGAGCGATCGTTGAGGAAGTCGAAATCGATATCCCGTTCGATCACATTGAGTTGATTGACCTTCTGTACCGCCTGATAGCACCCATCAATATCGCCACCATTGAGGGCTTCAAGGAACAAGGCGTCGACCTGCTCGGCGAGCATAGAGATTCGATGCCCGCTCTCTATGTGCGCCGGATCGAAGAGGGCTACGCCATGAGCGTTACTGACGTAGCCAGAGATCAGGCAATGCGTACCGTCGTGAACGACGCCGTACAGAACGTCGTCAATTCGTACGACTTTCTTGTGACACCCACTGTTGCCGCAGTGCAGGTCGACAATGCAACGGACGGCAACACAATGGGACCATCAGCGGTGAACGGTGTCGATATCGAACCATTGCTCGGATGGTGCATGACCTATTTCTTGAACTTCTCCGGACACCCAGCGGCGTCGATTCCAGCTGGTCTCATCGACGGAAACCTACCTGTCGGCATGCAGATCATCGGCGACCGATACGACGATGCGGGCGTTCTGACCGCTAGCAGCGTGTTCGAACAGATTCGCCCTTGGGACAGCACCTACCAACTCTGCCGGGATCGCAGGGTGTCGTCCGACTAGCTCCCACAGACCAAGATGCAGCGCAATGGTCGGGCCTCTCAGAGAGGTCCGTTTGCCCGATCGGCCATTGTTTCGCGCAGCCCTCCAAGGCGTCGATATCGCTCGCAGGAGCGCCGCCCATCAACATCGCTCACTGCACTTCCCGAGTGTGGTGGCTGTCGTGGGCCAACACGAGCGTTACGGAGGGGGTTGAATCTGTCGCCGCCGGCCGGAGAGTGTCGGATCAATCGTTTGATGGGGCCTCTTCCAGACGTGACACTGAGGTGTTTGATGGGTTCGCCGTTCGAACTCCTGCACCGGACTACGGCCAGCGCGGCCGCATGATCAACGTAGGAGTGGACGCCAACGAGTTCCGGCCAACTGATGAGGCCGCGATCGCCGAGCTGATTGGCGCCAGTCCAGAGAGCAGTTCGCCTGCCATCCAATAGGTCTCCCGCCGTCCCCGGTGACGGTGCAGCCAACCAGCGACCGCCACCGCTGCGGCTCGGCTCACCTCGCGAACAGGTGGTCGTGGAAGGCAGTGACCGCTACAACCGCGTCGGCTAGAACCGTGCGGGGGTCGAGTTCGGGGTGGTCCAATGCCATCTGGGCCGCGTAGGCCTGTGGCCCTTGCGCATCAGGATCCGCGAAATTTGCTCGCAGGTCATCGAGAGCGACCCGAACCGTTGTCAGGTCATCAGGGAACCGATCGAGCACTGCCTGGGCGGCGTCAACGGGTCCGCCGGCGTCGTTGTGGACCAGAACGAACGCAATGTCGTACCAGTCCTTCCGAAGACGTCGTCCGTAGGCTGCCGCGGCCTTGGCGAGAAGGAACCCGGCCGGGCCGGCGACGTTCACCTCCACCGTCTGGTCTGCGTCGCCTACCCGTGCACAAAGTTCGTGTACGTCGAAGTCGCGGGCCGCGAATCCGGTCCCACGAAGGTTCGCCGCGCCCAAATCTTCACAGCCGTCGAAGTCGACAGTTGCGCCGGCGGGTTGGTCGTCGAGGTCGGCGAGCAGCTCGAACTTCACAACCGTGCGATGGTTGGGTCCGTCGGCCTTCCACCTCCAGATCCGCTCCTTGTCGGGTTCGAACTCGGCACTGCGCAAGGCTCGTTCCAGACGGGCCGCGTTCACCGAGCCACACGAGATCTCGAGATCGACTTGCACATCGACGTCGGTGGTGCCGGCGTGTCGGAAAGCGCTGGTGGAGCACAAAAGCTCAGGCACGAGCCCGCCGAGAACCACGAACTCGGGTCGGGTTCCGTAGTGGTAAACGACCCGCACGAGGGCGCATTCAGCCGCGGCGCGTGCCGCCCGGCTTCTTGGTTCCTCAGCCTCCATGCATCAGCTCACGCAGATGCTCGGCCGCTTCCTCACCACGGACCCCGGCTTTGCGAAGATCGACGAACACCCGGGGCCACGGAGCGACGCGAAGGCCGGCCAGTTCGTTTGCCATTCGGTCAACGGTGACGGTGGGGAAGGGCCGGAGCGTGAGACGCCCCCCGTCGATGGGTCGCAGCCCGACGTCGGCTGCGGTCGATTCGAGGCCGATGATCGTGGTGACCGCGAGGTAGACCTCGGTCGAGGTGATGGTCGTGATCAGCGGAGCGAGTGCTGATGCTGCGGCCAGGCCAGTAGCGGCCCATCGAACACCCGCGCTGTCCCACTCCGCACCGACTTCAACAAGACCCGCGACAGGATCGCGCCAGGTCGTACCAACAGTGAGCGACACCGACTCCGGCGTCACTGCCGCGGCCACGGCGTAGGCGTCGAGGAGACGGCGCTCGTCGGGAACGCGGCGTGCTGATCCTCGGCCCCTTCGTGCCGTAGCTTCGAGAAGGCCCTGATCGGTAAGGAAACGCAGCGCGCTCGTGCAACTTCCTGCCGAGAGCCCTGTTGCCAACCGAGTCTCAGCCACCGTCGCCTTCGTGTGACACAAGAGAGCCTCGGCGATTGCGAGCACGGCCGGGGTCCACCGCTTGGGCCGCTCGACACCGGTTGGTGGCCGGCCCGAGCGCGAGATGATGACATGCCCGACAGCTATCTCTGCCGCGCCCGTCTCATCGACCCATCCGATTCCAGCTTCCGATGCCGCGTCTCGTGCGCCGCGAGACAACTGACGGCCGACCACTACATCGGGGCGAGGGTCGTGATCCCCGATCACCGCCTTCACGTCTCCGAGGTTCCCCTCTCCGACCCAACGAACGTAGAGATGCCGCCCGCCGAGGGTGACTCCTGATCGGCCTGAGCCGACGACCGCGTCGCGTGCCGATGGCGGAAGCACGCCAAGGATCGCGTCGATGGCACGCTGGGTCGTGTCGT
Organism: uncultured Acidimicrobiales bacterium; assembly: GCA_964569385.1. Taxonomy (GTDB): domain Bacteria; phylum Actinomycetota; class Acidimicrobiia; order Acidimicrobiales; family Poriferisodalaceae; genus JAADHX01. The sequence goes on from CAZMUM010000056.1 coordinate 9,666, forward strand.
GTTCGTTCGTCCTCGTCGGCACGGGCTAATACCTCAGTGACCCACTATACCTCACTAGCACACTGATGTATCGGTATTCGCTGAGGAATAGCTCTGCATTTAGCCCGGACCATCACGGACACCAATGCACCACGCCCTCCTCCACGGGCATCTCGATCATGGGTCAGCCCGCGATGAGTTTGTCGAGCATCGCTACGAGTGTTGGCCTCCGCCGATGTTCCCCTCGCAGGTCGACCAGATATGCGTGATGTTCCGCAACGAGCCCGGCCGCTACAGCAGCTCGTCTCGCGTTCTTGAGCTGCTCTACCGCAGCCCGATACGCCCGTCGATCGGTCGTCTCCAAGATCGACTCGACAACGTGCACATACACATCGACCGACGCGGCTGTATCGACAACTTCGTAAGCCTCGGCAAGCCGCACGAGCCGCTCGTCGCCGAGCTCATCAACATCTTCGGCGGCTCTAGCAGCGTGTTCGAACAGATTCGCCCTTGGGACAGCGACTACCAACTGTGCCGGGATCGCAGGGTGTCTTCCAACTAGGGCTCCCAGCGGCGACGGCTTGAGCGCTGGCCAGCGGACGAGGGCTATCGTCGGACCATGACCGGTATCGCTCGCGACCAGTTGGCAGACTTACTACGCAACCTCCGAAGTGGTGGATCGTTTTGCACGCGCCGCACCGCTCCGGTCGGCAACCTGACCATCGAGGTCCGAGGTGTGGGACCGCTCAGCTTGCCAGTGACCGCTGCCAAGGCAAAGGAGCTTCGTCTCCTCGCCCACCCCGCCAAATATGGACACGGTGCGCAAACCATCCTCGATCGGCGCGTCCGCGACACATGGGAGATTCCTCGTTCCCGAGTGAAGATCGACAAGCGGCGATGGAACAACACGCTTCGTCCGATGCTAGATACCATCCGCGAGGACCTCGGCCTGCCCGCCACCAGCTCACTCAAAGCAGAACTGCACTCCATGCTTGTGTATGAGCCCCACCAGTTCTTCGCCCCACACCAGGACTCCGAGAAGAACGACCAGATGATCGGCTCGCTGGTCGTGCTGTTGCCGTCGAACTCGAAGGGCGGCGAGCTCGTGGTCGAGCACCGCGGCGAGTCGCGCCGGTACCGGGGCTCCGCGTCGTCGTTGACGTTCGTGGCGTTCTATGCCGATACCCGCCACGAGGTCCTGCCTGTAGAGAGCGGCTACCGGGTGGTGCTCACCTACAACCTGATGCTCGCCGGGCACACCACCCCAGCGAACGACAACGCCGCCGTGCTCGCGGCCACAGCCGCTGAGTTACTGGAACAGCACTTCGTGCAAACGCCCCAACCTCGATGGCCAGGCGACAGCCAGGCCCAAGATCCCCGCGACCGTCTCGTCTTTCTGCTCGACTACCAGTACACAGAGAGGGGGCTCCGTTGGCCCGAGCTCAAGGGTGACGACGCCACCCGAGCCAACATCCTCGGCCAGGCCGCTCGCCAGGCGGACTGCGAGATGGCCCTGGGTCACGCCGAGATCCAAGAGACCTGGGAGTGCTACGACAGCGGGCCGCCGCCGTGGAGGCGCGGAGCCCGATCGAACTGGGACGATAATCCCGAACGCACCGATCTCGAGCTCGGCGACCTCCTCGATTCCACGGTCGAGATCACTCCGGCCGCCGGTGAGGTGTCCAGCTTCGACTCCTATGTGACAACGGCCGAGCTGGCAACGTCGGCACCCTCCCTCAAGCTGACGGCATACGACACTGAGTACACCGGCTACATGGGCAACTCGGGCAACACGATGGACCGCTGGTACCGGCGAGCGGCCGTCGTGATCTGGCCGAAATCTCGCTCGCTCGCAGTGCGGGCCAAGGGCGATCCACTCGCTGCCCTCCACGAACTGCTCGGGTCCACCGACGACCCCGACGCGTCACAAACACGGGCCGACGATGTGTCAAGTCTGCTGCGGTTCTGGCCCGACGGCGTTCGAGAGGGGAACCAACGAACGCTTCTGCCCCCAGCGCTACTCCTTGCCTGGGAGCTCGAGCACGAGAACCTCGCGACACGCCTGCTCGAGCCCTTCACCCTCGAAGCCGTCACACCGGCAGATGCCACCGTCCTTCTGGCACTGACCGAACAGCACGGCCAGCCTTGGTTCGACCAACAGCTCGCATCATGGGTGGATCATCGGCCTCGGTTCGCGTCGCGCACCGCGCCAGAGCGAGCGGAGTGGGTCGAAAGCCTTCCAGATCTCTGCACGAGCCTGACCGACGACCCGCACGCCTCCAAAGATCTCAAAGCTGACCTCGCGTCTGCCCTCGTGAATCACCTGTGGAACTGGCTCGAAGCTAAGATCTCGCTCGCGGAGTCGATCGTCACACCATCTCAGCAGCACGCCGCCATGCGCGATCTCGCTGCACCACTGCTCGCTGTCCTGCGCTCGACCGCCATCGTCGACGACCCCGACCTTCGCGAGGTGATCGTCGAAACGATGTGCGACCCGACCGTTCAACTCAGTCAACTGCTGTTCGAGGTCGTCGATTCGTCCACTCGACTTCCCTCGGACCAACTCGACGAGATCGGAATCACGCGCCTCGCCCGGCATTGCGCGAGAACCCTGCAAGAGGCACTCGCCCGGCCCGAACGCGCCGGCGACGACTGGTCGATCACCGAGCTCGAACCAGGCGGCTGCTGCGACGACTGTGTACAACTCGCGACCTTCCTCACCGACCCGGCACAGCAGCAGCTTGTATGGCCGCTCGCGAAGCCCCGACGCCAGCACATCCACCGTCGTATCGACGAGGCCGAGCTACCGGTGACGCACCAAACCAAACGGGAAGGCAGCCCGCACAAGCTCGTTCTCACCAAGACGTCGGAGCTGTTCACCCGAGATGCCGAACGCCGCAATAGCGCCCAAGCCCGCCTCGATTCCGTCAAGCACTTACTCGGCGTCACTCAGGCCGGAACCGGGAGCCTGCTAACGCGCAACGCCCAGACAGAGCGAACCCAACACGATTCGTGACGCAGCATCTTGACACCCTCGGTTGGGTAGCCCGCTCCCGTGAAAGACGCAGCAGACATCCAGCCGATCCCGAATGCCGCTCCACGCAGGTGTGAAACGCAGCGAGCTCGCCGGGCTCAACTCCGCGAGGTTTCCTGAAGCGAAAATCATCCGCGGAAGGATCGTCGCGTCGGTCAGTCCACGATCGGCAGGAGGTTCGACACCATGAACTGACCGACAACAGCGGCTGTGTCCGGGAGCCTGGTCACCTCGACCAATGACCCGAGTGCGTGGTCGACCACGGTAATGGTGGTGCCGGTCGCGTCGATCATGATCGCTGTCGTGTCGAACGGGCCTAGGCCGAACCCCTCGGGGAGATCGACACACAACGCCCAGTCGGTGGCGACGTCGAGCACATGCACGAAGGCAGCGGTTTGGTTCGCCGAGTGGTCGTGAGCCGCTGCGCCTGGCTCGACGTGACCATGGTCGTGATACTGACGGATGTATAGCGTGTAGAGCTGATCGCCCCGAGGTGACCACACTTGCTGCCGTCCGGAGCCTCTCATCTCCTCTGCTAGCTGGGTCTTGAGCGGTCCAAGGGTTTCGGTGAGGGTTGCGGCCTCGATATCGATGGTGCTGACCCGGTAGGCGACGGGAGCCTCGGCCGGTCGGTGGTCGATCGCAAACAGCGTTCTCCCATCGGGGGAGAACGCCTCGGGCTCGAGGTTGCGGTCCAAGGTCATAGTGCGGGTCGTGCCCGTGAGTTGATCGCGTACAGCGATCGTCGACTCAGTACGCCCGCCCGGCGCGTAGATCGACGCACCGTCTGGCAGAGGGTCCGCAAACGCCTGGTAGCGGCCGTCATTGGACGTGATCCGAATCTCGGGGGCCGTGGGCGTGGTCAGGACCGACGACGAGTTTCGCATTCGGTCGACCAAAAAGGGAGTTGCGCCGATCACCGGCAGGACTGCAGCAGCAATAAGGAAGCTACGGCGGCTCGTGGTTCGGGACGCGGGCTCAGTTTCGGACATGACGGTTTCGGACATGACGGACCTCCACTTGCTCTACACGACAAGTCGGTCGATGGTTCCTTTCATGGTTGAGTCCTACTCAAGCGAACTGGCGATCTCGATGACCTCAGACTGGACGAGATCACCGAAGATCCGGTACTCGATGCCATTGGCCTCCCACAGAAGCGCGTTCCCGACGGACTCCAGCACATCGCCCGTCGCACGGACATGGACACCCTCGATCCACAGCGCAGGGGTGCCATCAGCGAGACCCACGGTTGACACTGCGTCGAATGCTGTGACGAGCTTCTGTTGCGGCGCCCCGGCCGATCGAGCCCGCGCTGTGAGGGTGATGCGTTCCCATGCAACGACGAGTTCTTCGCCCTCGCCGATGTCGCGGATCTCCCAGCCGCCGGGAGCCCCAACGAGTTCGGGAGCGGGTAGCTGCACAGAGATGTCCAGCTGCTCGGTCGCCGCGAGCCGGATGGAGCCTGAGTCCCAACCCTCATCGGCTGGCGGGGCGGTTGGCGGTATGACTGGTTCGGCTCGCGGAAGGTCGTCCACGATCACCACCGATGTGTTCCCGATACCGAGCCAATTGGCGACCGCGGTTCGGGCCGGAGCAATCGAGAGAACCAGGATGCTGGCGAGCAAGATAAGCGCGGCTACGACCGCCAGGGACCTCCGTCGCCCTGCGCGCCGCGGCGTCGTCGAGTCGATAGCGGTGTGTAGCCTCACGACCAGGTCGATGCCCGTTGGTTCGACCGCGGGGCCGAGTGCCGCAATGCGGGCACCCATCTCGGCGTCGTCGAGTTGGCCCCAGTCGGTCATGGCGCCCTCACTCATCGCCAGCCGCCTCTCGGATCAGGGTCGAACGCAGGCGAGTCATGGCCCGGTTGAGTCGCGATTTGACGGTGCCGGGTCGCACTCCGAGCACCTCGGCCATCTCCGATTCGGTCATGTCCTCGAACCAACGCAACGCGACCACGAGTCGATCGTCGACCGACAACCGTGCAATTGCGGCCGCGAGCTGGTCGCGCTCCTCGGAACGGACCGCAGGGTCGACAGTCGGCGCGACATCAATGCGAAATTCGTAGGCGCGGACCGCCAGGCGCTGATGGCGAAGCGACGAGCGGACCTCGTTCTTCGCAGCATTGGCGACGATGTGAAGCAGCCATGGGAGGAACGGACGACTGGGGTCGAAGCGACCAAGTGAGCGATGGGCCCGGAGGAAGCCTTCCTGAGCAGCGTCGGCGGCACGATCCGAGCCAGCGATCGAAGTTGCGATGCGTATCGCGGCACGTTGGTGCCTGCGAACGAGATCGTCGAACGCATAACGGTCACCGGCTTGAGCCCGACGGACACTGTCTGCGTCGTCCAGAACACCCCCCATCTCGTCAGCCTGTCACCCCATCTACACGCCGGCGAGCCAGGCGGTTCCCTGACGTCGCCACTTACCGAGCCCAGGGGACCGCTCATTTGGTGGGCACGGCGATGCCCGCCGATGTCGCGCAGGTCAGGATGGGCGAAATGGGTGAGCGTCGGATGCGTGGCGTCTTGCCGACCGCCCGCATGACATGTCGAGTTTCTTGGGTCGCTTGTCGATTTTCGCCCTGTTCACGCGTCATGATGTTGTCGGTGACTCGCGCCGGCCACGATTCAGGAGAATGTCGATGAAATATTTCGTATTACTTGCCGGAGACGGCGACGTAGGGCCGTGGGATCAGCTGTCGCCCGATGAGCAGGAGGCCACGTTCGCAAAGTTCGGCGCGTTCGATGAGGCGTGCGAGCAACGGGCGGGCGTTGAGACGCTGGCCGGCGAGGCGCTCCAAGACGGCTCGACGGCTACCACTATGCGCACCCGCGACGGCGAATCGACTGTCACTGATGGGCCGTTCGCCGAAGCCACTGAACAGATCGGCGGCTTCTATGTCATCGAGGCACCGGACCTCGACACGATGACTGACCTTTGCCGGATCCTCCCTGCCTATGACATCGAAATCCGACCTGTCGCCGACATGGGCTGACCGCGCCATCGCGGAAACCTACCGGACCGATTGGGGCCGGCTACTGTCGCTGCTTGTTGCTCGCACCCGACGGCTCGATCTTGCCGAGGACGCACTCAGCGAAGCTTTCGCCCGCGCAGCTAAACGATGGCCCATAGCTGGCGTTCCGAACAACCCCGCCGGTTGGCTCTACACAACAGCGTCGCGAGTCGTCCTAGGTCAGCTTCGATCCGAGGCCATTCACGGACGCAAGGCCCGCCTGCTAGCCGTCAGCACCGATTGGATTCAACCAACAGCCACCGGTGACATCGAGGACCTTGATGATGAACGGCTGGCGCTCATACTGCTCTGCTGTCACCCAGCGCTGCACCCCGCCGCAAGATCGCCACTCGCACTCCGGCTCGTGATCGGCACTACAACCAAAGACATCGCCCGACTCTTCGTAGTGTCCAGCGCCACGATGGCGGCACGAATCACCAGAGCGAAAAAGAAGATCGTCGCGGCCGGGATCCCCCTGGCGACACCCGTAAACGCCGAGCTGCGCACCCGACTCGATGACGTCTGTCGAACGATCTACCTAGCGTTCACCGCAGGCTACGCCCCCGCCACAGGACCCGACCTGCTCCGGGCCGATCTCGCCGGCGAAGCCGTCGAGTTGGCGGCCGTGCTTCGCCGCCTCGTCCCCGACGCCCACCAAGTCCGGGCGCTGAACGGCTTACTCCTGTTGCAGCACGCCCGCCGCGACGCGCGAGTGCGCGACGGCCGCCTGGTCACACTCGCCGACCAAGATCGGTCACTCTGGCGACAAGACCAGATCCGAACAGGCACCGAACTCATCACCAGCCTGCCGGCCGGTGTCGGCTATAGCGAAGAACTTCGCCTCCAAGGCCTGATAGCCGCCGAACATGCCGGCTCCATGCAGGCTTCCGACACCCACTGGCCCACAATCGCGACGCTCTATGACCGCCTCGAGACCCTCACCGGGTCACCGGTCGTGCGACTCAACCGCGCTGTCGCAGTCGGCGAATCAGAAGGACCCCAAGCCGGCCTCGACATCACCGACGGACTCGACCACGCCCTGGCTAACAACCACCGATTACACGCAGTGCGCGCCGACCTCGCACGACGCGCCGGCAAAGTCGGCCTGGCTCAAGCCTCGTACCGCGCTGCACTAGAGCTATGCACCAACGAAATTGAACAGAAGTACCTCGAACAGCGGCTCGCCGCCCTCAACTCCTAAGCCAGAACGTCACGCTGCCGCAGGGAAGCTCTCGGGTGATCAATTGCATAGCTTCCCCTTCGAAGCGGCTGAAACCAACACCTGGTTCCCTTGGTCCGCCACCATTTCCCTAACGCTGGTGCTCATGCGGCTATCGGGTCTTGGTGGGTGCCTCCCCTACGATCGAATCGCGTGAAGCATGGCGGATGTGTTCGAGGGCGAAGGTAAAGACGTCTCGGACGTGGCTATCCACAAGGGAGTAGTGAATGTGGCGGCCGTCGCGGCGTGTCTTCACTAGGTTCTGGTTCCGGAGGGTACGGAGCTGGTGGGACACGGCAGACTGTTCCATTTGATGTCGGTCTGTGAGTTCGTGTACGCACCCCTCACCTTCGGTGAGTGAACTGAACAGGATGAGGCGGCTCGGGTCTGACAACGCCTTGAACAGAGCAGCGAGTGTGACCGCCTCGGTCTGACTGATGGCGTCACCGGCAGATGAGCGTTGTGTCGAAGCGGCCCGCTTCATCGCTGGTACCCCTCGATAGTATCGAGCTGTTCGAGGGTGGTGACTCGAGGCGCCTTGTGTTGACCGCCGGACTTGCCCTTCGAATGCATCCAAGCGGCGAAGGTGCCGGGTGCGACAATGGCGACGGTGGGCAGCGCTATGGCGATGTTGTCGACTCGTTTGGCTTGGTAGTCGGAGTTCTGCTCTGCGAGGGCAGCATCGATCGCAGCAGCCATATCAACCGCGCTTGTTTCGGCTGATTCGATCACGTAGCGGTGGCCACCGATCGCGCCCCCGCCGTCGCTGCGAAAGACGGGGGCGACTGCGAAGTCCCGGACCGACACGCCAAGGTGGGTCGCTGCTTCGGTGACTGCGATCTCGAGTTCCTCGCCGGTGAGGTGCTCACCGAAGGCGGACAGTGTTTGCGAGACTCGCCCGGCAACAACAATTCGGTGGGGGTCGAGGTGAACGAATCGGACGATGTCGCCGATCGAGTACGACCACAGGCCCGCGCACGAAGTCAGGATCAACGCGTAGTTGACGCCGGTCTCAACGTCGGCGAGCCAGCGCCGTTTCGGGTGAGGCTCTGCGAGTTCGTCGATCTCGATGAATTCGAAGAACAGACCGTTGTCGAGCAGCATCTGCATGCCGTCGCCGTAGCTGCGGTCTGCGATGGCAATGAAGCCCTCGCTCGCGGCGTACACCTCGCGAAGGTCGGCGCCGCTTCCGTCGAGGAGCCGCTTGAAGGACTCTAGGTATGGAGCAAAGTTGATGCCGCCATGGGTGACAAGTTCCAGTTCAGGAAACAGTCTGATGAGCCGTCGGTCCTCAACCTTCGCGTGTTCGAAGGCGCGGTCGAACAGGATCAGGAGCCAGGTCGGCACGCCGCTGATAGCGCGGATGTCGTTACCGACGCAGTCGGAGGCCATCTGGTCTAGCTTGTCATTCCAGTCGGTCAGCGCAGCGAGTTCTGGCGGCGGGTAGTACCGGCCCTTACCGGCCCACGACGGTGTCTCGCGTGCTGCGATCCCACTGAGCTCCCCGGCGAACACTTCGGGCGCCAACTCATCGAGGTTTGCGCTACCGAAGAGGAACGTACGCCCTTCGGCGACGGTGCTGCGCGGGTGGTTGCGCAGATGGTGGAGGACCACTCGAAGGCCGGCTGTGTTGTTGGCCTTGATCATCTCGTCGCTACACGGGATGTGTTTGCTTTGTCCGGTGGTCGTGCCCGAAGACCGCGCGAAGTAGCGGATCCTCCCCGGCCACGTGACGTCGTCGAGCTCGGGAAACGGTGCAGACCAGTAGTCGTTCCAAAGCCCTTCGTAGGACCGAATCGGCACCCGTTGCTGGAAGTCGGCAACCGAGCGAATCGAACCGAAGTCGTGGTCTATCCCGAACTTTGTCGAGCGGGCCCGATCAACGAGACTCAAGAGCTGTTTCGCCTGCGCTCCGACTGGATCCCCGAGTGGTTTGCTCCGCCGGGCATAGGCCTTGAGCCCGACTCCAGCTAGTCGACCCGTCCACTTGTACATCGAGATGTTCAACATCCACATGAATATATGCGTATGGGTTCATATGTCAATTGAAGCGTTCCCCGATGTCGTCGCTTTTTCCGAGCCTGGAGTCGGCACGATCATCGCCGACGACTCGCGTTGCGACGTCGGTCATTGCGGTTGCCGCACTCGCTCTTGATACTCTTCGATAGACAGTTCCCCTTTGGCGAGTCGTTCGGCCAGGATCTCTCGGCCCCGATCGGTCAGGTCGCGACGCATCGAGCCAGCTCGCACGAGCCAGACAATGAGCAGGATCATCATGGCAACTCCCCCACAGCCACATCCATCCCCCGCCCCAACCGTTCATATGATCCCAGTCGTTTTCGGACAGGGTGTCCAGGGCAGCTATGACAGTCATCGCATCTCCTTGGAGGTTCTTCGTAAATGCCTCAGAACTAAGGCTCTGCTACCGTCCTTGTCCAGCGGTGCGCCACGGGGTAGGGCCGAAGGACCCGCGTGCTGCGACGCTGCACGGACTTGAGTCTGTTTCGGGTCGCGGCGGCGACACCCGCTGCCCTTTGGGCACTACGACACATCCGATCAGCAGCTGTAGGCGCCTGGGCCCCTCCCCAGCTCCCAGGGGACAAGCCCGGCATCATCTACGCGCGTTCTGGGGGCGACGGCGATACCGCCATCGTCTTGTTGCATGGCCTGGTGTCCACCGGCGACGTGTTCGGCGCCAGCTACGATCAGCTGGCCGATAGGCACCGTCTGGTAATCCCGGACCTCTTGGGGTTCGGACGCTCGATCGACGAGACCCGCGCGGACTTTTCCGCCGAAGCGCATCTCGAAGCCCTCGACGATATGGCCGACCGGACAGGACTGGTCAAGAGACGCTGGACCATTGGGGCTCATTCGATGGGTTCGGCACTAGCCGTGCGCTGGGCCGCTCGCCACCCCGAACGAGTCGACCGGGTTGTCTGCTGGGGCGCCCCAATCTACTCTTCACCCGAAGCAGCCCGAGCCCACATATCGGGTACCGCGATGGCCCGCTTGTTCGTGCTCAATACCAAGTGGGCCCAGCGGGCGTGTGCCATCAGCTGCCGCCACCGCAGCGCGGCCGGATGGCTGACCGCGGCCGCCGAACCACGGCTGCCAATCCCTTTGGCCCGTGCCGCACCCCAGCATACGTGGCCTGCCTACCGCGACGCTATGAGCGATCTGGTGATCAACACCGATTGGCCCGGGCTCTTGCGCCAACTCGACGACAACGGCATCAGCACCGAACTGGTGTGGGGAAGCAACGACAAGGTCGGGGACCCCAACTACGCGGGCACGATCATCGGACCGACAGCATCGGTGACGTCGATCGCCGACGCTGATCATCACCTCCCCCTGACCCACCCGCAAACGTGTCGAACGCAGCTCACCGGAACCGAGTTGCGACCACCGCAGCGTTAAGCTCCTCTATCCCTCTGCGGAGACTCCACCCCAGGGCGATTGCGTCAGCGGATGGGGTCTCGGCCGTTCCAGGCGACGAGGCGGTCGATGGCGGGGGCGTCATCGGGGACCCGGACTTGCTCGGCGAACGGGATCGCGACCTCATCGAGGCCCATCGCGGCAGAGATCTCCTCGAAGAGCGCGCGGCGGTTCTCGGCGGGGATGAAGTCGCGCGCGGCAAGCGCCGCGGCGACGACGGCGTCGTCCCAGTCGGGTTGTTGTCCGGTCGCGATCGCGACGTCCCACGTGTGAACGGTCAGTTCGGAGAAATACGACGCCAGGACTTCGGCGCCGTTGCCCTGGATCCACGGCAGCGCCATGGGTTGTTCGAGCAGGGCATCGTCGCTCCATGCGTCCGCGGCGCGGCGGGCCGATGTCGTCCAGGCGTCAGACCAGCCGTCGTCGGGTGCGGGGGTCTCGGTGACTGCAAAGGGGTCTTCACCCTGCCCGAGCGCAGCGATGCGGTCGAGCACGCCGACGAGGTGCCCGAGCATGGCCCGCACGTCCATCTCCGAGCACGGCGTTGGCGCGGCGAGCTGGTCGGGCCGGACGCGAGCGATGACGGACCCGCCCGTGGCGATCGCACGGTCGAAAATTGGCCGTGGGTCTATGCGGTCGTGGGCGGTCGAGCTTGTCGGTGAGGTCATGTCACCATCTTGGCGACCGAAACCGGTCACCTCATGACCGGTTTTATGTGAAAGTGTTGTCAGGATGCGAACCGATCGGCTGGTGGCCATCCTCCTCTTGCTGCAACGGCGCGAGCAGGTGACAGCAGCAGAGGTCGCCCAAGAGATGGAGATCTCCGAGCGCACCGCCCGCCGCGACCTCGACGCCCTGGCCATGGCCGGGGTGCCGGTGTACTCCATACAGGGCCGAGGCGGCGGCTGGCGCCTCGTGGGCGGCGCCCGCACCGACCTGTCCGGTTTGACCGCGAGTGAGGCCCGCGCCTTGTTCCTGGTTGCCGGCCAGGCCTCGGCTGCGACGCCGGCCGTGAAGGCAGCTCTGCGCAAGCTCGTCCAGGCCCTGCCGGAGCCCTTCCGGGTGCAGGCCGAGGCAGCAGCGTCGTCGTTGGTCGTGGACCCGCAACGATGGGGATCCAGCCAGGTCGAGCACCGACCGCCTCGCTTTCTCGACGAGCTCCAAGACGCGGTGATCCGTGGCGTCCAGGTGCGGCTCGGCTACGTCGACCGCAAAGGCGCCGAAACCGAGAGAACCGTCCACCCGCTGGGTATCGTCGCCAAAGGTCCGACGTGGTACCTCGTTTCCAACACCGAGGCGGGCCGACGGACCTTTCGGATCGACCGCGTATCGTCCGTCGCTCCGACCGACGATCGAGTGCACCGACCCGAGGACTTCGACCTAGCCGAGAGCTGGCGCGAGATCGCCGACGAGATCGACCGCAAGCGAACGCCCCTCGAGATCCAGGCGCTATGCGCTCCCGACGGGCTAGGCCTGCTCCGGATGGTGCTCGGCGGTCGGCTCGAGGTAGGAGGTTCCACGATCGACGGCCGCATCGAGGTCGTGATCCGCGGCCACAACGAGTACGCGCTCGCCGGCGAGCTTGCCGGGCTGGTCGAATGGCTCGAGGTGATTGGTCCTCCGGGTGTACGAGACCACCTGGCCTCAATCGGCAACGCGCTGATCAACCAATACCGCTGAGACCGCCTTGAGACGGCAGCCTCGCGCGTGTTCAGCGTCTTCGCGGACGCAACCCGGCCGTGAAATGAGCTGTCCTACGAGAACAGGCCGAGCAGTTCAGGATGGCCGTGGTGAGTGGCCCATCTGGCCGCGTTGCTATGGGCGAGCCCGTCGGTGATCGACGGATCGGCACCGACCGAGAGCAGCCAGGTCATGAGGTCACGATCTCCGCGCGCCGCCGCGGCGTGAATGGCGGTGCCATGCCAGTGATACCCCGGCGGTTTGGAATTGACCGCGGCACCTTGTGCGTGCAGCGCTTCGTCGCAGCGACGTTAGCCGTTGTTGACCGCCATCACGCAGGCGTGGTCGACCAGCGACTGCGCGGTCTCGGTTTCAACTTGTGCTCGGCAGCGCGTCGAATCCATGACGACACCGATCGATCATCAGCGTCGGCAGCCGTTCGGACCTTCTCGACGGTGTCGGGCGCGAACCACACCGGGGCCAGTTCGGTCAGTCTCGCCGTACCAGTCCCTGCTGGGCCTGGCTGCCAGGGCCGGCTCCTGATGGCGACAATCGATGGCGGTCCAACCGGTGTGGCCAGAACTTCGACTTCAAGGTCAGGCGGGCTCATCGAAACGTCCTGTGCGGGCGTAGTCTTTCGCGCATGAAGGCGCGTGCGCGGCAGGTAGCGACCAAGGCGGTTCGATCGGTCCTTGGCTTTGGCGCAACAAAGATCGCGTCGAACGATCGACTGATGGGCGTTGTGTACGACCTGGTGAACGAGACGAACTTCGCGGGTCTTTCCCAACACGAGGAGATGCTCAACGACACGGTTCGTGTCGAGGCATATCACCGGGGTATTCAGCGCAACATCGGGCCCGGCGACGTGGTTCTCGACCTCGGTACGGGCTCTGGGCTGCTGGCCTTCATGGCGAGCAACGCCGGAGCAAAGAAGGTCTACGCGGTCGAGCATTCCGACTTCATCGCGGTCGCACGCGAAATCGGCGAGCACAACGGCTTCACGAACATCGAGTTCGTGCAGGCCAACAGCCGCGACTTCACTCCCCCAGAACCGATCGACGTCGTGCTCCATGAGCAGATGGGTGACGAACTGTTCAACGAGAACATGCTCGAGAACGTCCTGGACCTTCGAGACCGCGTCCTACACCAGGACGGCCGTATTCTCCCAGCCAGGTTCGCTCTCTTCGCCGAACCGGTGTCTCTACACGAGTCCATGCGGGTTCGCCGAATTTGGAACGTCGACCTTCCCGACGGTCTAGACCTCAGCGCCATGCAACGGTCACTGGTCGCTGCTCGTTTCGATACCGGCCGAAACGAGCAGTTCTGGGCTCGCCCCGGTTCGGTCGCCTCCACCGTCGGCGCGCCCAAGCCAATTCTGGAGTTCGACCTCAACACGATCGAGTCCCTGGATACGTTTCCTACCGACTATGTCGTCGAACGTACCGCGTCGGAGGACATCATCGTCGATGGCGTATGCGTCTGGTTCGAAGCGCGCTTCGACAACGACACCGTCCTGTCCACGGCTCCCCTGTCCCCTCTAACCAGCTGGGGCAACCGTATGTTCCGTCTCGACCAGGAGCTAAGCCAAGACGCCACCCTCCGCCTTCACGTCCACATGGACCAACTTGTCGAACCGTCAACCTGGAGCGTCGAGGTTCTGTAACCCGCCAACCGCCATCGACCATGTGTCCAGGAACCGAGCCAGTTGCGTAGCTCGGTCTGGGGGATAGCGGGGTCGCACGCTTGGAGTCAATGACGGGCCAACGTTATGACTCAAGCCGCGCACCTAAGTGGCCTCACGAGGCGGGGCCCGTGCCGTAGGCGCGGGTGATGATCTCCAGCAGGTGGCCGGAAGGTTCGCAGAAGTAGACGCCGCGGCCGCCGTCATAGTCGTTGATCTCAGCGACTCGCTGGAGGCCAGGGTCGGCCCAGTGCTCGATGCCGCGACTGACGATCTTGCCGAAGATCTCGTCGAACTGCGCCTCGGTGACTAGGAAGGCGTAGTGCTGGGGTTGGAAGTCGAAGTCACCCGCGTCGACAAAGTCGAGCGTGGCGCCGTTTCCGGTCTCGATGCAGCGGAACGCCATAAAGTCGAATGGGTCGTCGAAGCCAACGAGTTCCGCGACGTAGTCGGCGGACTCGACCTTGTCATGGACGTTGACGACGGTGTGATTGAGCTGTGGGCGCATTGGACCGTGACCTCCTCGTGCGTCATAACTTTACCCGCCGGCGCGAGCGCTAACCTTGTCAATCCTGCGGCGTGGTCGCTGCTGGGCCCACGTCATCTCTGGCCATCGGGCCAGCGCAGCAGAGGGAAGCTGACAACGATGTCAGTTTCTTCGAGAGATATCCGACCATCCGCTTCGGCGGACGCAACCGCAGCCGCATTTGTAAGGACGGTCGCGGTTGCAGGGTCGGCCCAGCTCACGGTGACGACGCGGCGAAGTGGTGAATAGCCGGCGTCGCCGGGGACGCTGTCGAAGACGTCGGGCTGAAAGCCAAAGGGCCCCATAGATCCATCCGGCTCGATTCCGTTGGTGAACACAAAGACGGTCGCGAGAGCAGTGGATGGCACATCGGCCAGCGCTGGGACGTGTATGACCGGGGACGATCCCATCATGTTGGTAAGCAGGTCGGCGATGTCAGCGTCCGAGGCCGCGTTGTGGATGAAGAGGATCTCTTCATCCTCGTAGAGCCCAGCGACTTGAGGAAAGGCGAGGCCCTCGGCTGCGTCGGGAGCACCCATACCGGCCATGTCGTCCGCGGCCGCGTCGTCCACGGGTTCTGGCGGTTGACTAGAGGTGTCTTCGCCGCCACACGCCGCAAGTAGGAAGCTGAGAGCGAAGACCGAGCCGATGAAGGAGCGACGGTACGGCCGGTTGCGAAGTCGGAGATGTTGCATGAGTCAAATGTAAAGCCTGAAGTTGGTCCAAGGTCAAGCAGCCCGAACCGCAGCAACTGTAATTTCCCTACGCTCTGCCCTCTCGACGTTGGCGCCGCAGAAAGCCCTTCAATGCGGGCTCGAATCGCCGCAACGGAACAGCTATGCGTCCGAGCTGGATCAACCCGACGAGGATCAGGAACGTACCAACGGTAGTGCGCAGAATCCGACCGGTGGTGCTGGTGAAGGTGACGTCTTTGATGATGGCGTCGCCCCCGAGGGCGATCGCTGTTCCGAGCAGCGCCAAGAACGCGACAACACCTAATGACAGTGCTGTCGCGAACGCGAGAGAGTTCCCGATGGGCTGGCGTCGATCACCGGTCTGCGCTCTCTCGGCCACGGGCCGGCCCAGCATTCCCACCAGCAGCGGGAACGAGCACGGCGAGAAGAACGAAGCAATCCCCGCGGCCGCGGCGAGCACTATGAGACCCGCGCCAACCCCGGCGGAGAAATCGAGGCTGGGATAGATGACGAAGCCGACATAACCGACAACGACATCGGCAGTACCGTCTAGCGAAGCCGGTCGATGGCCGCTTCGAGTAGATCTCGTGGCCG
>CAZMUM010000057.1:0-10557 GCA_964569385.1 uncultured Acidimicrobiales bacterium
TACAGCACCGGTCATCATGACCGGCACCGCGCACTGACCGTTGGAACTCACCGTCCAATACTTCGCCGGTGCCAACGCGGGAGCGTCTGTGGAGTCACCAACCAGCCTGTACGCAGGCAGCGGGCAGGGCTTGAGCGATCGCGCCGAGCCCGCGGGGTGCGGACCTCGATCCAACCTGACTGACGAACCTTGTCGACGAGCGCTCACGATCGACCGTTCTCGACCGTGTTGCTCGGATGCGCACGAGATGGCCCGGCCGTCGCCGCCGGGGTGGTTGGCACCCAGGTGTACTTCGCTCTCGCTCGCCTGCTGTTCCTTGGCCGGCGTCAGGCTGCGCCGATTGTGGTGTTGACGACGAGCACGTCGCATGGGGCTTTGCGGATTACGTCACCGGCGATGGTGCCGAGCACACGCGTCAGGCCCTGGACTCGACGGTTGCCGACCACGATCGCGCGAGCCTGAAGCCTTTTGGCTTCCTCACACAGCATTGCCGCTGGGGCGGTGAAGCCCACGGCATGCGAGATCGAGTGGTGCTTTAACGACAGTGTCATTGATGCCAGATACTGCTCGGCGTCGGACAGCGCGTCGGCGCGGCGGAAGACGTCGGTGCCAATCTCCATGGTCACGGGTGATGTCCGGTCGACGCACATGACGACGTGTAGGTTCACGTCGTGAGCGGCGGCCATTTCGGCGGCGGTCTCGGCGGCTCGGCGGGCGGTCTCGGATCGGTCGATGCCGACGATGATGTCGTTCATAGGTTGCTCCTCTTCGGGATGCGGATGACCGGCTGGTGTCGGTCGAGGTAATCTTGTGGACGTTGGGTCACCAGTTCGTCACCAACCGAGGGCACTATGGTCACGAGTCGGTGACAGGTGCCGCCCAGACTTGGTCCATGGACGTTGGAGGGAAGATGTTGGTTCGGGTGTTGGGGTCGATCGAGGTGGTGGCCGACGAACCGGTCGTGCTGGCGCCGCAGCTTCGGCGTTTGCTCGGTCTGCTCGTCGTCGCCAACGGTGACGTTGTGTCGGCCCATCGCATCGCTGAGTACGTCGCAGAGGGCGGTGATCATGCGGGTTCGGCGGTACGAACGGCGGTGTCGCGGCTTCGCAAGGTGCTCGGCGAGCGCATCGTGTCCGGCGACGGTGGGTATCGGCTGGTTCTCACGGATGGCGAACTCGACGCCCACGTCTTCGAACAGTGCCGGGTGGAAGCGGCGGAAGCCGACGACCTCGACGACCGCGTCGAGGGGCTTCGTCGAGCGCTCGATGTCTGGCGCGGGCGGGCATTCGGTGAGGTGGGCGACGAGGAATGGGCGGCTGCAGCAGCCGCTCGGCTCGATACCGCTCGGGCCGAGACGGCGGAGGATCTGGCCGATGTGCTCGTCGCCTCCGGCCGTGGTGGAGCGGCGATCGAGCTACTCGAAGCTCACGTGGTGGATCATCCGTATCGGGAGCGGCCGGTGGCGCTGTTGATGCGTGCGTTGGACGACACGGGTCGCAGGGCCGACGCGTTGCGTACCTACCAGCGCTTTCGCACGATGCTGGCCGACGAAACAGGACTCGACCCCTCGCCCGACCTCGCCGCGCTCGAGACCGACCTCCTGACCAAATCGCCTGCGTCCGGCGGGAACTCGCCGGGCCCAGACACGACAGCACCGGATCGGCTCCCCGGCGGGACGGTGACGTTCGTGTTCACCGACGTCGAAGGCTCCACGGAACGGTGGCAGGCCGACGAATCAGCGATGGCCACAGCACTCGCGGACCATGACCGGATCCTGCGTGAGGCCATCGAAGCGCACGGCGGGGCGGTGTTCAAGCACACCGGCGACGGGATGTGCGCCGTGTTCACGTCAGCGATGAAAGCGGTCGCTGCCGCCGTTGCCGCCCAGCGCCATCTCGACCTTCCGGTTCGCATGGGTGTGCACACAGGCGAGGCCGACCAACGAAACGATGACTACTTCGGCTCCACGTTGAACCGCGTGGCCCGCATCATGGATGCCGGCCACGGTGGTCAGGTGCTGTTGTCGTCGGCCACTGCCGCGCTTGTGGCGGACGTCGAGGTGACCGATCTCGGCAACCACCGACTCAGGGGGCTTTCGACGCCCGAACGGATCTTCCAGGTCGGAACGACCGAGTTCGCCCACTTGAGGGTGGCGGACGCCCGGAAGGGCAATCTTCCTGCCGAGATGACGACGTTCATCGGCCGATCTGAGCAGGTCGAGGAGTTGCTCACCCGGCTGGTCCACGAGCGCGTGGTCACGCTGCTCGGAGTCGGCGGCACCGGCAAGACCCGATTGGCGATCGCGACGGCGCGCCGGTTGGCGCCGGCGTTCCCCGACGGCACCTGGATGGTCGAACTTGCCCGCGTCGCCGAGCCCGGCGCGGTTGCGTTCTCGATCGCAGCGGCGCTTGGCATCGCCGCACCCGAGGGCGGCGACGTGCTCGACCATGTCATTGGTCGGATCCGGCACCAGCGCCTCCTGCTCATCGTCGACAACTGCGAGCATCTGCTCGAGGCGAGCGCCGATGCCATCGAACGAATCGTCGCAGGCTGCCCGACGGCGACCGTCCTGGCGACCAGCCGTGAGCCGCTCCTCGTCGCCGGTGAACAGCTCGTTCCGATCCCACCGCTCGGCGCGGACGATGCAGAGCGACTCTTCATCGAACGAGCTGCCGCCGAGGCACCTCAGCTCGAACTGGACGACGATCAACTTGCTGCCATACGCGAGGTGTGCGAACGACTCGATCGGCTCCCGCTCCCCATTGAGCTGGCGGCCGCCCGGCTGCGGTCCATGACGCCGACCGAGATCCTCGCTCGCCTCGATGAACGCTTCCGCCTGCTCGTCGGTGGCCGCCGCTCTCGGATGGAACGACACCAGACGATGCGAGGCACGCTCGACTGGTCCTACGACTTGTGTGGCGCGACCGAGCGGGTGGTGTTCGACCGGCTCGCAGTGTTTCCGGCGGAATTCGATCTCGAGGCCGCTGCGGCGGTGGCGGGTGACGACACGATCGACGAGTTCGAGGTGCATGACACTGTCGCCCGCCTCGTCGACCGGTCCCTCGTCCAACGGGTCACCCGCAGCGATGGCACGTCGTCGTTCAGGCTCCTCGAGACAATGCGCGCCTACGGACGCGAACACCTGCGAGATCAAGGCGAGCCCGACGCGATCCGACAACGTCACGCCCATCACTTCGCCGCCACAATCGCTGCGCTGTCGCTGCAAACCTACGGGCCACGCGAGCACCAGGTAAACCAACGGCTTCGGGAGCTCGCCCCCGATGCGCTCGTGGCGATCGACTGGCTGATCGACCGTCACGACTGGGAACGGGCGATACGCGTCGCTATGGTCGGCCGCACCGCCGCGTGGCGGATCATGCTCGAACTCCTCCATCTCATGCGCCGGGCGGTGCTCGAGGTCGAGGGCACGCTCGATGGGCTCGAACCGAGCACCAAGCTCACGTTGCTCACATACGAGGTCGGCGACGACGGGCAATTTGTCTGGAACTCGGAGAAGGACGCGGAACGAACGGCCGTCCAGATGGTCGTCGAGAGGTCGCCCGTTCCGCACGACGTTCTGGTCATCGCACCCCAGATCGGGGCCCGTTTCCTCCTTTCGGACGGCGTTACGCTCGACGAGTGGTTCGAGTCACTCGATCAGCTCAAGCAGCACCCTCTGATCATCCGGTTCCAGGCGCTCCATTGGGTGGTTGATGGGGTGATGCAGACCGACGCTGAGGTGCCGCCCGATCGGTGGGCTGATCTCGCCGCACTCGCGACGGCGCTCGACAGCGAGGCGGGATTCCGCCGACTCCACGGCTCGTTGGCGCTGCGCGAGCACCTGCGCGGCGATCACGCCGCTGCGTTCTATCAGGCCGAGTTGGCCATCTCGACCGTCGTCGACGAGCCGTCGGTATTCGACATCTCGGCGGCCTGCCGTCTTCTGTCCTCTCTGGTCGAGGCGGGACAACCGTTGACAGTCGAACACGTGAGCCGACCGTGGGATTGGATAGAACGGAGCGGTATGGCCATCCCGAAGTGGAACGCCGTCGTCTCCACACTCCTCGCCATCCGATCGATCGATCGACCAGACCTCACCGATCGACTGATGGCCTGGCTCAAGGCCGACATCCCTGCTGAGGAGTTCCCGCGGATCTTCCACGACCGTCTCGACCGCGGCGGGCTGAGCGACAGGTTCAACGCCACCGATGCCAACCACGACGACGACCTCGGTGCGATCGTCGACGAAATCGTCGCCGCGGTCGCTGACGCAGAACGAAATGAACGCACCTGATCGCCTCTCCGTCTGTGGCGGGCCGAGTATTGGATCGTGCCTGGTCAGGCGGCGTTTTGGCACTCGTTGATAAGGTCGTCGCACCTAGTCGTCTTGGCGACTCGGACGCTGGGCAGATCAGCCTCGGGGGTTGGCGACCTTAGCGCTGGTTGTTGTGCGAGTGAGCGGTGTGGTCTGTGCTCGTTGTAGTGGGCGATGAAATCGGTGACGACTTGTTCGAGTTGGCGACGGTTCCAGATGATGGTGCGGTCCAGCAGTTCGCGGCGAAGTGAACCGATCCAACGCTCGGCGAAAGTGTTCGCGGCTGGCGTTCGGACCGGGGTGTTGAGGATCTTGAAGCCTTCGGTGCGGAAGATCTCGTCGAAGCAGTCGGTGAACTGGCTACCGCGGTCACGGACCACCGCTTTCGCGGCGGTTAGCCGGTCGGATTGGTGAAGGAACAAGTTGCGGGCGGCTTGGGTCGTCCAGGGTCCGGTGAGGTTGGCGAAGCACTGGCGATTGAGCACGGCAAGCTGGTGGCGTAAGACGATGATTTCGAGGCCCCTGGAGCGGCCCCACGGACAGCCAAACGTGCCATCGATGCGAGGAAACGGTACAAGATGCGAAACATGGAGCTTCTCTGATCGGCCAGCCCCCTGCCTGGTCAACACACACGACCGCGTTTCGGGCACGCACAGGTCGAAGTTGTAACCCGGATTTTCAGATCAGATGAAACGCCGTGTTGGGGCATGCGGCAGCGTTTCAAGGACCGAGAGCCTGAGCGGCGGTTCCGCGTGCGTTAGCCAAATAGACGGAAGTACTTCTGCCGCGCAAGCGCTTCGGCGCCGCTCGAGGGTTGCAGAGTCAGTTCCAATGGCCCCATGTATGTCCTTCGTGCGCGAGGAGGGCAAGATTCGTGCAGGCGTCAAGCGTCTGGCCCAGTGTCTGTGACGAAGCCAAGCAAAAGACACGAACGCGGCGTGGTGTGGACTAGCTTTCGAACATGGAGATTCAAGTACGTCACAACCCCTCGTTCTCGGTCGCACGAGCCGTTCTCGGCCCGGGTGAGTCGATTCGGTCCGAGTCCGGCGCGATGATGGCCATGGCCGCCGATACCCAGCTCGAAGCCAAAATCGAGGGCGGATTGATGAAGGGCTTCAGGCGGAGTGTTCTTGGCGGTGAATCGCTCTTTATCACAACCGCCACGGCCAGCTCGCAGGGTGGCTGGATTGACCTCGCTCCGTCGCTGCCTGGCGACATCACGGTCGTGTCGATTACGCCTGAGACTCCGCTCTTGATCCAGAAAGGTTCGTTCCTCTGCGCCGAACAAGGGGTGGACATCGACACCAAGTGGGGTGGTTTGAAAAGTATGTTCGGCGGCGAGGGCGCGTTCCTGTTGCGAGCGTCAGGGCAAGGGGAAGTTGTGCTGTCCACCTACGGTGCGCTCGACAGGTTCACCCTCGCTGTGGATCAGCAAGTGATCGTCGACACCAACCACATGGTTGCCTTCTCGGAGTCGGTGACGATGGAACTTCGTAAGGCGGCCGGATCGGCGATGCAGTCGTTGAAGAGCGGTGAGGGGCTCGTATTCGTCTTTACCGGTCCGGGCGAGTTGATGATGCAGTCACGCAACCCCGACGACATTGTTCGGTACGTGGCGGCAAATATGCCAGGCAATCGCAACTAGCCCGCTCCACACCCCAAAATCACCGAACCGACCCACGAAAAGTGCACCCTGGCGACCAACGTCGGTCGTTCGCTGGCCCACGCGGGGCCGATGATGCCGCTGGTGTTGGAAGCCGATGGAGGCGCGTCCTCGATACGTACGGCTTGGAGGATCGAACCGAGGTGGTCCCAGTCGCCTTGACGAAGATCAGTCGTGCCGTTCTGTGCGCCTACTTGGAGTCGACGGGTGTTCCGACGTACGACAGGTTGAGGTACTTCCACTGACCGTCGATCTTGATGAGTGTGAAGTAGTCGATGTTGTGCCGCTTGGCCTCGTCGTCGACGTAGTACAGATCAGCGAAACCGCCAGACTCACCAAGACCCGAGCCGCCTAGCAGGACAACGTCCAGGGGTGTCGCTTTACTAATGGCATCTGGCGCCCCGGAGCGGTGTCTAGGGGTAGGGAGCGGATCCGCTGGTCGGTTGCGGGTCAACGGGCGGACGTTGAAATCCGGGCGGTTCGGTCTGTCGATTATTGAGGGGTTGTCGTGGTTGTGTCTGTACCTGTGGGAGAGTGGCTTCTGGCTGGCGTTCCTGTCCGGCTGGGGAAAGGCCATCATGGCTGGTAAAGACAAGGGTGGGCGGGCTAGCAAGACTCCCGCGGCCAAGACAGCCAAAGAGAAGCGGCAGGCCAAGAAGGCCAAGAAGGCGGCGAAATAGATCTGGCGAGACTGAGCGCCCACGAAGCAGGCGTTTGATGCTCTGGCGACGTTGGTGTCTGAGGTGATCCTGGATTTCTGCTGCACCGACGAGGAGGGTGTCAGCGCGGCGATGAGCGCTCGACCGGGCCCCATTTTCGATGGAGCGTGGTCGGGCTTCCCATTATGTCCTTTTCGTATTGCGATAAAGCGATGTGGAGTTCCATCGGTCAGCGTTCAAGCACGGCGACTACGAGTCCGCGATCTTGCACGCGATCGACCACGCCATAACGGTCCAGCTCGTGATTCATGCGATGGCTCTTCGGCCCGCCTACTACAACCTGCTCCCAGCAGGGGAGGACGACTCATGACACCGAGTTACCGAAGCAATCCGCAGGTTTCTCGAAGTCGCCTGAACCAGCGACACGGGTGTCGCCGTGCTAATGGCATCTAGCACGCTGGACCGGCAACGAGCGGTAGGGAATCGCCCGGCGCGTTTGAGCCCTCTGGGGTCGGTGTTTGGTTCAGATTGCTTCGGAGAGTCCGTTCGAATGCGGCAGCGACTCGTAGATGGTCGGTGTCAACACCTGCGACCTTGACATACGTTTCGTCCACGAACAAGCGGTCACCTACGGCATGACGACAAGGCCGCGCTGCATCGATGTGAAGTGTTGTACCCAGCGGTAGATGGTGACGTGATCAACCTCGATACCGCGTTCGGCGAGGAGTTCTTCGACGTCGCGATACGACAGCCCGTAGTGGAGGTATCAGCGCACAGCCGGCAAGATCACCTCGGGCGGGAACCGATACCCGGCAAACGAGGCGGACTCAACCGGGCTGCGGCGATTCACCAGAACGTGCTTCCCTCTGGTATCCGATCCGTCGAGGCAACGGTGCCCTCCAGATAACTGTCGAATCTATCCCCCTCGGAGTTAGGGCCGAACGTCGACGCTAACCGCCCCAAACCCGAAATTTTGAAAGGTGTTCTTGGGTCTCAGAACGACGAGACAGTGGACTGCGCTGCGCTTGTTGGAAAACAAGGGAGGGTCGGTGACCAGCGCGGCGAGGGCAACTCTGCCCTCGGTCGCCGCCTGAAAACGTTCAACGATAACGGTGTTGAGGATCTTGAGTCGGTCCCCGGTGGCAAGTTCGTAGTAGGCAACTCCGACCTCCAGGTTGGGGAGGCCGCCGAGTCCGATGTCAACCAGAATGTCTTGGCCACGAGCCACCGGGTTGTGCACCGCTGTCAGAGAGGCCTTGGACATTTTCATTGCCCGTCCAAGGGTACGACGCCAGAGCTCAACCAGTAGCCCAGCGACCAGAACCTCACTCACGATCAACACCAACAGACGCGTGCCACCTGGTCTGCGCCCAGGCTCTAAGCCAACCATCCACAACGCCAGCCCCACACCGCCCAAAACAAGCAAGAACAACACGATCGCCGCGAGGTGCTGTTGGATCGATATTCCCGGCTGGTCGACTAGGCGGCTTCCTTGAAGGGCCGAAGAAGTTCGACTTGAGGCTCGGACCTCGACGGCCCCACCAGTGCCCGCCGGGGGTGTTTCGATGTCAACAGGAGTCACGACTTTTTCGTCTCGGCCAAACTGATCCCCCCTGAGCCTCAGCTCATAGCTCCAGCTAACAAGTTCTCCCTGAAAGGGTGGGCTGAGCCCTGGGGGGACATCGAGCGATACCTGGGTTGAACCATCATCAACCTGGACAGAAGACAAGGTTTCCGACTCGGGCAGATCGAACCGGCTGCGAGTGTGCGATGTGCCTATGCGTGCCAACTCCAGGGTGACCGAGCGGAAAGCACCGTCATCGACCACCACCGGAATGGTGGCGGTCGTTCCCGAGATCAGGGAGTAATGGGACCCAGTCTTGCCAAACCTGAGTTTTTGGCTCACTCTCGACTCCCAGCCCTGCTCGACTCTCTGTGACACCCCCGAACAGTTGGGAACACACCATACCGTCTGTGGGAAGTCGGCGGGCGGAGAGGCCGTACCGAATCTGATGACCTCGCCCCGGGCCCGTGGTCTGTTTCACGCCGGGTGCGATCGCCCATCAGGGGATTGAGGAGTTCTTCGGAGCTATCGTTCAGGGTCTTGGACTATCCAAGCCCAAGCAGAAGGGTGCGGCGTCGCTGAGTAGTGGTGTGACGGCTTGACTGGTCTGAGCGTCTGAATCTTTATGAGAGTTGGCTGGTGTAGCGGAGGGGTTGTTCGCTGCAGTTAAAGTTGATGCCTTGTTCGGCGGCTTCGTAGTGTTCGATCTTTCGATCGAGTACTGCAAGAACGGCTGTCAGTTCGTTGATGGCGTTTGAGACGGTGGCGCGGTGGTCCTCGATCATGAGACGCCGGTCTGTGATTGTTCCGTCGCCTTGTCGCACCATGGTGGTGTAGTCGACGATGCGTTGGATCGTCATGCCGGTCGCTCGTAGGCGTCTTATGAAGGTGATCCAGCCGAGGTTGTCAGGTGTGTAGATCCGTTGCCCGCTTTTACCGAGCGCTATTGGCGGCATGAGGCCTTCGCGTTCGTAGTAGCGCAGCGTGTCAGCAGTGGTGCCGGTGGCCGCACTTGCCTCGGCGATCGAGAACGCGGATTCCTGATTGGACATTGTCGCCGCTCCAGCACGGATCATGCCGCAGTATAGGTCTTGACTTGGAGCGCGCTCCAAGGTGTTGGATGGATCACATGACCCACACGCCTCTGACCGATCTACCCTCGATGTCCGGGGCCATCCCAATGTCGCCCCTGGGGCGAACCGGCCCGATTGTGTCCCGACTCGCACTGGGAACCATGACGTTCGGCGCCGAAAGCGACCAGGAGGATGCGGTCGAGCAGCTCGATGCCTTTGTTGAGGCCATCGATGCGATCGACGTCTACTTCGTTCATGGCTGGGACCAGCACACACCGGTGATTGAAACGCTCGACACACTCGCTGGTCTGATTCGGGCCGGGAAGATCCACTCGATCGGATGGTCGAACGTGACCGGCTGGCAGCTAGCCCAGATTCTCACCGAAGCCCGACATGGCGGGCTGATCTCGCCTTGTGTGGTGCAGCCGCAGTACAACCTGCTCGACCGTGGCATCGAGCTAGAGGTCCTGCCCTGCTGTTTGGACTATGGCATCTCGATCACGCCATGGTCGCCGCTTGGGGGTGGATGGCTGACCGGCAAGTATTCCCGTAACGAGCGTCCGACCGGGGTGTCACGTCTTGGCGATGATCCAAACCGTGGCGTGGAGGCTTACGACGTCCGCAACACAGCCCTCACCTGGACGATCCTTGATGCTGTTCGCGATGTGGCCCAGAGGCATGACAGGCCGATGGGACAAGTCGCGATCGCCTGGTTGATGTCTCGGGCCGGCGGTCGCTTCGGTGTTGCTTGGAGCGCGTACCGTCGCCCAGCTTCGTGACAACCTCGCCGCCGCAACCATCGACCTCACCGCCGAAGATGTCGCGGAGCTCACAACGGCATCTGCGCCTGGATTGCCGCCGTATCCCTACGGCATGATCGAAGAGTTCTGCGACGTTCCCCACTGGAGGCGACTCGGCACAGCGGCGACCTGAGCGCTGCTTGACCTAGAGCCGCGGTCTCGGTCAGAGGTACACCAGTGCATTCGGTACTTCGGATCTGACATGTCGATCCCGTAGGCACCTTCGATGCTGGGGCCGTACAGCACTTGGCTGATGATTCGGTCGATGATCGCGCCGGTGATCATGGTTGTGTCGAGTCCTTCGCGCACAAAACCTCTCTGTTTGCCCCCGGCGAGAAACCTGGCGAAGTTCTTGATGTAGTCGCCAAGAGCGGGGGGCGCCGCCTGTTCGCGCACGACGACCATGAGCAGCGGTCGGTGTTCGAGGCAAGCCTCCAGGGTGGCATGGAAGAGCAGTTCGATGCGAGAGATGAAGTCGTCACG
>CAZMUM010000057.1:10657-22031 GCA_964569385.1 uncultured Acidimicrobiales bacterium
AAGCCTCCAGGGTGGCATGGAAGAGCAGTTCGATGCGAGAGATGAAGTCGTCACGCGACTTGGGTGGGGTGTGGCCAGGAGCTTCATCGGGAGCGGGAGTACCTGCACACCGAATTGGTCGATGATGGCCTTGAGCAGGTTTGCTTTGGTCCCGAAGTAGTGGTCGACCACGTTGATGCGGGCTCCCCGTCTGCATCAACACAAGAACCTGCCGGGATCGTAGGAACTGGGTCCAGGTGACCGTGGAGCGTTGTGGATGGGGCGATGTCCCCAGGTCGGGTTATTGGTAGCCATCTCAATCACAAGCCGGCGTAGCGATTGAGAAGTGGATGGACGTCCCGGTAGTCGGTGAGGTTCGATCCATTAACGAGCGACTCGTACACAACACTTGAAGATCGCGGCACACCGGCCCTTGGTCAGCAGCCATGACCGAATATCGTGCACTCACCAGGCGCTCGTTTTGTCGTGCGTGCTACTGTGGCGGTGCATCGACGTCGGTACGTCGTGCCGAGCTAGTACCTGCGCATTGGTGACAGCATCGTGGCCGGTGTTGGTGGGCGAGGCGCCGAGTTGTCCGACGGGTGATGTGATAGGCGAGAAGGGGTCCGTGTGACCGGTGATCAACTAATCGTACTGGCAACATTGGCGGGGGCACTGGTCGTGTTTGCGACCGATCGATTGCGGGTCGATGTGGTTGCGGCGTGCGTCATGGTGAGCCTCGTATTGACCGGCGTGCTCGACGCGCAGGACGCGCTGAGCGGTCTCTCAAACCCAGCAGTCGTGACGGTTTTCGCGGTGTTCATCTTATCGGGCGCACTGGTCACCACCGGTGTCGCGGATCAGTTGGCCGCGATGATGCTTCGGGTTGCAGGTACCAAGGAGTGGCGGGTGTTGACCGTGCTCATGTTGACGTGTGGGTTGATGAGCGCGTTCATGAACAATATTGGGGCCACCGCAATACTGCTTCCTGCCACCTTGGTCGTGGCCGAACGTACCGGCATCGTCGCGTCGAAGCTCCTTATGCCGCTCGCGTTCGCTTCACTGCTGGGTGGCAACTTGACGGCGATCGGGACTCCGCCGAACATCTTGGCCAATGGGATTCTGTCCGAGTATCCCGATCTTGAGCCCTTCGGATTCTTCGCATTCGCACCGACCGGATTGCCCATTCTCATCGTGGGTGTCTTGTACATGGCGATCGTTGGGCGGTTGCTGCTTCCGACTCGGCCTCGGAGTGGGCGGCTTGTGGATAGCTTCCCGGTTGACGACTACCTGTCGACGATCACGGTCGGGCCCGATTCCTCGCTGGTCGGTGCGTCGCTCGATGAACTGTTTGGCGAGCTTGAGGACCCGATCAGGGTGCTGGCGATTCGGCATGGAACCGGTGGACGAGTCGAGACTCCCGAAGCCAGCACGCTGCTGGCAGTTGGCGATCGTCTCACTGTACAGGCGAGACTTGAGGCGCTCAACGCATTCGGGCAACGCTACGGCCTTGACCCCGACGTCGACATTGATGACAGCGTCGTGAGCTGGACTGACCCGGCAACTGAGAGCGGCACCGAGACGGTGAACCTGATCGAGGTCATGGTGGCGCCGGAGTCTCAGCTCATTGGTCGCACGCTCAACGAACTGGATTTCCGGCGTCGACGCGGTCTGATCGCGCTGGCCATGCGACGCCGCACCGGCGATATCACGGTCGCGATCGACGATATTCGGCTGCGCGCCGGCGACTCGATCGTTGTCACTGGGCAGAGCGATCGTCTTCTAGAGCTGTTCGCATCCGCTGACTTCGTCGCGCTTCACTTGCCGAACCTTCGGGTTCGAAGAACCGGCAAGGCACCACTGGCGATTGCGGTGATGGCAGTCGTGCTTGTGGCCGCAGCCTTGGGCGTCGTACCGATCTCGATCGCGATGCTCACCGGCGCTCTGGTCCTCGTGATCAGCAAGACCATCTCGATGGAAGAGGCCTACAACTCGGTCGACTGGAAAGCCATTTTCCTGATCGCTGGCATGCTTCCCCTCGGCCTCGCGATGGAACAGACCGGAACCGCGGCCCTGTTGGCCGACGAGCTCACCGCCGCGATCGGTGGCGCCGGCCCATTATGGGTCATGCTCGGCATCTACGTCCTGACCGCTGCTATCACCTCGGTGATCTCCAACGCCGCAGCCACCGTCCTCGTCATACCCATTGCCATCGACGCCGCTATCGCTGTGGAAGCCAGCCCACAGCCCTTCGTCATGGCGACTGTCATTGCCGCATCGACGGCGTTCATTCTGCCTATCGGGCATCAGGTGAACATCTTGATCTACAGCCCCGGCAACTACCGGTTCAGCGATTTTGCACGCGTCGGAACCGGACTCACCGTTCTGATTATGGCCGTCGTCGCAGTGATCGTCCCGGTCATCTGGCCATTCTGAGGCGACCAGGAGCAATGGATCCAGCCTAGGAACACCTCGATGGTCGCCCCATTTCGAGCTGCCAGTCGCGTTGGCAGCACAGGTTGCCTAGTCTGAGCGTCGGCGCCAGGCAACGCGTGCGAGAAACCTCCGGATGCTCAGCGCGCCGAGTCGGTGCTTCGAGAGCGGCGCGGCTATAGCTGCCGGAGCGGGTCGGCTTGTTCGGTCAGTGATTCAGGCTGGTGGCAGGTTCCGGATCGGTGTGGCCGCTTCGATCGTGGCCTTGTCGGCTTTGCTGTTAGGTGCTCGTTGGTGGAGGCAGCGGTGAGGCTGTGGGGCTCGGAAACCCTGTCTTGTATCAACGGCGGTGGCGTGCATTTGATCGAGCCTGGTTGATCGTTGTGGGACAACCGGATTATGAAAGACAAGCCCGAGATTCCACGCTGTCGACTATGTGGACTTGTCATCCGCGGTTCTGATCATGTCGTCGAGGTCGAAAGGGTGCTGACAGGATGCAGAACTCGTTGTTCTCGGGATCGGTCAGAACGACCCAGGACGCGTCGCCTTGTCCGATGTCGACTCGAGTGGCTCCGAGCTCTGTCAGGCGGTCGACTTCGGCATCGCGATCGTCGGGACGAAGGTCGATGTGAAGCCGGTTCTCTGTGGTTTTGGGCTCGGTCGAGGCGAGGAATAGAAGGCCGGGCATTTGGTTCACGCTTGGCCGGATCTCGAATGCCTGGGGGTCGTCGTCAACAACGATCCAGTCGAGTACGGCACACCACCACTGGCCAAGATCTACCGGTGCGATGCAGTCGACGGTTACCTGCTCCCAGGAAAGGCTCACCCGGCGAAGCTAACACCGTAAGGGCGATGATGAAACGCAGTCTTGCCGGCACCGCTGCAGGCGTCGCCTTATCTCCCGCACTCACCGTCTGTCGCCCGGGTGTACCTACACCGATTTAGGGTCATTCACTCGAACATGCTTCCTTCTGGCCCAAGATCGGTTGACGCAACGGTGCATTCCCCCGTCCGTCGCCGGCGTGTCATGAGAGAGGGAGGTCTCGCAGTTCTCGCCGCAGGATCTTTCCTGATGCCGACTTCGGGATCGTGTCTACAAAGTTTGCCCGTTGGATCTGCTTGTAACTGGAGAGCTGTTGGCTGAGATAGGCCTGAAGGTCTTCGAGTGATGGTGGTTCCTCCGACGCTGAGACAAGGAAAGCGATGGGTACTTCGCCAGCCTTGTCGTCGGGTACCCCGATCACGGCTGCGTCGGCAATCTGTGGATGGGTGATGAGCACCGCTTCGAGTTCGGCTGGTGCGACCTGGAAGCCGTTGGTTTTGATGAGTTCTTTCAGCCGGTCCGTGATGAACAGGTAACCCTCCTGATCGAATTTGCCAATGTCGCCGGTGCGGAGCCATCCGTCGGCGTCGATCATCGCGGCCGTGGCTTCTGGCTTGTTGAGGTAGCCGAGCATGACCTGGGGGCCCTTGATCCAGAGTTCGCCTTCGGCGTCAGTTCCTAGGTCGTCGCCGGTATCGATGTCGACGATTCGGCACTGTGTGTTTGGCACCGTCTGGCCGACTGCTCCTGGCCTCGGAGAGGCGAGTGGCATGATATGGGAGGCGGGACTCAGTTCGGTCATGCCATAGGCCTGGGTTGCGGGGCAGCCTAGGCGAGCGGCAACCGCTTCGGAGAGGTCGGCGCCTAGGGGGGCGGCGGCAGAGTTGACCTGCACAACTGAGGACAGGTCGTACTGGTCCACGAGCGGGTGCTTGGCGAGAGCGATCGCGACCGGTGGAACCACCCAAAGGCGCTTGGCCCTGTGGTCTTGGGCGAGGCGGAGGAAGAGTTCTAGATCGAACCGGGGCAGCGTGGCTAGACCAGCGCCCGCGGCCAGATAGCAGTTCATCATGATTTCGAGGCCGTAGATATGGAAGAAGGGCAGGAAAACCGGTGTGATCTCACCCGGATCGATGTCGCCGACGGCGAGGATCTGGTCCACGTTCACCACCAAATTGCTATGGCTGAGCATGACACCCTTGGGCAGTCCTGTCGTGCCCGACGAGTAGGGCAGCACCACCACGTGGTTATCGAGATCGACGGGCACCTGGGATTCGATGGGTACGCCCCGCAAGTCGGCTATGGGATCGGTGTCGTCGCCGAGGACTATCAGGCCGATGTTCGTTCCCTCGGTGGCGGTCCGGGCCGTCGCTTCAGCTTCGCTAACGGTGATCAGCCAATCGGCCCCGGCGTCATCGAGTTGATGTCTGACCTCGGATGCGGTGTAGGCCGGGTTGACGGTGGTGATGGTCCCTCCCGCCCATGCCATGGCATGGAAGATGGTGCAGTACTCAGGGCTGTTGGGAGCCATGAGGGCAATGGTTCGACCCGTCCCCGCACCCAGAGAGTTGAGGCCGCCGGCGACGGAGCGAATGTCGTCCATCAGTTGTCCAGCTGTGACGGTCCTGCCCGTAGGTCCATCAATCAGCACAACAGCGTCCGGAGCTCGCTTGAGGCCGTCGAAGATACGTTCGGTGATTGAGCATTTCCTCAAAGGAACGTCGTCGAATGGACTGTCGTGGATAATCACTATGTAACTCCCGTAGGCATGTTTCGCGCGTTGGCATCGAACGCTAGCCGCTGCTGCTGTTCTGGGCTGACGTCGGTGTTTGGTCAGATCTCTTCGGCGAGTTCGTCGAACGCGGCCGGTGGTCGTCGACTGGCTGCGGCGGTAGGCGGGACTGATCGAGGCTCCGGCTCAGCGGTGACGAGGTCGACGGTCCTGCCAGCGTGCCTGATCGGGCGGGTCTGACCCTCGGCTCTGACGGTCTGAGGCCCCAGAGGCGGGAAGTCTTGACTTCTGAACTACTTCAGATATTATGACAACATGAGTCTTGTCGAGCGCCCCTTCTCGGAGTTCCTGCGCCAGCCGAACGATGTCGTGTCTGAGCTGGATGAGCACGACGTTTTGTTGCGCCGTCGAAACGCACCGGCGCTTCGATTGACTCAGGCCGACCGACACGAAGCTCGCACAGAAGCCTTCGGTGCTCTTGCCAGGCTGTTGCGAAATCTCGCTGTTCACAGTCCGGCGGCGCTCGATGATGCCGTTGACGATGCCTTTGACTGGCTCGCCTTCCTCCCGAAACCAGATCGGGAACTCTTCGTGGATGAACTGACTCGGACTCTCTCTGGAGCGGCGGCTGTCGAGAACTACTCACCAGTGGCCCAGTTGCTTCGAGAATGGAAGGCCACCGCGGAGATCCATGCGGATCCGAGGCTTGCCCGACGACTTCGCAAGTCAATCGAAGCTGTAGGCGACCGAATCGCCGCTCCGGCCAGCTGATCGCGAATGCGGAAGCGCAAAGAGAGGGTCGCTCCGCCTCCAGTTGCGACCGGTTGGGACTTTCGTTATGCCAACAATGACGCTGTGAAGGGCTGGGAGCAGATCAGTGCGGCCGCTTCGGCGAATGCTCGAACGGCGTGGGAGAAGATCACTGTGGATCCTCGTCGGCGCGATAGCCGACAACATCGGCTGAAGGGCGCACTCGGCCAGCGAAGCGTTAACGGCCTAGAAATGGAACAGTGGGAGTACGAGATTACGGCGAGTGGCCGGCTCTGGTATTGCATCGATGACGAGGCCAAGATTGTCTGGCTCACTGGCGCCCACGTGGGTCATCCCAAGGCCACGGAGTAGCGGATGGCCGACGGGAGATGCACCTTCTGTGGATCTATCGGAGACCTGATTGCCGAACATCCGATGTCCAAGCGAGTCCTGGACCTCGCCGGGTTCGGGCTGGATGATGTCTCAATTGAGATTGATGTGCCTGTGCTGGATGCAGGATCTCGATCACTCGTTCGCTGGGACCGTCGAACGCTGGGTACGAAACCCGTCGCATCGGTTGGGCACCGGTGGCCTCGATGTTGTCACGCGCTATCTCCTGAAGGTGATGTGGGTCAGGTTGATGGGAGAACAGTGGGCCTTGGGCCCAATCCACGAAGGAGAGGTCGTGAGCGATGTGATCCTCGACCCGAGGCACGGCGAGATGATCCGAACTGGAGCACTACACGAGGCAGCGTCGCATCTCTCAGTCGGCGGAGCAGCGGTCGACCCTGCGACGATCTTCACTCACGCGGCGTTCACACCGAGGCTTGAAGGCCACCCCGCTCGAAGCGGGTTGCGGCGGTTCTCCGCGGGGCTGGTGATTGAGCACCCGCACATCGTGCCCCTGGTCGACTACTGGCGCGACCCCGACTCGGCGCACCTGGTCATGCAATTGTTCTCGGGCGGCACCCTCGAACTCAGGCTTGACGAATGCCCGATGACGATCCCCGGCACGATGAAGCTGGCGCGCCAGATCGGCGGCGCCTTGATGGCTGCTCATCGCCAAGGCGTGGTTCACCGCGCCGTGAAGTCGCCCAATATCTTCTTCGATTACGAAGGAAATGCGTTCCTGGGCGACTTCGGAATCGCGCTCAGCACCGCAGAATCGAGCGGTCCAGCTGCTGCACAGTCGCAAGGGTCACCCGCGTATGCATCGCCCGAGCAGATCCGGCGGGAGAAGCTCGACCCGCGGGGTGACCTCTTCAGCCTCGGCGCGGTTCTGTTCGAGTGCCTGACCGGTTCATTGCCGTTCAGCGACAGCAGGTCGGTCGAGGACCTTGTCGAGCGCCAACTCGATGCCCCGTACCCATCTGTGGCCGAGTGGCGCGACGGCGTTCCAGTTGCCATTGTCGAAGCCGTTGCCAAGGCGACGGCCAAGAATCCGAGTGGCCCTCAACCCACCGCCATCGCTTCTTTCTCAGCTCCGAGATGGGAGCCGAGGCGTCTTCAGAGGTATTCGCCGCTGCCTCGGTTCCGGCGACGACCGTCTGCTCGTCGTGATCGATCAGTTCGAA
Organism: uncultured Acidimicrobiales bacterium; assembly: GCA_964569385.1. Classification (GTDB taxonomy): domain Bacteria; phylum Actinomycetota; class Acidimicrobiia; order Acidimicrobiales; family Poriferisodalaceae; genus JAADHX01. The sequence continues at coordinate 17,949 of CAZMUM010000057.1, forward strand.
GAAATCTTCGTCGCTGCATCCAGCGAGGACGCCCACGCGTTTCTGGATGCCCTCACCGTCGCGGTTGGGGACCCGACGTCGCCCCTGAGGTTGGTCGTAGCTCTCCGGGCCGACTTCTATCATCGCCCCCTCGAGCATCCGCTGATTGCCCGCCTCATGAAGGACACCGTGGTCGAGGTGATCCCGCTCGCCGGCGACGAGATGGAACGGGCGATCGTTGAGCCCGCTCGCCAGCTGGGGGTCGAGTTCGAAGCAGGCCTCGCCGCTCGTATAGCAGCGCAGGCAGTTGGCGTTCGGTATCCGCTACCGCTTCTGCAGTACACCCTCAGCGAGCTGTTCGATCAGCGAGAGGGTGGCCGGTTGTGCGTGAAAGCGTACGACCGGTTTGGTGCAGCGCGGCTGATCACCTTCGATCGAGACCGGACCACCCGCGAGCCGACCGTCGAGGTAGCCCACGAAGCGCTGCTTCGCGAATGGCCCCGGCTTACTGCCTGGTTCGTTGAAGATCTCGAGGTCCGTGGTCGGCTGAAGCTGTGGCTTCGGCCGCGGAGGTCTGGCATCAGGGTGGCCGCGATGTTAGTGACCTCTATCGAGGCGGACGTTTGGATAGCGCCGTCGCTCTGATCGATGCCGCTGCCGACTATTCGCGCTCCGTCGACCAAGAGTTCATCGAAGCCTCCAGTGATGCCGCCGAAGCCGAACGCATGAGCAATGCCTGAGGCGTCCGCAGGCTCCGCCGATTGGTGGCGGTCGGCCCTCATCATCGCGATTGTGGCCGGCCTTGTTGCGGCGGGCACCGGGCCTCGAGGCCGATCGAGCATTACTCGCCTCGCTCGGTCGACCCAATGGAGCAAGAACGATCGCCTCGTTCCCTCCACTTGCCGAGGGGCCGTGTGCATCGGGCTGGCCGGGCTGGGTTTCGCGGGACGGACTCACGCAGTCCTCGTTGGTCAATGGTGTGATGGTCACCAGGGATCTCGTCTCGGGGACGGTCGTTGGGTACGGCCCCCTGCCGGGTGATGGCTGCGGCGATTGGTTCGGCGACGAGAGCACCGGCTGTCGTTTCGCCCGCTCGGGCGACCGTCTCTGGTTTGGCCCATTCGACGGCCCTTGGGATGTCGAGATCGAGCTCGATGAATCGATGAGCTTGAGCCCTGGATCGTTCGGCTCGGGCCGCCTTGTGGTCTGGGCCAGCAGCTCGGTCTCGATTCTCAACTCGACAACCGGTGAGGTCGTTGGCACACCCATCGCGGTGCCAGACGCAGTCCAATCGCCAGCGGTGAGGCTCAGCGCCGATGGTCAGCGAGTAGCCGTGGCGTCGAGAGCTGACGCGGTCGACGGTTCCGGGTCGGCCGTGCTCATACCCGGCGCAATCTACGGAACCGAACTGACCCGAAGCGGTGTGCTGGCCGAGTTGTGGACCTCTTCTTCGACTCCAAAGCCGGTCAGCTGCCAGCTTCCACCACCGACAGTCGTCTGCACACTATCGATATCGCGACGGGAGACTTGGTTCCTACGGTGCCCTTCGACGGAGTCGAGACGTACAACCTGGCGGTTCGCCCCGACGGGCTCGTGGTGGTGATCTCGACAGGCTCTCCCTCACGAATCGAACTCGTCGATCGAGAGTTGGGGCCGCTGCGTGCTGAGTCGTTGGAGTTCTCGAACCTCGCGGGCGCAATACTGAGGACCGATGGCGCCGCGCTCATCTGGGACTTCACCATCGAGGTTAACGTCGTCGACCTCGAGGCTCGCTTGTTCGTGGACCAGAGCTTTGTGTTCGACGCCATCGTCGGTAGTCGAGGTGTCCCGAACATGGTACGACGAGATCGTCCAGCTACCCATGAACCAAAACGCCTGGAGCCAGCGAGCGTGCGAGGCCGCCGGTCGAAACCTCACTCAGGACGAATGGGATCGGCTGGTGCCAGGCGGCGGAGAAGTGCAGTCCGCCTGCGGCTGACGAGAACTCGGTTCAGGCTCTGAATGTGGGTTAGCTTGCCGTCACAAGTGGCAGATGCCCATGGGTTCTGGCATTGGCCATTCCTAACGCTTTTGGTTCGCATCGCAACAAAAGGGTAGAGATTGTGAAGTTCCTTGGAAAGCTGTTTGCCAAAGCGGCGAATGCCGCAGGCAAGGTGAGAAAGGCAGTCAAGGCGTCCCGTGCGGCAAAGGCCGTTCGCTCGCTCAAAGAGGTGCTAAGGGTGACCAAAGGGGTGCGTGGACCCATTCAGGAAGCTGGCAAACTCGGTTATGCCGCCTCGCAGGGTTTCGCGCTTCAGCTTGACGGTGCTCCTGTTCGGGGACGGGCCCGACAGGAATACGAAGATGGTACGTGGGAAACCGACGAAGAGGTCGATAATCGTGTCAAGACGGAGAAGGCGCAGCAGGCCGAGTTCGAGCGGCAGCAGCAGCAGCAGTTGGATCGGGAGGCTAGCGAGAAACGGACGCGAGATGCGGCGGAGGCTTGGGGATACGAGCGTGAAATAAGCCGGATTCGGGACGCGACTCCAGCCGAGCGAACGCGGATGGATGTCGAGCGCGATCTCATGGACCCCGACTATGAGATCAACCATCGCCGCGAACTCGAGCTTTCCGAATTCGATGCGCAGGTGTTGGTTAGCCAACGAGAGGCTCGCCTGAACGCAATGCCGAAGGGCGGACGGTCGGCCGGGGCAAAAAGGAGGAGTCGACGTAAAAAGGCCGGAGCGGTTGTGGTGGCTGGTGCCGGAATGTTCGGCGCCCTGAATCAGTGCACCTCGAATGAGGAGCCCGCGCCGGTCGAGACGGTGACCCAGGCAACTGTCGCAAGTGACGACGTGCTAGAAGAAATCTTTGAGGAACCAGCACCATTCTTCGGGGAGGAAGAAGTCTTTGAGGACCCTGCGGGCGCAGGTCCGGACGCCGTTGACGAGTCTGCGGATCCTGAAGATACGGGGGATCTAAACACGCCCGAGGGCGAGACCGACACCGGCACAGACGTCACCGGTACGGCCGACGCGTCCACCACCACGCTCGACGGCCCCACTAACACCGAAGCTTCCCCGACGACGGCAACTACTACAACAGCAGCCAGCACCACAACTACGACGGCCTCGCCCACTACGACAACAGCGACCACTACGACGGTCGCGACGACTACAACCACTGCAGCGCCGGCGGTGAATCCGATTGCGGGGGCGCAGGGTTCTACGGTGCTTTGCAACACTGGGGATCTGAGCGCGATCGCGATCACGCAGTCGTTCAAGATGCGGGACTTCGTGACCGGCGAGGATCTTGTCGATCATTTCGACGGGGTTCAGGCGACGATGTCGTTGTCGGGTGGTGCAGGTACGACGAGTCAGGACACTTCGACGGTCGTTGGAGCGTTGGTGACTTTCAATTTTGTGCTCTCGCAACCAATGAGGCCAACGGAGAGGTTGATTCCGAGCCTGCAGGTGGGTGGAGTGTCGGTTCCGGTCAGTGTCAACAGCATCGGGTATTCGACCGGCGTCTGCACCTTCTAACCCGAGGTTCGTGCTCTCGGGTTGTCGTCCTCGGTTTAACGCCGGTTGGGTCTGGGTGCCCGTTGAAGGCGCGAGCGGTGAGGTGGTGCCCGACCCCATACGACTGGCTACGGAGGAGTGAGCCCGGTGAACTCGGTGAGGTTTAAGGTCCCACTAATCGTGCCGCCGGGAGGGAAGACTCCGACCCATATGTCATAGATGCCGTCGGGTGCCGACGCGAGATCGACCATTGGGTTGAGCGACGTGGGGTCCCAGTCATCGTTGCAGTGCCAATTCCCGTTCGGGTCGTTGATGATCAACGTAGTGTCGTCGCCCGGAGTATCGGGGACAAAGAACCACCGCAAGAAGTTGCCGCCACCCGTCCATGTAATTTGGACGTCTGGCGCTGCTGTCGTAAACCCGAGACATCCAACCGATTGTGCGTCGACCGTTCCGCCGGCGACCATCGGCGTCAGGTCTGGGTCAGGGGTGAACCCGGTTGCGCCAGTCTGGTCGGTGAAGGCAGACAGGCTCGGATCGAGGGTCGCGGCCGGGGCAGCCGTAGTCGTAGCCGCGGCTGTAGTTGCGGGGGCGGCTGTAGTTG
>CAZMUM010000057.1:22131-24874 GCA_964569385.1 uncultured Acidimicrobiales bacterium
GCCGGGGCAGCCGTAGTCGTAGCCGCGGCTGTAGTTGCGGGGGCGGCTGTAGTTGCAGGGGCAGCCGTAGTTGCTGAGGCGCCTGTAGTTGCAGTGGCGGCCGTAGTCGCAGGGGCACCTGTGGCAGCCGCGGTGGTCGGGGCTACCGGCTTCGACGGGTCAGCCGGTTTGGACGGATCAGCCGGCTCGCCAGCAGTTTTATCAGCTGGCGGCACCGTAGTTTCAGATGCGGCGGGCACCGGCACCGGCGTCGTCAAGGCGGCGTCGGAGTAGCAAACACCGGTCGCGTTATAGAACAGCCCGGCGTTGAAGCAGGCGGTCTGCAAGGCCAGGGTCTGATCGGCCGACAGCGGGTTCGTTGGAGCCGACGATGAGTCGCTACCGCCACATGCGGCCACCGTAAGTATCAGCGCCACCACGCCCGCGCTCAATTGCCTGCTGCCCGTACGTGTCACTCGCCGACTCCTCGTTCTGAGCCCCTCGATGGAGCCGCGAAGATGTTAGTACCAGACATATACCGGCACAAGCGGGACACCGGTAGCCCCTGCTCTCCGGCTGGGAGATGAAGGAGATCATGGATCAGGAGCAAGATCGAGAGCGGTTTCGAGTCGAGTTCGAGTCGAGTTCGAGTCGAGTTCGAGTCGAGTTCGAGTCGAGTTCGAGTCGAGTTCGAGTTCGAGTTCGAGTTCGAGTTCGAGTTCGAGTTCGAGTTCGAGGCAGAGCTAGTTTACCAGCAAGGCACGGAAGCCAGGACGACTACGACCGCTAAGGAGCCTGCCGTGCTCCTGCTCTTTGCCCTGTTGGGTAGATCACTCGTGAAACACAGCAAGGTAGAGCGTGACGATGTGGCCGAACTCGTGGCTGCAGGCAAAGGCTGGGTCGAAGTTGTGAACCCAGAGTTCTAGATCAGCTGAGATCGTTGGGTTGAGCCACGTCTTCGCAGTCGATTCGTTTCGCAGTGATGATCGCCAAGCTGGACCTGTTGATGGTCAGAACGGCGCGGTGTTGTTGTGAACGGAGATAGTAGTTCTTGCCCCGTATTTCGATCTCGTGGGCCGGTGTCGACATGATGATCTCGTAACAGTGTCGAACAACATCGAAGACGGCCATACCTTCGAGGTCCAAGTTCCGCGCAATCCGGACGAGGCCCAGTTCGGTGTTTGTGAAGTTCTCCGCTATGTGAGTCTTGGCATGTTCGGTGACGTTGTCGGATTGGTGCATTCGCATCGGTCTTCTGGCCAGCGACTCTTCGAGGGCGGCATGGGCATCACGAGGGGGCGCACTGACCAAGAATGATCGTACGGTGAGACGACGGCGATTCGCTCTCGAAGAACGCTTCATCACCCCGGAGGGCGACTACGGCGAACTCGAAACGGGATCCACGACACTGGCCTTTGTCTCCCACGAGCTCGCCCAAACCAATCTGATCGAATCGGGGGGAGTCACTCCTCTCGCTGACCCTCCGTCACCTCCAGGCGTCTCGATCACCCTCGTGACCAACGACGTCAAAGCCACACTCACCACTGCAGTCGAGGCCGGAGCTCGAATTCGCGACCCCCGTCCCCGCTGCATGAACCAACATTCTGCGAGCGATCCACCCTGGGGCGCTCAACAGCCGCTCCACTACTGCTGGCGCTGTCGAATCAGGACCTGATGGCCAAGATACCGGCAACTAATGCTGTGACCTGCAGCGACGCGTTCCGGGACCCTCAGGCGATTCCTTGTCGTGTTGGCGACTTCTTGTACGATTCGTACATGAGCGAAGTGGCAGTGAGTGACGCTAGAAATCGGTTGGCGGAGGTCATTGAGGAGACCCGTCGTTCTGGTGAGCCTGTTTCGCTGACGCGTCGTGGGCGTCGAGTAGCGGTGATTCTGGATGCGGACGCGTTCGATGTGCTTGCTGATGCCGCAGATGCTCTTGATGACCGGCGTGAGCTTGATGCTGCGCGCGCTGATGACGACTACGTTCCCTGGGATGAGGTCAAGTCCGCTCTTGGACTTGGGTGAGCGGGTATCGAGTAGAGATCGCTCGACGGGCGATCAGGTCCATCGCTAAGTTGCCGCGCAAGGAGCAGCTACGCGTCCGTGCTGCCATCGACCTTCTCGTTGGTAATCCGCGGCCACCAGGGTGTGTTGCGATTGCGGGGGAGGATTCGGTCTATCGGGTTCGTGTTGGTGACTACCGGATCCTTTACGAGGTGATCGATGAGCGGCTCGTGATCCAGGGCGTGCGGGTCGGCCATCGTCGCAACGTGTGACGATCTAGCGGAACGGGCTGTCCGGCAAGCGTGTCGGCGAGAAACTCACCGCCGGTCAGGTTTCGGTGCGGTGGACGTCCCAGGTCCAGTGTTCGCCGTCGGCTGATACTGATAGTTCCCAGCTCAGTTGGTCGCCTGCGGAGACTTCTAGCGGTTCGGCTAGGGGTAAGAAGCCTTGTGACCAGCTCGAGTCGGTTCGTGGTGGCATGTTGTCGACGGTGACACCGGGGCAGAGGAGCGAGTCGAACCAGCAGGCCAGCCCGTGCAGGGTGCCATCTCGGTCTACTCGTAGATGGCCAGCCGATGTGGTGGTCTCGTTTATCGCTGTCGTTAGGTCGATGTCGGCGGCGAGTTCTGGTTGGCCGAGGAGTTTGCTCGGTGTGATGTCGGCGAACCATAGGGTCCGCTCTGCTCGGCGTCGGGTTGCGGCGTAGTTGTAGGGCAGGTCGGGCGACCACCAGTCGGCGACTAGCGCGTGGTCGTCG
>CAZMUM010000058.1:0-24510 GCA_964569385.1 uncultured Acidimicrobiales bacterium
GAACCACCACCGGACACGGCTGCCCCTGCGCCTGCAAATGCACCCACCGAAGAACCTAGGTCGGTCATGAAATGTGGCTTCGTTAAACCTCTATGAGACCGATCGATGCATTCAAGGCACGAAGGTCTCCAGCGTCGGAAGTCGCCACCTGTTGTCCGGCTCGTTTTGCGCAGATCACGACGTGGGCATCGACGATATCTCGAGTCTGACTCGCCGCTAGAAGTCGTCCGACACTAACCGCGTCAACGCGATCTAAGTCTCGAACGTCGGTATGAGGTTGACGAATCAACCTCGAAATCCTGGGCCTGCTGGCTGATCGCCTGCGCGAGTGCAGAGGCAGGAATCGTGATAACTCCACCTATCTCTGCTGCCCGTGCGAGGAGCGTGAGAACTCGACGATTGTTTCGGTCAAGAGCGATCAACGCACCGGCATCCAGTGTGATCCCGAGCGTCACGCGGCCGACTCGCGCTTCTTGTCGTTTCTCAACACCTCATCGGCCCAGGCAGTGCTGGAGGACTTACAGCCCTGGGAATTGGGCAACAAGCCTGCCACCGATTTAGTGTGCGCTGTGCCCGAAACCACTCTCTCCGATCGAATCAACACGTTCTTCGACACGACCCTGCCCGATGTCCTCACAGGCGTCGAGGGGCAGATGAACCGAGCGAAGGTCTGGCGCACAGCGTTGTTCGATGCGGGCCTGGCGGGCATCGATTACCCCGTTGAGCTTGGCGGTCAAGGTCTCGATGACAAAGCCCAGGCTCTGTACACCGAACTTTCCGCTGGTCGGGTACCACCAGAGAACGCTCTGTTCGGCATCGGTACCGGGATGGCGCTTCCGGTTGTGCGCGATCACGGGACCGCTGAGTTGAAAGCCGCAGTGGTCCGCAATGGACTCAGTGGCGACGAGATTTGGTGCCAACTGTATTCCGAACCGGGTGCGGGCTCAGATCTGGCATCACTATCCACCAAAGCGACGCTCGACGGCGATGAGTGGGTCGTATCAGGCCAAAAGGTCTGGACATCAGGCGCCGAACACTCCCAGCAAGCCATCCTTCTCGCTCGAACCAACCCCGATGCTCCCAAGCACCGTGGCATAACAATGTTCGTGTTGCCCATGGAACAACAGGGCATCACTGTTCGTCCCCTGCGTCAGATGACCGGCGACTCCGAATTCAACGAGGTGTTCATCGACGAGGCCCGCCTACCCAAGGACTGGGTTGTAGGCGACGTAAACGACGGCTGGCGTATGGCCGTCGCTCTTCTCGCCCACGAACGAGTTCAGACGGGAGTTGCCTCTATGACTGGCGCTGCTGGCACCCGGAGCCGAAACGGAAGGGTTCCGATCCCAGTTCAGGACCTAATCGATCTAGCGCGAGACAAACGACAGTTGGACGACGCGCTGGTGCGCCAAGACCTAGCCCGGCTACATACAGGTGCCGAAATCGTGCGTTACCTGCGCGAACAGGGCACTCATCCGTCGATCGGCAAGCTGTGGCGCACAAGACAGGGCCGAGCATGCGCCCAACTTGCCGCAGCTCTGTCGTTCCCAGCCGGGCCAGCGTGGGTAGAGGGCAACATTGACGATGCTTGGTTCAGCTTTCAGATTCTGAACTGTCGGGGAATGAGCCTCGGGGGCGGAACCGACGAGATCCAGCGAAACACGCTGGGCGAACGGGCCCTTGGATTACCACGCGAACCATCCATCGACAAGGAAGTCCCGTTCCGAGACCTGTTGGTGGGTACTCAGCCGCCGTCTCGTTAGTTGACGGCTCGGTCGCGCCCGGCCCAGTAGGGCTTACGCAGCTCGGTCTTGAGTACCTTGCCAGAAGGGTTGCGCGGTATCACTTCGATGCGATCGACCGATGTTGGGCACTTGAACTTCGCCAAACGTTCCTGGCAATGGGCGATGAGATCTTCGTCAGATGGGTCTGTGCCCTCTGCTGGAATGATAATGGCCTTGACAGTTTCGCCCCAGCGGTCGCTTGGTACTCCGATAACGGCACAGTCGGCTATGTCGGGATGGCTCATCAGTGCGTTTTCGACCTCGGCGGGGTAGACGTTCTCGCCGCCAGAAACAATCATGTCCTTGACCCGATCGCGGATGAACAAGTAGCCGTCCTCGAGATAACCAGCGTCGCCAGTAGCGAACCAGCCGAGACCCTCTGCATCGCGGCCCTCGGGGAACGCACCGCTAGTTGCCTCGGGATTGCGCCAGTAGGCCTTGAGGTTCTGCACCGAGTGGCACCAGATTTCGCCGATTTCGCCATCGGGAAGCGCTTTGCCGTCCTCGTCGACGATGCGCAGGCTGACACCGGGAACAGGCTGCCCCGCAGATCGCAGAAGGTTGGCCTTGGGGCCTCCTGGATCGTGATCTTCTGGGAGTAGAAGGGTGATGGCGCCAGTGGTTTCGGTGAGGCCATACACCTGACAATGCGGCGACTTGAGCAACGCCATCGACGCCACCAAAACCTCTTCGGTGATTGGCGACGCGCCGTAAAGGATCGTCTTGAGCGATGAGTAGTCGGCATCGCTTGCCCCTGGCATCATTGGCAGCACCTGCAACAAGGCCGGAACCATAAACGAGTGCGAAACGCGATGTGCGCCTATGTCGGTGATGATCTTCACTGGATCGACGTCTCGGTGCAAGATGTTGGTGCAACCCTGGTACAGGCCAACAATCGCAACGCCCGAACCTCCGATGTGGAACAGCGGCAGCACGTGGAGTAGCACACCGTTCTCGTCGAGATTCATGATGCCCGACAAAGGGTCGACAATTGAGAACAGATTGCGGTTGCTTAGCTCGGCACCTTTAGGGAGGCCCGTCGTGCCAGAGGTATACAGCTGCAAGGCAGTGTCGTCGGGTGTGCTGTCGGTACCTGGGTCGTCGGCGGAGTGACCATCGATCCAGTCGTCGTACGACAGGCGACCAGCACTCGCTTCACCAACAACAATTAGTGTCGGGTCAAGATCGAGGCTCATCTTGTCGTAGTGCTCAAGAAATTCGGGGTCGAACGCAACGACCTTGACCTCAGCATGAGTGAGGATGTACTCCATCTCCGGTGGAGCCAGGCGCCAGTTCACGGCCACCGTTACCGCGTTGAGCTTGGCCGCACCGAACGTGAGCGTGAAGTACTCAATAACGTTTTTGGCCACGAACCCGACCCTGTCGCCCGACCCAACGCCAGCAGCGGCCAATGCGTTGGCCACTCGGCACGATTCGGCATCGAGTTCGGCATAGGTAACAGAGCGCTCGTTAGAAATAATGGCGACCTTGTCGCCTCGCTCTCGAGCATGGACCCGGGTTAGCTGGGCCATGGTGGTGATCTTCGAATCGGACTGGTTGTCTGAAGTTGCGTTCGCCATGATGCACGACGTTACTACGCCCCAGTGACCGGCAACCAAGACACGGGTGGAACGCCAAGTTCTCGCCAAACGATTACTGCCCGAATCGCGTCAAGCCGGTATCTGAACGGTAGCTGTACCCCCGCCCTTGTGGTCACCCATAGCGCGCGTTATGGTTTCGGCACTCTTGAGGTCCAGCCAACCCGGTTGGGCGCCAAGGGTGACCAACGTAGGTCGATACCGGCGCCGCGTCAGCGGACACGGTGACGCCCTTAGGAAAGCGCGGGCACAGCGCAGATAGCGACGCACGGACGTGCGGTTTACCGGGGGAGGAGGTGCAGACATGAAGCGTGGATCAAGCTGGAGCTGATGCTCTGATCAGGTCTAAGGGCCTGATTTAACTCAACGCAAGTGGGTCGGATCTGCAAGGCATTTCTCTGCTGGACCGGCCCACTTGTCGCGTTCGCCGACATCTAGTTCGACGCTGTGTGGCCAGCTACAACATCCACTGCAACATCCACTGGGTCACGAAGGTCAATGACAATCTCGTCAGAAGTGAGCTCCTCGCCACGCCTGCTGGTTGCTCCCTCGGGACCGTTTATGACTCGGTGGGTTTGTTTGGGAACAATGAAGAGAACAGCCGTCGCGCTAAGGACCATCATGGCCTGTACTCCAACAGTTGGGCCAAGCCATTCGATCGCAACACCCCCGGCGTAGGCACCAACGCCGGATGCTACGAGGATGAGGGCTTGCAGTAGGCCGAACACCGTTGATCGATTATCGGCAGGGATGCGCTTCCCAACCAGTATGTTCGCAGCCATCGAAGCCTGGAACATGAATCCGAGCGCGAAGAACGCGAAAAGGAGCACTGCACCGTTTTGGCCGGCCAAGACGAGCGACGCGACAACGGCCGCTGCACCAAGCGAAACGATCAGACTGCGGTAGTACACCGCCAGGTCGGAGCCCTTGGTCGAAACGATCGCCATGGCCACAATCGAGCCGATAGGCGTAGCCATGGCCAGAGCACCGATGCCGCCACCCGTCCAACCGACAAGCTCGGGGCCAAGAACCGCGACCTGGCCCTCGACGCCAACGCCCGCTCCTACCGTGATCATTGTGGCGATGACTGCGTTACGTGTGGTTTGATCTCGCCTGAGAAAGCTGAATCCGCCGGCCAGGGTGGCGCGCACCGACAGTGACTCGGCCGGGGTGTGACGTCTGGCGGCCACGCCCCGAACAATTAACGCAGCCACAACAAAGGTGCCCGCATCGACTAGCAGCACAACTTCAGGCGACATGAACGCGATGAGTACCCCGCCGACGCCTAGGCCTGCCATTTGTGCGGTTTGTTTTGAGATGTGAGAGAACCGAATCGCGGCGTCGTACTCGTCTTCGGCAACTTCGATAATGAGCGCCGACGACTGCGCCTCATAAACCGGATCGACCGCTGCCGCGACAAACAGCAGTATTAACAGCGGCAGGATGGGCAGCCCGCCAAGGCCAAGTCCGATGAAACAGACCGCCCGAAACGAATCGGCCGCTAGCATCACGTTGCGCCGTTGGTACCGCTCGGCCCGCGCCGTCAAGACCTGGCCGAGGCCAAGGTACGGTGCGATGAACACGAGGGCTGCGGCACCAACAAGGCTGGGGCGGCCGGTCTTTTCGTAGACCAGAACCCCGACTGCCAACCGCGCCGACCAGTCGCCAAGCTGGCTAATGATCGTGGCAATCCAGACCCGCCGAAAATCGGCAGACTTCGGAAGACGCGGAAGTGTCGACGTGAGCTTCATTGAGGCCCCGAAAGTAGAAGCCCTCGTCGTCGTTGTAAATGGCGCGACCTACAAAAGACCGGCCCAGCGACAGAAGTTCTCGATCATGGCCCGACCAGCCGGGGCTTCGTCGGTCCACCATTCGGGATGAAACTGAGTTCCGAACAGCGGCCGTTGCTCGTGGGCCATGGCTTGAATCGCGGTGATCGATGTACTGGCCACGGCGCTGAACCCTGTGGGCAAGGTGGGCACCTCCCATGTGTGGGCATGCCTCACAATCGGCGCTGGGCCAAGGCCTTCGAACACCGGGTGGTCGTCCACCGAAACTTCGGAGTACCCGCTCTCGGCGATCCAGGCTTCGTTGCCCTCTTCGTCGTGAGGCGGATCGGCCCGGCCGAGCCTTGTGAGTTCGACGCCGAAGGCCCGCCCCAACATCTGATGACCGCCGCAGAACCCGAATACTGGAAGCGACGTCGTGGTCAGGATGCGAAAGAGCTGATCGAGGCCGGTGGGACCATAGTCTTGGGGAACAGCTGCGTTGCCAGACAACAGCAGGCACCGTGGGTTTAGGCGACTCATCGCGGCAGCATCGAGCTTCGAGTAGCGGATGAGATGGACGTCATCGCCGACGACATCTTCGAGGGCGTAGCTAATACGAGCCCGAGCGGCGTACAACCAGTCGCTGTGCGGCTGTTCGTACCCGCTTGAGTGCTCGATGTCGACATACAAGAACACTTTGACTACCCCGTCCCGTCTTTGACTGACCCGTCTCGCCTCGAAGGCAGTCATATTCAGCACCGAGCCAGACCGGCACCAATGGATAGCAGACAGCCATGCTAACTTTCCACGACACGGATATTCCATATTGAGGGAGAGACAATGAAGAAGATACTCGCCTTACTGATGGCGTTGTCGATGATTGCGGTCGCCTGTGGCGACAGCGATCCCGACACGCCAGCAGATTCAGGCTCAACCGACACAACGGCCGCTGCGGACCCCGGTGATTCCGGAGACAGCGCCGATCCAATCGAGATCGAGATGTGGATCGCATTTAGCGACGATGCTCGACTCAACTTCACGCAGGACCGCGCTGCGGAGTTCAACGAACAATTTCCCGACTACGAGGTCATCGTGACCTCGTTCGATTCATACAACACGGTGTTCGAGCAGACCACCCTTGCGATCGACGATGGCAGCCCACCGGAGATTATTCACTTCTTCGAAGCTGCCACCCAGGAGGCTCTTGACGCGGTCGACGCTAATGGCGACCCAATCTTCGCGTCGGTTACCGCAGCTGTTGCTGGTCGAACCGAGATCCTCGGCGTGCCCGTGGTACTCGACGACGTCGCATCTGCGGCCAAGAAGTACTACACCATCGACGGCGAATTGTTCTCGATGCCTTGGAACACATCGTCGACCACGATGTTCTCCAACATGGACATCCTGACTGCCGCCGGAATCACCGAACCTCCAACTACCTGGGAAGGTATCGAAGCCGCTTGCGAAGCAATTGCTGCCCTCGACGACGCCCCGAGCGAAGGCTGTATTACATGGCCAAACCACGGTTGGTTCTTTGAGCAGGCTCTTGGCCAGGCCGGCGCCGATTTGGTGAACAACGGCAATGGCCGCGATGCACGTGCCACGGAGATCTTCTTGAACTCCGAAGAAGCCGTCGAGTACGTCGAGTGGTGGTCAAAGCTTGAGAACGACGGTCACTACGTCTACACAGGCACCCAGCGCGACTGGGGCGGCACCGCAGCTGCTTTCGAAGCACAGAACGTCGCCATGTTGGTGTATTCGTCGTCTGACACAACCGTGTTGACCGAGTCGGGTGCCACCAACGGATTCGACGTTCGCACATCGTTCATGCCATACAACCAGGATCGCGACTATGTCGGCAACCTGATTGGTGGCGCAACACTGTGGATGACCAACGGTCTCAGCACTCCAGAACAAGACGGCGCCCTGGCGTTCATGAACTTCTTCTCGAACCCCGAGAACGCAGCTTTGTGGCACCAGGTAACGGGTTACATCCCGATTACCAACGCGGCTCGGGCTTTGCTCGACGCCGATGGTTGGTACGACGATAGCCCTAACTCAGCGGTTGCGTCCGATCAGCTTGACGCTGCTGCCGATACACCTGCTTCAACGGGTGCTTTCATCGGCAACTTCGTTTCGATCCGCGACGTAGTCACGATGGCCATCGAAGACATCTTGGTAAACGATGTCGATGTTGCCGAACGTATGGCGTCAGCTCAGGCTGAGGCCCAGTTACTGCTCGACGATTACAACGAGCTGTTCGGCTAGGTCATAAACCATGGGGATTGCAGCAAGCCTTGTCATCGCTGCCGCTGTCGGCGTCTTCTCGTTTGGTTACAAATCCAGACGAGAAGGCGCCATTGGTGGCGCGTTAGGTGTCGTAGGAGCATCGGTCATCTTGGCCGCGCTCGGATTCTGTCCATTTGCCCACGACGCCGCGTCCACTGAAAGTGTTCTCGGTATTGCATTGGCGGCGACGTTTGCCTGGATATTTGGAGCAGGGACAAGGGCTGTAATCTCTCAACAATCAGCAGACCTAGGTAGCGGCGAGATTCGTACCGGTACCTTCAAACTCGGATGGTGGTGGCCCTGGCTGCTGTTATCGCCAACGCTCGTGATCCTGGTCTATTTCTTATACCTACCGGCGTACAACACCTTTACGCTTTCCACGAAGCTCACCCGGTTAGGTGCACCGAGGGTCGGCGAACGGTGTCTTAGTAACTTCTCAGAACTGTTGGTCGACAGCCCCACGTTGGTGGTACTTCTTCCGCTTACGTCGGTGGCCATCATGTGGGGCGTGTCCATGTGGCAAAAGCGCTCAGTACAGGGTTCGTGGGCCAACGACTTTACCCGGGTGATCCAACCATTCGGAATCCTAATTTTCTTGTTCTCGATCTACTTCATCTTCGAGAATCAGAATGGTGGCTACCGTCGCATCTATCTCAACACCGTCGTAATCTCGAGCAGCATCGTCATCGTCAGCATGGTGGCCGGGCTGGCACTGGCCTACCTGACGTTCCAGAACGTACGGGGCATCACTGTGTATCGCACGTTGCTGATCTGGCCGTACGCGATCTCGCCGCCCGTGGCTGGCATCTTGTTCTTTATGATGTTCAACGCGACCGGCGGCATCTTCGCCAACCTGGCCAGTAACGTTGGGTACGATTTCCCCAACTACGCCACCAACGCGACCCTGGCTAGGGTCACCATTATTCTGTCCTCGGTGTGGAAACTGCTTGGCTACAACCTCTTGTTCTTCCTTGCTGGGCTTCAGACAGTACCTCGAGAACAGATTGAGGCCGCCGCTCTCGACGGCGCCAACTCGTTCCAGCGTTTCCGAACCATAGTGATGCCAGCGCTCGGGCCTATCGCCTTCTTCTTGCTAATCACGAACCTCACCTACTCATTCTTCGACATTTACGGCACCATCGACTTCCTAACCAAGGGAGCGCCGGCTGGAGCTACATCGGTAGCCATCTACGAGATAATTCGGGTCGGTGTCGAAAACGGCGACTTGGGCCGTGGCGCGGCTCAATCAGTGGTGTTGTTCCTTGCAGTAATCGGGCTAACGGCCTGGCAGTTCCGCCAATCAGAAGGGCGTATAAGCTATGGCAGCGCGTGATGGCGGCGGTTTGTCGCTCAATGTTGGAAAACCGGGGCTCATTCGCGGACGGAGTTGGCCGACTCATCTAGCCATTATCGGCTCGATGCTCATCGTGTTGTTTCCACTCGCTTATGCCGCTCTCGTGTCAACCCAAACGAACCCCGAGATCTTTAGTTTCAAGCTCACCCCAGGTAGCGGGTTGAGGAAACACTTCGACCAGGTGTGGAGCGATCGCAACCTTGGCCGCTTGATGTGGAACTCGCTACTTCAGGCCGCGCTGATAACCGTAGCTAAAACGGTCTTGTCATTGTTGGCGGGCCTCGCGTTTGTCTATTTCAACTTTCGGGGCAAATGGCTGGTGTTCTTCTTCGTGCTCATCACCTTGATGATGCCAACCGAGGTCATGATTCTAGCGCTGTTCCGGATCGTGTCAGATCTTGGTTGGAAAGACTCGATGGCCGGACTTGTAGTGCCGTTTGCAGCATCGGCCACCGGTGCTTTCCTGTTTCGGCAACACTTCGCAAACCTTCCGCGAGACCTCTCCGAAGCATCCCAGATCGATGGTGCGACTCCATTTCAGTTCTTGACGAAGATCCTGATTCCGCTGTCGTGGAACGTAATCGGCGCCCTCGCCGTGATTCAGTTTGTGTTCGTCTGGAACATGTACCTGTGGCCGATCCTGATTATTTCTGACCAAGACAAGCAGGTTGTGCAGGTAGGGCTACAAGGGCTTTCGAGTCTCGACACCGGCATAACGTTCGGGCCGTTGATGCTAGCGGCCCTAATCGTCTCGATTCCACCTGCCATCGTGTTTATAGCGCTTCAGAAGCCCTTCATGTCTGGCTTCGCAATCACGGCCGACAAGTAGCGCCAACAGCCAGCACAAAGCTGCTGGCAGGCAGCTCCACCTTTCGGCCGTCGCACTAGTCGGTGATGGCGTTCCCGGTTTCGGCATCGAAGTAGTGGAACCGGGCAGTGTCTACAGTAACGGTGATGCTTTGACCAAGCGTTACGCGCGAGCGCGGGTTAAACCTGGCCACACAGCGGGCCCTTCCGCTTGGGCCGCTCGGACCCTCATCGGCTGCGTCAGGGTCGCCGGACTCGACCGGAGTTGCGTCGATCGAGAAGTGAACCATGATTTCGGCACCCAACGATTCGACGAGCATGACCTCGGCGTCTATTGTTTGTGTTGCCGTGGAATCGTCCGCGATGGCGGCATCGTCGAGATCTTCGGGTCGGAGCCCAAGCGTGACGGTCCGGCCATCGTAGCCTTGAAGAGCAGGACGGCTCTCAAGGACCGAGGCGGGGATCCGCAGTGAGTTGGATCCGAGTTGGGCTATGGCGCCCGAACCTTCGATGGACAGCGTTGCGCTGTACAGGTTCATCGATGGCGATCCAATGAAGGCCGCAACAAAAATGTTCACCGGGTTGTCGTAAAGGCTCTGCGGACTATCGACCTGCTGAAGGATGCCATCTTTGATAACCGCGACGCGGTCGCCCATGGTCATCGCCTCGACCTGGTCATGGGTGACGTAGAAAGTTGTTACGCCCAGATCACGTTGCAGCGCCGCGATTTCGGCTCGCATTTGGACCCGTAGCTTGGCATCGAGGTTGGAGAGCGGTTCGTCCATCAAGAACGCAGCTGGTTGTCGCACAATTGCTCGACCCATGGCCACCCGTTGGCGCTGACCTCCCGAGAGTTGACCAGGACGTTTGTCGAGTTGTTCGACTAGTTCGAGGGTTTCGGCCGCAGCATGAACCCTTTGCCGAATTTCGTCCCGCGGCACCTTGGCCAACTTGAGAGCAAATCCAATGTTGTCGCCCACCGTCATGTGCGGGTATAGCGCGTAGTTCTGAAACACCATCGCTATGTCGCGGTCTTTGGGATGAACATCGTTGACTTCGCGCCCACCTATCGAGAGTTTGCCGCTCGATATGTCTTCTAGGCCAGCGATCATCCGCAGAGCCGTTGACTTTCCGCAGCCAGATGGCCCGACGAGTACCAAGAACTCGCCGTCGCTCAGCGTCAGAGACAGGTCTTTGACGGCCTGAAAACCGTTCGGATAGACCTTGGATATCTGGTCGAGTACAACTTCGGCCACGGCTGGGGCCCCTTAAACTGGGTGGATCCGCCGATCCTAATACGCTTACCTTGCCCAGTCGACCTTGCCCAGTCGAATCTGGCTAGCCGAATCTGGCCATCGAGTTGCGCTAGTTGGCGAGACCGCGTCACCATGGGTCATGGCTTTAGACGAACTTCCCCAAGCTGGCCGCTCTGTTGCTGACATCATGGCCGAGCTAGTCGAGAAGCGAACCAACGACGTGAGCTGGGCCGATGGTCGAACCTTCGGGCTCGTATACAACGGCGGGCCCGGAGTGCATGAGGTCGCCGAACAGGCCGCGATGCTCTACCTGCACGAGAACGCGCTAAACACGATGGC
This sequence comes from uncultured Acidimicrobiales bacterium, assembly GCA_964569385.1. Taxonomy (GTDB): domain Bacteria; phylum Actinomycetota; class Acidimicrobiia; order Acidimicrobiales; family Poriferisodalaceae; genus JAADHX01. The sequence goes on from CAZMUM010000058.1 coordinate 11,197, forward strand.
CTTTCCATCGTTAGGCCAGATTCAACGCGAGGTGGTCGGTTGGACATCGGCGATGTTGAATGGCACCGGCGTCGAAGGCGCTGGGGCAGCTGGGTTCATGACAAGCGGCGGAACCGAATCGATTCTGTGCGGAGTCCTCGCGGCCCGTGAACGCCACGAACACGAACGCGGCGTTACCGAACCCGAGATGATCCTGGCCACCAGCGCCCACGCGGCGTTTCACAAGGCCGCGCACATGTTTGGCATCAAGGTGCACCAGGTGCCGGTTCGCTCCGACTGGACTGCCGACGTGGAGAAAATGGCAAGCCTCATCAACTCCAACACGGTGCTAATCGTAGGTTCGGCGCCGCAGTACCCCCAGGGCGTTGTCGACGACATCGAGAGCCTTGGTGCGATTGCTCTCGACACTGGCGTCAACCTCCATGTCGACGCATGTATGGGCGGTTTCGTGTTGCCGTTCATCGAACGGCTCGGTCGAGACGTGCCCGTCTGGGACTTCAGGGTCGATGGTGTTACCTCGATGTCGGCCGATATCCACAAGCTTGGATACGCTCCGAAAGGGGCCTCGGTCATCCTGCATCGAACCAAAGAGTTGCGCCGGTATCAGACGTTTGTGTTCGATGCTTGGCTTGGTGGTATGTACGCATCGCCCAACTTACAAGGGACCCGCTCTGGGCTGCCCATGGCTGCGGCCTGGGCGGTCATGCAACACCTCGGTGTCGACGGCTACGTCGACCTCACCCGCGAGACCCTGGCCAACGCTGACGCCATGCGCGACGGCGTGAACAGCATCGAAGGCCTGACCGTCCTAGGCGACGGCGAGTACCACCTGGTCGCGTTCGCAGCGGACCCCAAGTCGGCAACACCGCTCGATGTGTTCGCATTGGGCGATGCTCTTGCGAGCCGGGGTTGGTACCACGACCGCCAGGGCCCGCCAGACTCGTTGCACTCAACGGTGTCGAACACCAACCGTGGCGTGATGTCTGAGTATCTGACCGCGCTCACAAACAGCGCAGTCGAGGTGGCGGGTAGCACCGCCGACGATCGATCGACCGAGTACTCGTCGCTTGAGTAGAACTCAGCGGTTGGTCCAGGTGGGCCGACGCTTTTCCATGAAACTGGCGATTCCCTCTTGACCGTCGATGGTCGTAGCGCCCGATGCCATGACCATCGAGGCATATTCGTAGGCCTCGGCTTGGCTCATGTCGATCTGGGCGTAGTAGGCCCGTTTACCCATCGCCTTTGAGTAGGCACTTCCGCGAGTAGCTCGCTCGAGCAACTGTTGCGTGGCGCCAACAAGTTCGTCGTCGGGCACAACCCTATTGACCAGACCCCAGTCGGCTGCGGTATTGGCGTCGATGGGATCCCCGGTGAGCGCCATTTCGAGACCGCGTTTACGTCCAACAGCTCGACTTATGGCCACCATTGGTGTGTGGCAGAACAGACCTCCCTTTCCGCCCGGTGCCTGGAAGCTCGCCGATTCGGCTGCTACAGCGAGGTCACAACTGGCTACGAGTTGGCAGCCAGCGGCTGTTGCCAGGGCGTGAACCCTAGCGATGACTACCTGGGGGATTTGTTGGGTCAGGGTCATCATGTTGGTGCAAAGCTCCAACAGATCGTGGATGTCGGCGAACCCGGCACCGGCCATGTCGGCGAAGTTGTGGCCAGCCGAAAAGACCGGACCGTCGGCCGAAATTGTTACCCCAAGTGCGTCAGTGGTCGAGATCGCAGTCAGCGCGTCGAGAATCTCGGTCATCGTCTCATGGGCCAAGACATTTCGCTTGTCGGGGTTGGCCAGAGTGATCTCGGGGTACACCGGGTCGTCGGCCAGCGTGATCCAGCGGTAGCCACTATTTGAGTCCATGCAACAACGCTACCCGATCGGCTATGACCGACCGAGAGGCACACCTCTATGAGCTTGGGCACAAGCGATCAGTGATCGAGTCGGCTTTGTTGACCCCGTTCTCGGTGACCGAATAGATGCGGCGGGGCTGCGCAAGGCCGGCGGGCACTTGCCAATTTGATGTCAGCAAGTCACGCTTCTCAAGGCGATCGAGGCATCGATACAGCGTGGCGTAGTTCATCTCGGCGCCGCTACGCATGGCTTTGGCAAGCGGATAGCCATGGAACGACTTGGTCCCGGACCGTAGCAATTCAACCGCTGTAAGTAGGGTTCGCTCCTCATTAAGGGTCAACTCGGTGCCGTTACGTCGCCTCACAGTCGCTCACCGTAGTGCCTGGTGGGCACAGCGCAAGTCGTCAAGGCGTCCCAATGGGTGTGCTAGCACCGTCAATGCCTCGAAATTGATGAGCTGAGCCACATTTGGTGTAGCTCATGTCCTCAACTTGGCGTCCGCGAAGTGGGGGACACGGCGGTGTCGGTGGTACTGGGCGATCGAACCCGCCCCGCATACTCGCTCACCGTCTACGGTACCGACCCCTTGGAGCTAATCGTTTAGGCCCTGATCTTGGGCATGCCAGTCTTGGGTATGACAGTCTTGGACATGCCAGTCTTGGGTGTGCCAGTCTTGGGTATGGCATCCAATGGGACCCTCCTCGGCGACGCTGGCTCCGACATCTTGGCCGCAGCGGCATCGCTCCAGGATTCAACAATCGAGTTGCGGCGCACTATTCACGCCGATCCTGAACTCGGCCTAGACCTGCCAAGGACCCAAAAGGCGATCACCGATGCTCTTACCGGCCTTGGGCTCGACATTACTCTTGGCCAAGAAACCACGTCGGTAACCGCCGACCTAGATACCGGCAAACCTGGCCCAACGGTGCTTCTTCGGGGCGATATGGACGCACTTCCGCTTCAGGAGGACTACGTATCGGAGTTTCAGTCACGATCTGAGGCCAAGATGCACGCTTGTGGCCATGACTCACACGTCGCCATGCTTGCCAGCGCGGCGCGGCTTCTGTCTGAGAACCGCGACTCGCTCACTGGCAAAGTTCGGTTCATGTTCCAACCAGGTGAGGAGGGCTACGGCGGAGCCGAGTACATGATTCGAGAAGGGGTGCTCGACGGGGTCGATCGTGCTTTCGCCATCCACATCTCGCCCAATGTCGCTGCTGGGCTCGTGTCGACCAAAGGCGGAGCCCTACTGGCGAGTGCCGACGAGTTTGAAATAGTTGTTGCCGGCAAGGGCGGTCACGCCTCGGCGCCCCACCAGTGCATTGATCCGATCCCGGCCGCAGCCGCGACGATCACCGGACTGCACACCATGGTTGGCCGTTCAATCGACGCCACACGCGCCGGTGTGGTGACTGTGACCCAGATGAAGTCCGGTACCACCAACAACATCATCGCGCCATCGGCGTACCTGAGCGGCACTATCAGGGCTCACGATGAACACACCAGAGCTACGCTGGCGCGTCGACTGGGCGAGGTCGCCGACGGTGTAGCGGCCGCCCACGGCTGCACTTGTACTACTCAGATCACGCCTGGATACCCGGTAACGATCAATAACGACGAACAGGCTGCCCTAGTGGGAGCGGTTGCGGCCGAGTTACTGGGCGGTGAGCTCTACGAGGTTGCCCCATCGGCTGCCATGGCCGCCGAAGACTTCTCATATGTTCTTCAGCGTGTGCCTGGCGCCATGGCCATGCTCGGCGTGTGCCCAGACGATCTCACAGTCGACACGGCGGCCCCAGTTCACTCCAACCTGATGAGGATCAACGAAGCCGCGTTTACCCATGGCGTTGCTCTTAATGCAGCGATGGCCTTGACGGTGACCCCATGACCTCCAGCGCATCCATTAGTGGTGACATCGGGCCCGACATCGCCACGGCCGCCAGATCTCTCGACGCCGACACCATCGAGCTTCGGCGCATCTTGCACCGCGAACCCGAACTCGGGCTAGATCTCCCCAAAACTCAATGCCGCATCACCGAAGCCTTGACTGGTCTTGGCCTCGACATCTCGCTGGGTAAGTCGTCGACTTCGGTCGTCGCCGACCTCGATACGGGCAAACCGGGGCCAACGGTCCTGTTGCGCGGCGACATGGACGCGTTACCTCTACACGAGGACTATCCGTCGGATTTCAAATCGATCGACGATTCCAAAATGCATGCCTGCGGCCACGATGCCCATGTGGCGATGCTGGTGAGCGCGGCCAAGCTTCTGGCCGACAATAAAGATTCGTTGACCGGCAAGGTCCGGTTCATGTTTCAACCAGGCGAAGAAGGTTATGCCGGGGCCAAGCACATGATCGATGAAGGGGTACTCGAAGGTGTCGATCGGGCTTTCGCTATACACGTGTTCACCAACATGCCAAATGGCTTAGTTGTGACCAAGGGTGGCGCGCTGATGGCCAGTGCCGATTCGTGGGAGATCACGATTCACGGCAAGGGCGGCCACGCATCGGCCCCACAGCAGTGTGTCGACCCCATCCCAGCCGCAGCCGCAACAATCACCGGTCTTCACAACATGGTTGGACGCTCGATCGACGCAACTCGATCCGGGCTTATCACCGTGGCCCACATCGAGGCCGGAACCACTAACAATATCATTCCGCCGTCGGCCTACATGGAGGGCACGATCCGAGCACACGACGAGGAGACTCGGGCCACGCTGCAAGCCGTTATCGGACAAGTTGCCGAGGGCACGGCGGCGGCCCATGGCTGTACCTGCACCACGTCGCTCAAGATGGGCTACCCGGTCACGGTCAATCACGACGATCAAGCCGACCTTGTCGGATCGGTGACCCGTGAGATTCTCGGCGAGGCGATGTTCAGGCCGATGCCTCGCCCCGTAATGGGAGCAGAAGACTTCTCGTTCGTGCTTCAACATGTGCCAGGGGCCATGGCGTTCTTGGGTGTGTGCCCAGACGACGAAGACTTCCGCACAGCTGCACCCAACCATTCGAATCTGATGCGCGTAAACGAATCGGCGCTCGGCAACGGGGTGGCGTTGTACGCGGCGATGGCCCTAACTACCTAGGGGCCGTGGCCGTGGCCCGAGCGGCCCGATGAGAGCATCGAATCAAGAGCGGAAGATAGTCCCGGACAAACACCCAGTTCGCCTGTCGGCGCGGTAGCTGACGCTCAGAGGATTAACCGTAGCGCTGGACCAATAGTGGGCCTGGCTCCCGGGTGCTCGATGACCCAAGCCGCTATTCGGGTTGCGTAACGAGCAGCCGCGACGGTGCTATCCCCACTCAAGTAACGGGCCAAGAAGGCTCCTGCGAACGAGTCGCCGGCGCCGGTGGCATCGACAAGGTTGTTAGTGGCAGGCGGAATGTGGGTGGACTTGCCGTCTTCGTAGATCAACGCACCATCGGCGTCGAGTTTCAACATGATGAGCGCGCCCTGGTAGATGTCGGCCAAATCGGCAGCAATAGCCTCTGGGTCTGACTTCGCGGTTAACGCTGCCCCTTCTTCCTTGTTTGGCAAAAAGATATCGATGCCAAGGTCGGTGGTGCCCGACAAGAACGACTTCGCACCCATGTCGTTGATCATCTGGAACGAACCAGGGTCGAACGACAGCGTGGCCCCAGAGTTCTGGGCGATCCGGGCGGCCTCTCGCGAGGCCGAACGGGGTGGGTCGGTAAAGAAGGACCAGGCGGTCATGTGCAGATGAGTTGCCGAGGTGATCACATCGCGGGGTAGTTCCGATGGCATCAAGAAGAAGTCGGCGCCATGGCCAGACACCATGGAACGTTCGCCGGTGTGGTCGACGAACACTGCGACTGAGCCGGTCAGTTGTGCGTCGGAGGCGATCAGATGACTGATCACCCCTTCGTCGGCAAGGTTCTCGTGGGCCAACTGGCCCAAACGGTCGCGGCCGATCTTGCCAACGAAGTGGGTGGTCAGTCCGCACCTGCTGGCCCAGACAGCTACGTTTGCGGCGCTACCTCCAGGTGTCATCATGACCTCGCCGAAGGTATCGCCGCCCTTCAGGAGCTCTTGGTTGGTTCGGATCAGGACGTCCCAGGCGAAGTCGCCGATGGCGCACAGCTCTCCGGTGTTGGTGGTGGCTCGATTCACGAACAAAAAGGTACCGGTAATCGTGAGCTGGGCCGAACTACGACGGCTAATCTGGCGAAATGGTAGATCTCGACATCGACTTTGTTAGGGCCCAGTTTCCCGCCTTCAGACACCCGCTGGCTGCGGAGTGGATTCATCTCGAGAACGCTGGTGGCAGCTACGTCCCAGCGCACGTGGTCGACATTCTGCACGAGTTCTACGTCGCGTCGAAGGTTCAGCCCTATGGCCCAGCGGGCCCAGCCAAGGCTGCTGGCGAGGCCATGGACCGGGGCATGGAGTTGGTTCCGGCCACGTTCAATTGCAGAGCCGACGAGTTATCGCTTGGTCCTTCGACCAGCCAGAACACCTACGTTGCCGCGAATGCGCTTCGCAGTCTCATGAGTAACGGCGACCATGTGATCGTCACCGATCAAGACCATGAGGCCAACATCGGCGCGTGGTGTCGGCTCGGCGAAACAGGCATTTTCATCGACGAATGGAAGGTCGACCCCGAAACGGGGCTGCTCAGCGTCGACGATCTCGAAGAACTACTCACCGACCGCACCAAGCTCGTATGCGTAACCCACGCTTCCAATTTGGCCGCAACCGTTAACCCGATCGCGGCAATCGCCAAACTTGTGCACAGCTCTGGAGCGCTATTGGCCGTCGATGGCGTGTCGTACGCCCCTCACAGTTCGATCGATGTCAAAGCCCTCGATTGCGACATCTACATGTACTCGATGTACAAAACGTTTGGGCCGCACCTCGGAGCTATGTTCGTGCGCGGCGAACTCCTCGACCAACTTGCCAACCAGGGCCACTATTTCAACTCAGCCGACCGCACCAAACGCCTCACGCCAGCCGGCCCGAACCATGCCGAAGTTGCGGCCGCTGCCGGAGTCATCGACTACTACGACGCCGTACATGCTCACCACGACCTCGCCGCCGGTTCGCCGAGCGAGCGTATCGCCGCAGTATTCGAGCTGTTCGGCGCTCAAGAGGCGACCGTTATTGCGCCGCTAATGGACTACCTCAACCAAGCCGATGTTCGCCTGGTTGGCTCGCCATCGATTGATCACAAGGTGCGTGCACCCACTATTGCCTTCGTTCCCGATGGAGCCACCCCCGAAACAGTTGTTGGGCACCTGGCTACGCGTGGAATAGGTATCGGTCACGGGCATTTTTACGCTAAGCGCCTGGTCGATGCCATGGGAATTGGCGACGCCGGTGTGGTGCGAATTTCGATGGTGCACTACAACACTGCCCACGAGATCGAGCGCTGCACGGAGGCTCTATCCGAGGTGCTTTAGGGCCTCGCCGCTGTGGCGACTCAATCGAGGCCGGCCCGTTTGCGGAACTCTTCGGTCGAGTTGCTGTGGGGGAACTCGATATCTGGTACATCGAGGCCAAGGGCCGCACAAATTGGGGCCCATCCATCTCCTGGATGCCAGATAACCAGTCTGGACCGGTCGACGCCGCTCAGAACGGCACTGTTGTGTCGGGCCGCGGCCTCAGTGGCGCTCTGGCGGTTGCGGTAGTCCTCGACAAAACGGTTCTTTACCAGTGCTTGCCACATGCGAGATGCCGGGGTGTCGGTGTCGGGGTCGTGGGTGAAGATAGTTCGAGATGCCGAGTCGAACCATTGGTCGAGATCGCGTACCGACAATAGAACGATCGCGTCCGGAAAAGCGCGGTGGAGTTCGGGCCAGAATGCTGCGCCAGGCCAATCGACGATCGCGGTGTAGTCGGCCAGAAACTCTGACCAATCAGGCATCGATCCCTCGGCTGCGGACTGCCAGATGGGCGGTTCGTCGGGTTTGGCCATGACCTCGAACATGTGGTGGCAGGTGCCACCGAGCAGGTGCTCAAGAGCAAACTTCAGAGACTTGGTTCCGGTGCGCCCAAGACCGGCGCCGACAACCTGGATGGTCATCGGCCTATGGCACCAACACGATACAGAAGGGGTGGCCGGCAGGGTCGAGCATGACCCTCCAGTCGTCCGGGCTTGGCTGCGCCGCTGCTTTGGCTGCGCCAATACGAAGCAACGCGGCTTCGGCATCGTCGAGGTCGGTCACATCGAAGTCGAGGTGGGCCTGTTGAGGGCCCCCGTCTGGCCAATCGGGGGCAACATAGTCTGGGTCGCCTTGGAAGCCGAGGTCGACGCCACCAGGCATACGCACCCGTACCCACCGATGTTCTGAAGACTCGTTTCTGATGCGCCCTCCAGCGAAGCTGATATAGAACTCGGCCAAGGCCAACGGATCGGGGCAGTCGAGAGCAACCAGACTGAACGCCGCGATTGGTCCCTTGCGGAAACTCCGCAGCCGTCGGTGATCAATATCCGACGATGGTGGCTTACCGTGGTTGGCCCACTCGTCGAGGTAATGGTCGGCGCGGGCGAGGGCATCACCGGCAAACTGATCAGGCACCCGATGGTGCGACGATGCGCAGAACTCGGCGAGACCCTCTTGAACAACGCGCCTCTCACCGTCCCAGGCAGAGTCGAGTTCGGTCATCGCCTGACTGTTGACGTCCCAGAGTTGCTGGGCTGGGCTCCAGCCGTTGAAGTCGAAGGCCCAGGTGCCATCGCTCACATAGGCGTGGGCGGCGCTCGAACCGTCACTTGGTTCGATTACAACAACGTGCAGCCCGGCCTCGGGCCACCTCTCGACAAATCGGAACGCCAAGATGTGGCACGCCCCTGCGGCAAAGAACTGACGGTCCGAGCGGTTCCACGACAAAAACTGACTGTCGCGCTGAGCCTGGCTGCGCTGGTGGGCAATGGCGGGTTCTGGTGACGACATTTCTTGGGGGTTCGTTACTTTCTGCTTCGTTGACTCTTTGGAGCCCTGACTGCTCATTGTGCTTGCCGTATCCGCCGAATCGCGCTGCGGATACGTTTCTCGCTCACGGGACCTTTGGCACCAATGGATTGAGCAAATGTCGCCACGCGGAACTCCTGTAGTAACCAACCGAGGTCTTCGAGTTCGGCGCTCATCCCAAGGTCGCGCACCGCCGACGCCCACTCGGATTCGATGCGTCGACACACCACAATACCCAAGTGGTCGCGCTGAACGTTCATCGAAGCCCGATCGATCCGAAGTTCGAGCCCAGCCAGATAGCGGTCGATGTCGCCCAATCGATCCATACCAGCTGCCGAAAGCACCCCCGGATAGATCAATCGCCTGTGGTGTTCTGTTGCGTCAGTGACAGTCGTCGTCTGGTCGCCTCGCAATGCGCCGAGGGCGAGATCGATCGTCCGAGACCTCGTGAGAATTCGGGTAGACGTCACCACCACTTGTTCGAGTGATTCGTTGCTTGAGTCTCTCGTGTCGGCAAGTAGCGCGTTCCATGCTGGTTCGTCTTGGGGGAGTCCGTTGCGTTGGATGACCGGGTCTATTGCACACCAGATGCAGTCCTCGAACCAGGCACCGGTGTCTGGGTATGGGCCCGTGGCCAGACCAAGCTTGAGCTCATCGGTCATCAGGTGGCGAATCGCTCTTGCCGGGGAGCGCAGATGAAGCCGTAACAGACGGCGAACCCCGCTCCAACTCGTGTCGATCCGGTCGGCGTTGGTGGCGACGAGCCTGACTCCGACGGTAGCGCCTTCGTCGACAATGGCTGGGTACGCGTAGGCCGCACCCTGGCCCTCACCTAGCCGGATAGACACCGGCAACTCGCCGAACGTCCAACTGGTTTGGCCAGTGGTTTCAACCGGGTGCGATACCTGTTGAAGCGACTCGTGATGTTGGCTTGCAACCTCGGCCTTTAGTTCGGAGATTTCAGTGGTGACGAGCATGTCCTGGCTTCCATCGACGAGTCGGAACCGCACCACCAGGTGGGCCTCAAGGAGGTCGGCCCTCATCTCCTCGACGGCGATAGATGCGCCTGCTCGTTTCATCAGCAGCTGTCGTACGGCCTCGACCATGCTGCCCCGACGCTCATCGGGTAGATCCCTCATGATCGCTTCGACAGTGTCGGGGATGGGAATCAGCTGTCGGCGCAGCGGTTTTGGTAGCTTTCGCACAAGATGTTCGACGATTTCGGCTCGACGTCCGGGAACGTGCCACTCGAATGCCACCGGGTCGAGTCGCGCCACAAGGTTCGGAGGTACATCGATTGTCACACCATCGTTTGGGCTACCGGGCTCATAGGCATAGTTGATGTGAAGGGCAACGTCGCCGAGCGGCCACGTCGACGGAAAGTCGTCTGCGGCGAACTCTTGATCATCGAGCAGGTCGTCGATTCGCAAGTCGAGAAAGTGGGGGTCCTTTTTGCGTCGCCTCCGCCACCAGGCATCGAAAGCGGCTACTCCGGTTATGTGATCGGGTAGCCGTTCGCCGAACCAGTCGATCAGATCTTCATCGCCGACCAGCAGATCGGCTCTGCGGTTGCGCGACTCGAGGTCGAGGATTTCGCGGATGCGCTCATGGTTGCGTTTGACGAAGTCGTGACGCCCATGCCAGTCGCCCTCGACCAGAGCGTGCCGTATAAACATCTCGCGTGCTTCGCCTTCGTCGATCCGGCTTAGCTGGACCGGTTGGTCGTCGTAGATAACCAACCCAAGCAGCACCGCTCGTTCCAGAACTGATGCCGCGCCCCGTTCGATGTCCCACCAGGGTTCGCCGTAGCTGTATTTGACTAGGTGCGCACCAGCGGTGGTGATCCAGTCGGGGTCGACCTTGGCGGCCGAGTGGGCCCACGTGCGGGTTGTTTCGACAACGTCGGCGGCAACTACCCATTTCGGGCCCACCTTGAACAGGACCGACGCCGGCGACACCGCAAACCGAGTCCCGCGGGTGCCTTTGAACTCCTTGGTCTCTCGATCGAACTGCCCAATCTGGGCCAGCAAACCAGTGAGAATCGCCTTGTGAACACTGTCGGCACTGGTGTTTTCGAACACTGATGTCGCCCGGCCTGAGGCCGAGACGCCGATATCACGACAAGCTCGTCTGAGCTGGCTATGCACCTCCTGCCACTCGCGAATTCGGGGATAGTTGAGGTATTCCTTGCGGCATTGGCGTCTGAACCTGCTTGAGCTGCCTGCCGATCGCTGTTCGTTGATGTAGTCCCAGAGCTTTAACCAACTGAGCAGGTCGGATCCCTCGACTCTGAACCGTTTGTGCATCTCGGCTGCCTGCTGCTCCTGGCCCCGGGGTCGTTCGCGAGGGTCGCGCACTGACATGCCGGCGGCGATGATGAGCACCTCCTGCACACAATGCTGTTCGACCCCAGCGAGCACTATCCGACCGATTCGAGGGTCGACCGGGAGCCGGTCGAGCCGCCGGCCGAGGCTGGTCAAGTTTGCGTCGTCGTCGATTGCGCCAAGCTCGCGGAGCAAGGCCAATCCGTCGGAGATCGCCCGTGTGTCGGGCGGGTCAACGAACGGGAAGGTGTCGATTTCGCCGAGACGCGCTGCCTTCATTCGTAGGATCACCGCGGCCAAGCTGGTGCGTTGAATCTCAGGTTCGGTGAACTCGTCGCGATTCGCAAAGTCGTCCTCGCCATATAGCCGAATCGCTATGCCAGGTCCGAGACGCCCACATCGCCCAGATCGCTGGCTGGCCGAAGCTTGCGAGATCGGCTCAATCGGTAGTCGCTGAACTTTGGTGCGACGATTGAAACGCGAGATGCGGGCCATGCCGCTGTCGATCACGTAGTGGATGCCTGGCACCGTCAGCGACGTTTCGGCAACGTTGGTCGACAAGATGATGCGGCGATTCTTGTGTTTGGCGAACACTCTGTGTTGCTCGGCGGCAGTCAAACGCGCGTACAGCGGAACGATCTCGGTATTGGGTAGATCCAGATCGAGGAGAGCCTCCTCCGCATCTCTGATGTCGCGCTCGCCCGCGAAGAACGCCAGAATGTCGCCAGGACCCTCCTTGAACAGTTCGCCAACCGCTTCGCAAACAGCGGCCGGCTGGTCTAGCACTGGCTGGCTATCTCCCCAGGCGTCGGTATCGAGGGGCCGGTAACGAATCTCGACCGGGTAGGTACGGCCAGAAACCTCGACTATCGGGGCGTCGCCAAAGTGAGCCGAGAATCGGGCCGTGTCGATCGTGGCCGACGTGATGATCACCTTGAGGTCGGCCCTGCGCTCGATTACTCGACGCAGATGGCCGAGCAGAAAGTCGATGTTCAGCGAGCGTTCGTGGGCTTCGTCGACAATGATTGTGTCATAGGCCATGAGGTCGCGGTCGCGTTGAATTTCGTTGAGCAAGATCCCGTCGGTCATGACTTTGACCAACGTGTTCGGCCCGACCTCGTCGGTGAACCGCACCGCGTAACCAACGGCCTCGCCAAGTTCGGTCTTGAGTTCCGAAGCCAGTCTTTCGGCGATTGAGCGGGCCGCGATACGACGAGGTTGGGTGTGGCCAATGCGTTGACCGTTCTGCCCACGGCCAAGTTCGAGGCAGAACTTGGGTAGCTGGGTGCTCTTACCCGATCCCGTTTCGCCGGCCACCACAACAACCTGGTTGGCTTCGATGACGTCGAGAAGCTCCTGGCGGCGTTCCGTAATCGGCAGATCCGGATAGGTAATTGGGAACGGAGCCCGGCTCTCTGCCATAACGATTCTCAGGTTAGGTGGCCGAGCGCCAGCGTTGCGCAGTTAATAGATCGATGGGCAACTCCCTGTCGTCTCAAACTTGGCAGTTTGGGCTCGGTTTATTGGACTAGTTGGCCGTCGGGTCTGAATACGTTCCAGGTGCCGTCGGGTTTGCGGTGGACGGTGTAGCCGGTTTCCTTATACCGGTGGTGTTTGCCGCAGGCACCGCCGCCGTTGGCCGGGTCGGTTGTTCCGCCTTGTCTGTCAGGTTTCAGGTGGTCTATCTGACAGTTCGATATTCGTGTCTCACATCCTGGCCAGTAACACAAGGTTTTGGTGACTCTTACTGCGTTGGCTGCGGGCCCGGCGAACAGACGAACTGTTCTGGAGTGATCGATTGTGACCGAACGTTCGTTGAGCACAATCCGCCGGACATGACGGTCTATACCGGCGGCGAAGGTTTCGGTGGGGTCGAGCGGCTGACCATCAAAGGTCTCACACCTGTAGGTGTCCCTGAACGGATCTGGTGGGTCCAGATCGGAACTGGTGAGTTTGACCAGTTCGCGTTGCCAAGTCTCGAAGTCCATAACGACGTTGACAACGACTTGGGGTCTGACGCCTCCTGGTTCGGTGGATGCAGCTCTCATAAAGATCTCGTGTAGGGCGTCCATGCGCCTGTTGCCATCGGTCCGTTGGAACATGTCTTTGGTGGCGTTGCCTACACCATGCTCGGCGACGGCTTTGGCCCAATCGGTTTTGAACTCGGCGTCAATAAACTTGGCCCAAATCTTGTACATCTC
>CAZMUM010000059.1:0-22541 GCA_964569385.1 uncultured Acidimicrobiales bacterium
GTTCCAGGTGCCGTCGGGTTTGCGGTGGACGGTGTAGCCGGTTTCTTTGTGGCGGTTGTGTTTGCCGCAGGCACCGCCGCCGTTGGCCGGGTCGGTTGTTCCGCCGGCCCTGTCGGGTTTCAGGTGGTCGATTTGACAGTTCGATATCGGTATCTCGCATCCTGGCCAGTAGCAGCGTGTTTGGGTAACTCTCACTGCGTTGGCTGCGGGCCCGGCGAACAGACGAACTGTTCTTGAGTGATCGATTGTGACCGATCGTTCGTTGAGCACAATCCGCCGGACATGATGGTCGAGACCTGCGTTGAACGTTTCTGTCGGGTCGAGCGGCTGACCATCAAAGGTCTCACACCTGTAGGTGTCGCGCAACGGATCTGGCGGTGGTTGTATGTCAGAACTGGTGAGTTTGGCGAGTTCGCGTTGCCACGTCTGATAATCCATGACCACGTTGACCACCACTTGGGGCCGCACACCTCCTGGCGGGGTCGACGCAGCCCTGATGAAGATTTGGTGGAGGGCGTCCATTCGACGGTTTCCGTCTGTGCGTTGCAGCATGTCCTTGGTCACGTTGCCGACACCATGCTCGGCGACGGCTTTGGCCCAATCAGATTTGAACTCGGCATCGATGAACTTTGACCAGATCTTGTGCATCTCGGCACCCTGAAACGCCGCACACCACGCTTCGAACGTCCAGCCTTTATCGAAGTCCTGGACCATGCGGGCGTCACGTTTCTCATGATTACGCTGATTGCTGTCGCAAGTGCCGTCCTCGTCGGTCAACGATTCCCAGTCACCGACCCAAAGTTTGAACTCCAAAGCCGAGAGACCGGCAGCTTGTTCTGACATGATCTCGTCGGTTTCGACAAGCTGGGACCTGACCCGTTTGTTAGAAAACACGTGAGCCAGACGACGCATATTGCAAGTCGAAATGTCACCAGCCCGATAAGCGCCCTCCACCACAGGCATCTGGCGACAACATTTCACTACCTTCAACCGCAAACCAGCCTCAGCAGAAGAGATTCCGGTGCGATGTCTGACCATAGTTTTGGTCGACAGCATCCCGTCGACAGTACACAGGTTCTTGGAGTCGACGCGGTCCATCAACTCGACATTGGCCGCATCAACCCGCCGCGACACCTGCTCCAAACGTTCCAACAGAACGTTCGCATCGTGGGCGGTATCAGGCAACAACCCGACCCCAAGAACGTTGTCAATGGCTGCTTGCAACGTCTCAACAGCAACCAGAACATCACCGCCGGCCCGCACGTCGTTTATATGCCTATCAGTTGTTGTGTTCCCCATTGATAACATACATCCACAATACCGAACGCTAGTTCGTACGACCACCCTCCAACCCAACAAAACCGACGTTTCTTCAAACACATCCGACCCGATGCCAGCACTCAAACCCAGATGTCGCTACAAGATAGGCAAAGCACACGCACCTCTCATTCGTCTATTTCGCGCCACCAACACCAACGCTTTTCGACGATCAGATTCGGTCGGTTTGTCGCCCTTTGCAACTGGCGGACGACAGCAATAACACAACTGGAAGAGTAGGGAGGTGGCGTTCTACCGAAAAATGGCGCCCGAGCAGGGGACACAGCCAAGATCGTTGCTCGAGCCTGACCTTCCGAGGAACTGGCTCGTCGGGCTCATAACCCGAAGGTCGCTGGTTCAAATCCAGCCCCCGCCACTACAAAAGCCCTGGTCACAGCGTTGCTGAGGCCAGGGCTTCGTTGTTCAAGGGTCATTCTTCTAATGGATCTTCTAACGGACGATCCGGCATTGGACGGCATTTGTCGTATAGTTGCGGCAATTCGGCAGTGTGAGCGCTCCGGCGATCATCGAGCCCGGCAGCCGATATCACCTGATGGAAGTTTGAGCCGGCTCGGACCGTGGCGCTAAGGCGCCCGTAGCTATCATCGCCCGAAGGCTCCACCAGTGGCTGTTGCGTGGACATCCCACATGAGGTGCGATCGCTGGCGATCGCTGGCGTCGAGGGTTGGCTGCCCAACGTGCCGCCAGGAGCCCGCGGTGAAGAACGGCGCATGAACCGCGCGAAGGTCTGGGTAGAAGTGGCAAAAAATAAAGTCGAGGAACCGAAGGATGCCTAGCGGCGCCACACAAGCGATCCGACAGCTGACACTGTTCAGCGTCATATGGCTGGCAGGGTGCCCGGGTCCTCCGGCGTCAGGATCGAAGTCGAATCGAATCGGCGATCGTAGGATCGCATCGGAGTCGCGGTAGATCTCAACAACATCTGCAGCGGGCTCCCCGCTATGAAGAAGTTCCCTGTCGATATCGTACGGGCAGGGGAAGTAGCCGAGCCGATGTCCAACGACTTCCCCGCCCTCAACCTCGTAGGTGATCTGCAAGAGACTGGCGTCGAAGAGCAACGCCGAGTACTGGCCTGCTTCCAGCCACACCAGGTACTGCTCGATGCTCGGGTGCTCGTTGCTCTCGAGAAAGGCTCTCCCGCCGCTTGATGAGTGCCACGACACGCGCGTGTTCCCAAGTGCGATCTCGTTCGCGAAAAGGGCCAGGTCTGCGTCAACCAGGTAGTCCAACGCGTTCTTCACCTGGTCCCAGATGGTCCTAGCGGTCGTCACTCTGGGATTCTGTCTGCAAGCTGAGGATGAGCTTCGTACGTAGCGCCGGCGGTAGGTCGAGCAGGTCCAGTTCCCCCCGTTCGTAGCTGTCGAGGAACGCTGCGAGACCTTTGGTCGCCATGCGAAGAGACTCCTCGACGTCCGCTGGTCGATCACGGTGTAGATGGCGAAGCTCGGCCAGTTCATCGGATGTCGGAATCGTGAACTGGAGTTGGAAGCTCGTCTTGAAGATAGCTTCCACTTCGCTCTTGATCGGACTCATTTGATCTCCCCACCCGCTGATCCGAACCCAAGCGCGGCTTCGAGTGATGGCTGTGAACAGACTATTTCGACGCGTAACTGCGTTGAAGTCTCCCGCAGCGTGTTGGCTGTCGATGGCGTAGACCATGGGCGCCTCATTGCCCTTCGCTCGGTAGATATGGGCGATTGCGACCGAGTCCGGTTGAAAGACCTTGTCGACACTTGTGTTCACTCCCACCAGGTGAGATGCAATGCCCTTTCGCCGGAGTTCCCTCATCAAGTGTGGTGCTCGTGACTTCGCCCTGTACGAATCGGGGAGAACAACGAGAATGTCATCGTGCTCAATTTCATCATGTGTAAGGTTCCGCTCGATCTCGCTTGCAACCCACTCATCCTGTTGCTCACGACTCGAGAACTGGCGGACAATGACAGCGTCGTCAGGCTTCATTAACTCTGGGAAGTAGGACGGGTAACTATCGACGGACCTCTCAAGTGTGACGCGCGAGCCAGGCGCCAAGTCGCCGTGTACAACGTTGTATCCAACGTCATGCCACAGCGTCGGCTCGTCCGGGTGTTGGAGAAGGCCGCCGGTTCGATAGACACCGATTCCCAACGAATGGGCAGTTGCAAGCGCCCATGGGGTGTTCCGGTAGCAGATCGGTAGAACGATGTCTCGGCGGGGCCCATCAGGGGTCGAGGTTAGACTGATACGGCTCTCACCGCTCGGCAGTGTGCCAAAGAGTTCATCAGTTGTTGGCATGGCCGACTCAGAGAGCTTCTGTAGCTCGTCGTAGCCCCAGACGATCCGCTTCGGGGGCTTAGTGAACATGTAGACGAGCTGGAAGAACTCAGGCGGTAGATCCTGGGCCTCGTCGATCAGCACGCCATCGAAGATCGGTGTGACATCCTGGCGCTGCGCCATCGCAAGAAGTTCCCGACAAGCCCCGCCAAACGCGTCATCCATGCCGTACTTGCCGCGTGCGTACGACCAGTCCCTGGGCGTCTCGCCGAGGGCGTTCGCGATCATGCTGTACACGCCCGGTCGTCCACGCGAACCCCAGGAGTGGATGATCCGAAGTTGATTGTGATCTGGCGTGTCGTTGGTGTGCTCGAAGGTGAAGCGGGTAACTAGATCATCGATCTGCTGATACAGCGACCGTGAATGGAAGGTGAGCGCGATATGCCAATCGGGGTGCTGCGAGTGCCAGTAAGCGGCCTTTAGTGCTAGGACGACCGTCTTACCTGACCCTGCGAGACCGCGAATTCGTTGCGGGCCCTCGGGGCTCTCGATCGCCGCTGCTTTCTGCCATCGGTCAAGGTTCGCGATCCCACCCTCGATCTGTTTGAGAATTGCACCTCGAGACTCGGTTTTGACCACGGAGGTTCGCTTCTTCGCTGGCTTGATGGTCGTCACCCGCTGCAGTGCGGCCTGGAGGCTCCTTTCGAGGTCCTCGCTGATCGGGGACAGAGTTGTGATCCACTCTTGCAGCTCTTCCATAGACCCGTAGAAGCCCTCGGATTGCCCTTGCGGAGGAACTGGCGGGGGGTTCGCGAATACAGTGGCCGTGGCGGGGGTGAGTGCAAGGCGACGACCGGAGCGAAGACTCTGGTGTCGGCTGAGGTGACCTTCGAGAACGGCAAACAGCCGATCCTGCTCAGCGATAACCTCTTGCCATTCCTCATCGGACGATGGCAGGGAATCCGCGAGCAGAAATGCGACGAGCCCATTGGACTCGCTGACGAGCAGTGCATCGACTTCGACGCGCTCGTCCGCTGTGGCGAGCACTGGATAGCCGAGGTAGACGGTCCCTTCATCAATGACGGGCCGAAGCTGTCCGACCAGAGCTTGCGCGACGGATCGATTTCGGCTCTCACCGTAGATGACATCAAGTGACATGATCTGGAATCCTTTGCTCGGAATGTCCCCGCGAACACCCTACGGCTAGCGGCTCTGCCCCTTGCCACTGTGGACTCGGGGGCTGAAGTCCACAGTGCCCAGCGAGCGGGTGTCGCTCTGCCTTGGAGGTTGCTTTCCACCGTGACTCTAGGCTGACCGTGTGACACTGCGGCGCCGGCCAAGCCAGGCGGACAGCATCCGACCAGACGTTCCGAAGGCATGTCTGCCTCACTCCCCGAACACTGCCGTTCCGAAGATGGCAGCGGCTTCGGCTTGCATGCCGGGCATGACGTGTTGGTAGACGGTCATCGTGAAGGCGATGCTGGAGTGGCCGAGCCGTTCGCTGACGACCTTGGGGTGGACGTTCTCTTGGAGCAGGATCGTGGCGTGGGTGTGCCTCAGGTCGTGGAGCCGGATCTTGGGTAGTTCAATCTGGGTCATGAAGCGCTGAAAGGTTTGGCTGATGAGGTCGGGGTGGATGGGGGAGCCGGCGGTTGTGGCGAACACGAACCCGTCGTCGCCTCGCCGGCCGGTGGCCATGCGTTGTTCGAGTTGGTGACGGCGATGGCGTCGCAGCATGGCGACGGTCTGTTCGTCGAGGTCGATGGTGCGGCGGCTGGACGCGGTTTTGAGGTCGTCTTCGATGAGTTTGTATTCGACTGACACGATTTGTTGGTTCACGGTGAGCCGTCCGGCGTCGAGGTCGACGCTGCGCCACAGCAGCCCGGCGACCTCACCTCGGCGCATGCCGGTGGTCGCGGCGAGGAAGTACAGCGGGTACAGATCGTGGCCGGCGATGGTTTCGAGGAAGGTGCGGAGTTGGTCGCCGGTCCAGACGTTCATCGAGCGGCCGCTGCGGCTGATCGAAGGCGGGTCGGCGATGTCGGCAACGTTACGGAACACTGTGCCTTTGCGGGTGGCGTCGGACAGGGCGCTTTGGATGGTGGCGTGCACGTTGCGCACCGACTTGGCGGACAAGCCGCCCTTGGTTCCGTTGCGTTTGCCGTCGGTGAGGAGCTTGACGTAGAGCTCGTCGAGGTCTTCGGGTTGAAGCTTCTGGAGTCCGATGCGTCCGATGTTGGGGTTGATGTGCAGCCGGATGTTGCGTTCATATGCGCTGGCGGTCGATGGTTTCACTCGGGTCCGTTTCGATGGCAGCCAGCGTTTGAGGAGGTAGTCGCCGAGGCTGATCTTGTCGGGCGATCGGTAGTCGCCGTCGTGCATGCGCTTGACGAGTTCGGTCAGCGTCTTCTCTGCGCCTTTGCGGGTGTCGCCGGCGGAGTGCCACCGGTGCCGGGGTTTGCCGGTAGTTGGGTCGATGCCTTCGTAGAGGACGGCGTAGTAGCGGTTGCCCTTTTTGGCGATGTGGCCTCTCATCGGATTCCTCCCGCTCCCCAGCAGGCAGGGCGGGCCACGATCGAGTCTCTCTCTGTGGCTGGCGGGTCGTCCGTTCGCTGCCGGGTCATGTCGATTCGTCCGGCGCGTCGGAGCCAGCAGGGGCCGATTGCGTGCTGGTGCGGTATTGGGGTTGGGTGACGAAGTCGTCGTCGAAGGTGTTTTCGGCGACGAAGCCTCGGATGCCGACTTGGCGGAGGTGATCAAAGAAATCGCCGATCTCATCGGCGGCCCGGTCAAGATCGTCGGCGTGTTCGTCGAGCACGGCGAGGAGCAGGTCTTTGCGGCGTTGGCGGTAGCTCCATTGTCGGCTGATACTTTTGGCGCCGGTGATTTTCTCGACGACTTCTTCGGCCGGGGTGGGGTCGTCGATACCGACCTGGCGTAGTCGTTCGTAGACGGGTTCGAGTTGGTCCTGGCGGCCGAGCACCAGGGTGTACAGGTCATCGAGGGTACGGCCCAGGCCCTGGATGTCGCGGTGGTCGCCTGGAGGGGGCAACAGGAACCAGAGCATGGGCAGGTCGAAGGCCATGGCGTAGACAGCGAGTTCTTGCACGTCGAACTCTCGTCGCCGGTCGCCATCCCAGGCCCGTTCCAGCGCCGAAATCGTGGCCTGGGTGGGCCGAGTTCCGAGGAATCGTTCTAGTTGGGCGGCGAGGTCTTCTTGGGTCCAGCCTCGAAGTTCTCGAGCCGCACGAAAATTGTATGAGACGACTTGGTTGAGATCGAGTCCCTGGGGTGGTGACGGTGACTTGTCGGTCTTCTTCGATCGTCTGGGCACCGGCACACCCTACACGGCTTTCGCGCGATGGTCACACTGTGTGAAAGCTTTGAAGGGTTGTTAGAGTTTTGAACAAGTGCCAATACTGCTTAAGGACATTGCACGAATGGATCCGACTCCTGACCTCCTGACAATCGAAGAAGCTGGACGCGTCCTGCGGATCGGCCGCACCAAGGCCTACGCCATGGGCCAGGAGTACCGAACGACCAACGCTCGAAGCGGGATGAAGGTGATCGAGGTCGGTGGCCAACTTCGCGTCCCCAAGGCCTGGCTCGAAGACAAGCTCGGCGCCCCGGTCCTGTCCATTCCTCCCGTCCCTGGATCAGCTAAGCGCAACGGTCACGGCATCGATGAGGAACTCAGGCTGCCAGTTGACATCCCGCAGCCAGCGGACGAGCCCACAAAGTCACCTAGTCGCAAGCGCCACCAGCGTAAGTGCGCACCCGTCAACGACAACCAGCTCACTCTCCCGTTCAGCTCACCCGCCATGCAGCGCACGATCACCTCCCAGCGACCCAACCAACGAGTGACAGACGAGTGCACAGGTGTGCGAGGTAGGTCGCGCCGATCTACCGGGAGGTGGCTGGCGTGACGGCCCGGGTCACGACGCTCAAGGGCGCCGACGCGGGCGCCTACTACGTCGAGGCGTTGCCGAACTACTACCTCAATTCGGGCGAACCGGCAGGGATCTGGCACGGCAAGGGCGCCGAGCTGCTCGGGCTTGAGGGCGAGCTCATTGACGGCGAGTTCCTCAAGATCATGGCCGGCGTCCACCCTCGCCTGCTTGGTGATGTGCAGCTGGGCCGCGTCTATGGGGAGAAGTCCGTGCGCGGCTTCGACATCACCGCGTCGGCTCCGAAGTCGGTGTCCACGATGTTCGCCATCGGCGACGAGCACACCCGACAGGACGTTCTGGCCGCGCATGACACAGCGGTCGAGACGATGCTCGAATGGGTCGAAACCCACGCCCACACCCGCTACCGCATCGACGGCGAAGTCGCGGTTGTCGACGCGGAGGGGATCATCGCGGCGACGTTTCGCCAGCACACGTCGCGGGCGTTGGACCCGCAACTTCATACCCATGTCGTGATCGCCAACCGGGTCCGGTCCGATGACCGGCGTTGGTTGGCCTTCGACGCCCGCACTCTCAAGCTTGATCAACGGACTCTGTCGGCGATCTACCACTACACCCTGCGCTCAGAGTTGACCGGTCGTCTCGGTGTTGATTGGCAGCCGGTGGTGAACGGCATCGCCGAAATCTCCGGCATGGACGACGGCGTGCTCGAGGAGTTCTCGGCCCGCACCGCCGGGGTGCACCGCCGTGTCGATGAGAAGCTCGACCGGTTCATCGACACCTTCGACCGTGACCCGACACCGCGCGAACGGTGGAGACTTGAACGCGAAGCCGTAGTCGATTCGCGTCCGCCCAAAGCCCATGATATCGACGCCGCCGCGCTGCATGAGGGTTGGCGCAGCCAGGTGGAAGAGCTCGGCCTCGATCCGCACCAGGTTGTCGAGCAGGTCGTCGACTGGGTCGCACCGCACCAGATCGACGGCCCGGTCCTGTTCAAGGCCTGCCAAGATGCGATCGAGGCGCTGTCGCAGAAACAATCGACGTGGCGGCCCGCCGAGGTGACCCGAGAGATCGCCGCCGTGATCCCCACCGACAACACCTTCAACGCCGACGCAATGGTCGAACTGCTGGACTTGATGACCGACACAGCAATGACCGAGCACTGCGTCGACATCTCCCGCCCCATCACCGACGGCGCACTACTGCGCCGCGACGGCCGCCCGGTGACCGAATCGGTCGCCGATCGGGCGCTCACCACCCCAGCGATCCTCGCTCAAGAAGAACGGTTGTTGGCGTGGGCCGAACGCAGAATGGCCCACGACCCCACCGAATCGCCCGAAGCCGTACGCCGATCAGAAGTCGAGCTGACCGGACCTCAGGCCGAGACGGCCGCCGCGGTCGCGGGCGACGCCGACCTGGTGCTCGTGGTCGGCCCCGCCGGCACCGGCAAGACGACCGCACTCACCCCAGCCGTGGCGCAGCTCCAGGCCGATGGGCGGCCGGTGTTCGGTCTCGCCCCATCAGCGGCCGCTGCGGACGTCCTGTCGACGGAGACGGGCGTTGCGGCTGACACCATCGACAAGCTGCTGTATGAACACAGCGGTGATCGGACGCCCGATCATCGCTACAACCTGCCCGTCGGAGCAACGATCATCGTCGATGAGGCCGCCATGGCATCCACCGACAAGCTCGACCGATTTGCCGTCCTGGCGGATGACCGGGGTTGGCGGGTGGCGATGGTTGGTGATCCGATGCAATTCTCCGCTGTGGGCCGCGGCGGTATGTTCGAACACCTCATCGACACCCACGGCGCCATCGAACTCGACCAGGTTCACCGCTTCAGCAACGAATGGGAACGCCAAGCGTCGCTTCAGCTCCGGCGAGGCGACCCGACCGTCGCCGACATCTACGACATCGAAGGCCGTCTCCATGGCGGCACCGCCATCCGCATGGAACGCGACGCCCTCCACGCCTGGGCCGATGCCCGAGCAAACGGCGAAACCGTCGTGCTCTCCGCCCCGACCAATGAAACTGTCGCCCGACTCAACCAGGCGGCGCAACAACACCGCATCGATTCTGGCGAGATCAACACGGCCGGTCGCAGCGTCGAGGCCGGCGGCCACCGGCTCCATGCCGGTGATGAGATCGTGACCCGGCGCAACTACCGACAGGTTCGCACCGACCAAGGCCTCCCGGTCCGCAACCGCGACCACTGGACCATCGACACCGTGCACCGGGATGGAGCGATCACCGCCTACGGCTCGAGCGGAACCGTGAAACTCCCGGCCGATTACGTTACCGAGCACGTCGAACTCGGCTACGCCCAGACAAGCCATGCTGTCCAGGGCCGCACCGTTGACCGATCGATCCTCCTACTGGACGGACCGACCGACAGTCGCGGCATCTACGTCCCCATGACCCGAGGCCGCCACCACAACGACGCCTACATCGTCACCAACGACGAAGACACCGCCATCGACATCTTCGCCAACTCCATCGCCAACAACTGGATCGACCAGCCAGCCCTGGCCCGCCGAGCCGAACTCGCCGGCACCAACCAGCACCGGCCTGGAACGCTCCCCGCCCACGAACTCCAAACCCTGCTCGGCCAACAAGCCCAACTCACCGCCACTCTCACCCAGCTCCGCACCGACCTCGCCGAGCTACCCGGCGACCACGCCTGGACCCTCGAACAACGCGAACGGGCCCAAACCGACCTGGCTGCCACCCGCTGCCGGCTACAAGACGCCACCGACACACTCGCCCAGTTCGATCGGCCCTTCAGACGACGAGGCCACGAAGCCGAGATCCGCAACGCCCACCACACCAACGAAACGCTGCCCGACAAGATCCAGACCCAGACCGCCGGTGTCGAGAAGCTGATTGATCAGCAGCGCGGCATCGATAGGCGACTGACCCGAGCCGAAACCCTCAACAACCGGCGCCCGGCCATGGAAACCCAACTCGGCGACATCACAGACCGCCTCGACGACGACCGCCGCAACCGCAGCCGCGGCACCCGCCGTCAACCACCCGGACGCATCACCGACACGCTCGGCCGTCGACCCCACGAAGCCAAACCCGGACGGACCTGGGACATTGCCGCCGGACAACTCGATCAACACCAGACCGCCTACGGTCTCAGCCGAGGACTCGGCTCCACCAAAGGCCCCAAGCTGCCGGTCGGGTTCCTCTTCAGCCGCGGCCTCACCCAGGACGCCACCCGAGCCGCGGACCAAGCAATCAGCAGCGAGCGACAACTCACCCAAGGAATCGAAGGCCCATCCCTCGGAATCGGACGATGAAGGACCCAGGTCCTCCACTGACTAGACCCGATCAAGGTACTCGGTGCGATGGAAATCGCCGGCTGCACCTGATTCCTGACCCGCATGCAAGACGATCGATCGGCGATGTGACATTGGTCTGACTACTCTGGACTCATGGCAGTGCACGACCTCGAACCTCTGACGGCTGCTCAGCGGGCTCGGCTCCGATCCGTGCTCGACATTTGGGCTGTCGAGCACCCTTCGCCGGACAGGCCACTCATCGGGTTTGGTGGTACGAGGATTCTGTCTCCGCTCAGCCTCGCAGCGTCCGTCGCTGACCGCGATGAGGATGGGCAGGCGTTCGAGCGAATCGTTCGGATGGGAATGGATGTCGTCAGCTTCGATGAGATTGTGGCGCAGTTTCGGGAGGACACGGGCAAGTGAGAATTCTGATCGTTCGGCCCGAGTCGGACGACGTTGAGCGGACCCTGGGCAGTTGGGCTGATCGCATCAGACTGGAACTGAACCGACAGCCAGCGAGGCACCCGACGGTGACGTCGACTGTCGATCTTTCAGGTGGGCAGGTCGACCGTACGGCGGTTGAAGACGCCGCCGTCGATGCAGACCTCCTACTGTTCTTCTGCCATGGGACTGACGCCAGCCTCGGGACGGCCCCCTTGGTCGATGGAAGTAACGCGCAGCTGACGGCTCAAACCGTCTGTGTGGCTGCTGCATGCCAGGCTGCAACACAACTCGGTAGTACGGCGGTCGCTCTCGGCGCATACGCCTTTATTGGCTACGCGGATCTTCTCGTTGTACTTCCCGGGACCCGACCCGATCCGTTGGCAACCGCTCATAAGAACGGAGTAGCCACCCTTGTGGGTGGTGGGACGGTCGCTGAGGCTGAGGACGCAATCCGCCGCCACTACACAGATACCCGCGATCGATACCTGGGGGCTCTACGCGGGAGGCCGAATAGCACGATCATTTGGCTAGCCGCGCATGCGAATCAGCTGGCTCTCACTACTGTCGGGAACTCGGCCACGACTCTCGCATAGCTCCGCTATGTCAAGGTCAGTCGGAACGCCTCTTCCGGTCCAGTGGCCCTGGTTTCTGGAATGTGGGGTCTCAACCGGCTCCCGGCTACACCATTCGCAGGACTGGGGCTCTCCCCGTTTGGCGGACGGGTGATTATGCTGCTTGACGGTACTGCTGTTCCCATTCGTTGGGTGCGAGATCTTTGAGGCTGGTATGGATCCGTTTCGTGTTGTACCAGTTGATCCACGCGAAGATCGCTCTGCGAGCTTCGGCGCGTGTTGGGTAGACGCTGTCTTGAAGGCATTCGCGTTTGAGGGACTCCCAGAACGATTCGGCGACGGCGTTGTCGAAACATACCCCGGTGCGGCCTACTGATGGGCGCATCTGCCGGTCACAGCAGAAATCGATGTAGTCATTGGAGGTGTATTGGCTTCCCCGGTCGGCGTGGGCGATGATCCCAGTGACGGCACTGTCGCCGCCTCTGGCCCCGACAGCCATCTTCAAGGCGTCGAGGACGAGGTCGGTGCGCATGTGGTCGTCCATCGAGTAGCCGATAAGGCGCCTCGATCCAAGATCGAGCACTGACGCCAGATACAGCCAGCCTTCCCCGGTTGGGATGTAGGTGATGTCTTGACACCACCCAACATCAGGGGCTCCTGGGGTGAAGCGGCGGCCGACCAGGTCTGGGATCACATAGGGGTCCTGACCCGGGATCGTGGTCCGTAGTTTCCGGCGTCGACATCGTCCAGCCATACCATGGCGGCGCATCAGCCGTTCAACCCGTTTACGGTTCACACCGTGGCCGGCCTTGCGTAGAGCCTTGTACATGCGAGGCACCCCGTAGTTGCCGTCAGAGTCCTCGAAGATCTTGCCCATCAACTCAACCAGCTTCGCCTCTGCGATTTGGCGTTCGGTTGGCCCTGCAGCCTCTCGGGCTTTCCAATCGTAGAACCCCGAGGTTGACACCTCAGCTGCTTCGCACGCTGCGGTTACCGGGAACCCGGCAGCCTTCTGGCCATCGACACACTCGTAGCGGCTCACAGTGTCGACGTCTCGTTGATCCAGAAGGCCAGAGATCGTTTGAGTAGATCTCGTTCCATCGAAAGCTTCGCACATCTCGTACGCAGCTCAACCAACTCGGACCGCTCATCCACGGTGAGCCCTTCACGCTCGCCTCGAGCGTCGCGTTCTTTACCGACCCAGTTCCCCAACGTTGTTTCACTCACCGAGCCCAACGATCGGGCTACATCGGCAATCGTGCGGCCCTCATCAAGGACCAACCCGACCGCGTCACGCCGGAACTCCGGCGGATACTTCGACCGGCCCCACTGCTGCTTCCTCTGTTCTGTTGACATGAACATCTCCTATCCGAAATGTCCGCCCAACAGGGGGATCCCCAGACTGCTCCGGGACTGCCCGCTCTAGCGAGCCCCGGATGTTGCCATGTGATGAGGCCGACCAAGCCCCGCTCGCGGGGCGAGGCTCGATCAATGATGTCCTACCCACGGCGTCAAGGGCCGGCTGTGGGACTCCGCTGCGCTCTATGTCCTCGCCTCCGACCTTCGGCCGGTCTGACACCGGTCCCTTGACACCGAAATCGGTACGACATGTTGTTACGGGCCACAATGGAGTCAATGGCTGGCGAAACTGCGGACTATGTCGCACCCGAACAACGCGCACGAATCGAGATCGACGCGCAGCTCGCCGCGTGTGGATGGGCAGTGCAGGACTACAAGCACGCGGCTATCGCCGCAGCCCAGGGCGTCGCTGTTCGCGAGGTGCCGACTGAGGCGGGCCCGGCCGACTACGTGCTCTTCGTTGACAGACAAGCCGTCGGCGTGATCGAGGCCAAGAGGGTCGGCACAACGCTCACCGGTGTCGAGTGGCAGACACACAAGTACCAGACCAACTTCCCCGATGAACTCCCGGCGTTCCTCGTCGACGGAGCCCTGCCGTTCGGCTACGAGTCCACCGGAACCGAGACCCGCTTTACCTGCGGGCTCGATCCCGACCCCACATCGAGGCGAGTCTTCACCTTCCATCGACCCGAAGCCCTGGCTCGCTGGCATGATGACCACATCAACGTCCCGGGTCATGCCACCCTGCGAGGAGGCGTTCAGCTCCTGCCTGACCTCGACCCGGCAGGTTTGTGGCCCGCCCAGGAAGTGACGATTCGCAATCTCGAACAGTCGCTGAAAGAGAACCGGCCCCGGGCGCTGATCCAGATGGCGACCGGTTCGGGCAAGACGTTCACCGCGGCCAACATCTCCTACCGGCTTCTCCGCCACGCTGGCGCCAAGCGGATCCTGTTTTTGGTTGACAGAGGCAACTTGGGCAAGCAGACGATCAAGGAGTTCCAAGGGTTCGACACGCCTGATGACGGCCGCAAGTTCACCGAGCTCTACAACGCCCGACGGCTCACTTCGTCTGATCTCAACATGGCCGACGAATCAGCCACCAAGGTGCACGTCTCGACGATCCAGCGGATCTACTCGATCCTCCGAGGCGAGGAACTCGACGATGAACTCGATGAGAAGTCTGGTTTCGACATGGCCCCGGAGCGGCCTGTCGACGTGGTCTACAACCCAGTCGTGCCGATCGACTCCTACGACGTGATCATCGTCGACGAATGCCACCGCTCCATCTATGGCGTGTGGCGCCAGGTCCTCGAGTACTTCGATGCCTTCCTCATCGGGCTCACCGCCACACCCGGCAAGCAGACCTTCGGCTTCTTCGATCAGAATCTGGTCATGGAATACGGCCACGAAGAAGCCGTTGCCGATCGG
This sequence comes from uncultured Acidimicrobiales bacterium, assembly GCA_964569385.1. Lineage (GTDB taxonomy): Bacteria > Actinomycetota > Acidimicrobiia > Acidimicrobiales > Poriferisodalaceae > JAADHX01. Next base: position 14,587 of record CAZMUM010000059.1, read on the forward strand.
GTGAACGTTGACTTCGACGTGTTTCGCATTCGTACCGAGATCAGCGAAGCCGGCGGTACCGTAGACGCCGGAATGGTCACCGAGTTCCGTGATCGTGAGACGCGCGAGCAGCGCTTCGACCGCATAGACGAAGACCTCGACTACGACGCCAAGGACCTCGACCGCAAGGTCGTCGCCAAGGACCAGATCCGCACCATCATCCGTACCCTTCGCGACTCGATGCCAACCATGTTCCCTGACCGCATCGTGTTGGACAACGGACGGCTGAAACACGTCCCCAAGACCCTGATCTTCGCTAAGGACGATAGCCACGCCGACGACATCGTGCAGATCGTGCGCGAGGAGTTCGGTCTGTCGAACATGGGGGCGGTGAAGATCACTTACAAGGCCGCCGAGTCCGGCCACAAACCAGACGATCTCCTCCAACAGTTCCGCACCGGCTACGACACCCGCGTTGCGGTCACCGTCGACATGATTGCGACGGGCACCGACGTGAAACCCATCGAGTGTGTCGTGTTCATGCGCATGGTCAAGAGCCGCAACTTCTTCGAACAGATGAAGGGCCGCGGTGTTCGGATCATCAACGACGACGACCTGCGCATCGTCACCCCTGACGCCACCGCCAAAGACCACTTCGTGCTCGTTGACGCGGTCGGTGTCACCGAAACCACGCTGCACGACACGGTCCCGCTAGAACGCAAACACGGCGTCGGGTTCGACAAGCTCCTCAACCAGATCGGCCTCGGCGTCACTGACGAAGCCGTCGTGTCGTCGGTCGCGTCACGTCTCGCTCGGCTCGACAAACGAATCAGCGACCCCGATCGAGCCGAACTCGAAACCGTGGCCGGGGTCAGCCTCACCGAACTCGCCCACCAACTCGTCGAGGCCCTCGACCCCGACCGCCACCACACCGCCGCCCAAGACGCCACGGGAGCGACCGACCCCAACGCCGACCAGGTGGCCGCTGCCCGTAAGCAGCTGGTGGAAGCCGCGTTGCAACCGCTCGCCGGTAACTCCCAGCTGCGCGAGAAACTCGTCGAAGTCCGACGCAGCTACGAACAGATCATCGACGCCGCCTCTAAAGACAAGATCATCTCCGGCGAGTTCTCCAAAGATGCCACCGACCGAGCCCGCACCACCATCGAATCGTTCCGCCAATTCCTCGACGACAACAAGGGGGAGATCACCGCCCTCCAGATCCTCTACAACCAGCCCTACGCCGGCGGCCTCGCCTACGGCGACATCCGAGAACTCGCCAACGCCATCGGCCGCCCACCCCGAAGCTGGACCGCCGATGCACTCTGGCAGGCCTATGAAGCCCTCGACGCCGCCAAGGTCCGCGGATCAGGCCACCGCATCAACACCGACCTCGTCAGCCTCGTCCGCTACGCCCTCGGCAACACCGACGAACTCGTCGCATACCCCGACCTCGTCAACGAACGCTTCGACACCTGGCTCCTCCAACAAGACAACGCCGACCGCACCTTCACCGAAGACCAACTCGCCTACCTCAACATGATCAAGGACCACATCGCCGCCAGCCTCACCATCACGCCGCGAGACCTCACCGAAGCCCCATTTAGCGAACACGGCGGCCTCGGCCGAGCCCGCGACCTCTTCGGCGACCAACTCAACCCCCTACTCGACGAACTCACCCAGGCCCTCGCCGCATGAGCGAGCAACTACCGACTGGATGGGAATGGGCGACGATCGACGATCTGCTTGCGACCCAACAGGACGGAAGAACGATCCATCAAGGCTGGAGCCCCAAGTGCGAATCAACTCCCGCACCCGTTGACGCCTGGGGCGTCCTGAAGACGACCGCGATCCAGCCCGGTGAGTTCCAGCCGCAACACAATAAGGAGCTGCCGACCTCGAAGGAACCGCGACTGCCACTTGAGGTCGCCGAAGGTGACCTCCTCCTTACGTGCGCTGGGCCAAGATCGCGATGTGGTGTTGCTGCTCTGGTCCGGCGAGCTCGCCCAAAATTACTCATCTCAGGGAAGATGTATCGGCTGCGCTTCGACCGGAAGCATGTGCTTCCGGAGTACATAGAGGCGTATCTGCTGTCCGCTGAGGCTTGGGCGTTCATCGATGGACTGAAGACAGGTGGGAATGAGAGTGGGCTGAACCTCACGCAGACGAGGTTCCGTACGTTGCCAGTTCCGTTCGCCCCGCGGCCGGAGCAAGAGCGGATCGTTACCGCCATTGAAGAACACCTGTCGGGCCTCGACGCGGCTGGGCAATCGATCAAAACTGTGACAGAACACCTCCGCTCCTTTCGAGAAGCTATCGAAGTCCGAATGCTAGGAGCCGAGCGCGTCAGGGTGCCCCTCGGGGAACTCGCAGAATTGGTGACAGACGGCGACCACCGTCCGCCGCCCCGCGTGCCCGAGGGGGTTCCGCACCTCACTGCGAAACACATACGACATGGGCTGATCAGTTTCGAGAACTGCACATACGTGAGTGAGGATGGCTATCGCCAGACGGCCGCTCGCTACGAGCCCCAAGCTCGAGATGTCATCGTCACATGCGTTGGAACCGTGGGCGAGGTCGCCGTTGTGCCTCCTGGCGTCCGATTCAGCGCAGATCGAAATCTGGCTGCGATCCGCATGCCCAGGAGTTCGGAAGTGGAACCCGAGTGGATTGCGGCAGTGCTCGCGACGTCCCAGTATCGCCGACTAATGACGACGTCATCGGGATCTACAGCGCAACCACATCTCTATCTGAAGGACCTGCGCCAGCTGCCGGTCCCTGTTCCGCGCCCTGGTGAGCAGATACAGGTGCTCGCCGAAATAGCGGAATTTGATCATCTGATGAGTCGTGTGCGAGATGCATGCGCGGCTGCGCAGCGCCGGAGCGCCGACCTCCGTCGCTCGATCCTCGCTGCTGCATTCTCGGGTCAACTCATCGCTCAGGATCCCGCAGATGAACCCGCCTCCGTCTTGCTCCAACGGATCGCGGCTGAGCGGCCATCCCCGAAGACTCGAAGGAAGACGTCCGCATGAGTTCAGACCCGAAGGCCCTCGTTCAGAAGCTGTGGGACTTCTGCGACATCCTCCGCGACGACGGCTTGTCGTACGGCGACTACCTCGAGCAACTCACGTATCTGCTGTTCTTGAAGATGGCCGATGAGCAGTACGAGCTGCTCGGAGAGGAGCGGGTGGTGCCTGAGGGCTTCGACTGGCCGTCGTTGCTGAGCCGGTCCGGGGCCGATCTTGAGGTTCACTACAACGAGATCCTCACCAAGCTCGGCACCAGCGACGACATGTTGGGCGTGGTGTTCCGCAAGGCTCGGAACAAGGTCCAGAACCCGGCCAAGCTCGAACTGCTGATCAAGGATTTCATCGACGACCACGAGTGGCTCAGCCTCGACGCCGATCTCAAGGGCGACGCCTACGAGGGCCTGATCGAAAAGACCGCCCGTGAAGGTGCGAGGGGAGCGGGGCAGTACTTCACGCCCCGTGCGCTGATCTCGGCGATGGTCGATGTGATGCAGCCGGAGCCGTCGGATCGGATCTGCGATCCGGCGTGTGGCACCGGCGGGTTCTTCCTCGGTGCCTATGAGTCGATCGTGAAGCGGTTCTCGCCGCTCGATCCCGATCAGCGCGACCACCTTCGCTCGGGCGCGTTCACGGGTTGGGAGATCGCCGAGCTTCCGGCTCGGCTGTGTGCGATGAACATGTTGTTGCACGGTATCGAGAGCCCCGAGTCCGACTCGCCTGTCCACGTCGACGACGCGCTGCGCGACGACCCGGGTGTGCGGTTCGACATGGTGTTGTCCAATCCGCCGTTCGGACGCTCGTCGTCGGACAGCTACGAGCGGGAGAACTTCTGGACCACAACCCGCAACAAGCAGCTCAACTTCGTGCAGCACATCGTCGGCCTGCTCAAGGTCGGTGGCACCGCCGCGGTGGTCGTGCCCGACAATGTGTTGTTCGAGGCCGGTTCCGGTGAGATCATCCGCCGCCGGTTATTGCATGACTGCGAGGTCCACACGCTGTTGCGGCTGCCGACGGGGATCTTCTACGCCCAGGGCGTGAAGGCCAACGTGTTGTTCTTCGAACGCCGTGAAGGCGCCGAGCATCCGTGGACCCGGGATCTGTGGGTCTACGACCTTCGCACCAACAAACACTTCACGCTCAAGCAGAGCCCGATCACCCGGGCCGATCTTGACGACTTCGTCGACTGCTACAAGCCCGGTGAGCGGCATCAGCGGGTTGAGTCGGAGCGGTTCAAGAAGTACACCTACGACGAACTTATCGAGCGCGACAAGGTCAGCCTCGACGTGTTCTGGCTCCGCGACGAGAGTCTCGAAGACACCGAGAACCTCCCGGCCCCCGGCGTCATCGCCGCCGAGATTGTCGAAGACCTCGAAGCCGCCCTCGAAGAATTCCGCGCGCTGGCGGAGAGTCTTGCCCACGTCGGCGTCGGCGTAGAGGGCATGGTTGAGGAGGAGGGCGTCGAATGAGACCGTCACACCCCGTCCGTACGATGAACATGTATGGCGATAGCACAGGAGCGAGCGGTCATGGCTGACCGATCCGGGATCGAATGGACAGAGGTGACCTGGAACCCGACCACGGGCTGCGACAAGACGTCCCCGGGCTGCGACAACTGCTACGCGCTGACACTATCGAAACGACTCCGGGCCATGGGTCAGGCCAAGTACCAGAACGACGGTGATCCGAGGACGAGCGGCCCAGGCTTTGCTCTCACGCTGCATCCGGACACGTTGGCAGCGCCGCTCAGTTGGAAATCGCCGAGAGTGATCTTCGTGAATTCGATGAGTGACCTGTTCCACCCCGAAGTGCCACTTGATTTCATCCAACGAGTGTTCGCGGTCATGGCTGAGACGCCACAGCACACCTACCAGGTGCTCACGAAGCGCTCGAAGCGGCTCGCCTCCGTAGCGGACGACCTCGACTGGCCGGCCAATGTCTGGATGGGCGTTAGCGTTGAGACCCAGCGCTACGCCTTCCGGCTCGATCACCTGCGATCGGTCGATGCGGCCGTCCGTTTCGTCAGTGCCGAGCCACTTCTCGGGCCGCTGCCCGAGCTCGACCTTTCCTCGATCGACTGGCTCATCGCCGGAGGCGAGAGTGGGCCCAACGCCCGCTCCATGGACGAGGTGTGGGTTCGTGACCTCCGGGACCAGTGTGGCGCTGTAGGTGTGGCCTTCTTCTTCAAGCAATGGGGCGGCAGAACCCCCAAGGCCGGCGGTCGAGAGTTGGATGGTGCGCTTCATGACGAGATGCCGCTCGTCGGCGCGGCGGGGTAGGGGCGAGGTCGACATGGCGGGCCGTGCTTGGGGTATCTGGACGAAGGGCAAGCTGGACGTTCTTCGCCAGTATCTCGACGCCTTCACGACAACCACCAAGAACAAGGCGACCGAGACGATCTACCTCGACACGTTCGCTGGTGAGGCGGAGAACAAGGACCGACTGACTGATGAGCCCCTCGATGGCTCAGCGAGAATTGCGCTGTCCGTCAGCGATCCGCCGTTCACCCGTCTCCGGTTTTTTGAGACGGACCGCAACGCCGCAACCCTCGAGGCTGTCCTCCGGCGTGACTTCCCTCTCAGGGACCTCGAGGTTCGTGGAGGGGACTCCAATGAACTCGTACCGATCGAGCTCGGACGGCTCAAGCACCTGAACTGGGCTCCAACCTTCGCCTTCATTGATCCGAACGGCATGGAGGCGGAATGGCGCACTCTTGTGGCACTCGCAGAGTTCAAGAAGGGCCGCAAGTGGAAGGCCGAGCTCTTCTATCTGTTCTCGCCGCCGATGTTTCAACGCCTACTTCGCGTCGACGGCAGCGAGGTCCGGCCCCAGGACAGGGACGTGATCAGCGCGGTGTTCGGAACAGCTGACTGGGAGCACATCTACCAGGCCCGCCTGAACGATGAGATCGAGCCTGCGCAAGCGCGCGACGAGTACCTGAATCTGATGCGTTGGCGGATGGAATCCGTCCTCGGTTATGAGTGGACGCACCCGCTGGAGGTGCGCAACGAGGTCGGCCGCGTCATCTACTACATGATCTTCGCCACCGATCATCCCGTCGGTCACGAGATCATGAGCAAGGTATACGCGGCGGCCGCGGCCGAGTTCCCAGCAATGCGGGAAGCGGCTCGCCGACTCCGCAGGGCGATTCAGGATGAGCCGGCGTCGCTCTTCGATGCTGAACAGCTCCTCGCTCTCGACGCTCCGATTCAACCCGGGGAGCAGTTCTACGAGCATGAGTCACCATCGACCCCCTGGTTCATCGTCGACGGATCCGATGGTGATGGTGTATGAGTGGCTCAGGCGGCGACTCGAACGGAGGCGGGGATCATACCGAGGGACACCTCCCGGCTGGCGTCTCACTTGAAGACTTGGTCGAGGCCGTCCGTTCGTCGGGCTACCCCTTGCAGGGTCGGGTAGCAGATGCGGTTGGAGAGCTGGTTGGAGCGCCGATGGCGGCTGCAATCCACGAAGAGTGGAGGTACGTCGACGCCGAGTCCGGCCGGAGTCGTGCGATCGACGTGCGATGCGAGATCTTCCCGGAAACCACAGCCGACCTTGAGCGTGTCAGACCGTTCGTTGACCTCCTGATCGAATGCAAGTCGTCTGAACTCCCGTGGCTCTTCTTCACGCGGCCAGGTAGCGGCCACACGGTTGCCTTACCTCGGATTGCTGGCCTCCCATCTGAGGAGCTACGAATCAGCGACCACAAGGGCGGGTCGTGGCGCCTTCCGGCGGTCCAGGCATGCGGGCTCATCGCGGAACCGTTCGTTCTCGACGCTGCGCCAAGTGCTGGTTCGTTCGCTCGCGTCCGCCGGAAGGGGAAGAAGCTCGAACTGAGTGGCACGGAAGGGTGGGAGAGCCTGACCTCGCCGCTCCTGAAGGCAGTTGACTACTTGTGCGAAGTTACGGCGCCGCCGGCAACGCTTCGAGCGTTTGATGCCCGGCTGGTGCTTCCTATCGCTGTCCTTGACGCCCCGATGTACCAGATCGGCTCGGATGCGAGCGGAAGCCCTCAGATCGAGCCGATCAGCTGGGTGCGCGTCGAACGTCATGAGACTCCGATACCAGGAAGCCATCCAACCCGACCGCGGCTGTCGTCGTTCGACGTGATCCAGGTCGATGCGCTTTCGACCTACGTTCCGGAGGTGCTTAGCTTCGGCGACCAGTTTGTTCGCGCGGTGCGCCGGCACCAGCACTCGCTCGCCGACGGGCATGGATTCGTACCATCGATGGCAGATGGCTTTGACCATTCGCAGCTTCGGGGGCTCAGCGAGCTTGAACCATCGGTCCGCGCGCGGATGCGCGCGGCCGGACTCGGGACCTTTGCAGCCAGCTTCGTACGACCACCCATGCGAGGATGGCGTCATATGCGCCAGTGGAGTGCTCCTGGCCCGCGTTGATCCTTCTAGCCCGGCAGCGCTCGTGGTCTCTCAAGGCGCAATCCCGACGACAGCTAGCGGCGGCTGCTCTACCGTCGAGGCCATGCGGTACATCGTTGTGGATGTCGAAGCCACCTGTTGGGAGGACGCTTCGGCGCGATCTCGCAACGAGATGGAGATCATCGAGATCGGAGCGGTGCGCCTCGATGAGAACTTCGAGATCGCCGAGGAGTTCGGTTTGTTCGTTCGGCCCGTTGTCCACGAACAGCTCAGCGACTTCTGTACCGAGCTGACCACGATCACGCAGCCTGATGTCGACGACGCAGAGCGGTTTGCCGAGGTCTTCGAGCGGTTCCTCGGGTGGATCGGCGACGGGCCGCACCAGCTCTGCTCTTGGGGTGCCTACGATCTGATCCAGTTCCGCCTCGACTGCGAACGTTCCGGTGTCGCGATGCCAACGTGGTTCGAGCCCGGCCACGTCAACGTCAAGGCCGAGTTCGCCAAGTGGCGAGGGGTTGGGAATGCCAGGATGGTTTGGCCCCACTTGGGGCATAAAAGCCAGTCGGTTCTG
>CAZMUM010000060.1:0-22420 GCA_964569385.1 uncultured Acidimicrobiales bacterium
CCCCAACCGCCAACCCAGCCCCGGCGGCCCCCACCAACAACAACGAGGCCGAGGCTGGCGGGTAAGCGAGACAAGCGCCACAACCGCCGACGACGACCCCGCCTAACCTCGCCCCGGTCGGCCGCCTGGCAAGACACTCTTCTGAGCGATACTGGGTAAATGTGGGAGCCAGGAACAACGATCGTTCACAGTGAAACCTGGCGCGGTCGACTTTGGGCGGCGCGGCCCATGGTCGTGGTATCGGACAAGCCCGACTTGCTGTTGTTGTGGATGCCTCATGGAACGGTGCGCAAAGTTCCGGCTACTCCGCCGGGCCGTGTTGCCGCGCCCGAGCCAAAAGACCGGGCAATTGCCAACCTGCAACACGACGACTGGATACTGGAAGATCACATCTGGGACGTCAGCACCCTCTGGCTAGTTCGACCGGGAGACTGGCACTCCACCTGGGCATCGTGGCGGCCTGACGGCTCAGCACTCGGTTGGTACATCAACTTTCAACAGCCTTTCGTTCGCACCGAAGCCGGCATTGAAGCCATGGATTTGGCCCTCGACATCGTTGCCGAACCAGACTGTTCATCGTGGCGGTGGAAAGATGCCGAAGAGTTCGACGAAATTGTAGATCGTGGAATCTTCGAGCCAAGCGTTGCCAATGCCGTCCGGTCAGAGGCCGAGCGCGTTATCGCCCTGATGGAACGACAAGCAGCACCATTCGATTATCCGTGGCACGACTGGCGCCCCGACCCCGAGTGGCCCCGACCCGAATTGCCGGAGCGCTGGAACAAGCCGTAGCTGAGCGGATAGTTCTAGTCGTTGCTGCGTAGTTCGGCGATGCGTTCTGCCAAGAAGCTTGATGCTGTGCGACCATTGGCTAGGACAACATCGTTGGCCGGGTGCAAGAACATCGGCAGCGACATTCGAGGTCGGGTCGCGGCTTCGCCGGACGGGTTGACTACCCGATGGGTCGTGGCCGGGAAATAGCCGCCGCTAGCCAGATCGAGCATTTCGCCGCCATTGATGGCGAGCGCTCCGTGGTCGAGCGGAACGGGGTACCAACTACCATCGGCCCGCAGCAATTCGAGCCCTGGCTCGTCGGCCGCAGGCAGCACTGTGAGCAAATTGATGTCCTCGTGGGCCGCGGCCCGCACCGCGCCGCCGGCCTCGTCGCCAGTGAGGGGCGGGTAGCGCAACACCCGTAACAGCGATTGGGTGCTGCCATCCATCATGGTGGCCAACGGCTGGCTGAATCGGGCCGCGATCTCGGCGGGCGTGTTGGCCTCGACCCAGCCAAGCAGCGTGACCGCTAGGTCGATAGCAACGTGACGGTATTGAAGGGCCGCATCGCTGACCTCGGCGGGGAAAACTGACCAGTTGTAGACGTGGAAGAACTCTTTGAGGTCAGCGACCGTCGAACCCTTGGCCGTCTCAGAAGCAGAGGCCGGGAAGAACCCGACCCGCCCATTTTCGATGTCGACGTACTGGTCGACCGCCGGCGAGTCGAACAGCGCCGCCCACTCGGTGTATATCTGTTCGACGATCGACCAATCGAGTGGATGATTGACCAACACCGCGAAACCGGTCTCGCGCAGGCTTCGTGTGAAATCCTGAGGCGCATCGGGGGCGGTGAAGTCGACTACGGCAACGTCCATGCCCACATTCTAGTGCGGTGCTCGAGAGTGGCTAAGCGCTGCGGGCCTCATACAGTTCGTACACAAGTTCGTGGGTCTCTGGGTTGTTGGTGCCGTCGGCGACGGCTTGGATGCGGTTGAGCCAGTCGTAGCGCTCGTCGCCAGTCTGAAACAGCGGCGCCGACACCGCCCGGTTGGTACCCAAGTCGATGCGGCCCGAGTACTCGACGTAGATGATGGCATCATCGTCGGTCCTCAGCGTTAGGCGAACGTCGAGAGTTCCGTAGCTGCCGTCGGGGCCTATCGTCAGCCAGTCGGCGGCGCTTTTGCCTGCCATGGTGGCGTTGAGTTTGTCGCCGCTCACCGAGACGTTGTCGACCTCAGCCACAACGCGAGTTCCGAGGGGGCCTCCGGGAATCACCAACACGTCAGGTGAGAGGTTTATCGTCATCGTGGCGAAATGGACTAATTCGAGTGACATGGCCCGAACCTTAGAGCGTGCGACCGACAATGGCGGCAACCTCGTCTGGCAGTTCGACGCCATCGAGGTTGCGAGGGTCCGGGATTGGTTCGCCTAGCGTCGCAGTAAGGGGCACAACCCCGGCCCAAATGGGAAGTTCGTAGTCTTGGTCTTCGTCGACGGGGCTACCAGTTCGGTACTTCGTTGATGCGTGCTCCAACGAGAGCTTCAACACCGCGGTGCCCCTGACCTCCTTGGCCGTATTGGGTCTGAGGTAGCGGTTGCTTCCAGGTACAAGTCGGTCGACGAAGATTTCAAGCAAGCGTTGCTTCTCGTCGGCGTCGTCCACGACTTCGGCGGTGCCAATGATGACTACCGACCGATAGTTCATCGAGTGGTGAAGCCCAGACCTGGCTAACACCAGCCCGTCGACGATGGTCATGGTGGCGCAAACCTGCACGCCTCTGCCTCGACGAATCGCGCCGGCTGCTGGTGCGCCGTGCAGCAGCAGGTAGTTGTCTTCGCGTACACAGAACATCGGTATTACGACTGGCAAACCGTCTCGAACAGTTCCGACGTGAGCAATGAGCGCAGCGTCAACTATTGGATGAATCGATACTGCGTCGTAGCCGGCTCGCTCTGAGATGCGGTGTACCCGGACCGACTCGTGCGGTTCAGCGTTGTTGGTAGAATGTTCTGGTACATTAATGGTCATAACCTGTTACATTACTAGCATGGTGATGAGCGCAGCAACATTGGTCGCAACCATTGAGGCCGACATCGAATCTGGTTCGCTGCTACCCGGCGATCGACTGCCTTCGGTGAGAGCTGAGGCCGATCGACTTTCGGTATCGCCGACCACAGTGGCGTCGGCGTACAAACGTCTGCGGGAGCGCGGTTACCTCGTCGGCCGCGGCCGACAGGGGAGCAGGATCGCCCCCCGACCGCCGCGCATCGGGCCATACCCAGCTATTCCGTCTGGCATCGTCGATGCGCTCAGCGGTAACCCCGACGCCCGGTTCCTGCCATCGATGACTGCGGCCGTCACCGCGGTGGTGTCCGATGATCCGGTGTTGTACGGCGATGAACTGATGGTCGAGCCGCTGCGCCGAGCGGCCAGGAGTTACTTCGAGTCCGATGGCATCGATGCGACTCACATGTCGGTGGCGTCGGGTGCCATGGATGCCATCGATCGGATCCTCCGCTTTTCCCGCCTGTCGGTAGGTGACCGAATTGGGGTCGAAGATCCTGGACATCTTCCGGTTCATCAGATCGCAAGGCAGGCCGGTCTCGAGCTTGTTCCCCTTCAGGTAGATGAGTGCGGCGTCACTATGCGGTCGGTTGAGCAGGCAATGGCCGCTGGGGTTCGGGCCGTTGTCATTACTTCTCGGGCCCAGAACCCAACCGGGGCTGCATTCGACGCCGATCGAGCTAGACAGGTCGAATCCGCACTCGCATCTGATCCCTCAGTCATGGTGATCATTGATGACCATGCCTGCGAGGCATCGGGTGTTGGCTACGTAGGGATCGATCTTGCTGGCCATCGGTGGGCTGTGATTCGCTCGATGGCTAAATCGTTTGGCCCCGACGTCCGTGTGGCGGTGGTCGTCGGGGACGACGCCACCATCGCCAACTTGGACATGTCGGTAAGTGTCGGACCGGGATGGGTCAGCCATTTACTTCAGCGGGTTGCCGCGTTTCATCTTGACTCGGCGTCGAGTTGCGCTCTCGTCGTCGCCGCCGGAACGTCATACGCGGCTCGAAGGCAACGCCTCATCGAAGGGCTCAACCACTATGGGCTGGCCGCATCAGGCGCTTCGGGTTTGAACGTTTGGATTCCTGTTGCCGATGAGCAGGCTGCAATTGAAGCGGTCAGGGAGGTTGGTTACGTTGTCCGTGCTGGCGACTCTTACCGGATTTCGTCGAGCCCAGCTGTGCGCGTAACTGTCGCCTCGCTCAACGATGGTCAGATCGACGCAGTAACCGCGGCATTAGGCGAGCACCTGAACCGACGCACAAGCCAGTCCCAGTGATTCCTAGTGATCTAGCCGCACGGGGTCAACCTTTTTGGGCCAACTTCAGCTGAGACTGACTTGCCAGGCCGAAGTAGCGTCGTCGAACCCATCAAGGTTGAGGCCTTGTCTGACGGCGATAGACACGCCGTCGCGATCGGTTGGTTTGGGGCTGACTAGGACCGTGTCGATCTCGGCGGCGCCGACCAGTCGCGCCGCTAAGTTGACAGCACTGCCATAGACATCGCCGTCGCGCAGGGTTACTTCGTCGCAGACAATTCCGGCCCTTGCTCGTGGCATAACTTCCTCTGCCTCCAAGTCGGCCTGAATGGCCATTGCAATGTCGATGGCGCAGTCGAGGTCTGGTGCGACGAACATGACCTCGTCACCAATGAGCTTCAACACCCGCCCACCCCGTGACGCGACACACCAGGTTGTCACCTCATCGAAGCGGTGGAACATTCGACCAGCCTGCTCGACGCTCAGGTTCTGAGTTAGGCGGGTCGAGCCAACAAGATCCACAAACCCAATGGCAAGTCGTTGAACCTCAAAGTCGCCGGTGGGTGCACCCTGCTCGTTGCCGCGGCCAGCGGCAACGATGTGGCGTCGCATTGAGCTGTCGATGACATCGAGCAGTAACGGCAAGAGTTCGGCGCTTAGGGCATTTGCCTTTGCCATCTCGAAGTCTTCGTCTTCGGTGCCGATGTATTGCCTGGCCACGTTGACCAAGAACGACGAAACCAATGCGTCGGCTATACGGGCCGTTGACACCCCGATCACTCTGACAAGATCGGTGATGGCCCCTGCTCCGAACAGATCGGCTGCGAGCTTGAACCCTTTGAACAAGTCAACGTCTGGCGGACCGGCCACCAACGCCTCGCCGTCGACAATCCGGTGCCCGAGTGCAACCCGGATGGCCTCGACCTCGGCGGCTGACATGTCGACCGCTTCTGCGAGCTGGCCAACAGTCAGGGTGTCTCGAACCGGAAACACCGCCAGGCGGGTGGCAAGAACGCTTGGCTCAAACGCAGGATCGTTGAGTTCTTTTTCGGTTGCGCCCAGCTGGCGGAGATATTTCAGAGTTCGCTCGTCGACGTATCGCGGCGGTGGCTGAGCCTCTGCGCCCTTGAACACCTTGGGGCCCAAGGAGTTCTTTAGCAGTTCAGCCATGTGAGATGTCGACGATTCTCTCGAAGAGGTACTCGTGTTTCAAGAAGCTGGCCTGGTGTTCGTGGCCAGGCGTCGGGGAAACGAGAGGCGAGGCCTGGATAAGCCGCCAACCGTCGGCGAGCGCGGCTACACCACTGCGATAAGGCAATTCGGTCCAGTCGGCCGACGGATCGGCACCATCAAAGAACGACCAACCGACAATCCGGCCCTCCAGACTTGAATCCTCCATCCACAAGAACAGAACCTGTTGGCGCTGTGTTTCTGGATTCATCGGAGATCCAGCTCACGTCGTTGTTCGAGCCTTGTCAGATACCAGTCGACATCGAACTCTGGGTTGTTGGTGAGGTGGCGCCACAGTCGTGTGCGGGCGACGACCTCAAGCCTGAAGTCGGCTTCGCCCATCCATGGTTCGCGGTGGCGAAGTGTCATTGCGATCTTGGTCGGGTCGAACCTGGCAAAGATGTGGTCTGTGTTTGCCGAACTCAACTCGGCGAGATCGGCGGTGTTCCATCGCAGCACCTGAGGACTGGCCGGGTTGAGCCTGACTTTGTACATGAGGCGATCTCGTGGGCCGGGGTTTGCCATACCGCGGTGCCAAAGGCCATGGTGAAATATCAGAACCGAACCAGCTGGCCCGGCCCACTGCCGTTCGCCCTTGAGATGGCGGTACCGACCAACGTCGGTTTCGTGCACGAGTCGTAGATGGGTTCCTGGCACAAATCCGGTGCCTCCGCCATCGTCGGCGACCTGGTGAGGGAAGTAGAACACTTGAATGTCGAACGACAGATTGGGATCGATGATGGCGTCGCAGTGCAAACGTTGGCCGTTTAGGTCCCCGGCGGGGCGAAGGTGCACGAAGTCGTGGTCGAAAACAGCATCAGGTCCGACGAGGCTTTGGATGGCACCAGCAACAGTTGGGTGACCCAGCACCGCTCCGAGGGCTGATGGCTGGGGATACAACGACGTCCAAGGTTGGCCGCTGTCGGGTGCGTTGGGGCGATCCTCGCTACCCCATGTATCGAGGATTGTGCGAAGTTCCGCCTGAGCTGGAGTGTTTATCGAGTCGTCGATCAGCGCGGGGAACTCCAGGAACCCTCTGGCCACGAACTCGGCCATTTGTCTAGTTGTAAGAAGTAGCGGAGCAGTCTCGTCACCGATGATGGCGGCCGTCATGCTGAGCCCGAGGTTTCGGCTAGAGCTTTGATGCCCGCGACCGTGGCCTCCATGTTGGCGGTCCAATCACCGAGGCGCCTGGCCACGATGGCTTCCTCTTTACCTGGCATCGCCTCGATGGCGCCGGTCAGCCCAGAACGACCAGGCCCCATTCGGGCGTACTGGGTGAGTTTCGTCGAACCGCTATCGAGAGGCTCGAGCGAGAAGCACCAGTAGGCAGCGGGTGCACCACTGTCATCGTTGATGACCCAGCCAAACTCTTGGTCCACGATGCAGTCCGAGATGGTGCAGGTCGCTACCCACTGGCCAGCGGCTTCGTGTTGGTTGCGACCGACGAACTTTGCACCTAACCCGGGGCCCGTGGCAGGTTCGACCCAGTCGGCGCCTTGGAACTCGTTCGAGAACTTGGCTGGCAAATTGATGTCGGTGATCAGCGCCCAAAGTGTCGATGGCGAGGCCTTGACCTCGGTGGCAACTATCGCCTCTGGACCGTCTGCGTACTTGACCATCAGCTTCTCCCCTTGAGCCTGAGGTTCTCGACGATAGCGTGACTCATGGAGGGCACTAATGGCCGAACAGTATTTTCCATACGACGTAGACACTCGCTGGAAGGCGATGTTCTTCGTCCTTGGTGTCACCGATGACCATGGCGTCACCGTCGGCGACGACGGCGCAGTTGTTGTCACCTACGGTCGTAAGCGCATCGAGACAACAGTGTCGAACATCGACCACACCGAGGTTTCGGGGCCCCACCGCTGGTACACCGCGGTTGGTCTTCGCCTCAGCTTGGCCGACGATGGCCTGACGATGGGCACCAACCATCGGCTTGGTTTGTGCATGGCCTTCGTTGAGAAGATTCCCAAGGTCATGGGTTTCAAAGCTCACTCGGCTCTATGGGTCAGCGTGGCCGACCCCGAAGGCCTGGCCGAAGCTCTCAAAGGCTGAGCTCAGACAGGCACCAAACTCAGCCTGAAACGTTGACTTCGTCGTCAGGTAGGTCTGGCCATATCTTGTCGAGGGCTACGGTCGGTGTCGGACTGCTTGTTCGATCATGGAGGATCCTGGTCGCCATTCGAAAGTAAAACTAAGTGGTAGCAGTCGATAAAAAGATGCGAGCCTCCCGGACAACGCCTTGGTCGAAGTCGGGCATCGTTTGGCTGTGTAGGGGTGTTGTTGCCACAACGACTCGAGATCGTCGAAGTACTCGTCGTTGGCGCCGAACTTGACCTCCTCGACGTCTAGAAAGATGGCGGTTGCAGCGCACATCAGGCACGGTTCAAGTGTTGTGTACAGGTGCAGGCCTCGCGCGTTGAACGCACTCATCGACGCGAACAAGTTCATCTCAGCGTGGGCCATCCAATTGCCACTAAGTCGTTGCTCGCCGGTTGGATCGCCGCTGATGGCGTTGCGCCCACGGCCGGTAACAACCTTGGTGTTGGGATCGAAAAGAACCGCGCCGATGCCAAAGTTGCCGTGCTGCCATGACAGCCATGCCTCGTCGAGGGCCTGGATCCATGGTTCGGATAGAGCAACGAGCGCCCCTGCTGCCGACAGTTCTTCGCTGTGACCCATCTGGCCAAAGCTAGTGGGTCCACTGGATGTCAGTACCCACGAACTTATTGACCCTCGTGTTAGTTGGAACTCGGCGCAAGGTTCCTTGGCGCAAACGACATGGTCTTGCCAAGGCCGGTCGTTCCGATCTTGGTTACCCTGCCTCGGCCAAGCTTGAAGTTGTAACGCCTACTGATGGGTTGCAACGCCGAGTTGCCTGACGTAACCGTGTTGGCGGGCGCGCCAGGGAACATGAAGTAGGTGAACGTCACGCCTGGCGGCACGATGTCGGACACATAGGCCAGTGCGGTAAACCCGCCGGAGTGTTCGTTGCCCAGTTGGTCCTGAACCTTGTCGGACTGGATCGACAGCAGATCGCCACTTTCGATACCGCGTTCGTTTGCGTCTTGTGGGTTGATCTCCAAGAAGTTCATGGGCCAACGCTCGATGCTGGATTCGCGCCGGACAAAGTCCGACAGGTTGTTCCACAGGGCGTTGACTCGGCCGTTGAGAATGACCATCTCGCCGTTGGCTGTGTCTGGGGCCAGGATGTCATTGCGCTCCGAGACGGCATCCCAATCGGCGAACATGAAGTTGGCTTTACCACTGTCGGGTTTGAACTTGCCGTCGGCGTGGAGCCGCACCGTTCCGACCAATTCGCCATTCTCGAGCTTCAGTGGCGTCTGGAGACCCTGAGTTCCGAACTCCCGAAGAAGAGCGTGCCCTGTCTTGCCCTGGCTCTTGGCTAACTCGACCAAGGCTGCGAAGTCGCGCCGGCCACCGGCCGACTTAGCCGAGGCTTCTTCGAAGATGGCGTTCGAATCTGGCCAGTCGAACCCGTCGAAGCCCATCTTTTGGGCCACCTCGGCAAACACTTGCCAATCTGGACGGGCCTGGCCAGGTGCATCCATGAACTTGTCGTAAATACGAAGCCGACGTTCGGCGTTGTTGCGAGCAAAGGTCTCTTCGCCCCATGTGGCTGCCGGCAGAACAATGTCTGCGTAACGCATCGAATCGTTCTCATACGTTTCCTGATGGATCAACACCATGCCGCCAGCAGCCATGCGGTCGATCAGTTCTTGGGCGGCGGTGGCTTCGTCGGTCGATGAAACCGCGGGGCCACGATTAACAAGATCGTCGACGGCGTTGGTCAAGGCTGCTGTTGCCCCCATGGCTCCAAGCCAGTTGGTTCCGACGACCCAACGAAGGCGAGTATTCCCTTCGACAAGCCATTGTTCGGTATCCATCTCGACCTTGTTGCCCTCGAACTCGTGAGGCGACTTTTCGAGTGGATATCCAGCGGCCTTTTGGCCACCACGCTGGTGGCCCCCCATGCGTGATGTGGCCCGGCCCACCTTGCCGGCCGAACCGAGCACGATGCCGAGGTTGCCGATGGCAGCGGTGTTCTCATAGTTGTGCGACCAGTAGACGCCCTTTTCGAACAAGACCATGGTCTTGGGCCTGCCGTCAGGCCCAGTAGCCATCATCTCGGCTGCGGCCGCGATCTTGGCCGCGGGAACACCGGTTTCGCGTTCGGCGCCAGCGAGGCTGAACCGATCGTCAGCCATCAAGAAATCGGTGACCTCGTCGAAGGTCATACCCCAACGTTTACGACGCCAACCCGACTCGGCGTCGAGGTCGGATCGGGTCGCCAAGTTAGCGATGAACTCGTCGTCCTGCCAACCGTTGGCGATGATTTCGCGGACCAGTGCGTTGTACAGACAGGTGTCTGTACCGGGTTTGAGTTGGAGGTGAATTCCGCCATTTTGTTCGGCGTAGTTTGCCGTAAATGTTCTACGGGGATCGACGTAGATGATCTTGGCTCCGCCAGTTACTTGCCAGTCTGTGAAGCGTATGCTCTTGGTTTCGTATGGGTCTGATCCAGCGATAAAGAGAACGTCTGCCTCTTTATCGTCGGCGTAGGCTGCGCTGAAGGCGTCGATACCGCAATCGCTAAGACCTGGAACGTCATCGCCCTCAGCCGGTGCGTGGTGCGGCGACCAGTTCGGTGTGGCAATCGCACCAAGGCCAAGCTTTGAAGCCGCGAAGACATTCTCGTAGAACTGGTACGAGTAGATCTTCATCCCCCAGGCCGACTCGCCGTATGTGTCGATCACGTGCGACGACAGTTGGGCCACGAGGTTCGTAGCCATGTCCCAGCTGATGGGGGTTAGCTGGCCGGCAACGCGCAACATCGGGAACTTCAACCGGTCCGAGGTTGGGCCGTCTTCGCGATAGAGCTTCTGGGCCAGAGCGCCACCACGAACGCTGTGAGAGCCACCGACGTTCACGACCTCGCTGTCGCCGTCTGGGATGACAATACAGTTCTGTTTCTTGCCGTCGACACGAACAATGGTGTGCATTGACTCCGATGTCCACTTGCCAGATAGGGCAACGGTGGGAAAGTCAATGCCGAAGGCGTTGCCGTCGGCATCAGGCGAACCATCTGACCCAATTGGCCATGTGTAGACCTTGTATCCGCAGGCGACAGGGCAGTACTCGCAACAGGTTGTCTTTACGGTTGCGTCAACGGGCGGAAGAGGGACAGTGCTTGATGAGTTGAGTGCGGCCATCAGAGCGCTCCCGCGATCGTTACGTTGGCTCCACCGTCGAGGGTGTTGGTGTGGCCATAAACGAGCCGGAATACACCATGGGCGAATATGTCGTCGCCCTCGACCGTCAGCTGAACCTGGGGCAAGTTCTGGGTGGCTTGGCCGAAGGCGACCTGGCCATCTATCGCCAGGTCAAAAGTCGAGAAATGGCATGGACACGGACCCAGCGTTTTGCTGTCGTCGCTGTATTCGATAACAGCACAACCCATATGAGTGCACAAATTTGAGTAAGCAACGATGTCGCGGTCGCCGCCGACACCCGTTGACGTAGTTTGGCCCAGTTTCACCAGGATGTTCGACTGGCCTTCGAATGGATAGTCGAAGAACATCGGCTGGGTTTGACTCAAGGACGACAGCGAACCAACCTTTGTGCGCGGGAAATCGACGAACTCAGCGCCCGTGGCCCCAGATGCATCGCCGTTGTTGTCGTTGGTGAGGACGAACGCCATCGGGACTATGACGCCCGAGGCCGCAAGCGCACCAAGAACACCGCCACCCAAGAGGAAGTCGCGTCTATTGAGGGTCATTGTCGCTCCATCTGTTGCTACCCGCAATCCACTGTGGATTCCCGGACACGTCTGAACCTATGGAGCGGCGACGACTGAGAATAGGGTCCAAGGTCTCTATTGGGGCCGAACGATCTTCCCTACCTTGGGCTTCGTGCCCGAATCACCTGACCAAGAAGACGCCAGCAAAAATCGACCTCCTGAAGCTGGCCTTTGGGCCGCGTTCGGAGGTGTCGTCATGTTCGGGTTCACGGTTGCGATTGGAGTTGCTGTGTTGGCTGCGGGTCTAATCGACTATTCACCAAACACCGACCCGCGAGCAAGTGCTGCCGCTGCCGAGGCGTTGTCGGCTAGTGCACTTGGCGAAACGGTGTTTGCCCGTAACTGCGCAAGCTGCCACGGTGCAACTGGTGACGGTGGCATCGGGCCCCAACTCAGCGATGGTCAGGTGGTGGCGAACTACCCGGATTCAGCAGACCAACGGGCCGTTGTGGTTGCTGGCCGCGGTGTCATGCCGGCGTTTGTTTCGGTGCTGACTCCAGAAGAAGTCGATGCTGTGGTCGAGTACACACGCAGTGGCCTTTGAGTACTAACGTGGCGCCCACTTAACGCCAAGGAGAACTCATGGCAGCGCGCGACTTCGACAACAATCGAGAGCTCGATGGCAAAGTGGCGCTTGTGACAGGCTCGTCAAGCGGCATCGGCGAAGAGACCGCTCGACGACTATCGGCGCTCGGCGCCAAGGTCGTGGTTAACTCAGCCACCTCAGTTGAGGCCGGAGCTGCCATCAGCGAGTTGCTGCCTAACGAGTCCATCTACGTGCAGGCCGACATTTCCGATGCGAATCAGCGTCAAGTTTTGCTCAACGCAACCATGGATCGATTCGGGCAGCTCGACATTTTGGTAAACAACGCGGGCTGGACCACCGTCGTCGACCATCGTGACCTCGATGGCCTCACCGACGAGATCTTCGACAAGACGATGCAGGTCAACGTTTATGGCACTTGGGGCCTAACCAAGGCCGCCATCCCGCTACTCGCTAACGCCGAGGACGGCAACGTCACCACGATCACCTCAATCGCGGGTGTCCGTCCGGTTGGTTCGTCGATGGCATATTCAATGGCTAAGGCGGCCCTAAACCAGATGACGAAGCTGCTGGCGAAGTCGCACGGTCCCATCAGGTTTAATGCCGTTGCGCCAGGTCTGGTCGCCACGCCATGGACCCAGGACTGGGCGGCTCAACACGCCGCCGTGGCCGCTATGGCACCAGTGCCCCGATCGGCAACACCAGACGACTGCGCCGAGGCCGTGTTGGCGCTGGTTCGCAACCGCTATACGTCCGGCAACATCTTTGTAGTCGACGGCGGACTCACCCAAGCGATGTGACGAGGCTGAGCCCTTCGCCTAGCTGACTCGGTCGATTTTGTAACCGACAGCATCCGCGGGCACAATCACAGCCATGACTGCGACCGCGACCACGACCGAAGAATCAGAACAGGTAGATGCCGCGATCGAGGCGGTGCTGGCCTCAGGCGACGTATCGATGATGTCGGCGGTCGAGTTCCGTGGCCATCAGTTCGATCACGGCTTGGCCTGGGTGCACTTCGACCAGGGTCACGGCGGGCTTGGCGTTACCCCAGGGCTTCAGACGCGGGTCGAGGCTGCGTTTCGGGCTGCCGGTGCGCCGTCGCAGGATCCGTCAACGTTCTTTTTGGCTCTAGCCGGCCCCACGATTCACACCCACGCAACGGAGGCGAACAAGAAGCGGTTCCTTCGACCAATGTTCACCGGGACCGACCGCTGGTGTCAGCTGTTCAGCGAACCGGGGGCGGGTTCTGACTTTGCCGGACTCGGAACCAAGGCTGTTCTCGATGGCGACGAGTGGTTGGTGAATGGCCAGAAGGTCTGGAACACGATGGCCCATCTAAGCGACTGGGGCATGTTGGTCACCCGCTCGAACCCCGAACTTCCCAAACACAAGGGCATGACCTACTTCGCTCTCGACATGTCGAGCGAGGGAGTTGAAGTGCGTCCGCTTCGCCAGATCACAGGCGAAGCCGAGTTCAACGAGGTTTATATGACCGACGTTCGGGTACCAGATGCCGATCGCATTGGCGATGTCGGCGACGGTTGGCGGGTTTCGCTGACGACCCTCATGAACGAGCGCAGCGCCATCGGTTCTGGCGGAGCCTCCAAGCGCGGCAGCGGAGCGATTGCCACCGCGGTTGAGGTTTGGAAAGAAGCGCCACCGCACCAAAAGACCGTTGATGCTCTCGACCGGCTAACCCAACTCTGGATTAGGGCCGAGGCGCTGCGCCTGACCAATATGCGCGCTTCGCAGAACCGACAAAAGGGTAACCCTGGCCCGGAGATGTCGGTGGCGAAGCTGGCCATGGCGTCACTGAACCAAGACATCATGGAGTTCGCCGTCGATATCCAGGGTGCGCACGGCCAAATTGGCGCCGACTATACATACCGTCGACCAGAGGACCTTTCGGTTTCTGGTGTCGAGAACGGTGTGCAACACGCATTCCTTAGAGTTCGAGCTAACTCCATCGAAGGCGGCACCAGTGAGATCATGCGCAACATCGTTGGCGAACAGGTCTTGGGTCTACCTGGCGAACCCCGCGTCGACAAGTTGATCCCGTGGAGCGAAGTACCGCGCAGCTAGATGACTTGCTCCCAGGGCTAATCCCAACTTGATGAGATGAGCCACATCGGGTGTGGCCAGGTCCATCAATTTGGAGTTATGCGAGATTGGGTCTGTTCGGTAGCAGCGGTCATGATTCGGTCGGCCATCTGGTTTGCCGCAGTGCTGAAGAAGCCGGCGCGATCGGTTACCACGTTGTTGAGGTGACCGAAGAGCTCCATGCTGATCATTCCCAAGATCTGGGCCCAGGCTTGGAGCCCCAGAAACAACATTTCGTCGCTTGGGTTTGAGTTAGCCAGGTCGCGCAGCACTTGCAGATCTATCGCTAAGCCCGTGGAGATGGGGGCTTGGGAGATTGCATCATTCGCACCATTGGCAACGCGTGCACCTTGGGCGGTATCGTCCAACATTGCCAACAGCACTCTGGGTACCTCGGTAGCGGGATCGATGGTGTCAGCGGGCGCTTCATATCCGGGTACTGGACTCCCGTAAATCAGGGCGTATTCGTGTGGGTGATCGAGTGCCCATTTACGGATGGCCATGGCGGTGGCGATGAACCGAGTCTTGAAATCTGCCAGGTTCGAAGTTGCGTTGGCGTCGGCTTCTCGTGCTGCGGATCCCATTGATTGGAATGCGTCGATGATGAGGGAAGTAAGCAGGGCTTCTCGACTGGGCACGTACCGGTAGACCGCCGATGAGACCATACCCATTTCCCTTGCTATTGCTCGTAGCGACAGTTGGTCGGCCCCAACTTCAGCCAACTGCCGGCGACCGGTGTCGAGGATTTCAGCTGTCAGTTCGGCCCTGGCTCTGGCCCGCGCGGTTTTGGGCGCCGAGGTCGGTTTCTCGTTGAGGTTCGCGTTCATAGACGTCAGTGTGTCACTTGTCATGACCCGAAACCAGAGCACTGCTCTTGACTTCCTTCGCTACTGGGTGAATGATGCTCTATAACGAGAGCGGTGCTCTCGCAATACCAAAAGGTTAGCGATGTCGAAGTTTCATCTCATTCTTGGAGCCGGGCCTGTCGGCCGAAGTGTTGCGGCGGCCTTACTCGATCTTGGCGAGACGGTCGTGGTCGGCACGCGCAGTGCGACGGTAGTCGACGGAGCCCGATCAAGAGCCGTCGATGCGTCCGATGCCAAAGCAGTTACCGAGGCGGCGACAGGAGCGGTCTCGATTATCAACTGTGTGAATCCGCCGTACGACAAGTGGCAGACGGTGTGGCCTCCTATTGCTGCGGCGATTCTGGCCGCGGCCAAAACATCGGGCGCGGTGCTGGTGACGATGTCGAACCTGTATGGCTACGGAGACCCGGGTGGGGCTGCGATGTCGGAACGAACGCCGTTGGCACCCAACTCCAAGAAGGGCGTAGTAAGGGCCAAAATGTGGGACGACGCCTTCGCAGCCCATCAGGCAAGTGTGGCGAAAGTGGTTGAGGCCAGGGCGTCTGACTTCATTGGTCCTGGTCTCGGCGACAACTCTCATATGGGCGACCGAGTCACTAAACGAGCGGCCACAGGAAAGAACGTAAAGGTCATTGGCGCAACCGATCAGCCGCACACCTTCACCTACATCGGCGACGTGGGGCGAATGCTGGCCGTGTTAGCCACAAACGAGCACACCTGGGGGAGGGTCTGGCACGTCCCGTCAAACGAGGCGCGCACGGTCGAACAGGTCGTAAATGACATGACCGACGCCGCCGGCCACCAGCGAGTCAAGGTCACAAGCATGCCTAACTGGCTTCTGCGGGCAGCTGGAGTGTTCGTGTCAAACCTTCGCGAGCTACGAGAGGTCCAGTACCAGTTTGATCGACTCTTCGTCATGGACTCAACCGACGCCGTTACCGAGCTCGGGCTCGAGCCGACTCCTTGGGATCAGATCATCGCGGCCAGCATCGAAGAGCACTCTGGGTCTGGCAACGTCTCCAAGTGCAGGGCGAGCAGGCATTAGTTAGCAACTTGTGAACACTCGCACCTGATCGCGTCCGGCGCTGCCAGACAGTTTGCCGGTCAGTGTCCTACCGTCGACTACGACAAAATCGCCAGCCTCGATACCTGCGTATGCGTAGTCCACACCGGGTATCTGCCAGTTTGCGGACGCCGCTAGTTGGCTATCTGACACTGCGAAGCCGATGATCGTTTCGGTGAGTTCGATTGTGAAGTTGAGGTCGATGTTCTGGCTGGGCGAGTCGGCATGCAGCAGGTAGGTGCATATCTGGGTGTTGGCGGCGATGGTGCGTCGCTGAGCCGACCCCAGCGTCACCGCACCAGGGCCGGGAGCCACCACTTCGATGGTCGAGCTGGCAACCCGTGGTTGTCCCTCGGCTATGAGGAACACTCCGACGTCGCTTTGTAGGCGCCCGTCGTCTAGAGAGCCCGGAACTTCGTCGGCTCCGATCTGGATGACTTGTCCAGACGGCGACGGGATGGTTGTGGGTTCGGAATCTGGCGGGGCAGCGGTTGTTGTCTCAACCGTTGGTACCTGGGCAGGGACCGCTCCGAGTGTGGTTGCAGTCTGTTCTGTGGTTGGCTCGGGCCCGCTAGATGTGCCAGCAGATGGCGCAGTCGGTGTTACTTCCGGAGCGACTGCTGCGACTTGTGGCGCCGCGCCGAGTGCCGCCGGTCCGTCATAGGTAGCCGCGATTGCAGGTGTGACTGCAAGCGTGGCGACCGCGGCCGCGGTCGCGAGCGAACCCGCGGCGGTGCTTCCTGCTGATCCAAGGGCGCTAGCTACCTCAGCCAACCGAGGCCAGTGGGTGAGCCACGACAGCGGCCCGGCGACATCGGTGAGGTTGCGCGTCGAGACCGAGAGGAATGCCCGCACTACTCGAGGGTCGAATTGGGTGCCGGCGCATCGGGCCAACTCGGCGCGAGCCTCGTCGGGGGTCGACGCAGTCTTGTAGGAGCGAATCGACGTCATGACGTCGTACGCGTCGGCGACGGCCACAATTCGACCTGCGACCGAGATCTCGTTACCGGCTAGTCCGCGTGGGTAACCCGCCCCGTTCCAGTGCTCGTGATGTTGGGTGGCTGCGTCCAACCACGAACCCAACCATGGCCGCAACGGCTGAAGATAGCCAGACGCAGCGCCAGGGTGGCGCCGAAGTTCTTGCCATTCTTCGTCGGTGGGGCTGCCTTGTTTGTTGAGAATTGCCGGGCTTACCGACATCTTCCCAACATCGTGCAACAGGGCGGCCCAATGAAGTTTGGCTCGGTCAGATTCGTCGATCCCGAGTTCGGTCGCGATCAAATCCGAATAGGCGCGAACTCGTTCCGAATGGCCACGAGTTCGTCTGTCGTGATCGTTCAGATAGCCAAGGATCGAGACGATTTCCTCAGCTGCAGCTTGTGGAGTGTCGGCGATTGGTTCGCCAGCATCGACCTTGCGTTTCAGGTCGCGAGCGGTTCGTTGCTTGAGCGCGACTTTGTAACGCGATGGTGCCCTGTCGGGGAACACGAGCGTGCATTGATACAGGAAAACGAGCGGTGTCGCCCCTTGTATGAGCGGGCGAACAAGGTAGACAGTTACGGTCGAGACGAGAACGATTGCGAGCCACCAGGCGACCGCGAACGCTACAACTTCTGGTCGCGGAACAAACCAGGTGAACATCAACCCGGACAAGTAGCCGCCAAACAGGGGAACCACCCAGATGGCGCCTCGCAATAGCCAGACCTTCCATGGCGACGGCGACCAGACCTTCGATCGAGCCGGTTCGCCAGTGGCCGTGGAGCCAGTAGCCGAGGAAACTTTACCGCTGCTGAGAACCATCTAGAGCCTGTCGACCTCAGAGTGGCGCGACTGAGGAGCGACGAACGTTTGGCCCCGCGAGTTAGTTGTGTATCGGCCCGACGTAACTCGATGAAGGACGAATAATCCTGTTCATTGAGATCTGCTCGATCGCGTGGGCCATCCAGCCGATAGCGCGGCTGATGGCAAACGTCGGCGTAAACAGTTGCCGCGGTAACCCAGCTTGTTCTAGCGCGACGGCGGCGTAGAACTCGACGTTGGTTCTCAGATCGCGGTCTGGGTATCGCTCGGCGAGAGCGGTTACGACTAGTTCTTCGACGCGAAGTGCAGCCTCGATGCGTGGACCGCCGGCTTCGATGGCTGTTTCGCGAAGCAGAACTGCGCGTGGGTCCTCGGTGCGGTAGATGCGATGACCAAACCCCATAATCCGTTGGCCCTTTGCCAGCCGGGACTCCACCCACGCGGCTGCGTCGCCGCTGCGTTCGATTTCGTCGAGCATGTCGAGGACCAGGCTCGGCGCACCGCCGTGAAGTGGCCCCGAAAGCGAGCCGATGCCCGCCACTAACACCGCACCGAGGTCGGCACCCGATGATGCCGTACAACGGGCGACAAATGTCGAGGCATTGAGACCGTGATCGACCGTGAGCCCAAGATATTGCTCAACCGCTCGAACGTCGTGGGCCTGGGGATCTGCGCCTGACAACATCCGCAGATAGTCCTCAACTAGCCCACGGCTAGGGTCGGCGGCTAACGGGTCTTGGCCGTTGGCTCGACGCCATAGATGGGCGATCATGGTTGGAATCGGTGCAATGAGGCCGATGCTCTCGGCGCGCACGTCAGCGATTGGTCGGTCGACCCAAGGCCTAAGGCCGGCTCCGTGAAAGCTGAGAGCAGTGCGCAACGCCTGGAACGTGGCAACGCCGGCGGTGTGGTCAAGAAGTTGTTCGGTGCTGGTGTCGATGGCGCGGCTGGCTCCAGTGAGCGCCGCAAAGTCCAAGATTTCGCCTTCGGTCGGCAGAACTGAGTTGTGCAGGAGATACCAGATCGATTCGATCGACTGCTCCCGGGCCAACTGAGCAGCTGAATAGCCTCGATACTGGAAATAGCCCTCCTCTCCGTGCACCGCTCCGACGGAGGTGTCAGCAACAACTATTCCGTCGAGGCCAGGCGGTACTCGTCGGCTGTTATTGGTGGGTGTTCCTGGCGAACTGTGCATAAGGCGAGTGTCGCACGGCGACCAATATTGATCAATATTGATCTGCAATCAACTAAAGTCGCTCGATTGACCAGTACCGAGCGTATGGTTCTTGTATGGCCCGCGAATTGGTACCAGCCGTCGAAGCAGCAGAGATGCTTGGCGTCAAACGTCAGACGTTGTACGCCTATGTATCGCGCGGTCTGCTCTCATCGCACCAACAACAGGGCTCGCGAGGAAGTCTTTTTGATCCGGCCGAGCTTGATGGGCTGCTCCGCCAGGGGCGAGGTAAAGGTGAGAGCCCAAGACCTGATGTGGTCATCGAATCGGGCCTTACAAGAATCGACGACGACGGCCACTACTACCGTGGCCGAGCCGCCATCGATTTAGCCAGCACGGCCAGCTTTGAGTCGGTGGCCGAGTTCCTATGGCACGGCGGCCAATCCGACGCCGATTCCGATCTGGCTCCGACTAGCTGGGACTTCGATGTCGATGTCGAGCTCATCGACAGGGTGGCCGACGTTCTGGGCCCGAAGGCCGCTCCTCTCGACTGGGTTCGGGTGTTGTTGCCGTTGCTGGCCGCAGCCGACCCGATGCGAGCCGACATTCGACCAGCGGCGGTGGCATTGCTTGGACGACAATTGCTGCCGCTGCTGTTTGTTGCGGCCTCGCACAGTGCTCCGTCGTCGGATCTGACCAGCGCGACACTCGAGATATCACGTGCCGCGACTGTGGCGTTGAGTGCCATCGGTGGCGACGTTCGGAATGAGCGTGAGGTCAAAATCGTCAACCAGGTGCTAGTCCTGATGGCCGATCATGAGCTGGCGGCATCCACCGCGGCGGTGCGGCTAGCGGCTTCGTTTGGCGCTGATCCTTACGCATCGTTGCAGGCCGGATATGCAGTCATCGGTGGGGCCATGCACGGTGCTGCCAGCACTGCCGTCGAGCGCTTCATCGCCGACGTTGTTCGGGCCGGCGAGCCTGCCATCGTGGTGGGTAAACGTCTCAGTGTTGGCGAACTGATCCCTGGCCTAGGCCACTCTGTGTATCTCGGCGTTGATCCACGATTTACCGCGCTGTTTGAATTCACCAGACAGTCGTATCCGACCAGCCCCGCAGTTGAGGCCGGCGCTGCCATTATCGGTTTCACTCGCGAGAGAGGTCTGCCAGAACCAAACGTTGACTTTGCCATTGCCGTACTTGCCCACGCCGTGGGCTGGAACGAAGGTGCCGGCGAAGTTCTGTTCGCGTTGGCGAGGTCGGCTGGATGGATTGCTCACGCCATCGAGGAGTACACCCACAGGTCGAACATTCGCCTTCGAGCGGTCTATACCGGCCCTCGTCCATGAGGCTGCATCTATAGGGCAGCGTCGATTCGTCTGCTTAACTAGCGGCCATGACAGCGCTATTGCACTCCTTCGCCGATGCCGCCAAACCCGAGTCCGAGTACATCAACGTTGTGCGGGCCGAGGGCACTTCGCTCTGGGACGATTCGGGCAAACAGTATTTCGACGCAATGTCGAGCCTTTGGTACTGCCAGGTCGGCCACGGCCGTCCCGAGATCGTCGATGCGGTTCACAAACAGATGTCTGAATTTTCGAACTATCACACGTTCGACCCCTTCACCCACGGGCCTGCCGTCGAGGTCGCCGAACGAGTAGTCGGGTTGTCATCGCTGCCTGGTGGTCGCGTCTATCTAGCGTGTTCTGGGTCCGAAGCCGTCGATACTGCCCTCAAGACGATCCGTCTGATTCAGCAGCGCCGGGCCACTGACGGCCCGGCCCGCCAGATAATCGTGCGGCGCGAACGTGGTTACCACGGGGTCAACTTCGGTGGTACCACCGCCCAAGGAATCGAGGCCAACCGCGAAGGCTGGGGCGACCTTGTTCCTCACTTCATCGAGATTCCCGGCGACGACCTTGAGGCCGCGGCTCGCTTGTTTGCCGACAAGGGCGATCAGATTGCTGGGCTTATCACCGAACCAGTTCAGGGAGCAGGCGGGATTCACCCACCCCAAGACGGCTACCTCGAAGGCCTCCGGCGGATGTGTGACGACCACGGAGCCTTGTTGTGCTTCGACGAGGTGATCAGCGGATTCGGCCGAACGGGCGACTGGTTCGCGTCGCAAACGTACGGGGTGACGCCAGACATCATGACGTTCGCAAAGGGTGTCACGTCGGGATACTTGCCGCTGTCTGGAATGGTGGTTAGTGCCGACATTGCGGCCGAACTTGAGGGTCACGGCACGATGTATCGCCATGGTCACACCTATTCGGGCCATGCCGCGAGCTGTGCGGCGGCATTGGCCAACATTGACATTATCGAAAGCGAAGACCTGGTCGGTCAGGCCAAGAAGCTGCATGGTTGGTTCGAATCGGGACTTTCAGCGCTTGCTGCCGATGGGACTATCGATAGCTACCGGGGGATAGGAGCAGTCTGGGCGGCCGAGTTTGATCGCGACGCGGCCGACATCAAGACGGCGATGCTCGATAAGGGGGTTGTTACCCGCAATATCTACAACGCAGTCGCCTTGTGCCCGCCGCTCATCACGACCGAAGCCGAGGTCGGTCATGTTCTTGATGTCATGGCTAGCTGTGCCTGACCAAATGGTCGTTTGCTGTGGGCGCGACCGCGAGTCGCCGTGTCAGGTGAAGAAGAGAGTCGCTCGAGGGTTAGCCGGTCGTGAGCGAGCGAGATGCCGTGACATGGAGGTGGTGGTTGATCGTGTTAGGTGCTGTGGCTGTCGTCCTGCCGGTTGCGGTCGCCGTGGTCTTGCCGAAGAAAGGTGAGCTTGGGGTTTTGGTGGTGCACTCGGCGCTGCGACACCCGCCTTCGCTATTTGCGGCAGTGTCTTTCTGTCCGGAACCTGCTACATCGCCATAGCTGTTGTCGCTGCGTTCGTTGCTGGTATGTGTGGTGGACGACAAGCTGTTCGTCCATCGAAAACACATAGCCGCCAGTCAATAACGTTGATTCGGACTGAGAAAACTCGTCCGATGGCACGGCAGGTGCGGCTGCGTCGTGAACTTTAGAACCGAGGTCATTGACAAAAGATGGCTGCCGTCGACGCAAACAATCCATCCCGTTCCTCAACAACGATTCGTGCGGTTACGTTTGAGTTCTCAGACTCAATGACGAATAACTCAAATAGACGGGCCTCGCCATGAGGGCTCTGGCTGCCATCGCCCATGGGAACCAACACCACGCCAGCCGCTCCGGTTACATTCGTGAAAGGCATCGCTACTGCAGCCGCTTCGGCGATGGATATTGCCGTCGGCACCTCAAATTCGAAGATCAGTGTCATCGGATGTACTCCGCCTTCACAGAGGAGCACGAGTTCATCAGCCGTTACACCTGCTTCGTTTAGACTTAAGAGGTTTGTCGAGATCGCCATGGCGGACTCGACATCGAGCGATGCATCAGGTTGAGGCTCATCTGTAGTCGACGATGCCAATGCGACGGTGGAAGGCACGGTGGCCAGAGTCGACTCCACCGAATCGGTTCCGTCTTCTACGGGTTCAACGGTCGCTGAACAGGCTCCAACTGCGGTAACGGCAACCAATCCCGCGATTCGGGCGAGCAGTCTCGACCGACACATCTGTACTCTCCTCCGTCGATTACCAATTTCAAGTCAGGCACGCTCCGGTCGGCAACGACGCCAAATTGGGTCTGCACGGTATATGGTTGATGGTGTGTGATGCGAGACTGTGTGCTCGTGG
>CAZMUM010000061.1:0-22309 GCA_964569385.1 uncultured Acidimicrobiales bacterium
TTCGGCTGGAGTCCCCTCATACACCGGAGGCGCAACCGGAGCATGAGCCGGAGCCGCCGGCGCAGGAGCAGCTGGTGCTGGTGCAGGGGAGGTCGGAGCCGGAGCGCCAGAAGACGAGGCACCAGAAGTCGAGTTGTCGACCTGGGAAGTCGTATCGCCAATATTGCCACCAGCCACATTGGTGTCGCCACCAATATTCTGAGTCACCTCAGGACCAGTCACATTCGTCGTCGAATCCGAGCTACCAGCCGACTGAGCCTGGTTGTTCACCGCCGGCGACAACAACGCAGCCTGCTCAGCAGGAAGCTCCTCAGCCATCAACGTCACCGCCTCGGTGAGGTCTTCGACCGTGTAGTCGCCGAGACCCTCGTCTTCGAGAATCTGAGCCTTGCCAGCATCATCGGCAGCATTCCACTCATCGGCCTTCTCGCCGAAGAAGAGATTTCGGAGTGATTCCATAAGCATGTTCTTAGCCATTTTCCTGTGTCCTTGATTGGTAACTCTCGCCGCCCTGTTGCTGCGATGACCTAAACGTACGAAACCTGATCCCTTTCGCCATCGGGGATACCGCTGGTAGCAGCCAGGCCTCGTGACCGCACACCCCCTAGGGGATTACTAGGGGAGTCGGCACCACCGCGCCCTCGCTGTAGGGAGTATCGAATCAAATCCAACGCAATGTGACACGGGCAGTGAGCATCACAGACAGCTAGGCTCAACGGGTCGAGTAACTGAACGGGAGACATTCGTGGGTTATCAGCTTGGGGTGGATCTTGGAACCACATACACCGCGGCCGCGGTGCATCGCGGTGGCGACTCCCAAATCGTCGAGCTAGGCAACCGCACCGCCACTATCCCGTCGGTCATCTTCCTCACCGACGATGGCACCATCCTCACTGGTGAGTCCGCTAATCGGCGAGCGGTCACCGAACCGGGCCGCGTTGCGCGAGAGTTCAAACGCCGCATCGGCGACCCAACACCAATCCTGTTGGGTGGCTCACCATATTCAGCTGAGTCGTTGTCTGCTCAACTGCTTCGCTGGGTAATTGGCAAGGTCACCGAACGCGAAGGCGAAGCTCCCGAACGAATAGCGGTAACCCATCCAGCCAACTGGGGCCCATACAAGCTCGATCTTCTTCATCAGGCCATCCGCATCGCCGACCTCACCGATGTCGTAACACTTACCGAGCCAGAAGCCGCAGCGATCCACTATTCCACCCTCGAACGCATCGAGGCCGGAAACACAGTGGCCGTATTCGACCTTGGTGGCGGAACGTTCGACGCCGCCATCCTTCGCAAGAAGGCCGAAGGGTTCGAGTTTCTTGGGCAGCCAGAAGGCATCGAACGCCTCGGCGGCATCGATTTTGACGAAGCAGTGTTTGCGTTCGTCACCCGCTCACTCGGTGGTGCCTTCGAAAGCCTCGACCCGACCGACGCAAACACGGTGGCTTCGGTTTCTCGCCTGCGCCGCGACTGTGTCGATGCCAAAGAAGCACTTTCTGGCGATACCGAGGTAACAATCCCGGTTGTACTGCCAACTCTTCAGACCGATGTTCGGCTCACCCGCTCGGAATTCGAGCAGATGATTCGCCCGAGCCTCGCCGACACCATTGGCGCGATGCAACGCGCCATTCGCAGTGCCGATATGTCGATGGACGACATCGACCTCGTGCTGCTCGTCGGCGGAAGTAGCCAAATCCCGTTAGTTGGCCAGATGGCCGCAGGCGAACTCGGCCGCCCAGTCGCGGTCGATGTCCACCCGAAGCACTCCATTGCTCTCGGTGCCGCGCGAGCCGCCGCCGCCTCGCCAGAGGGCGCACACCTAGAAGAAGTTTCTGGTGACGTTGCCGCCACCGCCGCGGCTGGGGCCACTGCCACCTCGACCGCGCCTGAAACAGTGGTTGTTCCGCCGAGGCCAGAGTCGGCAGCCGTGCCGGTTCAACCGGTGCAAGCCACGCCGGTAACTCCGCCAGCGGCGCCGCAGGCACCAACGCCATCCCAAGAAGCACCTGGCGACTCCACGCTGAGCCTCAGTGCCCCAGTAGCGCTCAAGATCGACGACGTTGCCGAAAGCAAGAAGAAGCGATTGTTGATCGGTGCGGGCGCCCTCGCAGTCGTGGCAGTGATCGCCTTAGGTGGCCTCGTACTCAGCAATCGCGGCGGCGACGATGGCCAAACTGCTGGTGGCGCACCGACTACGACTGCCGGCGAAGAGCAAGACGACCCGATCGACTCGACCACCACGGTAACTCCGACGACCTCTGCCGGTGTCCCAACTACCGCAGTGCCCACTACCGCAGCGCCCCCTACCACGGTGCCTGAACCCACAACCACAACTACGACCGAGTTCGTTTGCCCCGGTGGTTTCTGTGCCCACATTGACGGGATCACCGTCGATGGCGGCGAACTCATCATCGAGTGGACCACCTTTGGCTACGAACCCGACACAGACAACACTCATGCCCACTTCTTCTACAACGTATGGGACGTTCTGCAAGTTGGAGGGAACTGGGCTGCTCTTGGTGCTCCGAGCGTAGGAGGCTGGCAATTGACTGACACCCAGCCGTTCTCAACAGCAGGCAGTGCCGTATCGATCGCAAACGCGCCAGCGGGAACAACGGCGATCTGTGTTGTACCAACCGACTCGAGTCACGGCGTCATTAGCCAAGACAATTTCGAATGCGTCGATATTCCCCCAGAACTTCTGGGCTAGCTAGCCAATTTGGCGCGAAGTCCCAACGAGCCCATCATCCCTTAAGCAGGTAGTCGGTGTCGCCGCCCTCGTCGGTAAACCAAGCCAGCTCATCGGCTAAACCTGGGTACTCCTCGACACCGGCGCTAACGACCATCTGTGCGGCCCGCCTGGCCCTTGCAACCCATTCGCGATCTCGGCGCAACGACGCCAGCTTAAGGTCGTTCCGACCCGATTGGCGCTGGTCGAAGATCGTGCCTTCGCCGCGAAGGTCGAGGTCGATTTCGGCCAACTCGAACCCATCGGTTGAGCCAACGAGTGCGTCGAGCCTGGCCTCGCCATCGGAAGTGAGTTCGTCACCCGCGACCAAGTAGCAGCGCGAAGCATGAACGCCTCGACCAACCCGGCCCCGAAGCTGATGGAGTTGAGCAATGCCAAATCGCTCGGCCGACTCGATGAGCATCACCGCGGCGTTCGGAACATCGACACCAACCTCTACCACCGTGGTTGCAACCAGCACTTCAAGGTCACCCCGCCGAAACGCATCCATCACCAATTCTTTGTCGACAGACTTCAGGCGACCGTGCAGCAAACCCATCCGACGCCCGCTCAGCTCGGTGGCCGACAGTCGCTCGAAGGACTCTTGGGCCGACGCCGCTTCCATCTTGTCCGACTCCTCGATGAGTGGGCACACCACGAACATCTGTCGACCGGCATCGAGTTCGGCCCTGATTGTGTCCCACATGACTTGATCGTCGGCTGTTGCTCTAACCGTGGTGATTGGTGTGCGCCCCGGAGGTAACTCATCGAGAACCGATACGTCGAGATCGCCGTAGACCGTCATGGCTGCCGTCCGTGGAATCGGCGTTGCCGTCATGACCAAAACATCAGGCGTTCGGCCGTCCGCCCGGCCTTTGTCTCGTAACCAGGCTCGCTGGTCGACACCGAACCGATGTTGTTCGTCGACTACCACGACGCCAAGGGAATCGAACCCGACTGCGTCCTGGATTAGCGCATGCGTACCAACAACGATGTCGACGTGGCCGTCCGCCAACCCCTCTAGTACCCGTCGGCGATCGGCGGCATTGAGCTTGTTCGTTAGCAGCTCTACTGCTAGCGGTCTCGAATCGAGCAACGATTCGGGGGCCGCAACCTCAAGTCCGGCAAGAAGTTGTCGCACAGCTCGGACGTGTTGCTCGGCGAGCACCTCCGTGGGTGCCATCAGCGCGCCCTGATGACCTCCAACAACCGCGGCCAGCAGCGCAAACAACGCAACCAACGTCTTGCCTGACCCCACATCGCCTTGCAGAAGACGGTGCATTGGCGTGGCCCTCCCGAGGTCGGCGTAGATCTCGCCAACCGTGCGCTGCTGGGCGTCCGTGAGTTCGAAAGGCAGTTGGGCGGTGAAGGCGTCGATTAGAGGGCCGGCAGTCTGGTGTTCGATCCCGGTGGTGTGGAGTTCGAGCAACCGCTTTTGTTCGAGCAGGGCAAGTTGCACTCGGAACAGCTCGTCGAAAACCAGCCTTTTGCGAGCCTTCATCGCATCGGCCATCGATTCAGGGCCGTGAATCAACTGGAGCGCGATGCCTCGATCGATCAAACCATATTCGTCGCGTGTCGCGACCGGAACGGGGTCGTCGATACCGCGAGGCGCGCAACGCCGAAGGGCTTCGGCCACCATCGCGGCCGTCTCCCACGTGTTGAGCCCGGCCTTCTCCGATTGCGGGTAGATCGGTACTACCTTCCCAGTGCGATCGCCGACGAGGTCGACGATTGGGCTCGTCATCTGAAGCCGACCGCGGTACTCGTCGACCTTGCCAAAGAAGGCGGCGTTGGTGCCCTCGGTTAGTTGGCGGACTCGCCACGCCTGGTTGAAGAACGTGACCGTCAACGAACCAGAACCGTCGCTGACACGAACGGTCACGAGCTGTCGACCGTTGCGGGTACGTCGGCTTTCGACCTTGCTGACCTTCGCCAGCACAAGTGCCTCCTCCCCCACAAGCAGGTCTCGGACTCTGGCCTCGGTGGTCCGGTCGACGTACCGGCGGGGGTAGTAGGTAACAAGATCGGCGACCGACTCGACGCCCACGTGCGCCAACGCGTCGCGTTTCTTGGGCCCGACACCGTGCAGCACGTCGACCTTAAGCGCCGCCAGGTCTCTGAACCGAAGGGGGCTATCCAAGCGACTACTCGACGCCGAAGAAGTACGGGTAGTGGGCCTGGCCACCTGAATGCACCTCGACCTCAATGTTGGGATGGTTCTGGTCTAACCAGCCGCACAGTTTTTGGGTGTCGGCATCGAAGGCGTCGGCACCCTCAATTATCGTGACAATCTCGTGGTCGTCGCCGATGAGTCGAGCGAGAAGCCGAGTGGCCGCGGCAGTCATCGACTCGTCGATCACGGCAATGCCGCTCTTGTCGATCCCCATCCAATCGCCCTCAGACACGGCCCCGGCGTCAGTGTTGGTGTCGCGCACCGCCTGGGTGATTTCGCCAACAACTACACCATCAGCTAGTTCGGCCATGGCCGAACCATTATCGGCGGCGGGCGACTGCGGGTCGTAGGCAAGCAGCGACGCAAACCCTTCTGGAACCGAAGTGGTGGCCACCACTGTCACGTTCTTTGAGGTTTGGCTTTGCACCTGGTTTGCTACCGCGATGATGTTCTTGTTGTTCGGCAAGATGACGACATCGTTAGCCGGTGAGTGCTCGACTGCGGCTAATAGGTCAGCCGTCGATGGATTCATGGTCTGGCCGCCGGTTACGAGCTCCTGAACACCAAGAGAAGAGAAGATCCGACCAATCCCACGAGACGGACTTACCGCAACAACAGCACATGGCACAGCGGCGCGATTGACCACGATGTCAGCGTCGGTTCTTTGCCCAGACCCTGTCGCTGCGGCCTCGCGGACCCAACGCTCTTCGGCCACCTCCTCAGCGAGGTCGGAGACTCTGATCATCTTCGGGCGGCCGACTTCGATGCCAGCCTCGATGGCGGCACCGATGTCGTTGGTGTGAACATGGCAGTTCCAGATGCCGTCGCCGCCCACAACCACGATCGAGTCGCCGATTCCGGCCCACTCATTCTTAAACCCCGGGACTGCATCGTCTGGAGCCTCCAGAAAGAACATGACTTCGTAGCGCATGTCGGACACATCGCCGGCGTGATCGTCAGGGCGTTCGAAGCCAGCCGTGGTCACCCTTGCGGTGTCGTCGACGGGCGGCTCTGGTAGCTCACGGTCGTCGAGAACACTTAGCATCGCGTGCAGGAACAACAACAACCCGGCGCCCCCAGCATCGACTACTCCTGCCTCGGCTAACACCGGCAACATGTCAGGGGTGCGCCGTAACGCATCTTGGCCCTGGAGCAAGGCCGCGTCGACAACCTCCACAAGGTCGGTGGTGCCTGCAACGACTGTGGCGGTGGCCGCTTCGGATGCTTCGCGCACAACTGTGAGGATCGTTCCCTCTACGGGTTTCATCACCGCTCCATACGCGGCCTCGGCCGAAGTGGCCAAGGCCGCGGCAAACAATGGGCCATCGATGGCGTCGACCGCTGAGAACGTTGAAGCTAAACCACGCAAAATCTGACTCAGAATGACGCCTGAGTTGCCGCGAGCGCCCATAAGCGAACCGTGCGAGATGGCCTGGCAGCTGGCCTCCATAGTGGCGGCGGCGGCCTCAAGGTCTTGCACAACCGACTCAAGCGTCAGCCCCATGTTGGTGCCGGTATCGCCATCGGGAACGGGATACACGTTCAATCGGTTGATGGCCTCGCGATGGTTGGCCAGTAGATCTCGATAGGTGCCAACGACCAGACGAAGTTCGGTGACGCCCATCAGCTTGGGAGATGCCATGGCCGACGATCGTAACGGCCCCAGTGGCCTAATGGTGCGTGGCGGTCCGGTGGGTATTGGCTAGTAGTTCGGGATGGTCGTGCGTCTGGCGTTTCGTTGGCTATGTTATGGGCGTCATCAGCCGATAGGCAGACGGCACGTTCATCACATCGATTGCAAGGAGTCGCTATGCAGGGAGTGATCAAATCATACGATCCACACACAGGGGCAGGTGTGTTAGTCGACGATCGCGACCGTGCAGAGCGAGAACTAGCAGACGATGCGCTGGTCGGGTCCGTTTTTAGGATGCTGCGGCAGGGTCAAAGGGTCGTTTACGACCTTTCCGACCGGGGGCTGGCCACCCATCTTCGACTTGGTAGTGAAGTCGATCTCGGATCACCCGACTGGGGAGAGGACGTTGCGGGCTAACTAGCCCAACCGCACCAGCACCGTGTTGGCGCGATATCCCCCAATCTGAGGTTTCATCATGGCAGCAACGACGGCGAACCAACCGTTGCTCGAATGGGTCGAGAAGTGGACGAGCGTCCTTCGGCCCGCCAACGTTTACTGGTGCGACGGCTCCAAAGCCGAGTACGACCGCCTTACCGCCGAACTCGTAGATGCTGGCACCCTGATGCCACTAGACGCCCGTCCAGGTAGTTTCTTGGCTCGCTCGGACCCAGCCGATGTGGCCCGGGTCGAGGATCGCACCTTCATTTGTTCAACCAACGAGGTCGACGCCGGGGTCAACAACAACTGGCGGGCGCCCGACGAAATGCGGTCGGACATGCTTGGGTTGTTCGATGGGGCCATGGAAGGTCGCACCATGTATGTCGTGCCGTTCTCGATGGGTCCGCTCGGATCGCCCATTGCCCACATCGGTGTGCAGTTGACCGATAGCGCGTATGTCGCAACCTCCATGCGCATCATGACGCGCATGGGACAAGGTGCACTCGACGTGCTCGGCGCTGGCGATTTCGTTCCGTGTGTTCACTCACTTGGCGCGCCACTAGCCGATGGCGAAGTCGACGTGGCGTGGCCATGCAACGCCGAGAACAAGTACATCGTGCACTTTCCCGAGACGCGCGAGATCTGGTCTTACGGATCTGGTTACGGTGGCAACGCTCTGCTCGGCAAGAAGTGTTTTGCTCTTCGGATCGCGTCGACCATGGCCCGCGACGAAGGTTGGCTCGCCGAACACATGCTTATCGTCAAGGTCACCTCCCCGAAGGGTGTATCGAAGTACGTGGCCGCGGCCTTCCCATCGGCGTGTGGCAAAACCAACATGGCCATGCTCATCCCGACGCTGCCAGGCTGGAAGATCGAGACGGTTGGCGACGACATCGCCTGGATGAAGTTCGGCGACGATGGCCAGCTTTACGCCATCAACCCAGAAGCCGGGTTCTTCGGAGTCGCTCCCGGTACCGGCGAAGACACCAACCCCAACGCCTTGGCGTGCCTAACCCACGACGCTGTGTTCACCAATGTCGCTCTTACCGACGACAGCGACATCTGGTGGGAGGGCCTCAGCAAAGAACCGCCGGCCCACCTCACCGACTGGCGCGGCGACTCCTGGACACCCGATTCCGGCACACCAGCGGCTCATCCCAACGCCCGGTTCACCGTGGCGGCAAGCCAATGCCCATCAATCGCCGACGAATGGCAGGACCCGGCCGGAGTGCCAATTTCGGCCATCATGTTCGGCGGTCGTCGAGCCACCACTGTGCCGCTGGTCGCTGAGGCATTCGACTGGGACCACGGCGTGTTCCTTGGTTCGGTCATGTCGTCGGAGATGACGGCTGCCGCTGCCGGCACAATCGGCAAGGTGCGACGCGATCCGTTCGCGATGCTGCCTTTCTGCGGTTACAACTTCGGAGACTACTTCGCGCACTGGCTCGAAATTGGCCAACGCGAAGGAGCCAAGCTGCCGAAGCTGTTCTACGTCAACTGGTTCCGCAAGAACGACGAGGGCAAGTTCATGTGGCCAGGTTTTGGCGACAACAGCCGCGTCCTCAAGTGGGTCTTCGAGCGTGTCGATGGCGAGGGCGATGCAGTGCAAACTGCAATCGGCTACGTACCTACCGCCGACAGTCTCGACACCAGCGGGCTCGACATGAGCAACGACGAGTTAGCAGCCCTGTTGGAAGTCAACAGTGCCGATTGGGCTCCCGAAGTCGACTCGATCCGCGAGTTCTTCGCCTCAATTGGCGATCGTCTCCCCGACGAACTCAACGACCAGGTCGATGCCCTAGAGTCCCGCCTAGCTCAGTCTGTCTAGACCTCGTGACTCTGGCCAGACGACTATTGTTCGCGCTCCCATTGGTCCGTGCTCCAGGAGTCCTATGAGATTCGTTCTAACCCTGTTCGTTGCCATGACTTTGTTCGCCGCGGCTTGCACTGGGTCTGATGGCGATGAACCCACCGTCACCGAGGATCCCTCGATCACCGCGGTCGACGAAATTGAAGCACCAACATCAACAACAACCACCACCACCACCGCGGCGACCACGACTACAGAGGCGACTGCTCCAGCAGAGACCGCGGCCGAACTTGGTGCCGCTATCGGGTCATCGTTCAGTGATTCGGGAACTCCTATTTCCGACGCCGAAGAGGCATGCATTGGCGAACAAACAATTGATGCCCTAGGCCAGGATCGATTGGCGGCGGTAGGTGTGGCAAGGGCCAGTTTTACCTCTTTCCACCCAGCATTTCTGCCGGACCTAACCGACGCCGAGCGCGACCAACTCACCGACATAATCGCTGGTTGTGTAGACCTCCAACGGTTCATCGCCGACTTCTTTGGAAATGGCGACCAAGCTCTAACGAGTTGCTCGTTCGAGCTGTTCAGCGCCGAGGATGGCCGAGGCGTCATCCGGGCTGGCATGAACCCAGATACCGACGCGGGCTTCGACGCCATGTTCGACATCTTCGGAAAAGCCGACCCATGTTTCCTTGAAGACCTCGAGGTTGCCCCCGTCGACAGCCCCGAATCTCTGGCCTTGGCAATTGCAGCAGGATTCGACGACGGGACCGGCATCCCGACCGCCGACGAGAACCTTTGTGCCGCCGAGAGCGTCGTGATGGCGTTCGGAGTTGACCGGCTAGCCGAGGTCGGCTTGACAGTCGCCACGGTTGACGAGTGGGAGCCAGGATTATCGCCGACCATGACCGATGGTGAGCGCGACATCTATGTGGGCGCAATCGGTGCGTGCATCGACCTGCGGCAGCTCGTGCTCGACACGTTCGACAATTTCGACACTGCGTGCCTCGGTGAAACGTTCACCAGCGACGACGCCCACCGCTTCTTCCGCACGTTCCTGGCACCTCCGGACGATCCGTCGTCTGAAACCCCATCTGACGTGCAGGCCAAGTTCGACGCCTGCCCCCTCTAGCCCACAACCCAGATCTACCCGTCACCGGGAAACGGCCGCCCGCAGCCACATGCCGGTGACAGTGGAGGTAGCAGACCTACCCGTCACCGGGAAACGGCCGCCCGCAACCATATGCCGGTGACAGTAGAGGTCTTTTCGGGTTGTCGCTCGAACAAAGTGAGAGCGAGAACCCGGTTAGCGACCGGCGGTTGCCGCGGCAGCCATGCTAAAGGCTTTGGCGGTTGTTGCCAGGAGCTTCGACGGGGCTAGTGGTACCCCTGCGACGCCGGAGCAGTAACGGCCGAGTTGCTGGGTGAGGTCGCCGGCGCCGAGATCAAGATCAGTATCGCGCCGAACTCGTTTGGCGAACGACGCCCACGCGTCGAGAACTTCATCGCGGCTTGGTACGCCGAAGAAGTGTCCGATCGGGGCGGAGTGCCGTAGCTGCAACAACGGCGATCGACCAAGCAACGACACGAGCTGACATCGCCGTTCCAGAGCTTCACGAGTAGCGGCGGAGTGTCGGGTCCACACCGAACACCGAGCCTCACAAACTCGGGGCCGTCTTCCCCAAACTCGGCCGGACTCTCGGGTGGCGCATACGACTAGTTGGTCGCCTGTCTTGCTGAAGTCTTCGCGCATGAACCGGCGCCAGGCTTCCGGCGAACGCAACGGGTCTCGATCAGCAATCGCGGCCGCCTGATGCTTCTGTGAACGACTCTGCCCACACTCGTCGTCGTCGAGATCACCCCAGCGGCTAGCTCGGCCGGCAACGTTCTTACCAAGCATGGCTGGATCGGCCGGATGTCCGAGCGCGGACTCCCAAGCCAGGTGCCCGCCGAATTCGGCTACCAGATGCAGAATCGCCAGCGCATGCAACATCTGGCCTCGCCGCCAACGCACGTCGAACACTTCGAGCAGCAGTTGATACAGCGGAATGAACGATGACAGCGCGCCCCTGTTTTTTTGGTCCGGCTCGCTCGGAAACGCGACCGGGCCCATCTTGGCCATCAAGGCGCGCGGCACCAGCTTCGCCAGATCGGGCCGATCCTCGAGTTGTACATCCTCCAAGTCGAGCCTAAAGAGCCGCCGCCCAAGCAGGGACAACGCCTCAACCTTCGGAGATCCCCGACCAGAGGCGATGGCTGCCGCCTCAGCTTCGGAAAACCGACAGTTGTCGAGGTGAAGAGCAACCAGGTCGATCTCGGCCACGAGTTCAGACGCTCAAGACGGTTCGTAGCCCGATACCGGCCTGCATGTCGGCGATAGCATCGTTGATCTCGCTAAGCGGACGTTTGGAGGTGACCATAGCTTCGAGGTCGAGTTTGCCGTTTCGCCACAACGAAATGAGCCGCGGGAACTCGCGATGCGGGTTGCTGTGACCCATGAAACAACCGAGCAGCTTCTTACCGCCCGTTGCGAACACGATGGCGTGGATGCTCACCGAGTCTGACAACTTCGGGATGCCAACCATGGTAGTCGTACCACCGTTGCGAGTCGACGCAATGCAGACCTCAGTGAGAGCACTCGACCCCACTGCCTCAAACGCCTGGTCGACGCCGCGGCCTCCTAATAGCTCAAGGACTTGTTGGGGAACATCGCCCTCAGCGGGGTCGATGGTGTCGGTGCAACCGAACTGAAGGCTCTGCTCGCGACGCCCTTCGTTCATGTCGACTCCGATTATCCGCGAAGCGCCAACTATGCGGGCGCTCTGAACGATCGAGATTCCGACACCACCCAACCCGATGACCATGACGGTGTCGCCAGGCTGAACGTGGGCGGTGCTAACCACGGCACCAAACCCAGTCTGCACCGAGCATCCAAGAACGGACGCAATGTCGAGGGGAGTGTCGTCAGGAACCTTCACGGCGGCCGCAGATGGGACCACTGTGTGAGTGGCAAAGGCAGCCAGGTTGACGCCCATCCGCTGCACCGGCTCGCCGCCACGGCTGAGACGAGTGCCACCATCGGGAAACAGACCGGCTGCCGACTGCTCACACAGGGTGAAGTCGCCACGTACACAGAAGTAACACCGTCCACAAGATGGACGCAGACTGAGAATCACCTTGTCACCTTCGGCCAGGTCGAGAACACCAAGACCAACCTTGGTGACGATGCCGCCGGCCTCATGTCCGAGCAACATCGGCATGACGCCTGGCAGCGAACCATCAATAAAGTGCAGGTCAGAGTGGCAAAGCCCGCAATGTTCGAGCTCTACCTCGACCTCACCAGCGCGTGGTGACTCAAGCTCGACATCGTCGACTATCTCGAGTGGTTTTCCTGGTTCGGTCAAAAGGGCTGCGCGCATCTGTTCTCCATCGACGATTGGTCGGCAATTCAATTCGTACCGACCGTAGCGAGTGGGCCGGCTCCTGGCCAGCCAGGTGTGGGTCCCGCCAAATAGAGGTCAGACTGCGCAGAGTTATGTCGCCAGGAAACTAGCCCGTATACCGAGCCCCATTATCCAAATCGTGCCAAGGCCATAGAGCAGATACAGGTGACCATCGATCTGTTGGCGGTAGCTGTAGAGAATCCCGATGCTGATTAGCGTGAGAAATCCATAGAGGAGATGAAAGTCTGGCGCCACGACCTCGGTCGTGTTCTGCACGATGACGCCGATAACCACCTGAACCATCATCAACACTTGGGCCACGCCAACAACCCACCACATCGATCGATGCCGAATTCTTGTGATCCAGTTAGCCGCTAGAACCCACGTGCCGGCTACCCCGTTGGCGATGACAACTACCCACGCAAAGTTCTGATGGAGCTCAAGCACGGGCCTCGGCGAACGCTTCTGACGCGAGGTCGACGATCTCGTCGATTTCTTCGTCGGTGAATCCGGCCAGCCGGCGGAAGTCGCGGGCCAGATGAATAGGGGCCTCTGGCTCCTCGCTGCGGGTACCGCCAAAGCTGAACACCTTGTCGACGGCCCGTTGGA
This sequence comes from uncultured Acidimicrobiales bacterium, assembly GCA_964569385.1. GTDB lineage: Bacteria > Actinomycetota > Acidimicrobiia > Acidimicrobiales > Poriferisodalaceae > JAADHX01. The sequence continues at coordinate 12,838 of CAZMUM010000061.1, forward strand.
ACTCAAGGGCCCTATCGAGGCGAGGTTTGTCGCCTTTGGTTAGGGCCCGAAGCCAATCCGAGCCCATCTTCACGTGCGTTACCTCGTCGGCAAGCATCCAGTCCTCGCAGAAGAACAGCACCGGATCCGCCATCGCTTCGCCAAAGTCGCGCATGGTGTTGAACACGTCGATGGCCAAACCTTCGAGGGCTCGGTTGACACCGGTAAGCCTTAGCACCGGATCGGCGTTGCAGGCAGCTTCGAACAGGAGTGCCCGTTCGCCGAACTCGCCAATGTTGGTGCCCATGTGGGAGTTCAGCTTTAAGGAGATCTCGACGTGGCGGGCTTCGTCCCAACACTGCCTAGCCATATCGAGCTTCAGCTCAAAGGGCACCTCGTCTGGGCCCGTGCCTGTGGAGAAATCCCAACACGTGCGGCCGGCACCTTCCAGGGCTTGAATCTCGCCGGTGAAGATGCCATGCATCAGACTACGAGCTGCATCTGGGGCCTGCTCCTTGGTCTCGTGTAGTTGGCTCTCGGCGTTGCGCTGGCGCGGTTCGAGGAGGGTCTCTTCGACGGTCACACGGTTGAACCGCGAGTCTCTGGCAAGCTCGGCGGCAGCCATGTGACGTTTCATTTTGGCCCCTTGTGGAGAGTTGAGCTAGCGGTACCTACGTTAGGCAGAAACACTCGCGCTGGCTTGAGCGGATCGCTCCCTGGCCTCCTCGGAGGCTTGAGCCGCAAGGTCGACAAGTTCGTGAATCTCGTCGTCGGTAAATCCGGCCTGTTCGCGAAACGCGCGGGCAAGGTGAACGGGTGACTTCTCGTCTTCGCTTCGGAAGCCGCCGAGACTAAACAGTTTGTCGACAGTACGTTGGAACTCGAGGGCCTTATCCCGGCGATCCTTGTCGTTGGCGGTGATCTTGCGGAGCCAGTCAGAACCCATCTTTACGTGGGTTACCTCGTCGGCAAGCATCCAGTCCTCGCAGAAGTACAAGACTGGGTCGCCGCTCAGGGTGCCAAAGTCGCGCATGGTGTTGAACACGTCGATAGCCAGACCTTCCAGGGCCCGGTTCACGCCAGTGAGTCTTAACATCGGGTCTTCGTTGCACGCAGCTTCGAATAGAAAGACCTGCTCGTCGAACTCGCCGATATTAGTACCCATGTGGTCGTTGAGCTTGATCGAAATCTCACAGTGCCTGGCTTCGTCCCAGCACTGGCGAGCCATATCGAGCTTCATCTCAAACGGAACGTCGTCTGGGCCGGTTCCGATGTCGAAATCCCAGCAGGTACGACCAGCACCCTCCAAGGCCTGAATTTCGCCAGTGAAGATGCCATGCATCAAACCGCGGGCGGCATCGGGGGCCTGGGGGTTCGACTGCTGAAGGCTATTGCCGCCCTCTTCGTCGCGGATCTCGCGCAAGCGGGTGTTACGAGGATCGAAGATGGAGTCCTCTAGACGGGTTCGGTTGAACCGGGCGTCTCGGGCCAGTTCGTCGGCTTTCATCATTCGTTTCATCGATGCACCTCATCTTTTCTATGTGCGAATCTACCAACCCATCGACACATTGACCTAGTCGGATAACCGCGGGCCGAATCGGGCGGTCGATAGGTTGGCGTTGTTCTAGCCGACTGAGCGAGCCAGGACGTGGACCAGAACCGACAGATTCTGCACCTCGCTGTGACCGTTCGTTAGATCTAACTCGGCCGGTCGGCGCGCATGGCTGTCGGTTAGGTGGGCAGCATCGAGGGCTCGCAGAACACCTACGTCGAGCCCAGATCCGGCGAGGTCGTTGAGATCCTTGGTTAAGTTTCGCCCGCGGCCTCCAGCTTGCTTAACCAACGCTTGAACAAGCATCCGCAACAGGGCACACGCGCTGGCCGGCGAAACGTCCGCGACGGCGACCGCTTCGTCGTACAACGGAAGAAGGCCTTTGGACAGCGGCGGAATGTCTCCAGGTGCTGCTCCCAGGTGTCGGGTCGAGGTCATGCCGGAGGTGCAGGCTCGTCGAACAGCCACGTCTCGCGGCTATCAACTTGGGAGTCGGTCCGAATGAACCACTCGGTGCCGAACGCCACGGCAAACATTTCGGTTGGCATCTGCATGAAGAATGATGAGTCGTCGATCTGGCTCGCGTGAGCGGCCATGGCCTGGCGTTTGGTGGCCACAACCGATGACACGTCGACCGCGGTAGTGATGATTTCGTCTGGAGATCCAAAAGTGTCGTCCCGCGACACATCAGGCATCTCGATCTCGTCATGGCCGGCTTCGACGGCCACGGCCGCCGCAGCGGCCCGGAGTTCGGCTATTCGCGTCCGGTTCATCGTGGATTCATAGACCCGCGCCACTCCCGCTAACTCGGCGGCGCGATGGCCGACGCGGTGCACCTGGATGTGGTCGGGGTGTCCGTATCCACCGTGAGAGTCATAGCAGGTGAGCACATCGACATCTTCGTCGGTGAGGATCACCGCCAGTCTGGCAGCGGCCTCTTCGACGTCGGCTTGCCAGAAGCAGGTCGGGTTGTCATTTGTTGGCTCGTCGGCCATCCCAGAGTCGTGATAGCCGAGGAACTCGACGCGGTCGACGCCGAGCATGGCCGCCGAGAGCCGCTGTTCGGCTTCGCGGCGTTGGCCCAAGGTTTCGCCAGGGTCCAGCACGCCGTCGGCCACCTCGCCACATTCGCCACGCGTAGCCACCACCAGCACGACCCGATGCCCGGCATCGGCCGCCAGTCTCATCGCTCCGCCCGTTGCGATGGCTTCGTCGTCGGGGTGGGCATGAAACGTTACGAGTGTTCCCATGTCAGGCCACCGCTCCATCGGACTTGAGCTTGTCGATTTCATCAGAAGTTAGTCCGAGCTCGCGAAGCACAGCATCGGTGTCGCTGCCGGCCCCAACTTCGGACGTTGTGAGTTGGGCCGGAGTTGCGCTGAACCGCGGTGCGGGGCTCGGTTGAAGAACACCGTCGAACTCTGTGAAGGTGCCACGGGCCACGTTGTGTGGATGTGCGGCAGCCTCAGCCATCGACAGCACCGGCGCAAAACACACGTCGGTATGTTCCATGATCTCGCACCATTGGTCGCGAGTCTTCGACTTAAGCACCTTGGCGATCTTGACCTTGGCTGCGGGCCAATCGTCTCTCGACATCTGCGGCGGAAGGTCGTCGGTGGTGAGACCCGTCTTTTCGAGCAACAGACTGTAAAACTGTGGTTCTATCGAGCCGATCGACACATATTCGCCATCAGAGCACTCATATACGTCGTAAAAATGAGCACCAGTGTCGAGCAGGTTGGTTCCACGGTCGCCGAGCATCCCCATGGCATCGAAAGAAAAGAACATGGCCATCAAGGTCGCAGCACCATCGACCATGGCTGCGTCGACTACTTGGCCAACTCCATTTTGTTTGGCGTTCAGGATCCCGCACACGAGCCCGTAGGCGAGCAGCATTCCACCCCCGCCGAAGTCGCCCACGAGGTTGAGCGGCGGCATTGGTCCTTCGCCAGCCCTGCCGATCCTGCTGAGGACACCCGACAGTGCGATGTAGTTGATGTCGTGTCCGGCCGCCGCGGCATACGGCCCGTCCTGGCCCCAACCCGTCATGCGTCCGTAAACGAGGGCCGGGTTGCGGGCGAGACACTGGTCGGGGCCGAGGCCCATCCGTTCGGTAACGCCTGGCCGGAATCCTTCGATGAAAGCGTCGGCTGATTCGACAAGCTTCAGAACGGTCTCGACCCCGTCGGCGTTCTTGAGATCGACGCCGATCGAGCGGCGACCTCGAGCCAAGACGTCGATGCCGCGGGGCGGCCCGCCTGTGACATTGGCGGCCCGGTCGACACGAATAACCTCAGCACCCATGTCTGAGAGCATCATTGCGCAGAACGGCGCGGGCCCAATGCCCTGAAGCTCGATGATTCTCACGCCCTCTAGTGGGCCCATAGCTACTCCTTCGAGGTGTGCAAGATGCGGTGACTAGTTCGGAGGAACTAGGAAACGCGATCGGCCAGTTCGACCATCTCGTCGACATAGCTCGGCCACAACGTTGCCGGTAGATCGTGGCCCATCGTGTCGTAGACCACCAACTTTGCATCGGCGATGGCGTCAGCTGTCGCGTGCCCACCCGAAACGTCGATAAGCGTGTCGATGCCACCGTGCAGAACTGTGCAAGAAGCATTGACCAACTTCAGCCGGTCGGTACGGTCGCCGTCGGCAATTATCGCCGCTAGCTGATGCACCGCTCCGGCAGGGTGGAACATCCGGTCGTACTGTGCACCTGCGTAGCTGGCCACTTCGTCCCAGTCGATGTCGGCGCTGGCATAGGTGCGTCTGGCTGCGAGGTCGGCGGCGATGTAGGCCTCGCGCTCCGGCGGTGGCACTGACATTAGGGCGGCGCTGGCCTCGGGAGTGGCGCGACCAACGGTGGGGGCTCCCGTGGTCGACATGACCGAAGTCATCGACAGCACTCGATCACGGTGATTGATGGCCATCGTCTGGACGATCATGCCGCCCATCGACATCCCCCAAGTATGGGCCTGGCCGATACCGAGTGCATCGAGGACGGCCATACCGTCGAGCGCCATGTCGGACAATCGGTAACTCGCCGGCGAAACGAGTCCATTGTCAAGGGCGTTGCGCGTGGCCACTAGCGAGGGCGGTTCGGCCGATGTCTTGGAGCTGAGCCCAACGTCGCGATTGTCGTAACGCACAACGTAGAAACCAGCAGCAGCTAGCAACTGACAGAAGTCGCGGCGGTAGGCAATCAGCTGACTACCCAGACCACAGACCAGCAGCAGCGCGGGGTTCGAGCTGTCGCCGAAGGTCTCGTACTCAATCTCGACAGTGCCGTTTGTCGTTCTCATGACCGACCTACATCCGATCCAGGAGCTCGCGACGTTTCGTCTCAAACTCCTCTTCGCTTACGAGGCCCTGCTGCCGGAGATCTTCTAGCTCGCGAATCTTTTCGGCGATCCCTTCGGTGGAGTCGGTGACCTCAACCACGGGGGCACCGCCGAATCTACGTTCATGGCGCCGGTCGATCTGACGGTAGATCTCGTTCTGGATGGCCTCTGGTTTACGCACGTTCGAAAAACGCGATTGGCCAGACTCGCCCGCTGATTCGATGAGTAGGTCGCCGGCGCCAATGATGCGCTCGAACAACGATTGACGGAAGTTGATGTTGTCGATGCGGTCGATCGGCAGTTCGACGCCACGTTTGGTGAGCACACCAGTGCGAAAGATCAGGCGCTCGTTCGAAAGCACGAAGAACGTTGTGGCCCACTTGCCGAACACCACTCCCAGGTTTAGCAGCGCAGCTACGAGTAAGAACCATCCGACGTAGGCGACGGGTGTGCCCGGACCAGCCTGTAGGAGCACGGCAATAACGAGAGCGAGCACCACAAACACCGTCGACTGAGCAAATATCCACCAATGCGGTTTCAGATTCAGAATCCGCTCTTCGCCATCGTTGAGATACCCATCGGGAAATGCCATTCGACAAATCCTACTTCCTGCGCCGTAACCGTTCACCCGCCACCGTGCACAAACCCCACCCAAAGCAGTGGGCGAAGCGATGGCTGACGGGCGATATCGTCGAGGTGTGGCGATATCGTCGAGGTATGGCAACTAGGGCGATACGACTCGACGAGGCCCAACAGGTCGCGGTCGATCATCGGGGGCCGACGCTGCGCATTTTGGCCGGGCCGGGTTCGGGCAAGACCCGCGTTCTGACGGCAAGAATCGTCAGGCGTGCTGATGAAGAAATCGATGCGAGACGCGTTCTGGCCCTGACCTTCACCCGGCGAGCAGCGGCCGAACTCCGTAGTCGCATCCGTCGGGCCGAGATCAGAGACATTGGTGCTGTGGGCACGTTCCACGCGGTGGCGCTTCAGCAGCTCCGCATCTACCGAGCCGACCACGACAAGTCGCCGCCCATCATCGTGTCAAGTCGATTCGCGGTGCTTCGCTCGTTGGTCGACGGGTCAAACGCAGCCGAGCTAGTTCGCCGGGCCGACGATGCGATCGGCCGAGGCATCCCCGTCGACCGAATCCGCGACAGTCGGGTCGCCGACGTTGCGGGCCGATACGAGAAACATCTTCGAAGACAGGGACTGCTCGACTTCGACGGAGTGCTCGACGAATGCACCAGACTCCTCCAGACCGATAAACGATTCGCCCAAGCACAACACTGGCGGTTCAGACACATCTTTGTCGACGAGTACCAGGACCTAAACGGCCGCCAGTTCAACTTGTTGCGAGCTTGGATCGGCAATCGCGATGATCTGTGTGTGGTGGGCGACGCCGACCAGGCGATTTACGAATGGAACGGCGCCGACGCCCGCTACCTTCGCGACTTCGAGCACTGGTTTCCTGGTGCACACACAGTTCAGTTAACGACGAATCACCGTTCGAGCGGCGCGATCGTGAACGCTGCTCATGCCGTGCTGGGCGAACGGTCGGTGTTGGTGCGCAAGCCCGAGGGGGCGGTTCCCCAAGTCTCAGAACACACCAGTACCTTCGACGAAGGCAACGAACTAGCGCGACGTCTGCGCTGGCGACACGGTGAAGGAGACAACTGGAGCGACCACGCCGTGCTCGCACGCACAAATGCTCAGCTCGACACACTCGCCGATGTCTTGCGACGAAACGACATACCGCATCAAGTGCGAGGAAAAGGCGGCCTGTCGAGGCTGCCAGCGGCCGAACAAACCACAGAACTACTAAGAACGTCCGGCGACGACTTCTCAACGTTACTAGTCGACCTCGAGCTCGATGAAGTCGAGTCGATATCTGCTGATCAGCCCGAAGTCGCGGCAATCATTGATCTAGCGAAGGACTACCTCTCAAGCGACGTCGCTCCGTCAGGAAGCGGGTTTTCGCAATGGCTGCGCACCATCAGAGCCGGAGACTCGACCGACGACGAAGATGTGGTCGACTTGGCCACCTTCCACGGCTCCAAGGGTCTCGAATGGCCCCACGTCACCATCGTTGGCGCCGAAGAGGGTTTGTTTCCAATGAACGAGTCCGACGAAGAGACTCGGCTTGCCTACGTTGCCGTAACTCGGGCGGAGCGGTCGATCCATCTTTCGTGGTGCCGCACCCGAGACGGCGAGCGTCGCAAACCAACCCGCTGGCTTAGCGTCATCAAAGCCATCGGAGCTCCAGACGTACCAGCAACTTCTGTCCAACTTGCAGATCACATTGCCAGGGCCAGGGCGGCAGCTCTTGGCTCCGACGTCGTCGAACGCAAACGTCGCCTAGATCGCTGGCGCGACGGCGCGGCCAAGGCTCGCCGTATCTTGCCGCAGGCGGTATTGCGCGATGACCTCGTCGATGCGATTGCCAGGAGCGGGCCAACAACACAAGAGGAACTTCTGGGCGTAACCGGGCTTAGCGCCTTGCGCGTTGGGCGCGACGCGGCCGCAATCCTTGTTGCAGCGAACATCGCAGCCGACGAGATGCCAGTCGATGAAGTGCCAGTCGATGAAGTCGCAGCCGCAGCTGAGCCTGTTACTGATCGAACCGTGATTGAAACTTAGCGGGTCACGTCAAGAAACACCGGAGCATGATCTGACGGCAATTTGCCCTTGCGGGCGGTGCGGTCAACGAGTGAAAACGTCGAGGCCTCGGTAAGCGATGCGCTCGTCAGAAGCAGGTCGATCCGCATGCCTTCACGCTTGTGGAAAGCGCCGCCCCGATAGTCCCACCACGAGAACAATCCCGGCTCTTGGTGGTGCTCACGAAACACATCGGTGAGCCCCCAGTCGTATAGCCGAGCCAGCGCATCACGTTCGGGTTTCGTGACGTGTGTTCCGCCGGAGGTCTTTGCGGTGTCCCACACATCGATATCGGCCGGCGCGATATTGAAATCGCCAGCGACCAGGACATCGTTCGAAGGCGTGGTCAGGGCATCGATGTGATTGTGAAGACGACCTAACCAGGCCAGTTTGTACTTGTAATGGTCATCGTCGACCGCCCGCCCATTGGGCACGTAGACCGAAGTGACGCAAACGCCGCCGGTCGTGGCCGTGATTATCCGAGCCTCTTGGTCGGCGTCGAGGCCGTCGGCGAACGAACGATGGACGTCACTGAGTGGCTCTCGCGACAAGATGGCAACACCGTTCCAGCGCCCCTCGCCTGCATGAACTGAGTGGTAGCCAAGGTCCATGAAGTGGTCGTGGGGAAACTGCTCGTTGGCCATCTTGGTCTCTTGCAGGCAGACCACATCGACGTCGCAATACCCAAGCCACTCATCGACGCGGTCTTGGCGGGCGTTGAGTGAGTTGACGTTCCAGGTCGCAAGTCGCACCGCCTCACCATAGCCACCTGGGTGTTCACAACACGGGTGATCTACGATGACCTCAAGAGAGGGGACGACCGATGACCAGAGTCGATTTCGATATCGCAACCAAACGCCGAACACAATACGAGACGTTCGAGGTTGCCACGATCACGCCGCACCTCGGTGCCGAGATAACCGGGCTCGATCTTTGCAACCTAACTGGGGCTCAGTTAGTCGACGTCAAGGCGGCGTGGGCCGATTGGAGCGTGTTGGTGTTTCGCGACCAGCATCTCGACCGCGCTGCCCATAAGTACTTCGCGCAGAACTTCGGCGAGCTGCATGTTCATCCCCTGAATCACAGCCGGGACACAGATCCCGAGATCTTGGCTGTGAAAACGACACCAGACTCGCCATACACCGCTGGCGAAGGGTGGCACACAGACGTTACTTGCGACGCTCGGCCGCCGATAGCTTCGCTTCTGTACATCACCGAGACGCCAGAGAGTGGAGGTGGAAACACGCTGTATGCCGACATGTGCATGGCTTACGACATGTTGTCTGCGCCGATGCAGGAGTTCCTGGGGGGACTAACAGCCGTACACGACGGCGCGATCCCCTACATCGGGAACTACAAGTCGACACCGCCAGAGGGTGGATACCCGCGCAATGCTCACCCCGTGATCGCGGTGCATCCCGAAACCGGCCGGAAGATCCTCTACATAAACAGCGGATTCACTTCCCACATTGTTGGCCTCAGCCGCTGGGAGAGCCGGGCCCTGCTAGATGCGTTGTACGACCTCATCGCGTCGACGCCGAAACTCCATGCGGCGGTGCAATGGAAACCCAACACCCTCACCATGTGGGACAACCGATGCACGCAGCACCACTCGGTCTGGGACTACTACCCAGAGTCAAGGTACGGCGAACGGGTCTCGGTGATTGCAGACCGGCCAATGGGTGTAACTGAGCTCGAAGCTCCTACCTAGCCGATAATCCAAACCAGGTAGGAGCCAACGAGCAGAGAACCTAACGCCGCCTACGCCCTGCGGCCTTCTTGGCTGGAGCCTTCTTAGCCGGAGCTTTCTTAGCCGGAGCCTTCAGCGCCGGAACCTTCTTAGCCGGAGCCTTCATCTAAGCAGCCATAAAGGCAGTAACCTACGTGACCAAAGCCAACCGGCGCCTTCACTTAGGTCAATTTCCTTTCGCGGACGAGTCCG
>CAZMUM010000062.1:0-19375 GCA_964569385.1 uncultured Acidimicrobiales bacterium
CGAGCCGGGCGCCCATCAGCACAGTGCCGGATTCGAGCATGAACCCACGCGTAGGGCACAGCTCGAAGAACTGACGATCTGCCACCGGATCGTCGTCGAACCAGCCACCGGTTACAGGAAATCCAGTCGGGTCGTTGCTGCCTAAGTCTGTCACGGCTGCCCTCCCAACGGAATAGTGGTTCGACTAACGGTAGCGGCGACGCGGCGAGCACGCGAATGAATTGTCGACAAATCTAGTCGGAATTCAAACGTGGCAACCTGGGTTGATCAGTTAACCGTTGGTGTGATGCGATCCGACTCCCTAGGATCTGCACACGAACATAGGAGCCCCATGCAGCTAGACATCACCGATGATGCCGTCAGCTGGGTTGTCCAGCGAGGCGGAACCGCAGCCGTCGACTTCATCAAACCGATCGGTTGAGGCGGAGTCCAGGAGCTGTCGGTCGACACTCACCTCAAAGGCAAGAATCTGGCGCCATACCGCAGGGTGACTCACGGCGAAGCAACCTTTCTGTTGCACCCAGACTTGATGGACTACGCATCGCGGGTACGTATTGTGTCGGGCCGCAAGTTTCTGCGGACCAAGCTACTGATCGAACTTGACCACGAACACAACCACTCCTGTAGGCACTAACTGCACACGCCGTGGTTGCCGCGATCCTCGGTCCGCCGACCATCAACCCAGACCTGGGCCGGGTCTGGGCTTGGCTCAGGTCTCAGTCCGTTTCGGCAATCTAGTGGCCCACCACGAGTACAGGTCATCGTCGACTACCGCGAACGCTGACATCATTTGCCGGCCAACTTCGGTGGCTGGCCTGCCAGCTTTGGCCATCGCCGCAGCCTCGTGCCACTTGTCTTGATCTTGGGGGAGCGGCACGGCTCGCATTAGTTCGGCCGTCAACCGCACGGCCCCGACTGAGAGACCAGAGCCAGACGACCGCTCGACGGCCCACGCGGTGGCAACCGGCGATGTAAGCAACACCGCAATGGCCCACACATCGTTCGGGTTCTCCGGAACGACCGACAGCGTGGGCGTGAGCCCGACCCAAAGGCCCTCGGCGTCGGCCACAGCCTCGATGACCTTTGTCTGATTTGCGACAACCACCTTGGGTTGACCGCGCCACAATTCGCCCCTGCCCTCGAGCCATGCCGAATCGACGACCGGCCGAAAATAGTGACGCTTCGCGACCGACGATTTGGCCGCACCCCAACGTGCGCACAGCGGGTCGATTAGGCCGCTAGTCAACACGCCAAGCTGCTCTGGCGACGGCCGCTGTTGGTCTGGTTCGGCCTCGTATACGACTTTGGCCACATCATAAAACCACTGCCTGAAATCGGCTCGGACGTCTGCGATCTGACCCAGATGGGCTCCGTCGGTGCCGATGCTCACGCTAGGGACGCCGGCTGCTCGTGCCGCCAAGGACGACCATGACCCGCCCATCACCGAGCCGGCTGCGGCAACGGGAAGGCCCTGAGTCACAAGCGTCGGTTGTTGTTCATCGGTGGTCCCGACTACGACCACGGGCAGGCAGACCCTGACCGAAGCGGCGAACATGGCGCGATCGTCGAACCACATCTGAGCCAGCCGGTGATCTGTGCTGACGGCGTGCCTAGTCGACTCACCGTCTCGAGATCCGACGATCGAGCGAGGCTGCAAAAGGGCCACGGTTCCTCCAGACGCGACCCAGCGAAGGGCTCGACCCAACACGACCGCCGCAGCGTCGGCATAACCACGCGGACCAACAGCATCGCGCTCAGCGCCAGACCGAGCCGAACGTGTTCGTAGCTGCGACAAGAACGGAGGGTTACCGGCGACGGCATCGAACCGGCCCAACCAAGTATCGGGGACATCTCCGTGGACGACGTCGAGTTCGCACACCTCGAGGTCGGCCCACCGCCCACACTGTTCGACGCTCCAGAGCCCAAGCGCACACCGTGCGGCTGCTAATGCAATCGGGTCGATGTCGGCACCGCGCAAACAGTTCACTGCGGCGCGAGGGTCGAGCCCAAGGCCGACGAGATGGTCGGCCAGCGCCAGGAGCACGACCCCTCCCCCACATGTGGGGTCGAGCAGGCACAGGTTCGCCATCTCATCAATAGTTCGACCCTTACTACCACCGATGGCTGTTGCGGCGATGAAACCGGCTAAGTCCCGTGGGGTGTACCAGGCCCCGCGTTCGGTTTGTTCGTCGCCCGCTGGCAGCGCTGAAAGCGCCACGTCAGAGCAGGACAGCCCGGCGCTCGATGTTTCAGCCTCATGGCCACCGGGAACGGCCAAGTCATCGGCAATGCGACGGATCTCTTCGGCGCCACCGCCAAATCGAAACGCTACAGCCTCGGCGGTCGTCAAAACCCGGGCCAACCGCTGGCGTTGTTCGGTGTCTAGTTGTGGCCGAACTCGCATCGGACCCACAGGGCATTAGACCGTTGCGGTCGCCGTGGAATTGTCGGCCACCCAAGCAGCGAGATCGGCCAGACGCTCGTCATTGGAAAACACCTCGAGAAACGGCATGTTCATGCCGAGGCGGCGCTGTAGCTGACGGACCGTAATCTCTTCATCCCACTTCATGAGGGTGACAGCGGTGCCAGTCTCGCCAGCACGAGCGGTGCGGCCAGAACGGTGAAGGTAAGTTTTGTGGTCCTCTGGAGGGTCGTAGTGCACCACCACATCGACATCGTCGACGTGAATGCCTCGCGCCGCGACGTCGGTAGCCACCAAGGCCCGCAGATTGCCTTTGGTGAAGCGGCTGAGCGCTGACTCTCGCTGGCTCTGGCGAAGGTCGCCGTGGATGGCCGCCACATCAACCCCAGCGCTGGCTAGTTCGTCATGAAGGCGGTCGGCCATACGTTTGGTTCGCGTAAACAAGATGGTGCGGTTAGCGCCGCCGATGATGGACGCCGCGACCTTGACCTTGTCCATGTGGTGCACCATCAGCCAAATGTGACCCATCTCGTCGACGGTGATCTCGCGTTCTTCGACCTCGTGACGCACCGGGTCCGATAGATGGCGCTGAATGACGGTGTCGACGGCTCCGTCGAGGGTTGCAGAGAACAACATGGTCTGATGTCCGGACTCGATGTGGCGCAGGACCCACTCGACCTGAGGCAAGAAGCCCATGTCGGCCATACGGTCGGCCTCGTCGACAACAACCCGCTTGATCTTGGCAACGTCGATAGCGCCACGGTCGATGAGGTCGATGAGTCGACCAGGTGTCGCCACGATGATCTCGACGCCGTTGGCGATGGTCTCGATCTGTTTGTCGATGTTGGTACCGCCGTACACGGCAAGCGAACGCAACCCACGCACCTTGCCCATTGGCTCGACAACTTCATAGATCTGGTTGGCGAGCTCGCGCGTGGGCGTGAGCATCAGCGCTGTTGGGAGGCCTCTGTCGTGGCGGACCGTGTGTTGAACCACCGGGATACTGAAGGCCAGCGTCTTTCCCGAGCCAGTCTTGGCCTTACCGCAGACATCACGTCCGGCGATTGCGTCTTCGATGGTGAGCGTCTGAATTGCGAATGGGGCGGTGATGCCCTGGGTGGCAAGGAAGTCGGCGATATCGGCCGCAACTCCCAAGTCGGCGAAACTTGTCACGTCTTGTGTCTCCGGCCGCCAAATGGAGAATCTCGACGCCAGAAGGCGACGAGAGAAGGGACCGGGGGCGACCCGAGGGCCAGGCCCAACGGGGTTAAACCCTATCGGCCCGAACCCAAGCGGACGCGAACCCCACCGATTCGTTGCCCTGTGATTCCTGGATCGTTCGATCCAGGCCCCGTGATTCCTGGATCGTTCGATCCAGGCTGGAGCAGCTAACATCGAAATTTGCGGGCAGCGGGCTCCAGTCGGAGCCGTAGAACACCGATGGACTCTCTATGCGCCGCGTACTTTCTGCTGTTTTGGCCACCGTGATGGTCGCTTCACTACTCACTCTTAGTGTCACGCTTGGCCCGGTGGCCGAGGCTGGGGCCGCCGAGAACTTCGAGCAGCTCTGGCGAATTGAGGTCGGTCAGACCAACGATTCGTCAGCGCCAACCATTGGCGATGTTGATGGCGACGGCATCGACGAGATCGTGTTCGGCACCCTCGACGGATACGTCTACGTCTACGAAGGCGACGGAACTCTGGTCTGGTCTAAACCAGCAATCCTGGTTGGCCAGACATCGCCATCGGCTATATCGAGCGCACCTGTGGTCGCCGATCTCGACGGTGACGGCGACGTCGAAATCGTTGTCGGCGTTGGCTCGATTCAGCGCCCTAACCAACAGGGTGGAGTAGTAGCGCTCGACCACAACGGAGATCGCATCTGGAGCCACCAAGGCTTCGACACGTTCAACAGTTGGACCGGCGCCGGCATCCCTGATGGCTACACCGAAGGCGTCTACTCAAGCCCCGCAGTGGGTGACATCGACGGCGACGGCTACCTCGACGTTGTGTTTGGCGGCTGGGACCATCGCATCTGGGCCCTAGACCGCAACGGCGGCCCCGTAAGCGGTTTCCCCTTCACGCACTACGACACGACCTGGGGTTCGCCCGCCCTTTATGACATCGACGGTGACGGCCGCGACGAAATCTATATCGGTGGCGACGCAAGCATCGGTCTCGACTTCACCCACGAAGGCGGTCGCTATCGGGTGCTCGACTGGCAGCAAGGTGTGGTCGTCGAACGGTTCCCAGCGATCGAGCGCTCTGAGATTTTCCAGTCATCGTCGGTTCTGGGTGATATCAACAACGACGGTCGCATGGACCTAATTGTCGGCGGTAGCGCTGGCCTGTTCGATGCCGGTGCCGATGTGGCTCGCCAGGTCTGGGCTTTCCACGCCGACGACGGCTCGATGTTGCCTGGTTTCCCGGTTCAGCTACCGAACCGAGTCTTCTCGACTCCAGCACTTGGCGATGTCGACGGCGACGGCGCTATGGAGATCGTGGTTACCACCATGAACGAGGGCACGAACAATGGGCTGGTCACCGTCATCGAGAACAACGGCACGATCAAGTACTCAGTCGATGCCCTTCAAGGCGAGTATCCCGGGGCCGTCGTCAGCTACATGGCTTCGCCGATCATCATCGATGGCGACGGCGACGGCGATCTCGACATTGTGGCCAGCTCAAACATCTTTACGTTCGTGGTTGAGGGGTCGACCGGTGTCCGTCTTGAAGGCGGAATGCTCAACCCCGCTGAAGCGTGGGCTGGCGCAGGCGCTCCCCTAGCAGCGGACTTCGGTCCACTTGGCTGGCGCCTGATTGTGCCCACGTTTCTTCCGCCGAGCGGAGCGGCCATCCTGACCGCCTACGCACTTCCTGATCAGCCCGGGGGCCTATGGCCGATGTGGCGAGGGTATCCCGACCACTCGGCCGCTCCGGCTGGGTCCCAGAACGCAGCACCCGTTGGTTGTGGCCCGAATTCGAACCCAGTCCTGAACCCGAGCCAAGCATCGGCCACCGGCTATTGGGTGCTGCATCGCAGCGGCGCGGTGGATGCCATAAACGTCGAGTCCTTTGGCGATCTTGTGAGTAGCGGCGTCGTGTTACCAGCGGGTGTTTGGGCTGTCGCGCTAACAAAGACCTCGACCAACAACGGCTATTGGATTCTCGATTCCAACGGCATCGTGTACGCGTTCGGCGATGCCGTCGACCACGGCTCGATGGCAGGAATCTCCCTCAACGCGCCCGTGATCTCGATGGCGGCCCTGCCAACGGGAAACGGTTATTGGCTGTTGGCCGCCGATGGTGGCGTCTTCAGCTTCGGCGCGGCCGGGTTCCATGGTTCGACTGGCGCCTTGGCCCTAAAAGCGCCAATCATCTCGATGGCTCCAACGGCGTCAGGCCAGGGATACTGGCTCTTGGCGAGCGACGGGGGCGTGTTCTCATTCGGTGATGCCGCGTTCCACGGCTCGACAGGCGCCCTGGCGCTAGCGGCTCCCGTGATCTCTATGGCGGTTTCGCCTGATGGATCTGGCTACTGGCTGCTTGGCAGCGACGGTGGCGTATTCAGCTTCTCAGTGAACTTCTACGGTTCGGTTCCGGGCATGAGCCTGTGCTCGGCGCCTTCGGCCAGAAAGCTGCGTCCAACCTCTACCGGCGCTGGTTACTTCGCCCTCGGAAACGACGGCAGCATCATACCCTTCGGCGACGCTTACTACCGTGGTCGGGCCCGATTAGACGGCGATCCAGTCGATCTCGCTGTACGAGGTTGATCCGACCACTGACCGTCACCTCTGTTCTGATTGTCACAAACGGGGGGATTCAGCCCGAATATGACGCAAATATGACAATGTGCACGCCCCCGGCCAGGATTTTCTTCAGAAATCGACACATTTTTGTCTCTGAATTGAAACTTCTGGCAAAAGTGTGATGTCATAGGAGATGTACTCGACTTCACGGCGGCCGCCGTCCCTCCGGCGCAATTGCGCTCAGGTCGCCATGTGGGGCGTGTCGCGAGGCAAAAATTTAACCTCATGCGGCGAAGCCGCCGGAGCCAGTTGCGGGACTGGCTCCGGCGGCTTCGTACTGTCTAGGCCCAAAGGCCCGCCGAAACCACGCTACGTGTCGCCATTCAGCGCAAGGTGACTATGGGTGATGTCAGCCCAGTTGGATCTAGTGTCTAATCCCTGGCCGCCGAACGACCCCGTGACGGCGCGCACAACGCTGGTTTGGTCGATACCGCCGACATCGATCGTCGTCCTCGGTGGATCATGGTCGGCGTCGGCGTGTTGGTCGCACTTGTTGTCGTCGTCTCGGTTGCGACTCGAGACAACCAGCCGCCGGTCGACAATGACTCGTTACCAGTCGCGACTGGACCTGAATCGATCCCCACATCCGTGTCGCCCGAGTCGCCTGAGGAACCCCCTTCCGCAGCCGCCGACGACCCAGGTTCGGATCGGCTATCGCTAAGTGAAGGGGTCCCGGCTTCGTTGCCCCCCGGCGGGATCGATGGCTGGATGTTCTCACTCGACGGGTTGAGTCGTCTTACCAGGACCGATCTCACGACCGGCGAAGCGTCTCGGATCAGTTTGCGTGACGACCAACGGAGCGAGTTCGAGTTCATCCTCTCGCAGAGTCGTCTTGCCCAAATCGGCGACAAGGTGGTGTGGGCCAGCCCAGAGCGACTGTATGTAGTCGACATCGAGACTCTCGACATCACCGCTGTTGAGTACGTGAACTCCCCGGCGGTGATGGTGGCCAACGACGACAAGATCGTGTGGCTTCAAAGCCGCGACCCTCTCGCTCGGTCATCGGTGCTGTTCAGCATCGAAGTCGAGACTCTCGACGTCAGTGAACCTTTCGCGTTAGACCCACTGACTACCGGCGCCGTTGTCGGCGGCGCCGCGAACGGCGTTCTGCGTTACCACGTGCCCCTTGGGGGCGCCTGGGAGCTCGAAGCAGGAACCTATAGGCGTCTCGATGTCTCGATCGTGACAGGTGCCAACGGCGGCACCCTCGAAGTTAGGTGCGCCACAAGCCCAGACGACTGCACCACCATCATCCACGACATCAGCACCGGCGAAGACACCCGGATCGAGTCAGACTCCCTGACGCTTGGCCTGGCATTTGGCCCGGTGTTGTCACCGGCCCTCGATGCCGTCGCGACGTTCGGTTCGGTTACATACACCAACGGAACCGCGATCGACCTTCCACGGAGTGGCAGGTGGACCTGGTCCAGAAATGGCCGCTTCGTCACGAGTAACCACCTCATTGTCGTCGATCTCGCGGGAGAACACGCGCCGTTCCAGATTCCGGCGGGCGATCGAGGCCCGCCCAGACAGGAAGCGTTGGTCGTTCTGCGGTCAGACGAGTGACCTCGCCACTGCAGCCCAAAGCGGCTCGACTACTAGGGCGCCCCGTTTGGGTCTAGGGTCGACCTCGTGGACAAACGGGCTGCGGTCGAAGTTGTTGGTGCCGATCAGCAGCCAGGCAACTCCTCGGATGGCGAGGTAGACCGTCGGCCCCCGTGGCTACTTGGCGCGATTGTGGTCGCCGCGTTGACAGCGGTAGTTGTCGTCTCTTTGGCAACTCGCGATGCCTCGGTGGCGGCTGATGATGAAACGACGCCCGAAACCTCGATCGCCGAATCGACTTCTAGCGTTTCGCCGACCACAACTGCGGCAGCTAACACCGTTGCGGGTGATCCACCGGCGACCGTCGAAGTCATAGCTCCGGAACCAACAATCGAGATTGTGGATGGGACCGAGGTTGAGTTCTTGGCGACAAGGCCCGAGGTGATTGACGCGTTGCCGCCTAGTGGGATCGATGGATGGCTGTTTTCGGTCGACGAACGAGGTCAGCTCACTCGCATCGACCTAACAACTGGCGAAGAAGCTCGCATCAACCTTCCGCAAACGGATTCGAGCAACCTCTTCATTGGCAACGCCATCGTGCAAGTGGGTGACAAGCTGCTACGGCCCGCAGCTGGTCAGCTGAGCATTGTCGACGTCACGACCCTCTCGACAACTACGTTCAAGCATGAGTTCGGCTCTGCTGTGATCCTTGCCAACGACGACGAAACTGTTTGGCTGCTAGCCGTATCGCAAGATCAGGGGTCGTCGCTATTCAGTGTCAGCATGCTCACCGGCGAGATCACTGAACCAGTTGTCGTCGACCCCATACGAGCTAGCTTCGCCATTGGTGGGGCAGCTCGCGGCGTCCTGCGCTTTACTGTCCCGTTCGTTGGCACTTGGGAAGTTGAGAACGGAACTTTTCGCCAGCTCGACGGATCGATCCTGACCGGAGTAAACGGCGGAACTCTCGAAGTTCGGTGCGGCGATAACCCAACGGATTGCCTAACGGTGATTCATAGTATTGAGACTGGAATCGAAACCGAGATCGAGATCGGCGCGACTACAGATCTGTTTGGTACGTCGCTATCACCCAGTCTCGATGCCGTAGCCACAAGGGCGAAGGTGGTCCGTACCGATGGCTCGATCATCGAGTTGAACTCGAATTTCGACGGACCGAGTTGGATATGGTCGAGTGATGGCCGGTTCATCGTGAACGCGAACCTCACGGTCGTTGATACAACTGGCGAACTTGAAACGTTCACTGTGCCCGGATCATCAAGGTCAGATTTTCTTCCTGGGCAATTGCTTGTTCTCCGATCCGATTTCTAGCTCAGTAGTTTCAAGAGGTGCACTGGCACGGCCCATACCTCGAAATTGATGGGCTGAGCCACATCTGATGTGGCTGGTTCCATCAATTTGGCGTGGTGAACCGGCCCGCGGCATCTTCTCGGGTCGAGGCCTCTAGCGTTGGATCGGTGAGCAACGAGCCGGGCGTCGAGGTTGTACTCGACGACGCCTCAGCGGCCGACCACTCCATCGGCACCGTCGAACGACGCCCCCCTTGGTTCGTGGCGGCAATTGTCGTGGTCGCCATTGGCGCGCTGATTGTCGTTTCGCTCGCAACGCGTACCGGGGGCGCTGACGAAGGCGCCGAGACCAAATCGCCGCCGAGCACCTCGATCGCACCAACAACCACCACGACCACAACAACTGCGCCCGAACGCGCTTCCACCACCTCGACCATCGAGCCAGCTTCGGCCCCGACCATCGACACGGCCACGGTTGCCGACCCAAGCGGGTCAGACGGGTTCGGAACAACCGTGCAGCTACTTCCCCCTGACACCGATGTCCTGGCGGCGATTCCGGCCGAGGGCATCGACGCATGGCTGTTCACCGTCAGCCCTCAGCCCTCACTCACCAGAACCGACCTGATCACCGGCGAACAGAGGCGGGTGATGCTCGACACCAGCGGCGGCTCCGTTTCCGATCAGTTCAATAGCGGCGTCAACCGTTTGGTCCAGATCGGCGATCGTGTCGCGATCGCGATCCAATCCGATGTCTTCATCATCGACATCGAGACATTGTTCGTCTCGCGAGTCGAGCTCGACGCCGGCGACCAGCCCAGGATCATTGCCCACGACGACAACACCTTGTGGCTTCAGACGGTAGTGTTCAGCGACCGGCGTCCTGTTAGCTCGATACGCAGCCTAGACACCAATACCTACGAGCTTGGCGAGGAACTCTTCGTAGATCCGGTCGGAATTGGCATCAGCGTAGCTGGCGCGGCCAAGGGCATCTTTAGGTATCACGTGCCATTCGTCGGTTCGTGGGAGCTAACAAATGAGACGTCAAGGCGCCTGCCCGACCCGATCCTTGCTGGGGGCGACGGAGGCACAATCGAACTCCGATGCTCCGAAGATCCTGGTGACTGCCAGACGGTTGTGTATGACATCGTGGCCCAGACCGACACCCCAATCGACCTCAACGCTCTGGTCTTCGGGATGGTGCTGTCGCCCGACCTCCAGTGGGTGGCAACCGCCGATGGTCACGTCGTCAATGTCGACGGCACTGTCATCAATCTGCCAGGAACGAGCGGCGGCAATGTCGACGGCGGGTGGACGTGGTCGAACACCAGCCGATTCCTCACCGACAGCAACTATCGGGTGTTCGACACGACGGGTCAGATTGAGATCTTCGAGCTGCCTAGACCCAACGGCTTTGGCATACTCATCGGTTCTGTTCTATTTGAACGATCAGCCAACGAAGCGGCAGACCCGACGGCCAACGCCTAGCGTTGACTCGTGCCCGCTAACGAACCGCTCGACATCACCGGCGCGCAGTCGCCCGAGTCGGACGATCTCTCGGCGGGAAGCCGAACAACCCAGATTGCGGCTGGGCTGGCGATACTCGCGGTGGTAGTCATGCTCGTGGTCGGAATCGGCAGTGCCGGAAGCGACGATGCCTCGCCCACACCAACCACAGGCTCGCCCCAAACCAGCGTTGCGCCGACAACAACTCTCGCACCGACCACCACGGTGGCAACGACGCTTCCTCCGACCACGCTTGCTTCGACGGTTGAGGTGCAGGCATCGGGGCCAATCACCGCGATTGTTCTTGCCCTCGATGTCGACAGGAACCTGGTCGAGATCAACATGGACACCGGCGAGATCACCAGGCACGAGTTGATCTTCGATCCGGGGTTCCTGCTCGACATCGTCCCGTTCGGTGCCAACATCCTCTTTGTCGGACTAAACGGTTCGCAGATCGTGTTGCCAGACCGACGCAGCGGCGGCACGGTGATTGGAGTCCCGGTCGTCTGGGACAACACCACCATCTGGAGCCGGTTCGGACTGCCACCTCGCGACAAGGAGTTCATCGTAAGGGAGGCAGGAAAGAACCCGGTCGTGGTTGCAGCGCCGAACTTCGAGTTCGACGATGCTTTCATCGACGGTGGCGACATGGTCATACGGAGCCCGACCGGCGTTATCAGGCTGGCGGCCGACGGCACAGTTTCAACCGACGCCGACCTGACGCATCTTCGCCGAGGGCCCGTGCGGGTGATAACCCGGTGCGAAGGTGCTACCTGTCGGCCCCTCATCGTCCACGACGACGGCACCGAGTTCGAAGTACCCGATGGCACCGACGTCGACACCATCACGCTGGCGTGGTCCGGCCAGTTCGCCGCTGGTGGGGACGACCCCGCAAATGGTTGGGTGTTGAACGTCGCTGCAGGTCAGCTCGGCAACGTCGTGCTACCAAGCGGCACCGTGTCCTGGGTGGTCGGAGCCGACATCATGGTAATCGCCCGCGACGCACGCATTGTGCTGTTCGACCCGGCGGGCCTACCAGGCGAGCTGGCCGGACGTACTTGGAGCATCGACCTCCCAGGCGACACTCGGCCAACCCCGTTCTTGGTGATAGCCGAACCAGCGAGCTAAGGAGCCGCGCGAGTAGGGAGGAGCATTAAGGGTTGAGCCTGTCGGCAACCATCTGGGTGGCTTCGTCGCTGCGAACTAGAGCAAACCGGGCGCGATCGGCGCCAGCCTCGCCGTAGAACTCACCAGGACTTACCAACACGCCACCGACGCGCGCCATCTCGTTGGCGAACGCCCATGCGTCGCCATCGGGTGCCTTGGCCCACAAATAGAACCCACCGGCAGGCACGTCCACCTCTACACCTCTAGTTACAAGTGCTTCACGCATGAGCGACAGCCGGTTCCAGTACCGCTGACGCTGAACCTCAACATGTTCGCTATCGGAAAGGGCCGCGATTGCCGCTGCTTGAGCGGGGCCCGGAACCATGAAGCCAGCGTGCTTGCGTACCTCGGATAAGTAATGAACCACGTCGTGATCACCTGCGTAGAAACCGACCCGAACCCCCGCCAGGTTCGAACGCTTCGAAAGAGAGTGAACCGCTATGACCCCGTCGGTGCCGTGGCTGAGGATCGTGCTTGGCGCGCCTTGCCAGGTGTACTCGATGTAACACTCGTCGCTAAACACCAGCACATCGTTGGCCCGGCCCCATGCCGCTGCAGATTCGAGGTCGTCCAGTCCGCCAGCAGGGTTCCCCGGTGTGTTGACCCACAACATCAGTGCCCGGGCTGCATCGGCTGGGTCGATCTTCGAAAGATCAATACGCCAGTTCTCGTCGACCGGAACCGGCACCGCTCTACATCGGGCCAAAGTGGCGCCCATGGCATAAGTCGGATACGAGATGGCCGGATACAAGACGGTGTCTCGTTCGGGCTGGCGAAGCCGAAGGTAGTGCGGTGCACCAGCAACGAACTCCTTCGTACCAATGGCAGCAGCAATGTTGTCGACCTCGATATCAACACCCAGGCGCGAATCGAACCACCCGCACACTGCTTCGCGGAACGCTGCGGTGCCGATCGAGGGTGGGTAACCACGCTCGGTATCTGACGTCGCCAGTGCATGCACCACTGCTGGCGGTGGTGGGTCACACGGTGTTCCGATCGACATATCGACCATGCCGCCAGGCAAAGCAGATGCAATCGGCTTGAGCGTGTCGAGCCGATCGTACGGGTACGGCGGTGGTACGAATGGTTGAGTCATGAGACGACCTCGGTCTCGTCAATCGTGTCGGCTTCGTCGATCGTGGCAGTGGGGGCGGTGCCTTCGCGGTCTGACGTGACAATGAACTCGGCGAGTAGGTGGGTTGAGACATCGTCGAGCCTGGCTCGCAATCGGGTTCCGGTCTCGCCGTGGGCCTCAACCAAAACTTCGCCTTCGCGGTGCACCATTGCGAGCACGTCGCCCCGTTCGTACGGAATCACAAGCTCAACCACAACAGATAACGAACGGATGCGGTCGCCGATCACGTTCAACAGGTCGTCGACGCCTTGGCCCGATGCCGCCGACACCGCCAACGAACCTTCGTGACCACGCATCAGCGCGTCGACGGTCGCTGGGTCGTCGACAGCATCGACCTTGTTGAACACCACCAACTCGGGAACTTCGCCAGCGCCAATCTCTCTCAACACCAGACGCACAGCATCCATTTGCAGCTCGGGCTCGTCGGCTGAAGTATCGACAAGGTGCACGAGTAGCTCGGCCTCGGCAACCTCTTCAAGCGTCGACTTGAACGACTCGACCAACGACGTAGGCAGCTTCTGTATGAACCCAACCGTGTCGCTGATGAGCACAGTCTCGCCGCCGGGCAGTTGAAGCTTGCGGGTCGTTGCGTCGAGCGTGGCGAATAACCGATCTTCGACTAGAACCTCGGCGCCGGTGAGTTCGTTCAGTAGCGTCGACTTACCCGCATTGGTGTAGCCGACGATGGCCACGGTGTGAAAGCGGGAGCCTCGGCGAGATTTACGCTGCGTCAACCGGGTGTTTCGCAGC
The DNA here is from genome assembly GCA_964569385.1 of uncultured Acidimicrobiales bacterium. Taxonomy (GTDB): domain Bacteria; phylum Actinomycetota; class Acidimicrobiia; order Acidimicrobiales; family Poriferisodalaceae; genus JAADHX01. The sequence continues at coordinate 13,639 of CAZMUM010000062.1, forward strand.
GACTTGAGGTCGCGTTCGAGCTTTTTCAAACGCCGCTGAATGCGTCGACGGTCGACTTCGAGCTGAGTTTCGCCGGGCCCCCGTGTGCCGATGCCACCACCCTGCTGCGAGAGATCGTTACCGCGGCCCCGAAGGCGAGGCAACCGGTACTTCAGCTGCGCTAGTTCGACCTGAGCCTTACCTTCGAGCGTTGTCGCGTTTTGGGCGAAAATGTCGAGGATGATCGCAGTGCGGTCGAGTGCCGTTCGTTTGAGGATGCGCTCGAGGTTGTACTGCTGGCCTGGCGTGAGTTCCTCGTCGAACACAACGGTGTCGGCATCGAACATCTCAGATGCTTCACGGATCTCCTGCACCTTGCCTTTGCCGACATAGGTAGCCGCGTCTGGGGCATCGCGACGTTGAGTGATTCGATCGACCACATCGGCACCAGCGGTATCGACGAGGCGTTCGAGTTCGTCGAGGTGAAGGCGCAGGTCCTCCTCGTCACGACCAGGCAGCTGAACCCCAACCAGCACAATCTTCTCGCGGAACGATCGATCGATGAGCCCGGTCGATGCGCCGCCATAGTCGCCAAAGGCACCGCGGTGACTCTCGTCTTTGGTCGTGTTACCCCAATCGTCACCGTTCGAGTCATCTTGCTGTTGCTCCTCGGCGGTCTCGTCGTTGTCGGACGCAGTGTCGTTAGGTTCGTTCATGTGAGTACAAGCCACTCTGTTTCGACATCGACAGAACCGATGTACACCGCCGGCCCAGACAGCACGACGGTATCGCCCGCTAGATCGACCTCGACAGTACCCCCAGGCATAGTCACCCGAACGTTGTCAGAAACCAGGCCCCAGTCGTGGGCTGCTTGGGCCGCGGCGCAAGCTCCGGTGCCACACGCTTGAGTGATACCGGCGCCGCGCTCCCACACCCGCAGCCGGATGGCATCGGGGCCATCGAGAACAAACCAGTGAATGTTGGCGCCGGCTTCGAACTGGCTCTCGTAGGCCGGTCCGGAGACTGCTAGGTCGATGTGGTCTGGTTCGTCGACGAGCATGACCAGATGAGGGTTGCCGATGTCGATTGTGGCCGCCTTTGTGTAGTCGGTTGGGTAGTTGAGGCTGGTCGGGTCGGTGGTGCCAGAGCTTGTCGGGCCCATGTCGACTGACACCCACGATTCGCCGGGTCTAGTTCCGGGCCGATGCTGCACCGCACGCACCCCGCCAGCTGTTGCTACTAAAAACTCACTAGCAGTAACAGCGTTCGCCATGACCGCGGCTTGGGCCAGGCAACGCATGCCGTTGCCGCTCATTTCGGCCTCGCTACCATCGCTGTTCAATAGTTGCATCGCAAGCTCGAACCCGTCTTGGCCAGGGGTAACCCTGATAAGCCCATCGGCTCCGACACCTTCAGAGCGGTGACAGACCGCCTTCGCCAGATCAGGAGTGATCGGTGTATCGGCAGCGAGGTCGATGAGTACGAGGAAGTCGTTGCCTAGCCCGTGGTGTTTCGTAAGCCTCATCGTGCTCCCGGTTGATTACGAACAGTGTCCCAGCGATCGACCAACAACGAAACCCGATTACGCGTCATCGGTGTGTCCTGTCTGGTCGGCAACATGGCGATCAACTGCGTCGACCACACCCAAGGGGTCACCGTTGTGCTCGAACCAAGTGATTCGCGGGTCGCGTCTGAACCACCGCTGTTGACGTCTGGCAAAGCGTCGAGTGCGTTGTTTGGCCAGGTCGAGAGCGGCGTCGAGGCCGAGCTGGCCGTCGAGGTGCATATCGAGTTCTTTGTAACCGAGGGCCTGAGCTGCGGTTCTGCTCCAGGGTCTTTCGGTGCTTCTGAGGGCGACCACTTCGTCGAGGAAGCCGGCCTTCATCTGTGCGTCATAACGCCGGCGTATTCGTTCGTCGAGAATGTCTCTGCTCAGATCGATACCCACCTGGATGGCGTCGATTTCTGGGTACTTGTCGAGGCCGGGCCCGAACGAACTGAATGGCTGTCCTGTGCCGATACACACCTCGAGAGCACGAATGACTCGGCGCCGATTGTTCGGCTCCATGCGGCTGGCCGCGGTGGGGTCAAGGTCGACAAGGCGCGCGTGCAGCGACGTTGTGTCGGGTTCGGTTTCGAGCTCGGCGACTACCTCTGGGTGGCGGGGCGGCGGCGTCAGGTCGTCTACCACGGCCCTGATGTATAAGCCTGTTCCGCCGACGAGTAATGGCTGAGCGCCACGTTTACCAATGCTGGCGCGGGCCTTATCGTGAGCGGCTGCGAAGTCGACGATGTCCATCGACTCGTGCGGATCGATGAGGTCGATCAGGTGGTGGGCAACAGCCGCCTGTTCGGCGCTGGTGGGTTTGGCGGTGCCGATGTCCATGCCTCGATACACCTGCATCGAATCGACAGCAAGAATCTCGGTTTTGGTCCAGAGTGTGGCCAAGGCCATGGCCACGGCCGATTTCCCAGCCGCAGTTGGCCCGACCACGACGACGGGCCGGGTTGCAGCCGAGCTAGATGACGGCAACAGGAATTCGGGTCTTGTGCATTGCCGGCGCCACGATCTCGCGTAACTCGCCGCGGAGACTGTGGGCAAAGGCCTCGGTGACTTCAACGTTGGCGTACGTGCCCACCTTGATGGGCTCGGACTTGAAATGCAGAAGTTTGTTCTGGCGGGTTCGCCCAGTGAGCATCGCCGGGTCGCGTTTAGACGGACCTTCGACAACGATTTCTTCGATGCGGCCGATGCGGGCTTGATGTTTGGCCCGTCCGGATCGTTCGACAACAACCCGTAGGCGTTCGAAACGTTCCTTCACAACCTCGGAGTCGACAAACTGTTCGGTCATGTCGGCCGCTTCTGTGCCTGGCCGGGGTGAAAATATGAACGTATAGGCGCTGTCGTACTGGGCCTCGGCCACTACCTCGAGGGTCCGGTCGAAGTCGGAATCAGTTTCGCCGGGGAATCCGACAATAATGTCGGTAGTGACGGCCAGGTCATCGATTCCGGTCTTGGCTGCGTTGAGCTTTTCGAGGTAACGCTCGGCGCTGTAGCCGCGATGCATGGCGGCCAACACGTTATTGCTTCCCGACTGAAGCGGCAGATGCAGGTGCTCACACACTGCTGGAATCTGAGCCATGGCGGTGATGGTCTCGGGACGTAGGTCCTTTGGGTGCGGAGAGGTGTACCGAACCCGACGGATTCCGGGTACCGCACCTGCTGCGTGCAGCAGATCGGCAAAAAGAGGGCGGGCCCGGCGCTCGCTGTCGGCCCAAAGGGCCCCGGTGGCGAAACGAATCTCGTCGGTCACGTCGCCGGTGCGGTGGGTTAGGGCGAGGTCGCGGCCGTAGCTGTTGACGTTCTGGCCGAGGAGCGTAATTTCGGTGATGCCTTGGGTGGTGAGGTCTTCGATCTCGGCTACCAGCTCGCCAAATGACCGGCTGATCTCGCGCCCTCGCACCGCGGGCACGATGCAGAAGGCGCAGTTGTTGTCGCAACCAATCTGGATAGTGACCCAGGCCGCGTGGCCGGCGTCGCGCTGGACCGGAAGTGCCGAAGGAAACTCGTCGCTCTCGTCGAGGATTTCGGTGATCGGGCCACTTATGCGTGACTCGTGGAGCAGCTCGACGGCTCGGCCCACGTTGTGAGTACCAAACACAACGTCGACGTACGGAGCCCGTTTCTGAATTTCGTCGCGGTCCTTTTGGGCCATACAGCCGGCCACGACCACTTGGAGATCTGGCCGTTCGGCCTTCGCGACCTTCATATGACCAAGGTGACCGAACAACTTGTTGTCGGCGTTCTCGCGAATGGTGCAGGTGTTGAAGACGACTACATCGGCGTCGTCGATCGCGTCGGTCTGTTCGAGGCCATCGGCTTCGAGCAAACCGGCTATGCGTTCGGAGTCGTGTACGTTCATTTGGCAGCCGAACGTGCGCACGATGTACTTGCGAGTCACAGACCTCAAGCCTATTGCCTGCCAACTCGACTAGCCCGGAGTTAGCCGAGGGAACGGCCTGGACCTTCAGGGGTACGGTTGAACCATGGTGATTCAACGACTGGTGATCGTGGCGGTGGTACTGGCATTGCTGACCGTCGGCTGTACTTCCAGCAATGAACGGTTCAGCGAAGATCGCGACGAAGCCAGCATCGCACCGATCGCCAGTCTACCTGTGGTCGACCTTGTGGAGTCCCCCGGCAGCTTCGACCAAGCCAAGCTCGCGTGGGAGAAAGCCGATATCAGCGACTATGAGGTGATTGCCATCGCCAGCGAACTCCAGAGACGCCAAGGCTGCAGGTGGAGCATCGTCGTCACTGCTGGGGTCATTACAGAATCCCTGAACGAAATGACGGGAACTTCGACCACGTGTGGCCAATGGGACTTAGCCGTCGGCGAACTCCACGACCTGATTGAACAACTGACTGACGAGGTCGGAGCGTTCAGCGATCGCGGCATCGGCGAAAGCACCTTCGAGGTCGTGTTCAACGAAGTTGGCGTGCCCGTCTCGATCGAGTACGACATTGCCAACGTCATCGACGAAGAAGTATCAATGAAGCTGACATTCAGAGCCTTACCTGGCGACACGGTGCCTATCTCGGCCGACTCAGTATTCCTTCCATCGGGATTCGCGGCGGCCAAGACGGCCTGGGACAACGCCAACATCGACAACTACCGCATCAGCGCCACCGAGAATCGTAACTATTGGAGCAAGGACTGCACCTGGCACAACATCGTGACCGGCGGCGTGGTCACCGAATCCACGGTCGACCCGACCTCGACCGGGCAGTACTGCTCCAAGCGGACGTTGCGCGTCGAGGAGCTTCATCAACAGATCGCCCGAGCGGCCCGGGCAATCGACGAGTCCAACGGCCGCGGCTCTAGCGACGACATGCTCGAAGTCGTATTCAACGATGTCGGAGTGCCCGAGTCAGTCGAATTCGACCTCGCCGACACCGCCGACGACGAATCGTCGCTTCGCGTAACCTTTGCGACCGTCACGGCCGAGGAGTTTGAACTTTCTTCGGAATCGGATCCAGTTGCCCCACTCGCCGAAGCCAGGACAACATGGGCGAACGCCGGAATTGCCAACTACCGGATCAGTACCTACGAGAACCGTAACTTCTGGCGTAACGGGTGCACCTGGACCGCCATTGTGATGGACGGAACACTCGCTGAGTCGACAATCGATCCGACCGAGTCTCCACCGGTGTGTGACGAATGGATCTACACCGTCGAGGTGCTCCACGACAGAATTGAGGCAATGGCGGATCGAATCAGCCAAGACCACGACCTCCGACGGCACACGCTCGAGGTCAGCTTTGACGAGTTTGGCGTGCCCGAATCGATTGAATACGACGATAGGGACACCGTGGACGAAGAGTCCCTGATGAGCGTGACCTTTACGGTTCTCCCCTAGTTAGCTGCTAAGCGTGATCGATGAGGAAATCTCCCGGTGGGTGACCTTCACAACTTTGCCATAAACGCGGCAGTGCCCGCGGGTGAGGGTTCACTCCGCTGGCAGCCGAACGTGCGCACGATGTACTTGCGAGTCACAGTCCTCAAACCCATTGGCTGCCATGTCGTCTAGCCCGGACTTTGCTGCGGGTATGGTCGAGACCTTCAGGGGTACGGTTGAGCCATGGTGATTCAACGGCTGGGCGTCATGGCGGTCGCGCTGGCCTTGGTAAACGCTGGCTGTAGTTCGAGCGGGCCCGACATCGAAGCCTCCCTGGGTGATCTCAACGATGCCAAGA
>CAZMUM010000063.1:0-17691 GCA_964569385.1 uncultured Acidimicrobiales bacterium
CCGCGACTCCTGGTGACCACCACCTTGGACGCTGTGACCACCACCTTGGACGCTGAATGGAGTAGTCGCCACGGGTTACCTGTCGGCCAATATCAATCCCACTTGATCAGCCTTTGATAGGTGGGTTCGGCTTTGGTCAGTTTCGATTTACTGACGGGTTTCCTGGACGACGAGCCCACTGTGCGAATTGTTCATGTCTTCAAAGACGCGCAGCCGCCGGTACCGGCGGGTATCACGCGCTACATCTCAGATCTTGCTGCTGCAAGTGTCGCGCGCGGCTGTGAGGTCGATGTCTTTGTCGCTGGCGTGAAACACACCCGCATCGATGAGCGCCCCGATGGCGTGCGAATTCACCGATTCTCGGAATCGGCCCGGCTTCTGTCGATGCCGCTGTCGTTGCGGCTGGTCCTGGCGGCCCAGTCAATACAGGCCGACATTCTTCACTTACATTTGCCGAACCCGATCGGCGAGCTTGGGGCCATCGCGAATCGTGGGAGCCACGGTCTGGTGCTGTCATTCCATGCCCAACTCGGAAAGCAGAGAATGCTTGGTCCACTCTATGGTCCCTTCCAGGAGCTGCTGATTCGCAGAGCAGACCGGGTTTTGGCATCGAGCCAGATGCTCATGGCTGCTCCAGAACTAGCCGATGCTGGCGATCGCTTGAGGTTTGCGCCTTATGGCGTCTCACCACGAATGGTCTTGCCAGACGCCTCGATCGAACGCTCGAACAGTCCGACGATGAGAGTGCTTTTTGTTGGCCGTCTCGTGTACTACAAGGGAATCGAGATCCTTCTTGAGGCGATCTCAGGGATGGCCGACGTGCGGCTGACCGTATTGGGCGATGGGGACCTTCGCCCCGCTCTAGTCGAGCGCCTTTCGAGCGATTCCCGGCTGGCCAAGAAAGTCACGATGCGTCACGATGCCGACGACGATGAGGTTCTGCGAGCCCACCTCGATCACGACGTTGTGGTGCTTCCTTCGGTGTCGAGAGCCGAAGCGTTTGGATTATCGATGGCCGAAGCCATGGCCAACGGCCTTCCGGCCATCAGCACGGCGTTGGGTACCGGCACCGATTGGGTGAATCTTCAGAATCGAACGGGCCTGGTGGTTCCCCCTGGCGATGCAATAGCTCTTCGGGCCGCAATCGAGCAGTTGCGAGCCCCAACTCTTCGAGCCCGGCTGGCTAGCGGTGCTCTCATTCGAGCCAGAAGCGAGTTCTGCTTCGAGACTCACGCCGACAAGGTGCATGGGTGGTACGAAGAAGCTGTTGCTAATGCAGCCTGATTCGAACTATCGATCTCAGCAACGACGCCTCGTCATCGGTGCCTCGGGCTACGTAGGCCGCGAGATCATGGCCTCATCGTTCCATGCCGGGATTCACGCCGTGGGGGCAGTGCGAACGGACTCACCGACGTCGCCAGATCACGTTCTGCTGGCATCGGCCTCCGACCTCGATGACCTTCTGGCGATTCAGCATTTCGATCAGATCGTGACCCTTCCGCAGCTCTCGCTGGCTGACATCGATTGGATACTCGACCGGATCGACGGGGACAGATGGCTCGTGTTCTCGTCGGCGCAACTTGGCTCGAGCATTGACGCACCCGATTCGGAGATTTCCAAGGTGCGGGAGCGTCTTGGCGTCGAACGAGGAGCTGTTGTTCTGCGGCCGACGATGATCTATGGCCGCGGTGGCGACGGCAACATCTCTCGAACGATTCGTCAGCTTCACCGGACCAGAGTTCCAATTCAGGTCGGTGATGGAACTCAGCTCGTTCAACCCATACATGTCGACGACGTTGTTGCATTCGTCGATGCACATCTCCAGACAACTTGCGCCGGACTACTCGACTCGATGTCGAGCAGTGGCTACACGGGAGGGGTTTTCCCGCTCGGCGGACCCGAGGCTGTGCCCACAGGCGAGCTCATGGTGATGTTGTCTGAGCTGCTTGGTTTGCGGGCGCCGCCGTTGACGGTTCGGTCTTCGTGGCTTGATCGGGCTGCATCGGTCGCGCCGATGTTCCGACTGCGCAGCGACCAGATTCGGCGCTTGCTCGAGGACAAAACGATTGACGACGACGCCACCCGTACAGCCTTCGGATGGGAGCCCGCAGCCTTGGCCCACAGGCTTGAGCAGGCAGTGGCTGAGACCCTCGGAATCTTGGTTTCGTGAAGTCCAGTGAGCCCTCGATCACTTCTCGGCACTCAGTCGAGAACAGTCGAATCTTGACCGTATTGCTAGACTTCCCGCTACCGGCCACCACCGGTCTGCACCTGCGGATGGTTGCAAACCTAAAGGCGCTGACGGCTCTTGGTCTGGAGAGCCACGTGTTGTGGTTCTCGACACCCCGACGACGCTGCGGTGACGTCGATCTTGACGAAATCGGACAGCTGACTTCAGGCGTCCGCCACGGAGGTCAGCGAGTCGAACAGCACGAGTTGTCCCCCTTTCGGCGATTGTCATCGAAGGTGCGGTTCGTCTCCATGGGGCTCAGCGGCTGGCCGCGAACTAACTACCCATACTCGATTCGGTACGACGCGATAGGCGGCGCGGAGGTACTGCGGGCCGAGGCGAAACGTCTAAAGCCTGACGCCGTGATTCTTCCATCTCAGCTGATGCATTGGTGCGAAGTCCTGGACCCGTCGGTAACCGTCGTGGTTGATGCAGCTGACGTCTTGACGGATGTAAGTGCGCGCCTCGCCTCGACAGCCCACACGGGCAAGCTGCGCCGACTGGGGCTGTGGGCGAACCATCTTGGTTGTCGAGCCCAAGAACGGCGCTACTTCGAGAGGGCCGACGAAGTTTGGCTAACAACCGCCGCTGAAGCGGATCGTTGTCGTGCGCTGGCGCCTTCGGCAATCGCTGTTGTTGTGCCGAACGCCGTACCTGCCGCTCGATCGGCGAGCGTCGAACGCTGCCAGCAAGATCCAATCAATCAGTCCTTTGGAATGATCGCGACCTGGTCGTATCTTCCGAACCTCAACGCTGCCAGGTACCTCATCGACCAAGTGCTTCCCCTGGTTGTAGCCAGATGCCCTGAAGCCCAGATAGTTCTTGCCGGTTCGGGCCTGCCAGCCGAACTCGAACGTCGTTGCCAACAGCATGACTCGATTAGGTACATGGGCGAGGTCGACCACGTGTCCGAGTTCTACAGAGCATGTGCGGTGGCTGCGATTCCGATCATGGTTCGAGGTGGGGTTCCACTCAAGCTGGCCGAGGCCATGGCCTACGCGAGGCCAGTGGTTGCCAGCCCCCAACTGGTGCAGGGTCTCAGCCTGGTCGGCGGCGTCGACTTACTCATCGGCGCGGAGCCAGACGGCATGGCCGGCGCGATCGTGCGGCTGTTCGAGGATGAAGAGGCCTATGAATCGATTGTCGCCGGAGGGCTCAAGGCGCACGAACGCCATTTCTCGCTCGATCGTGTTGCTAACGCGGTGCGGAACGAGAGTCGGCTCGGCCGATGAGTTCTGCATTGCGGGTTGGTGTGGACGTTCGCTGTCTTGCATCGGGCCAGTTGCGGGGATTTGGTCGCTACGCGGCCGAGTTGTTGTGGGGGCTTGAATCACAAGTCGGTATCGAGCTTGTGGCCTATGCCGATGCGCCCATGGAGTTATGGCCTGGTAGCCCTGAGCTTACGATTCATACGCCTCGGTCCGGACGCGAGTGGCATCGCGAACAGGTCGGTTTGCCGCGGTTGCTGCGCGAGCTCGAGGTCGACGTGACCCTTGCCCCCGCGAACAGAGGGCTGCCCCTGCTTGGGCCACCATCGGTGCTAACGCTGCATGACGCTGTGGAATGGGACCGCGCCATGGTCGAGCGCCCATCGGGCAAGAGTCGCGTGCGCTTCGCGTATTCCAACTTTGCATCCTTGACGGCTGCGGCTCGGATTATCACCGTTTCGAACCATGCTGGGGCCGAGCTACAGCGTGCGCTCGGTGTTGATCGTGATCGAATCCGAGTCGTTGGTGAAGCCCCAGCGCGGGCGTTCACGGTGCTTCCCGATGTTGGTCTCCGCCGGCGAGTGCGCGAACAACTAAGCCTGGCCGGGCCGTATCTGCTTTATGTCGGCGGCTTGGACAAAAAGAAGTCGGTTGACACCCTCGTTGCAGCTTGGGCCAGGCTCGATCCGCTGGTTACCCCGATCCTCGTGTTGGCGTGCGGTCAGACGGATGTGAATCGTATAGAAAGGGCCAGACTCGAGGATCTGGTGCGACACGCCGGAGGAGAGCCGAACCGCTTGGTCTGGCTCGATTACGTGCCCGACGAACTTCTTGGCGCTCTGTACTCCGAGGCTGAAGCATTCGTGTTCCCAGCCGTGGCCGAGGGTTTTGGGCTACCACCGGTCGAAGCCATGGCTTCTGGAACGGCAACCATCGTCGCCGATTCGGCGGGCTTGCCAGAGGCGACACGCCGGGCCGCCCTCTTGTTTGAGCCCTATGACGTAGCTGGGCTTGCCACTGTCATTCATCGGTTGATCGGCGCCGTCGAGTGGCGCCGCGAGGTGGCCGACCATGGCCGCCAAGCGGTACTGAAGCGTTCGTGGTCAGACGTCGCCTACGACACCACAAAAGTGCTGCGCGAGGCCGTCGCTATCTCGACGTCGACGCGCTGGGCCGTTGGTGCAGGGGTTGCGGTCAGAGCACCAAGGTGGCTTTAGCCAATGACTGCTGAGATATTCCACCGGTCGGCCCGAGGTGATCAGGCCGCGTGGGCGCCGCAGAATCCTCGGTTCGTGCTTCTAGGCCTAGCTGCCGTGGTCGGGTTAGCGGTCAACGAATTCCTTGGCTCGAGTTCGTCGGACCTTCCAGTGGTCACACTCATATGTCTGCCGATTCAGGTATTCACAGTTGTGCAGTTGCGACGCAACGTCGTGAAGCGTTCAATGGCGCTGTCGGTCGGTTTCGGCATGGCCTGGCTCGTGTATTTCACGCTGCGGCTGATCCTCACCCAACTTGATCGAAACAACGTGAACGAGCAGTCCGTGGTTCTTGCTGCTGGTGACGATGCATTCGTTTGGGCCTGGATTGTCACCACGATCGGGCTCGTCGCGTTTGCGGCTGGAGTAACGATTGCCGGTGCTGGAAAGCCGTCAGCGAAGTTCCTTCCCGATCTGAATATCGACACGCTGTTCTGGTTCGGCACGGTCGGCCTGGGCGGTCGAGCCGTCATGGTGTTTGGCGGAATCAACTCAGGGTTCATCGAGAACATCGTGAGCCTTTACCTCCTGGCGTTCGCAGCTCTGGGGTTCCACTCCGTGAGCCTCCCTGCCGTCCGCCGACGGCTGTATGTCCTTGTCGCGTTCGCTTCAATGCTGGGCGTTCTAACGTCGTTCAAAGAAGCAGCCATCGTGCCAATCGCAGCGCTAGCTCTCGGAATCGCTGCGGCTGGTCTGAGGGTGGCAGGAACCAGAAAGGTGATGCTCGTTGCTGCTGGGCTTTTGGTCTTCCTCACCATTCAGGGAAGTCGGATCGCGTTCGACGAGGGTGACGAAATCTCGATCATCGAGGCGCCGCTCGTTGGCTTCACGACGTATGATTTCGAGGCTGGCGTGACTGCAGAACCCGATCGGTCGTTTCTCGAAGTCAACCTCCAGATTGCTAAGGGAATGTCGCGCCGGTTCGGTGGTGTTAGCTCGATCGTCATCTTGCACGAGAAGGTGCCTGCCGAGACGCCCTTCCTTGGCGGCGACTCGCTCTGGCAGCCGGCACTATCGGCGGTGCCTGTGGTGTCTGGCTACTTCGACCTCGACTTTGCGATCCTGTCGCTTGGCCGCTACTTCACCCAGACCTTCGTCGCGCCTGACCAGCCCGACAACCCCTCCTCGCAGGCCATTACGATGCTTGGCGACTTCTATCTCAACTTCGGGGAGGCAGGGATACTCGTCGGGTTCCTGCTGTGGGGAATCATGGTTGGGAAGCTGGATCGGTTGTTCGTCCCAACCTCGGCAACACGCGTCGGCGCCGTTGCCTATCTTGGTCATGTTCTCATCGGCATCGAACGAAACGTGGCCTTCCTTGGCGTCAATACGGCGATTCGGGTCACGGTTCTGTTGCTCGTTCTGCGCGGCGTGGCACGGTGGGGAACCTATGAGCCTCTGACCGCACAAAGGACGGCTCCGGCGCGTCACTAGAGGTGGCTGTCTGGACTTGAACAGCGTGTCTAATGGTCGACTTAAACCCTCGTGAGCACTCGGCCCCTAGGTCATTCCAACGACGATCGGTACGACCTAGGAATCCTGGCCGTTTTGCGAGTTGTGGCGCAGCGTTGGTGGGTGATTGTGATTGTCGTGGCCTTGTCGTTTGGCATGACGGTTCGTCGGGTGAACGCGACATCGGAAATGTATGCGGCGTCGGCCCAGGTCGTCATTACTGAGGCGTCAGCCGATGTAGTTCTTGGTATTGCTGGCTATGAAGCAGTCGACCCGGTCCGCACTATCGACACGCAGATCATTACTGCGCAAACGGCCGCAGTTTGGCAGGGCGTCTGGGATCGGCTCGGTCCTGCCAAGAGCGAACAGATCTCCAAACTTGTCGTTACCAAGGAAGGGGTCGCCGATGTCATCAAGATCACGGTCGAGAGTGTGAATCCTTACGTGGCAGAGCAGGCGGCTTCTGCTTTCGCGGCGTCATATGTCGAGTTCCGCAAGCTTCAGATCAGCGAGTACTACACCCTGATCGCTGACACCTTGGCGTCACGGGCAGCGTTGTACAACGATCAAGCACGCCAACTCGATGTTCGCATTGCCGAGCTAGCCGACCGCGAACTCGACGAGCAGTTTTATCGACTCCTAGCCTCAGCCGCTTCGCCGAACTCGGCCCTTGAGGCCGACGTGGTTCTGGCTGGCGAGTCGGCCGATCCCGAACTAGCTCAGCTACTCGCCGAGCGCGAGTCGGTACTTGGGCTCCAGTCGCAGCTTCAGACAAGGGCTGACGAGGTCGGCTACGAAGCGAGCATTCTCAACGCTGGGCCGTCGATACTTGGCGAAACGTCGCGCGCTGCTGGCCCGCTCGGAACAACTCCGCTTCGGCAGATGATTGTGGCCGCGATCACCGGCTTTTCGGCCGGGTTGGCGCTCGCGTTCGCTGTCGACTACCTAGACGATCGATTGCGTCGGCGAGATGTGATCGAAAGAGAACTCGTCGGTATTCCGGTCCTGGGTGCTACTCCAGTGGATCGCTTCGTTCGTTCGCGCCGCGCCGCTGTGGCAACTTTGTACAAGCCAGTGTCGGCGACCGCGGATGCCTTTCGATCAATCAGGTCGGCCTTGCTCGCGCTCAGTTTCACCACACCCGTGCAGACTCTGCTCGTCACAAGCCCTGACCGCAACGAGGGAAAAACTACGGTCGCCGCCGAGCTAGCTGCTGTTGTGGCACGAGGCGGGCGTAATGTCGTGTTGATAGATGCCAACCTGCGCCGGCCGCGCGTGCACAGGCGATTCGACATTGGCCAGGAACCGGGCCTGTCGTCGGTGCTGGCCGGCACCCAGGCCCTCTCAGCGTGTCTTGTCGAACTTCCGTTGCGCGGGAGTGCCGGAAGGCTTCGTGTTCTGCCATCGGGGCCATTGACCGATGGCATTACTCAGGTACTCGATGGGTCGCGGTTGGTCGAAGTGCTCAGAGCAGTCCAGGCCGATGCCGACCTGGTTGTAATCGACGCTCCGCACCTCAACTCCATCTCGGACGCGCAGGTCATTTCCGGCATTGTTGATGGTGTCGTGCTCGTGGTCCGACGGGGCGTAACCAAACGTAGACGTCTGGGCATGGCGCTCGATGTACTCGACAAGAGCCGGGTCCCAGTCATATGGACCGTGCTCAGTGGATTCGGTGGTCGCGACCTTGGGGCAGCCCGCTTAGCGTCGCGCCGTATCGCGAAGGCGCCTCTTCGAGTACCGAGAACTCGCGCCGATGTCGATAGCTGACGACTCATTGGTTAGCAGCGACGCCAATACGGTTAGCGGCGCGAACCGATCCACTAGGGGAGCGGCCCTTCTCGGCGGGCGCCAACTACTCACGATCTTGCTAAGCGCCACTGCCGCGGTGCTCTTGGCGCGCTGGCTCGAGCCAACCGATTACGGCCTCTTCGCGACCCTGAACCTCGTCGTGTTTGGTGCGGCGACGCTTTTCGGTGACCTTGGGCTCACTGTGGCGCTAGTTCGCCAATCCGCTGAGCCAACAGTGGGTGAGTGGGCAGCAGCGTCTCGCTTGGTGAACCTCATGGCGTGGGCCGGTCTTCTCGGTGGCGGCGCTGGAACTGCCATCCTGATGCAGCTAGGGCACGGGCAGGTGGCAACCGCGACCGCCATGCTTTCGGTGGCACTCTGGGCTCGGTTTCGGCGGGCTGTGCCTTCAGCGATGCTTCAACGACGGCGTCGTTTCTCGACTATCGCTGCCGTCGAAACAGTCGAATCGATCGTATATTTCGGAATCGTCCTGGCGCTGGCTCGATCGGGCTATGGCGCTAGGGCCATTGCTGTTGCGGTGGGAGTAAAAGAAGTACTCGGCTACACCGCGTATCGTTTCGCCGTCCGCGGCGGGCCGTCTCTGCGAAGAGTCAGGGGCGAGTACCGCGAGTTGCTGGCCGTCGGGCTGCCAGTTCAGGCTTCTGGTCTGCTGGTGGCGTTGACTGATGCGTTCCAACCCTTGTTCATTGGCGCGGTTCTGGGCCTCACGTCGTTGGGTCATGTGTCGTGGGCCTACAACCTTGTGCTGATGCCAGTGTTGTTGCTCGGGGCGATCGATCGGGTGGTGTTGCCGAGCCTGGCGAGAGTGCAAGAGGATCGGATCCTGCTCGGGTTGTTGACGGCTCGGGCAATTCGTCTTAACGCGCTGATTTCGTTCCCGGTTGTGGTTGCGGTTTTGGTGGCGCCGTCGGAACTCGTTAGCTTGGTCTTTTCCGACCAGTGGTTGCCTGCCGCCGATCTGTTGGTGCTCTTCGTGCCTGCAATCGTGACGACTGCGATGACAGCGCCGCTGTTCCAGGCCTTCAACGCCATCGGCCGCACCAGGGTCGCAATGTGGCTATCGGCGACATGGCTGTTCTTGACGTGGACCTTGGGGTCAGCAGCGACGTGGATCTGGGGCGAAGTGGGTTTTGGTTGGTTTTACGTTCTGTTGCAGTTCGCTTATGTGCCTGTTTGGCGGCTTGCGAAGCGTGAGCTGCAGATCGACGTAATCGCCGAGACCCGCGACGCGGTCGCGGGGCTCGTCGCTGGTGCGCTTTGCGGCTCGGCCGTTGCGGGCGCTGTTGGCTTTGGTGGACGCTGGGGTGCGCTCATTGCCGGGGTTGTGGTTGGGCAGGCGGTCTTTGCGGCAACGATGGTGGTGTTCGAACGCAGACGGTCGATAGCCGATGTGAACTTCCTGGTCCGAGGGCTACTCGGCCCTCGAGTGCAGCGGCCGCGGGCGGCAGTCGTTGCACCCTCAAAGCGTTGGCGGCTTGGTCAGGTCGCACCGTTCGACGGGCTCCGTGCCGTTGCTGTCATCAGCGTGATGCTCTACCACGCCAACGTGCCATACCTGCCGGGCGGATTCGTGGGAGTTGACGTGTTCTTTGTTCTGAGCGGGTTCCTGATCACGGCCCTGCTTGTGCAAGAACGCGACCGTTTCGGCCGGGTGGACTTCATGAGGTTTTACGCCAGGAGAAGTCTTCGGCTCTTCCCGGCTCTGTTGGCCATGATGGCTGTTGTTACACCCATCCTGGTGTTGTGGCCCCAGGGAAGTCTGCGTTCGGATTCATTGGCCACCGTCCCGTGGACGCTTGGGTACCTTTCTAACTACCTAGCGATGGTGGTCGACCGCTCCCTTGGAGTGTTTGGGCACACCTGGTCTTTGGCCATCGAAGAACAGTTCTATCTTCTCTGGCCGCCGGTTCTGGTGGCGATCCTTCACCGGCGGTCGGCTCGCGGGGCGGCGATCTTTGCCGCTACTGGCGCTGTAGTCGTTGCTGTTGGGAGAGCCTTGGTGCGGTTCTGGTTCGAGAACGTGGAGTTCACCTACTTTCCCTTGCATGCGCGCGCCGATGCCCTGCTGATCGGGTGCGCTGGGGCCCTACTGATGACCTCGGCTCCAGCGAACACTGTCGCTCGCGTTACAGCACGATTGTCGAAGGCTGCCGCGGGCGCCGCCGTTGTGTTGGCCCTGGCGGCCCTGTTCGGCAACATTGCCTCAGGGTGGATGTACGTTGTGGGCTTGCCCATCGTGTCGCTGGCCTCGGTACTGGTGATAGCGCAGCTGGCCGGGCACTCGTCATCGCTCGTAGGGCGTTGCTTGTGCCTGCCGCCACTGATGTATCTGGGCACGGTTTCTTACGGTTTGTATCTATGGCATTTTCCGATCTTCGAGCTCGTTAAGGACGCCCAACCCGACCTAGCGTTTCGCTATCTCGTCGTGATTCAGTTCGCCATGAGCCTTGCTGCGGCATCGATCAGCTATCGATTTGTCGAGCGACCGTTCCTGAGTCTGAAGTCTCGATTTGGGCCTCGATTATGCTCGGTCGGGGTAGTGCAGCCACAGACCGAGTGTTTGCCTGATAGAACAGAGGCGTCGCAAATAGCGATAGATCATCTGAAAGAGGCTGAAAATGGGGCTGTTCGATAAGGCTAAGGATGCCGCTGAAGGCGCAATGGACAAGGCCAAGGATGCCGCTGAAGGTGCGCGCGACGTGGTCGGAAACGCTGCTGAGGCTGTGGTCGACAAGGTCGATGACATGACCGGCGGCAAAGTGCCAGACATGGTCAAGGACGCTGTCGACAAGATCGACGGCGAAGAGGGCTAGTCAATTGCACCCAGAGTCGAGGGGTTCGTCCAACACCTCTGACTATTGACATCTTGAAAGCAGAAGCCCCGCCTCATTCGGGCGGGGTTTCTGCGCGTCTTGGCACGAAGCGAGCCATCTGGCCCATTTGGCTCGGCCGTACCGGCTAAGGACTAGCGAACCAAGGCTGGGGTGAGTCCGGCTTTGGCGCGGTTCTTCTGGATTCGTTTGGCAGCGCGTTGAGGCGCGTTCCTGAGCTCGAGATCCAGGATCGATACCGCATGCCGACTCATCGATCGCCACGCCAGATGGCGCCGAACGTTCGAAATTGTCGTCGATCCGAAACGACCTGGAACGGATTGGATGACTGGCCAGACCGCCACGTGGTCGATGCCGGCAGCGGGTAGATCGTGCTCGGACAGCCCGAATATGGCCCTCGTGATCTTGGGTTGACTGGCCATTAGGTGACCTCCACTGGATCTGGGTCGGTTGCTAGGAGCGCCGCGTACGTGGTCCCAACAACTTTCCAGGTGCGTCTCAGCGACCACTCCTTAACTCTTTTGGCTATGAGAATCCGTTGCTCGGAATCGGTCGCTAATGTGCGCATCGCATCGGTAAGGCCTTGTTCGGTCGCTCCTGTGAATAGTGCGATGTTCTCTTGCTCCATAGCCGCCGAGCGTTCACCGCTGGTCGTTACGGTGGGAAGGCCGTAGTGAGCGAACGCGGCAAATGCACCATTGTTTTCGCCCACTCCGCTGCTGTAGGGAAGCACGCCTATGTCGCTGAGCCCGATGAGCCTGGCCACGGCCAACTCGTCGACAACACGTCCGTGCCAGGTGATGGCATCGTTCAATTCGAACTCTCTGCAGATTTGGGTCAGCTGCTGGTGGTAGCCGTCCGTTGCTGGGTCGAAGCGGCCGATCATCTGAAGCCGAGCATCGATGCCTTCTGAACGAAGGTTTGCCACAGATCTAACGAGTTCTTTGGTGCAGTGGTCGGCCATAACAAATCCAAAGGATGTAAACACAACAGCGTCGACCGGTATGTCGTACCGGGCTCTCAGCAGCTGCCGGTCGGCGCTGACAACTTTGGTGATGTTTGAGCCGCAAGCCACGATGTCGGGGCTGGGTCCGATGTATCGAAACCGCGAAACGCCGTCGGCGTGCCAGCGACTGAAAGTAACGACCCGATGCGCGGAATTGAGAAGAATCGCCTTCGGAAGGTACCCAAACCGGCCCGGCTTCCACAGTTCGTGGTATGTCATTACGACGCGTAGCCCCCGCCGCCGAATGGCCGCTGGCAGCAGATGGGGCATCCACTTGAGCATGAAAGCGTGAGCCTCGAACTGGAGCAGAACAACATCGGGGTTTGTGGCGCTGATCGTGTTGACAGCCCTGACGAGGTTGCCAACTGAGTCTGGTAGAGGTCCGTTCGACACCTGGATGCCATCGGGGATTCCTACCTGTTCATCGTCGGCGCTCGTCGAACCAAGAACCACAACCTCAACATCGAGACCTTCATCGATCAGTGCATGTGCTAGCAGTTCGCAGTAGTCGGCGTGGCCAGATAGGAGTGGCGGATAGTGGGCTGTTACGAGCGCGACACGCACGGCTGATCGACCTTACGCGGCCACGACGGCGAAGCCGACGAAGCCGATCGGATGGTTGAGGAACCGGACGGGCAGGTGGTTTGGCAGTTCGAGACGACGAGCCGGACTGGCGACAAATCCGGCGCGCTCGAACCGCGCCGGCATTGCCTCGATGTCTGATGGACGCAACGGGGTCCACGGCAGGCCGAAAGCAGTTAGATCCGAAGTATTGGTCGACTCCGCTACAACATCGGTCGAGACGTAAAGAAGGCCGCCTGGTTTAAGAATCCGTCGGCATTCGTCTAGCCATTGTTCCCAGTCGACACCGTGTTCGACTGTCGAGCCCGAGACAACGACGTCAAAGGCTTCATCGATGTACGCCGTGGCCATCATGTTCTGACATGAATACCGAATGTGGCTCGCGCGAGGTGACATCACCAACCTGGGGTTCAGGTCGATGCCGTCTACTGAGATCAGCCCGAGCCTGCTGGCCGCCCAGGGCGCTGGTGAGTTGTACGCGCCGGCGTCGAGCAGCGCTAGCTCTTGGTCGGCCGCGGTCAATAGTTCGACTACGTTCGCTTCGTCCCATCGTTTTGGTAGATCCAGAAGCGGGAAGGCGGTTCCGGTGAGCAGACGGTGGCGAAGCGAGTTTCGCCACCGCTCGAACCGACGCTCTCCGCCAAGGGTTGCTGCGGCGGCGTTGAGATCACCTTGGGTCAAGGCGAATCGTGTCCAGATAGGCCAGGTTGTTAGCAGGTCGAATGTCGGTAGGGCCATTGATGCCCTCAGGCGTTGAGGCGGCCAGGTTGGTTCGCCTGAGCGGGGCCCGTCATCAATTTGGTGGCGTTGGCCATCTCGGCTCGAAGACCGCGCATCTCAAGCTGGAACGTATGGATCAAATGAGCTGCCGAGATTTGCTCGGCACCAGCAGCACGCAGGGTGTTGATGGTCTCGGCCAACTCGGTCGCGGTAACGATGTCGGCGCCTTCTGGGCGCAGCCGACTCATTTCCCGCCTTAGCTCTTCTAGTTCGGTGCTGATCGTCGTTCCGGTGGAGTCTGAGTTGCGTTGAGCCGTCAGTTGCGTGCGTAGATCCGTTACTTGTTTACGCAGGTCGTGAGTCTCGCGCGACTGCTGCTTTGCGAGTTTGACCATCTCGCCGCGAAACGCGGCGAGCATTTCGTTGGACGTGTCGACCATAGAGCGCAGAGTCGCCATGTCTGACGTGGTTGCCGTTGCACTACCGACGTTGCGTACTTCGACGATGCCCCTGGCTAGTTGCTCCAACGAGGTGTGCATTCGTCCGAGGCGATCGCCAACGAGCTCAAGTTCGGGCCTGATCGGAGAGGGTCTCAGGTGGCCATCGCTGACCACCTTTTCGAGGTTCGCAATTTGCTCGGGGATCGATTCCAGAGCCGACACCTCGCGCCCGACGGCGCCCACCTCGGAGCGAAGCTCGTCGACGTTCTGGGCTGCGTTGAGGTGGCTGCTCACAATTGTCTGACGTAGCAGCGAGATTGCGTCGTCGAGGTCGACGACCGATGCAATCTCGTCGTTGTGATGCTGCCTTGACTCGAATAGCTCGGCCTGAAGTTCTTCGATCGTGGTGTGGAGAGCGGCTATTGCTTCGGCATTTTGCCCCGTCTCGACACGGTTTTGTTGAGCGTTGGCTCGGTCTTGTTGAGTCTCGGCAGTGGGGAGCTGTACAGCCGGTGTGACCGTCGATTGCGACGTTGCAGGCGATGGCGAGACCGGCTCTGGCAGAACGATTTCTGGGCCAACCGGGAGTTGAACCGGAGGGACTGATGCCGGCTGAGCCGTCGCCAGCGCCAGTGGTTGCGGAGCACTGACAACAACCGGCGTTTGGTCGAGTGACCAACTGGGCGCGTTTGCAGGCACGCGGCCAGGCTGGCTGAGAATGTCGGTGCATCCCGAGAACCTTCCCGAACACGTAGCACCACTACTTGGGCAGATGCAGTGACCACCCTCGGGAGCAACGATCATGGCGCGTTCAGATGATGCATCTATCGACACGCCAAAGTCGTAACAGCGTCCCATCAGTTGGCTGCCTTTAGCAGGCGTTGACTAGTCATGGCCCTAACCCCGTACAGAAGACCTTTGTGTTCCTGACTTTCGATGTCGGCCGCGAGGTTGCGTGCGAAAGCTCCCGGACCCATCAATTTCTGGGTTTTCGACGGCTGCCGATGGGCGGCGCCACAGGCTAGTTTGTCGTCATGTTTTCCAATCCTGTCTCGTTATCGGGTGTGCCGACTCCCATCGAGCGTTGCGACGCCTTGGCTGATGCGATCGGACTTCGCCGTGGGCAGCTTCAGATCAAGCGCGATGACCTCACGAGGCTCGGCGCTGGTGGCAACAAGGCCAGAAAGCTTGACTATCTGGTCGCCGATGCCTTAGAGCGAGGCGCGACCACCCTCGTCACTGGAGGGGCGGTGCAGAGCAACCATGTCCGCATGACCGCTGCTGCGGCGGCCGTCAGCGGGCTCAACTGTGTGGCGGTGCTCGGCGGTCAGCCGCCGTCGGTGGTCGAGGGCAACACGCTGCTCGACGTTCTTTTCGGTGCGGAGCTGGTGTTCACCGGCGACGATTACAGCGATGACATAGAGGTAGCGATCGAGCAGGTCGCAACTGAGCGGGAAGGGTCATATGCCGTTCCCCTCGGTGGCTCGAACCCGATTGGAGCCCTCGGATACGTCCAGGCTGCCGACGAGTTATCGAGCGAAGTTCCGACGGATGCGCTCGTCGTGCACGCAGAGGGGTCTGGCGGCACCCACGCAGGACTCGTGGCCGGGTTCGGCGACCATGGGCGAGTTATGGCCGTCGATGTCGGGGCGGTTCGAGATATCGCCAACAAGGTCACTGACCTCGCCATCAAGACCGCCGAACTAGCCGGCCGGCCGAAACCAACCGGAGTTGTTCAGGTTCTCGATGGTCAGGTCGGTGAGAGGTACGGAGCTCCGACCGATGCCGCCCGTGGAGCAATCAGCTTGGTTGCTCGCACCGCCGGCATCGTTCTTGACCCTGTGTACTCCGGCAAAGCGTTTGCCGGTCTTATCCAGATGGCCGCCAGTGGCGACCTCGCTGATCGCCCAGTGGTCTTTGTGCACACCGGCGGTTTGCCAGCCATCTTCACCCAGCGATTCTCGAAATGGCTGGTCGAAGGCTGACATCTTGTGACAGTCTGGTGCCACCAAAGAAAGGAGGTGGTCCACCACATGAAACATGACTGTAGGACTTTGGAGGTGGCCGGGCGCTGAGGCACCCGCCGCAATATGGGGTTCCTCTGGCCAGCTTTTTGGTCTAGGTGGCGACTCCAACCCGGACTACCCGGATCCCGAGCTCCACGAGTTGTCCTCTCGTGGCGTGTGCAATAGCGCACGAAGTGGCTCGGGATTCTCTATTTTTCGGCCCGATTCCATAGGATTGTTGGCGTGCCAACTTCGGAACTGTCAGCCTCTGAAACCCTGCTCGACCGCGACATTGTCGACCACTACATCGACGACCAATGGACCGACGTGGTCGGTGTGCTTCAGGAGTACATCACGATTCCTAACAAGAGCCCTGCGTTCGATCCTGATTGGGCTCAACACGGGTTCATGGACCAAGCGGTCGAACTTTTTGTGACGTGGGCCAAACAGCGCTCGATTCCAGGCCTCAAGGTTGAGGTCGTCAAGCTCGACGATCGCACCCCTGTGATCCTGTGCGAAGTTCCCGCGACTGCCGCTGGCGACAACGCCGGCAGGTCAACACTGCTGTATGGCCATCTCGACAAGCAGCCTGAGATGTCGGGATGGGATGCCGATAAAGGTCCTTGGACTCCGGTCATGGTTGGCGAGCGGCTTTACGGCCGGGGCGGAGCCGACGACGGCTACGCGCTGTTCGCCTCACTAACAGCCATCGAGGCGGTGGCCGCAGCCGGTGGTCAGCACGGGCGACTTGTGGTTCTCATCGAAGCCAGCGAGGAGTCTGGTAGCCCGGACCTTCCTGCCTACGTCGATCATTTGAAGGACCGTATTGGCGATGTCGAGATGGTCATCTGCCTCGATTCCGGTGCAGCCGACTACGACTCGTTGTGGGTCACTACCTCACTTCGTGGCCTCATTGCCGGAACGCTCGATGTGCGAGTTGCCAACGTTGGATTGCACAGCGGCTCCGTGTCTGGTGTCGTGCCATCGAGTTTTCGGATCCTTCGCAACCTGCTCGATCGCATTGAGGATTCGGCGACTGGCGAAGTGCTGCTGCCCGAACTTCACGCCGATATTCCCGCCGACCGTGTCGACCAGGCCGCGGCTGCGATAGGAGCGACGGGTGGGAATCTCGCCGATCCCGGGTGGTTTTACGAACAAACCCTCCCCGTCGTTTCCGACCCTGTCCAGCAGGCCCTCAACCGAACCTGGCGCCCGTCGTTGTCGATTACTGGACTCGATGGCGCGCCAGCCCCAGGCGACGCCGGCAACGTCCTACGACCCAACACCTCGGCGAAGTTGTCGGTCAGGCTGCCCCCGACGGTTGATCCCGAGGTTGCGATGAAGGCGCTTGTCGCGGCGCTAACCCACGACCCGCCCTATGGCGCGTCGGTCACGTTCTCCGATGGCGAGCTTGGCCCTGGATGGGCGGCTCCAGACCTTCAGCCGTGGCTGGCCGATGCGCTGGCCGCGGCGTCGGATGCTCACTTTGGAGCGCCGGCCAACTACCAGGGTGAGGGCGGGTCAATTCCGTTTATGGGCATGCTCGGCGAGCAGTTCCCAGAGGCACAGTTCGTTATCACTGGTGTTCTGGGGCCTCAGTCGAATGCTCACGGTCCGAACGAGTTCCTCGATATCCCTACCGCCAAGCGGGTGGCTGGTGTGGTGGCCCAGCTTCTTAACTCGGCGGCGTGTCGACAGCTCTAACTTGGCCCTGGAGAAGTAGTCGTTTTGTCTTGGGAAGGCCGGCGACTACCAGGTCGTAGCTGTCTTCTATGAGGTTCTTGAGTTCTTGATCGGGCACTTCGCCATCGCTGACGATGGTGTTCCAGTGTTTCTTGTTGAGGTGATATCCGCCCGTTGCCGCCTCGAAACGCTGCCGTAGCACCTCGTTGTCGAGGGGGTCGCCCTTTAACGAGATTGATGGAGGCACTGGGTTGTTAGGCATTGCGTTGTCGGGCACTAATGCGAACATCTTGGACGCCACCTTGAACACCATGACGTCGTCGCCAAAGGGTCGTGTTAGTTCGGCCTCTGGTTGGCCAAGACACGCAGCAGCCAAGTCGTCGGTCGAGAGCAAAGACTCACTCCTTAGAAGCGATCTGGTTTGGTACTACGTTCATCTTCGGTTCGTACTCGGCGGCACGAACA
>CAZMUM010000063.1:17791-19312 GCA_964569385.1 uncultured Acidimicrobiales bacterium
AGCGATCTGGTTTGGTACTACGTTCATCTTCGGTTCGTACTCGGCGGCACGAACATCTCGCTTTTCGCCACCTTGCTTAGAACGAAGCTCGCGACGACATGGCGAACATGGCCCGTAGAACGATTCCGAAGCCGGCCCTTTGCAACGCGGGCAGTCGAAGTCGAGATCGAGCGACATGTTTGGCCGTTCGTCGTCGACGATCATGTGAGGGTAATGGTTCCCGAACCTTCGGTCGTGAACCCGATTACCGCTGCGGTATGACCCGTCTCGGCCAATCGGGCTAATGCCTCTTCGGTCTTGGAGGGGTCGAGGCCGAACACGAGCCCGCCAGACGTCTGCGCGTCGGCAAACATCAGCTGTGTTGTCTCGTCGTGATCGCCTGGTTGCAGTTGTTTGCGGACCCAAGCCAGGTTGCGGTGCGTCCCTCCGGGTATCAGGCCATCAACTGCCAACTGCTTAGCACCAACCAAAAACGGAGTGGCCTCGACGTCGATGCTGACATCGACACCAGATTCGATGGCCATCCGCCCCAAGTGACCCAGCAGGCCAAACCCGGTTACGTCGGTGGCGCCAGTCGCGCCTCCATTGACAGCAACCTCGGCTGCCACGTCGTTCAGTCGAATCATCGATTCGATGGCAGCGGCGATGGTGCCGTCGCTGGCTTTCTCGGCCTTCATTGCTGTAGTGATGATGCCGATTCCGAGAGGCTTGGTAAGAACAAGCGCTTGGCCAGGTTTGAGACCAGCGTTGGTGAGCATGAACTCGGGGTTCACCTCGCCGGTAACTGACATGCCGTACTTGGGTTCTGGGTCGTCGATGGTGTGTCCGCCAGCAATAATGAAGCCGCCGGCCTTGGCAATGTCGGCACCGCCAGCGAGCACTTCGCCCAAGAGCTCGACCGGCAGCTCGTCGCTGTTCCAACCAACCAGGTTGAGAGCGAACAGGGGCTTTCCGCCCATGGCGTACACGTCGGACACGCTGTTGGCGGCCGCAACTCGACCCCAGGTTCTGGCGTCGTCGACGACTGGCGTGATGAAATCGGCCGTCGAGATGAGGGCGCGGTCGTCCGAGATACGCCATACGGCAGCATCGTCGCCGGTTTCGGTTCCGACTAGAAGATCTGGGTGTTGTGTGTTGTCGAGGTGACCCACCACGTGGGCCAACGCACCAGGCGCGAGTTTGCAGCCTCAACCAGCGCCGTGGCTGAATTGGGTGAGACGAGTTGGGTTCTGATCCGGCATAGAACTCAGACTATCGACGGGGTGCGACTATTCGACGCCGGCGGCGATGGCCTCGCCTGCGCATCGACGAAAGTCCGGCGGTTCGTGCGTAGGCTCGCCGTATGCAACTACAGCAATGGGTTCCGCCGGATCGGCTCGCCGATTGGATGATCGACGCCACGGATTCGCTGTTGGCCCCAGTAGACGACTTCAGCCCGCACGACGAACGCTGGACCTGCGACTATCTCGAGATCGTCAACCCGGCAATCTGGGAGATCGCTCACGTCGCCTGGTTCGCAGA
>CAZMUM010000064.1:0-19045 GCA_964569385.1 uncultured Acidimicrobiales bacterium
ACCAGCGCCGATCCCAGCCCGAGCCGCATAGTCGCGCACTCCACATATTGGCCCCACTTTGCTGGCTAGTTTTGGCCCCGGCTGGTTGTGTCAGTTTCGGTGTGTGGTGGCGAGGCGGTATGAGTTGGTGCCTGTTTCGATGATGTGGGCGTTGAAGGTGACTCGGTCGACGATTGCTGCGACGAGTCGTGGGTCTTCGAATACTTGGCCCCATTCGCTGAACGGCAGGTTCGAAGCGACCGCGATGGAGGCCCGTTCTTCGCGTTCGGTCAAGATCTGGAACACAAATTCGGCGCCGCGGGCATCGAGTTTCATGTAGCCGACTTCGTCGAGGCATAGGAGGTCGAGTCGCCCGTATCTGGCGACGAGCCTGGATAGTTGCCGTTCATCGGCGGCTTCGGCTAGTTCGTTGGCGAGTGCTGCTGCGGTGACGTATCGGACCCGTTTTCCTTGGGCGCAGGCGGCTAGGCCTAGCCCGATTAGTAGATGCGATTTCCCTGTCCCTGAGTCGCCTAGGAGGACGATGTGGAGTGGGGAACGTTTGACGCGGTGGTCTGCTGCCTGAATAGGAAGCGATTGTCACATGCCTAGAGGTATCAAGTATTCGCCTGAGTTTCGTGCTCAGGTTGTCTGTCAGGTGCTGGAGTTTTCCAGGCCGATCCGAGAAGTTGCTCAAGAGTTCGGGGTTCTCGATGAGACTCTGCGAACCTGGGTCCGTA
Source organism: uncultured Acidimicrobiales bacterium (assembly GCA_964569385.1). Taxonomy (GTDB): domain Bacteria; phylum Actinomycetota; class Acidimicrobiia; order Acidimicrobiales; family Poriferisodalaceae; genus JAADHX01. The sequence continues at coordinate 720 of CAZMUM010000064.1, forward strand.
GAGCACGTCGTGAAGGAGTCGAGATGGCTAAACGTGAGGAGTCCGATGCTGATGCCGTGGTCCGCCGGCTTCGAGAAGAGCTCAGCCAAGCCAGGGACGACCTGTATTGGGCCGGGCAGGAAAATGAGTTCCTAAAAAAAGCGGCGGGCTTCTTCGCAGCCGAACAGAGCCCCAGGCGTGGTTCGAAGTGATCGCTGCGGAGAAGCCGAACTATCCGATCTGTCGCATGTGTTCCTGGGCTGGTGTGTCTGAGTCAGGGTTCTACGCCTGGGCCCGCAGAACACCATCGCCGACGGCTGAACGTCGCAAGTTTCTCACCGCACAGATCGTCGGGGTGTTCGAAGCTTCCAACGGAGTGTTCGGCTACCGCAAAGTCCACGCCCGCCTCCTCAACGAAGGCATTACGGTGTGTGACCGGGTTGTTGGCGAGCTTATGGCTAAGGCCGGCCTGGTGTCGTGCCATCCGCGACCGTGGCGCAACCTGACCCAACCCGACGGGTCTTCGCCGGCGCCTGATCTGGTCGGCCGGGAGTTCACTGCGACACGGCCCGGTGTGCGTCTGGTTGGCGACATCACCCAGATCGACACGTGGGAGGGACCCGTGTTCCTGGCCACGGTGATTGATCTGTACAACCGTGAAGTCATCGGCTGGGCCATAGCAGGACACCACCGGGCTTCCCTGATCTGTGCGGCGATTGTGATGGCACGCCAGAACCGTCGTATCCGTCGTCGGGCAGTGTTCCATTCCGATAGGGGCGCCGAGTACACCTCGAAAGAGTTCAGGCGATGTTTGAAAGCCAACGGGAAGCTTCGTACGTCGATGGGCAACGTTGGCTGCGCGTACGACAACGCCGTAGCCGAGTCATTCTTCGCCAGCCTGAAAAAGGAGCTCGTGCACCGCACTGTGTTCCCAACCCGGGCTAAAGCCACCTCAGCAGTCGCCAACTATATTGAAGTGTTCTACAACCATCAAAGGCCCCACCAAAGCCTCAACTGCCAGACACCCGCCGCCGCCCGGGCGGCCTACACCACCAACAAAACCGCAGCCTGAACACCGCGCAAACCAGTACTCACTCCAGTTCATACAACTGCACCTTGGACCTCTTCAACATCCCGACAGCCCAACCACTACGGGCAACACTGTCGAATGATCTACATAAGCGGGGCCAGAACAAGCTGGCGTTTACCCCCTAAGTGGGGCCAAACCATCCTGGCATTCCCAGCGATGTCCTGAAGTACCAACAGGACGGCACGGCGCTCCGCGAGTACATCGCAGACTCAATTGCCAGCTGTGAATCAGACAGTGTTGCTCTTATCGGCCATAGCCTCGGCGGGATCGCCTGTTTCGAGTTGCTAGTGGAGAAAGATCTATCGAAGGTGGAGACACTCATCACGATCGGATCTCAGGCACCCTATCTCTACGAACTAGATGTTCTTGATTCGATTCGGCTCGGGCAAGAACTACCGGCCCACTTTCCGGCTTGGTTCAACGTCTACGATCCAGCGGACGTTCTGTCGAATTGCGCGAGTGCCCTTTTTGCGGTGGCGAGCGACATAGAGGTAGACAACCGACGGACGTTTCCAGGAGCTCACACTGCCTACTTCTCGAACAATCAGATGTGGGACCAGCTACCCCTCTAAACTTAAGGACTACCGAAAGATTGCCAGCTCCGCATCGCGGCCATGCAACTCAAACACGTTCAAGCCGTCGGACAACCCCACCACGGCAACTGAATCCCGGTGCGCTTGGGAACTCGTTAGCCCTTTCGCTAGTCCAAAATTGAACTCCGTCACGTATCGGCGAGTCGCATCAGCCTTCGGCTCTCCACGAGTTCCTACGACCACCGGCACATGGACAGCCAGCGCTTCCGCAGTCGCTGCTGAGTGGCAAGCGCCGAGCACGACCACCTGAACCCCACGGCCCTGAAACGCATTCGCAAGCTCAAACGGAGACGCCGTGCTTACGGAGTCAGAGTCATCGTCACGCAAGTCAATCCCCGCAGCCGTCCCGTGAGCAACGAAAGTCACGACCTCGGGCGCGTAGTTCCTGAGCGCTCTTACGAGATCTTGGGGTGTGGCTTCTGGACGAGACCTCACCTCGATTTGATCACGAAGTGGCGAACTGCGAAGCAGATCTTCAATTTCTTTGGCTGTGCGGCCCGCGTCGAGGTTGTCGGCCGCTGGCGCCTGCGCGGTCAAGATCAGAAACGTGCATCTACGTTTCGATGCCTTCGCCATAGCTACATCAATGTCTGGGAAGTCGTGCAACAGGTAGTAGCGCACCACTTCTTGCACGACCCGATGAACCGAAAACGATCCTTCGCTGAGCTCAACGAGCCCGAGCGCTGAAAGAGCACCAAGGGCATAGTGAGCCGCATCAGGCCTCGTCGACTTCAACACCTGGGGGGTAAAAATTCGGGTTGGAATGTCGTCGGGCGCGTAGAACGCTGCTATTTCGATCAGCTGAATCGACTCGTGGCGATTGTCAGCGACCAGCGAGCGCAGCGTGATCGCAAAAGCAAAATACACTGTCTTTCGGTAGTCGGCTGGGGCGTGATCCTGGCTGTCGAGGACGGTATTGTTCGTCGCCAAATAGAGCCTTCGATACTCAGCCAACCCACAGCGAGTATTCCGTATGTAGTTGACCGCCATCTTGAGCGCGAGCGCAAGACCGCGTGTTGCCTCCTCGCCTGCCAGCCACTCCGCATCATCGATCACACCGGGATCTACAGCCGCAAGGTCACCACCACACTGCGGTGACTTGCCAGCGGCATGAATCAACCAATCTCGCGCCGCCGTCAGGGAGAGGAGTTCCACTCTGACCGGATACTCCCACCCATCAGAGTTTCGACTCGTGATAAGCACGGCTCCTAGGAACGAAGGGGGTCGAATATCACGCATGGTTACTTCATCAGCGAGGTTGTCATAGACAACAAGAGCGATGGCCTGCCGGCTGAGGTGAATGTCAACATAGGGCCTGACGTCGTCGCCCCGCGGTATCTGAGCCTTCAGCTCTGGAAAATGATGGAGGTACTCCTCGTATGAACCCGAAACTGTCGTTGGCGACTCGGCATTCACCCACCAGATCAGCGAATAGTCAGCTCTGAACTCGTGGCAGTAGCGAACAGCAAGCGCAGACTTCCCAACGCCGCCCATTCCGTAGAGAGAGATGGTGCGGCCAGCGGCTTCTGCTCCGAAGGGCCCTTCCGAACCACCAGGAGCCAGCAATCTGTGGATCTCGGCGAGCTTGCCTTTACGACCGACTAAGTCAACCGGAAGTGGAACCCCGATACTGGTGGTGTCGCTTCTCGCCGGTGTCACATCTTGAGAGTAGACCCAGTTACGAACGAACCCGGTCACTTCCGCGAGGACTAATAGCCAGATGCGCCGACGTGGTCTACGACGAGGAATATCTTACGGCCTCTACAAACCTAGATCCGATGCGATAGATGCATCCTTGGCCGTTTCGACATGCCCGTGAAGTTACGGGCTACCATCCATCACTCACAGCAATCGGATGAAGATCAGCTCGCGTCGATACGCCAACCTTCCGAACGAACGTGTCGATGAGGTGCGACGTCGAGTACAGACCCGGGACGCTTCAACCGCGACTGCCACGGGTACGCGGTGGCGACCCCCACCGGTGAGCTGGTCGGGGTGCTTCCCAACCATTTCAAGTCCAAGTACGGAGGAGACACCCCAACCGCCCAAAAGAAGCGAACCGCCCGGTCAGCTCGGACCGCTGAGATCTACAACGCCCCGATCCGCACAGGCGAACCAAACGTAGTGGTCCTAGGCGATCTCAACGACACGCCCGACTCGCCGTCTCTCAAGCCGCTTCTCGACACCCCTCTCAAGGATGTGTCGGAACATGCACTATTTGATCCTGGGGGCACCGTTGCGTTGACGGGTCGGGTGCCAGAAGCGAGTGTGTTCTGGTGAATCGCCTTAGTTCTGTTGAGTCCGCCTCGTTTGCCGGATACCGGTTTCCGCCTGAGATAATCCTGCTTGCTGTGCGCTGGTACCTCCGCTACGGCCTGTCGTATCGAGATGTCGAAGAACTCCTCGCCGAACGCGGTATCGAAGTTGACCACGTCACCATCTACCGATGGGTACAGAAATTCACGCCACTACTGATCGACGCAGCCCGGCCGTGCCGACATGCCGTGGGCGACCGCTGGTGCCTGGCGTTACGTGTACCGGGCAGTGGACCAGTACGGCCAAGTAATCGACGTGTACGTATCAAAGCGACGCAACATCGGCGCCGCCCGGAAGTTCTTCACCGATGTACTGACCGCCCACGGACGACCGACTGAGATCACCACCGATCTGGCAGCACCCTTGCTACGCGTCGTCGCCAAGCTGTTTCCCGACGCGGTGCACGACACCGAGCAATATTCGAACAACCGGATCGAGAACGACCACGGCCGACTAAAAGCACGGTTGAGACCTATGCGCGGTCTGCGAACCGATCGACCCGCGTCGGTCGTGATCCGTGGCCATGCGTTCGTCCAGAACCTGAGACGCGGACACTACGAACTCGGCGTCGAAACCAGGCACAACCAGCTACGAGTCGCGGCCGCATTTGTCGAACTCGCCGAAGTGATCTGACCAAACGTCGACACTAGGGGTAAACGATCGCGATCACCTGCCGATCAACGCAACGGTGCCCTCAAGACCGAGTTCCGGCAGCCACACGGCCGCCAACAGCTCTACGACTACAGATTGAGCGCATTTCGGAGGATCTCGTCGATCGCGTGCCTGCTCACCGGATCGAGGCGACCCAGCCGCTCCACGAAACGAACGATCGACACCGCCCGGACCTGCTCGACTTGGAACGCCGTCACCGAATCCAAACCAGTGCCATCATCGGGTTCAACCACGACATGTAACGGCACGGAACGAATCGTGGATGTGCCCGGGACCACTATCACCATCCGCAAATTCCGATGGTGCAACCGGTCATCAGAGACAATCAACGCCGGACGACGAAACGCCTGTTCAGGATCCTCAGGATCGGCACCGAAATCGACCGACCAGACATCGCCCCGAACGAACCGCCCCTCATCGATCATCCAGACCATCCATCGACGCAGCATCCAACTGCTGGCCCTCCACCTGATACGTGGCAACTTCCGACGGGGTCAGCCCATCTAGCGCATCTCGAACCGACGACCACCACTCATCGCTACCAAGCCGATGCACTGCGTCGGTCACGACCTCAAGCATGGTCGTGCCTCGCTGTTCAGCGATCCGGGCAATCTCATCGCGCAACTCACTCGGAACTCGCAACGTCGTAGTCGTCTTCGTAGGCGCCATAAACATAGACTACCACGGCTGCTCCACAGGCGATAGAGCCCATACGCGCCGACCGGCGAGTCTGCACAGCAACAGGGCTGACCTGTGGCTGTCGAACGACCCGTCGTGCCTCGAAATCAGCATGCCTGATATCAGTAGATCGAATATCAGGAACTCTTCCAGCGCTGCCGTTCCCAACCCGCATCCCACGAAACCCCAGGCCAGAGCACACGGATGAGTTTTCGGCACCCAGAGGGCACTGAGGACCTACACAGCCCATCCCACACTGAATCTTAACACCTAAATTGTATTGCCTGAATACTGTGATTCGATAAGATGTAAAACCTGCTATTAGATAGATTCGATGCTATAAATACGATGAACGAGAAGTGCTGACTGCTGTCGCTGTATCGATAGCGATAGCGCAGAACTTCACCGACTTGGGGGAAAGCATGACGAAGATCAAAATGCGGGGAGTGCGGTTAGTAGTTGTAGCCCTAACGGCTCTCCTTGGTGCCGAAACACTTGGCGTTGCGCCAGCGAGCGCGAGCTTTGGTGCCGAAACACTTGGCGTTGTGCCAGCGGGCGCGAGCTGCATTGGCTGCTACGCCAGCTTTGGGCTATATGCCTACAGCAACGACGACGTGACGGGTCGCCGAAGAAACGTCTCAGGTGAGATCATCGACAATCAGGACTTTCACGGTGCCCTTATCGATGATTCTAGCGGCGACTGCGATTACGGGGGTACGCAGGTACGAACGCTGGCTAAGTCATATTCGAACACTGGGACGACTCCAAACTGGGGCACTGCTAGAAAGTCGAGCGGTGCGGACGACTGGTGGAGGTGGGCAGGTGGTCATCATTGGAACGACGATGGCACTAACTACAACATTTGGGTTGCTGACACATGCCAAAAGGCTTCTCAGATGGCCTCTGCTTGATCAACTACCAACATAGGATTGACCCGTGTGCGGCCCCTGGCTCGAAGTCAATCAGGGGCCGCACTGGAAACCTCGGTCCTTTAGTTCTGATGTTTGCGACTTGGATGATGGTTTCGTCGTGCACCGGGGATGATACGACTGGCCAAGTAGAAGACAGTGGGCTCGCGTCCCCCGAGTCGGGCAATGTCGGTATTCGTGGGGCAGTTGAGACGAGCACCACGACTCGCCGCGGAACGGCGGTGGTGCGTGGTCTTCGCTACGCGTCAGGAGAGTCGGTTGCATTTAGCGTCGACTTCAGCACACGTGTGATTGACGCGTCCTGCAGTGGCGGCGACGATGACTTTGGCAATCCCTGTCCTGAGTTAGGTAGCTCCAACTTGGTGTATATTGTGATGACGATTCTCAACGGCGAACTGACGGATATCGGCCTCGTCGAACCAAGTCTGATCCGACACCCGGCAGATGGCGACCTTCACTCGACCGAGATTGAGGTTGACTTAGGTGTCCTGCCCGATGGATCACACTGCTTAACCATAGCGTTGATCGAGAGTTCACGCGATCTCATAGATGCCAGTCTTCCAGACCATTCACCGACGGTTGTTGAGAACATCAGCGTAGGCGAATCAGATGATGACTATTGTCTTGCGGGTTCAATCCAGATTACTCAGACTTTCGAAGCGACTACCGGACGTGACTGTGGCGGTCGGCCGCACTTCACCACGTCGCCCGATGTCGCGGATGCCGACGACCTCGGTGTGATACAGATTTCGAGCTGTCCTTACGAGATAGTAGTTTTCCTGATCTGGGACGACTCTCGACTTGAGAATCTCGGCCGGTTGGGAATTGTGAGCGAAGAAGGATCGCATAACATCCACGTCGCACGTGTCAAAGGAGTAGGAGCAGAGACGGTGCGAGTCCTGACCGTTCCAGTTCCGTTGCTGACTGCCAACTTAGCAACGAGCTCGATGCAGGGATTTCTGTCATGGCCTCACGCGGTTGGGTAGCTCTCGTACTTGGTCTATTCGCCTGCGCCTCGCCACCGGCGGACCTTGCGTCAGACCTCGTCGAGGAGCAGCGTATCGCTGAGGAGCGTATCTACCAGAGTATCGAGGACGCAGCGTTGGACGCAGAAGAGTGTATGCGTCGAGAGGGATTCGAGTACGAGGTCGCATTGGGTAGCGACGGCCCAGACTTAGCTAACGAGGACAGTCTCGACATCCTAGCGGAGTGGGTCTTTCCAACCGCTCCAGCCGGTAATGGAGCCGGGTATGGGATTGTCGCAGCTGCGCGGCAGTCAGCTGAACCCGTGGTCGAGTCGGACTTTAATGACCGTTACCGTTCATCGTTGCCGCAAACTGCCAAGGGGCCGTACGATGAATTCGTGCAAAGCTGCCAGACGGGTATCTCGGCAGCGCTCGCGAGTGACCTGAGTGAGAATGAATTGCGCCGGGCACTGGTTAGTGAGATTGATGACAGAGCTCGCGCTGACCCGCTGGTGAATCTGATTGAACAGCGCTGGGCCGCTTGTATGTCGGAGGCCGGATGGAACTTTGGCTCTCTAGGCGAGCCGCCTTTGTCGGTTCTGGGAGCCATACAAGTGCTCAGTGATCAGGTGGGCGGTCCGATGCTAGCGGCGCCACAGGGTAAGGTGGGTCTAGCTGCTCCGATCGAGCTGGCAAACAGATTACCTAGGTACAACTCACTTAACGAACTAGCCATTATTGAGGACGATCTCTCCGAGGTCGACCGGTCGTGTCGCGATCGGCTCAACCTCGACGCTGAGCGATTGGCAGCAATCGAACGGAACGGGAGCTAGGTCATTCGTTCGGCATGGTGGATTCGCTTGGTCGTCTCAACACCTTGATGAGGAGGTGGGCATTGGGTATCCCCTCTAATCGTGGAGATTGTTGATGGGAAGGCCGGTGAGATGGATGGCGGAGTTGGCAGGGCGTTCGCCGATGAAGTCGCCTGAGCGTGCTTGATTAAGACTGTGGGGGCGTTGCGGTGTTTCCGTAGCATTTGAGAGGTCCGGCTGGTTGGCTCCGAGCGTGCCTGTCGCCCTGTGCCGCCCAGAAACTAGCGCGTGGGTGCTGACCAGGCCTGATGCTGCCATCATTGACGGTCGTGTCTCGTCTCCTCTACCGCTTCCTCACCCAGCTAGCACGCCTCGCGATGCGTTCTGGACGCTGGAAGGACCTTCAGATCGTCGTGTTGCGCCACGAGAACGCCGTGCTGCGCCGCCAGGTAGGCCGACCTGCGCTCACCGAGAACGATCGGACCCTGCTCGGCGCTATCGCCGCAGCACTCCCCAAGGCGCTACGCCAGGGTTCGATCGTCACGCCCGAGACGCTGCTGCGCTGGCACCGCAAACGAATCGCGAAGCACTGGACCCAACCGCCGGCACGTCGTGTCGGCAGGCCGCCGATCAACGGTGCACTGCGTCAGCTGATCGTGCGACTCGCTCACCAGAACCCGACATGGGGACACCGCCGCATCCAAGGTAACTCGCCAGACTCGACCACAAGATCGGCAAAGGCACGGTCTGGCAGATCCTCACCGACAACGACATCGACCCGTCACCAAACCGCTCCGACGTCACCGGGACCGAGTTCCTGCACTCCCAAGCCGCCGTCGCCTGCGACTTCTTCACCGTCAACACCGCATTCCTGCGCCGCTACTACGTACTGTTCTTCATCAAAGTCCGCAGCCGCGAGGTCATCTTCGCCGGTGTCACCGCCAACCCGACCGGCGCCTGGACCACCCAAGCCGCCCGGAACCTTTTCATCTGCCACGCCAAACGCCTCGAGGACACACGGGCACTCGTTCGTGACCGCGGCAGCCAGTTCATCGACGCGTTCGACGAGATCTTCCGCACAGAAGGCCTCAAAATCCTCAAGACCCCTATCCGCACCCCGGTGGCCAACACGTTCGCCGAACGCTGGATCGGATCGATCCGACGCGAACTCCTCGACCGCACCATCATCTAGAACCAACCCCAACTCGAACGCCTCGTCACCGACTACATCGGCCATCACAACCAGCACCGACCCCACCAATCACTCCAACAACGGCCACCGGCACCCGTCTATGAGCCGCCCGAAACTCCACCGGCGACCATCACCGTGCTCCGGACCAGCCGATGCGACGGACTCATCCACGAATACCAAAACGTCGCCTGACCAGCCACGACCGAGTTTCCGGCACGCACAGGGTTCAATAGGCCGTTACCTTGGTTTAGACTTCACCGAGTTAGGGTGCCGGGTTTACTAGGCTTTGATGAGGCTGCTTGGTCGTCGGGTTCTTCGGATTCCTGCCGCCGTTAGAACTTTGGTCTCGACGTTCATTTCCCTCCATGCAGCGTAGCTGATCCCTTTGCTTTCGCCGTACTCGTCGGCGCATTCTACGAAATCGGCCTCCAAGGCTGCCATATCGACCTGTGGAATAGCCTCAAGGTGGTCAAGCTCGGCCTGGAGTTCGATCCGTTCTTGAACTAGCTGAAGCTGGATTAGCGGTGAGGCTTTCGCCAGTTCTACTGCGATACTTTCGAGGCGAGGTCGAATGGATTCGGCTGTTCGCCGTCTACCTCGGCGAGGTGCGTTAGCGTCAAGCGCCGATAAGTATGTTTTGACAACGATGGCGATCTCGCGGCCGCGAGCGAGGGCTTCTTTGTGTTCTGGAGTCATTAGTAACATCCGATACGGTGAGATGGCGACAAACGTGCGTTGATTTGCCACCGTCCAACGGACATTTAGATCAGAGGTCGGCGTTGACCGTCCGGGGACAACTATTTGGTCAAGTCTTTCGCTATGTAATACTGGGCATGTCTCAGCCGAGACTTGAGAACGGAGGATTTAAGGGCACTTCGGATTTCAGCATGGGGTGATGCCAGACCCGCCCCGCGCAACCCGGACATGACGGCCGATCGGCCCGTGTCGTGATCGCAACACGCAACCGGCCCGGCCACTCACCGACTCCGTTCACGTCGACATCGGGCAGCCCGACAAGCAGTTCGCACATGAGCGTAGGATCGGTCTCCAACAGGGGCTCCCGGGATCGACGACGTTAGACACCGTCAGACTCGCAGACGCCCCGGTGCCACGCCCGGGACCACCTACCCGACCAACCTCAACTCACGCCCAGATCCGAAGAGCCCCAAATCCGAGGATCCCTGCCAACTCGATGAGCGGCGGCTAGCAAAGGGTTGCCGGGAATACTATACGGAAATGGCTGATAATCTAAACTCACTAGTCACGGCAAAGAAATGGAACTACGATGAACAGTCTAAGACCAACTCAATTCGGAGTAAACTATGAAACGTGTTCTCGTAACATTCGCAATCCTGTGCTCGATATTTGTAGCCGACTCGGTTCGACCTGGCGGAGCCGAGCCAGCTGGCGCATATTGCAGCCAATGGGGAAGCGCAGCGACCATTACGCCGTATTGGGGGCAAGAGAGAGTGCAGTATTCAAGCACGTGCGACGGCGACGACATCTACAAGGGTAAGGTTAGGGACGTCTACACTGACGGAAAGTGTGTCACAGTGCAGGTCGGTGCCTCGTCTCTCGGTCCGTGGATTACGATGACTAGCGCATGCTCGTGGAGCTACGTGAACTTCACTGCGTGGACCACGGGTTACGAAGACATTAGGATCTGTCGAGGCAGTCTCGGTTGTACTGGGTCGTACTGGAACAAGACCGCCTAGCTCGAGGTGGTATCTGTGAACACAGCAATGGATCTCTGGCGATGGTCTGCTCTCACGGCCGTGGCACTGTTGGTCGGCTGCTCAGGCTCGACCGAAATCACGGTGGTCGACGATATAGCTACGCAAGGGACAGAAGCCGACGGCTCGGATTTCGTCACCGACGCGCCGGAGTCTCGGACCGCGGAAGCAGCCGCTCAACCGTCGCCGCCAACAGTGAGCGGACCTACCAACAAAGATGCGGCCGGTGGCGCGGAGAGTCAACCGGAGTTCGCGAGCCCGCTTGTCGGTCTATTGGGTGTACCGCTGACATTCGAAGAGTTACTTGAGACTCAACAGGTTGTGTTTCTCGACAGAGAACTCGCGATCGAAGAGTGCATGAGCGCGCAGGGATTCTCGTACATACCCGACGTCAGGCACCAAGATCCTGGCGCCGAGCCCGAATCAGCGCCCTACTACGGCATCTCGCGCTCCATCTCGATTTCCCGCGGTGAGATAACGCCTGCCTGGGAGAGTCCAAACCTAGCGGTTCTCGAGGGATTCGACAGCGCGACAAGGGACGCGTGGTTCGCCGCGTTTGGACGAGCAGACCAGGGTTGCCAAGGTGAGTCGTTAGAGGCGCATCCAGATAGCGATTCGCTGCCACGCGAGTTGCTGGAGGAGATTGTTGCACTCGGCGACGCTGTCGACGCGCACGACGGTGTAGCTGCAGCTTGGGCGGAGTGGTCTGCGTGTATGAGGTCTCGTGGTTATGACATCCAGAACCGCGCGGAGCTAATAGATGATATGACCGCGGAAGCGCTCGCGCAGAACATGACTACCGATGAGGTCGTAAAGCTCGAGGGCCTCGCATGGTTCGACGATGAGACCTGCGAGAACGACACCGGGCTCAGTGGCACAGTGGCTGAGATTCGATATGAGATCGAACTGGAATACGTAGAGAACAACGCGTCACGCATAGCGCTACTGCTCGCAGAGTCACCATAGCGTCCCGCGCCCGCACGACGGGACGACACCTAAGACGATGACCACTGAGATCGGTCAAGGTGAACGGCACTGTTGCGTTGACGGATCGGGCACCAGAAGGAAGCATGTCCTGGTGAATCGCCGCAGCCTTGTTGAGTCCGCCTCGTTTGCCGGGTATCGGTTCCCGCCTGAGGTGATCCTGCTCGCTGTCCGCTGGTACCTCCGCTACGGCCTCTCCTATCGCGATGTCGAGGAACTCCTCGCTGAGCGTGGCATCGAAGTTGACCATGTCACTATCTACCGTTGGGTACAGAAATTCACGCCACTGCTGATCGACGCCGCACGGCCGTGTCGCCACAGTGTCGGCGACAGGTGGTTCGTCGATGAGACCTATGTCAAGGTCGCCGGCGTGTGGCGCTACGTGTACCGAGCGGTCGATCAGTGCGGCCAGGTAATAGACGTATACGTCTCGAAACGACGCAACATCGCAGCAGCCCGCAAGTTCTTCGCCGATGTTTTGACCGCCCACGGGCGACCGACTGAGGTCACAACTGATCTGGCCGCACCTTTACTGCGAGTGGTGGACGAGCTGTTTCCCGACGCGGTGCATAACACCGAGCAATATTCGAATAACCGGATCGAGAACGACCACGGACGACTGAAGGCAAGGTTGAGACCGATGCGCGGTCTGCGAACCGATCGGACCGCGTCGGTCGTGATCCGAGGCCACGCATTCGTCCAGAACCTGAGACGCGGACACTACGAACTCGGTGTCGAAGCCAGGAACGAACATCTACGTGTCGCGGCCGCATTCGACGAACTCACCGAAGTGATCTGAACCAAACACCACCGCGAAACCGTTGAGGCGCGCACATCGATCGACTAACGCAACGGTGCCGATCAAGGCCCTTCCGTGCCCCGGATATTCGTTCTACAACTCGAACCCGAACTCGGTGCCTTGCGGACCATCCTGGATTTGCAACGGGAGCAACTGGCAGGGGGGGTGCCGGGAACCGGCGGGCGCTTTTGTGAACTTTCACAGGAAGTCGTTCAATTGGTCCACCGGCAATGGCTGGTTGCTTCGGCCCAATATCTGTACTTCGGCGGGCCACGATGGATGGAAGTGGCAGAATAGCGGTGGAACCGAATTTCGGTGTCACGACGGGTGGAAGTATGTGTCCTGGAGCGGTTACGAATCCATCCACAAGTGGACTGTCTAGGCTGTGCCGTCCACAGCTAGTTTCGGGCGAGTGAACGCCATCGTCGGTCGAACTAGATGGGACTGGGCTACCACTACGGCGACGGGCGCTCTTGTCGTTGGCTCGGCGGTTGCTCTGTGGTCATCAGCGACTGGGACAACGCTGTGGATACTGCTCGGTGCGTCGGCGGGCTGGGCGTTGTCGGGCTCTGTTTGAGGCGTGAACAGCAGGTTGCTGAACGCTCTAGTTTGGGGCAAGAATCGAAGCGAGCGCCAACTGTTAAGCGCACATCATGGCTATTTCGTTCTAGGTGCCGTCCTAGGCGGTCTCCTCTCGGCTACTGCGCTAGTGATTTTGGGTGCCATAGCGGGCATCGTGCCGCTGGTAGTGCGCCAGGTCGCGTTGTTTGGCCTGATCGCGGTCATGGTAATCGGCGGTCCATTTCGCTTAGAAGAGCATCTTCCACAAGCCAAGCGGCAGGTGCCTCAGGCAGTGTTGCGTCGGCCGGTCGGATTCTTACAGTTCGGCTTCGAACTCGGTCTGGGAACTCGAACCTATGTTGTGTCGACCGCCCCCTATATTGCGGCGGGATCACTATTTCTTGTGTCCGCGGGCGAAGTCGCTCCTGCGGCCGGCCTAGGCGTCGCATGGGGCCTCGCTCGTGGCATGTCAAGCCTGACTCCGCTGCCACCGTCCAACGCTCGATCTCCGGAGGCTCTCGTGCTAACGACAACCCTCGCAGTAAGTGCACTTTGCGCCGTCTTGCTAGCAGCAGGCCGCTAACAGTGCGGGCCCGAAGCACCTTTGCGTTCGATAGCGCGGGAGACCGCAAATGATCGAATCACGCACCCTGGCGCTCGTCCCGCCACGCCCGGCTCACGCTGATGAGCTGTATCACCTGCTTGTAGAGACGCCAGAGGGACAGCGGCTTCGGTACCGCGGCGCTACGCCGAGCCGAGAGCGTTTCCTCGAAGAAATTATGGATGGGGTGCTCGCTCAGTACGTTGTCGTGCGCAAAGAGACTGATGAGCTTCTCGGTATCATGATCGCCAGCACGCCCGACTTCCATAACGGCACGTGCTACGTTGCGACTGCGTTTCTGCCAGCACACCAAAGACGGGTCGTTGGTATGCTGTCGTTCATCGCCTTTGTCCGGCTCGTGTTTGAGAACTGGAGCTTTCGACTGCTCTACGCCGACGCGAGTGAAACAACGTTCACTCAGTTTCGATCGGGCTCCGGGAAATACTTTGAAGTCGAGGGCATCAGGAAGGCAGCAGACTTCTCGGAGGGTCGTTACCTCGATCGCTACCTATTGACGATCGAGCGAGAGAACTTCCTCAGCACGACGCCACACCTTGTGGATCGATGGTTTCGGTTGTAACCCCTGGCGTTGCGCCACCGTGCTGCAAAGTTTCTGGGACAGATTTTGCGTGCTCGTGCGTCGGTGTTGGTAGTGACGACAATCTCCGGTTCTCGATGCAGGCTTGCGGGCTACGGTCTCGCCGAACGGTTTCAGATGGCAGGGACGTCTATGCGCATGCTAACTCTATGAATGAAGACGCCTTTCGTGAGGTGTTCGATGCGGAGCATCATGAGATGCTCCGCTTGGCTTGGCTCCTGCTTGGTGATGAGTCATCAGCGCAAGATGTGGTGCAGGAAGCTTTCGCGAAGCTGTTCGTTAAGTGGCGCAAGGTCGATAACCCTGGCGGCTATGTCCGCACAGTCGTGATCAACGGCTGCCGCGATGCCTGGCGCAAGAATAAGCGAGAACTCGAATATAAGCGCGCGTTGCCGAGAAACCCCGCCGACCACCAGCCAGAGTATCTCCTCGACGCCATCGCAGCGCTCCCGCCAAAACGACGCGAGATCGTTGTGTTGCGCTTCTACGCAGGCATGACACTCAAAGAGATCGCACGAACGCAGGGCATCGCCGAGGGAACCGTACATTCAGCACTTGCCAGAAGTCTTAAGCAACTTAGAAGGGATCTCACGTAATGGAAGTCAGTGACGAAGCCTCCGAGCTCAACATCTCAGGGAACCTAAGCAAAGCAGTAGACGCGATTCTGGCCCAACCTGAGCTTTTGGAAGGATCGATGCGTCGCAGCCGCCGGCTCCGAGCCCGTCGCAGACTTGTCGTTGGTGTCGGTGTCGCCGTCTTTATGGTCGCGGCTGCAGGTTGGATCAGCTCGAGGCTGAGCGATGATGCTGTGACATTCGAAGTCGAAGCAGTGGGCGATCCGGGGGGCACGTCAACGGTTCCAATCCCGGCGCCACTGGTACCGGACCCAGCGCCCTCGGCTCCGAATCCGGTGCCGCTGGTGCCGGATTTAGATGCGTGGGCGGGCTTCTACGTGTACCTTCAGCAAGAGCTTGGTCCTACTGACTCCAGCCGTTTGGTCGTCGTTTTCGACTCGACGGTCACGGGTTTCGCGCAGGCCGAGGGAATTCTCGGAGAGTTCGACGACGCATCGCGCTCAATTTCGGGCTATGCGCCGCTGTCGGCGGGAGAGATGGGTTCCTACCTAGCCGGTTACGCCGAGACGGTCGACGCCAGGTTTGCAAATGTCGTTCCGCCGATAGCGATAACGCTCTTTCCTCGCTTTCCTACGACCACTGTTCTCGAAGACGTGCAGGATCTGCTGACAGGCCAACCTGCAATCCAACACGTGCTCGCATTTGATATAGACCAACCTGCACAGGTGATACCGAGTGAATGGGAGCTGTTCGCAGCGGTCGGCTTCGATATGCGGAGACCTGCGGTGTTTCAGGCTGTTGGAAACCAGCTCATCATTTGGTCAGAGGATGGCACTGTTATCGCCAGCGCGGACACGGTCGGCTACTCGACCGATTCGGGGCCGTTGGGCGGACCGAAGGATTGCTGCGGCGCTCATCTGTCCGCTGTCTTGGGTGGCCAACTTGTCGTGTTTGAAAGCGACATCGGAACCGCTACCGCCATGTTTGACCCTGCGTCGCGCCTGTGGACGGCTCTGGCTGACCGACCTGTCGAGGGCGTACTCGTCGGTGCCACCGTCCTCGGTGAGGAGGTCGTCGTTGTCGTTGCTCAACGCCGTAGCAATGTTCCCACCCGAGTGGTGGCACTCGATCTGAAGGCCAATACTTGGCGGATCTTGGAGCCGATCCCGGCAGCAATAGGCTCAGGTTCAGTCGTTAGCGCTTATGGACGGTTACTCGTGATCGGAACACTCCTTGGTGACGACAATTTGCCGTCGTCTGGCAATGATCGGCCGGTGCTTTACGAGCTCATCAACGACACATGGGAACAGCGGATTTCCCCACCGATCGACCCGGCGTCGACCTCTGCGATAGCCCTCGAAACCGGGGAAGTCCTTGCCTGGAGCTACCGCAACGAAGCTGTCTTGTTGCAACCTGGGGGCGACTGGCTGGAGCTCAGTTCGATCCCTATTCAGCCAACTGGGTGCACATTGCAGGGACACAGCGCGAACAACGCGGTGCTCCTCGAGGGATGCGGGACGCTTGTGCGCTATGAGCCGAGCTCGCAGCAGTTCACGGTGATCCCTCGCGCATCGGAACAAGAAGTAATCCTAGCCATCACTAACAGCAGCGACTCTAACGTCTTCGCGGTCACCGGCATTTCGCCCCAAGAAACCCAAATCTTCAAGCTGGCAACACCTTGACCTTGTGGGTGCCTGTTTAAGAATGTGGGTGGGCGTTGCGGTGTTTCCGTAGCGTTTGAGAGGTCCGGCTGGTTGGCTCTGTGGGTGCCTGTCGTCCCTTTTGGGGGTTGGCTTTTTCTCGAGTTGCCGCCCGGTCGGATCTTTCTGCTGTGGCGTGGCTCGAAAGAGGCGAGAGCACATCAACCCGAATCAGGAGTGCCCGCCACGGTCCTATAATCAAACCGGAAGGCATTCGAATGACAGTAATGGACGGGTATCGATCCACATAAGGCGACCCACACCGCGGTTGCTATCGACAACAACGAGGTGGTGCTCGATGAGTTCACGCTTCGAGCATCAACGGGCCAGGCTCGCCGTCTCTGCGATTGGGCCAGCGACTTCGAGAATCGGCAGTGGGCGGTCGAGTCAGCCAATGGGCTGGGCTTCTTACTCGCCCGCCAGCTCGTCGCAGCTGGTGAGACGGTGTTTGACGTGCCACCGATGCCTGCATCGAGGGTGCGGGTACTGGGTTCGGGCCGCTCACAAACCAACGACGCCAACGACGCCTGTGGGTGCCGAAAACTCATCTGTATAGGTTGACCTGCGGTTTTGCGCCGAGGCACTCGACGTCGGAGAAACCCGAAAGACAGCCCGATATCAGTCCAGTCGATATCAGATCTGCTGATAATCGGCCCCGACCGAGTATCGGGCACGCACAGGCACGGCTGTGCAGCGTCGATCAGTAGTGGTGTGAATTTCTGCACCCATCGGTAGATGGTGACGTGGTCAACCTCGATACCGCGTTCTGCGAGGAGTTATTCCACATCTCGATACGACAGCCCGTAGCAGAGGTACCAGCGCACACCCAGCAGGATCGCGTCAGGTGGGAACCGGTACCCGGCTGTCAGCGGCCATGAGATAGTGCCTGTGGCTGGCAACGGAGTTCACCCAGCTCCGTGCGCTCATCGACGCTGAGACCCTCAGCCTCGCCCCTGCTGGCCCGGTCCTTCTCCACCCAGTTTCCTAGAGTCCCAGGATTCAAACCCATATCCCGGGCCACCGACGCGATCGATTTCCCGGTCTCCCGGACAACCGCTACCGCGCCCTCCCTGAACTCAGGATCATATTTCCTTCGTATCTCCGACATGACATCTCCTCATAGCTGAAGTCTCCACACTTTGAGGGGATACCCACTGGGCGGCTATGAGTGCGTAACTATTGTGCTTGGTGTGGTCTGCGCTCTGCTCGCGAACCAGTTTTCTGAAGCTGTTCTGACGCCGACGACAGCCGGTCAGGCGAACGAATAGGTTGAAACCTGTATTGGTTCGGACCTATACTGTGAATGTGGCTTGGGAGATCAACGTAACGGATGAGTTTGGCGACTGGTTCGATTCGTTGAGTATTCCCGAGGACGATTCGGTTCGGGCGGTAGTGGATCGTCTTATCGAGTTCGGGCCGAGTTTGGATCGGCCGCATGTCGACAAGATTGTTGGTTCGCAATATCACAACATGAAAGAGCTTCGGCCACGAGGGCGGGTTTGCATTGGGTTTGGTTGATGGTGCTGTCTTATAGGGGTTGGGTGGTTTT
>CAZMUM010000065.1:0-17191 GCA_964569385.1 uncultured Acidimicrobiales bacterium
CCAGGCCATCCCGTAGTCGAGGGCAATGGTGAGGTCGCTCAGCCCAGTTCTCGCGTATTGCCTCATGTCAATACCTCCGGGAAGGTGGTTTCGTTGCCTCATCTAGTTTTCTCCGCTTTGGCGGGTTGACAAATGCCCGGTTGACTACGGGTTTGATGGGTGCTGGGGCTTTAGCGAGGGCCATTGTTTCTAGTTTCTGTGCGAGCGTGTTGATCTGGCGCGATAGATGCCCTGGATGGGTGCTAGCGAGCTGGTGGTCGAGCCGGCGGGTCTGGGCTTTGGTCGTCGCATTGTGGTCTTCGAGACGACGGTGTGGGGTCCGGGCCCGGTCGTAGCGTTTGATCACTTTCGGGCCTTCACGATTCTTCGATATGAGTTTCTGCTGGCTCGACAACATGTTCGTGAACCCGGCGTCGAGTTCCCAGATCTCGTTCAACAGGTTTAACTCGGCTTCCGTGTCGTATCGCAGGTAGCCGACCATTGTGCGGACGTGAGTCCAGTTTTTCTGTTCGACGTAAGCACCGTCGTTGGAGTGGCCTGAACGGCCTCTCGTGAACGTGATCCTGTTTGTTTTGCAATAGTCGAACAGGTGATGGTTGATGAACTCCGAACCGTTATCCGAGTCGATACCCAATATCGGAAACGGGAACCTCCCAATCACATAATCAAGAGCTTCGAGGACCCACACCGCCGCCTTGTTTTTCACCGACCGGTTGATTGTCCAACCTGTAGCAATATCGGTGGCTGTAAGCGTGAAACAGAACTCCCCTGAGCTGTTCCCGCCCTCATGGCCAACCAGGTCGATCTCTAAGAACCCTGGGATGTTTTCGTCCCAATCAGCCCACGTACGTATCGGGATCTGAGACTTCAACAACGTCCCCGGCTTCGTATGCGACCGGCCCTTCAACCCGAAGCGATCCCTGGTTGGTTTCAACGACCTGTCGATCGTCGCAGCGCTCATCTTCGCCAGCAACTTGGTATCCGATGGACAGAGGTCGATATCGCCGTCAGCTGTGAGCATTGGCACCAACACCGGCAGCATCGGAGCCAGACGTTTACCCGACGGGCAACGCATAATCTTCCACACAACCACCAGCCCAGCAACAACTGCTGGCCCATAAATAGGCGGTCTTGGTCTGCGCTGTTTGGGCTTCTGTTTCTTTGATTTCCCCGGGCGGGTGTTACGAATCGCGGCCCGACAATAATCGCGATGCCAGCCCGTTAACTCGACCAACTCGTCAAGAATCCTGGTCTTACCAGCCCGATCAGAACGGCGATACGCCGCTGCTTTGTTCAATGTGACTGCCTTACGTTGACTCATCGACAACTCCATCTGCAAGGCGTAACCGACACCGCCCAAAACACCACCCGAAAGCGGAGATTCTTAGATGAGGCAACGATGCCCTCTACGCGGAGGTTTTAGATGAGTCAACTCGCTCGCGAGCCGAGGACTTCTCCCATGTGCTACAATGAAGCACATGGGAGAAGTCGGAATACGGGCGCTCAAACAGAACGCGTCAGCTGTAGTGGCTGAGGCCGCGGCTGGCGAGACGGTCATCATCACCGATCGCGGACGACCCGTCGCCCAGCTGACACCGCTTCCAATCTCAAGACTTGCCGGTTTGATCAACTCAGGTAGAGCGCGTCCCGCAACTCGCGACATCGCCGACCTGCCCGCGCCTGAACCGGGCCCAGACATCTCGGCCACACTCACGGAAATGCGCGATTCAGAGCGCTACTGAGGTGGCCTTCTATATCGACACGTCTGCGCTGGTAAAGCTTGTGTTGGCTGAGCCTGAGACTGAGGCGCTGATGGCTTGGCTGGCTACAGAGCACCGAAACCTTGTTGCTTGCGACCTTGCTCGGACGGAACTACTGCGCGCTGTTGGTCGGTCCGCACCCGACGGTATCTTGCAAGCTCGGGCTGTACTTGCGTCGATAACACTCATCGACGTGACAACGTCCATCTTCGAGGAAGCAGGTCGTCTTAGGCCTGACACCATGCGGTCTCTAGATGCGGTGCATGTTGCAGCAGCCTTGGCCCTTGGCGACGATCTTGAGGGTCTCGTTACTTACGACGATCGAATGGCTGCCGCAGCGAGTGCCAATGGTCTGGTGGTGGTTGCGCCGGCCTGACGGCACCTAACTGACAAAGGAGGCAAGCGCGGTGGCGAGTTCGGTCTGGTAGGCCACGGCCCGACGGGCCTTGAGGCTCTCATAGCCACGCACCGAATCTGGTAGGGCGGCAATTTCGGTGGCGGCAGCGACGTTGTGGGCCGACAGCGCCTCGATCAATGTGTCGACGGCGTCGATGTAGTCATCGCGGAGTTGCCGTTCGAGGCGACGCAACTCGGCCCGACCGAACGGGTCATACACCTTGCCCCGCAGCCGCTTGCCGGCTCGGAGGGCCTTGATGGCCGACGTACTAATCGGTGGCATCTTCAGCTTCTTCTTCATTCCGAGCGCACGTAGCATCGGCGGATGCAGCCGCCAAGTGACCTTGGCGTCAGCGCCGGCCAGACCTTCGGCTTCTGATCGAGCTTCTGGAAGCAACATCAGACGGGCAACTTCATACTCGTCCTTGTATGCCATCAACTTATGAAGGTGGCGGGCTACCGATTCGGTGAAGGAGAAAGGCCGCAGTCCGATTGAACGTTCCGCCAGATGGGCGCGTTCGACAACCTTGAGGTACCGCTCGGCGTAGTTCTCGTTCTGGTAGTCGACAAGATCTGCGGCGAGCATCGTGACGAGATCAACGATCGAATCGTCGAGCGCTCCGGCGCGGCTTGCCAGAGCACTCGACAGTTCGGGCACGGTCATGGTGTCGGTGGCGACCGTCGGGCTGGCCGCATCTGCGCTCGCCACAACGCCATCAGGATCATCTACCCAAGAGCGGCCCCAGTCGAACGCCGCCAGATTGGCCTCTACGGCAACACCGTTTAGGTGGATCGCGTCGTGTACAGCAGCGATGGCAACAGGAACAGCCCCGCACTGAACACCGACACCTAACAAGAACACGTTCGCAGTGGTGGGTGAGCCGGTCAGCAGTTCCGTCAGCCGAGTTGCGTCGACCCAAAGGTTGTGCCCAGGTTGCGACCGAGCTTCAAGTCGTTGTTGTAGCCCTGATGGGTACTCAATGTCGGGGTTCGAAATCATGCGGCCGGTCGGTGAGATTGTGGTCGAGGCGATGACTCTGGTCCGATCGTCTGCCCCTGCGACAAGAGATCCATCGGAGGCTGCGACCAACTCGTCGAAGGCGAGAATGACGTCGGCGCCACCGGTACCTATGACGTTCGATTGAGTTCCTCCGCCACGGGTCAGGCTTATGTCCGATATCACCGGGCCAGCCTTTTGTGAAAGCCCGGTCTGGTCAAGGCCACTAACAGTCCAGCCGTCGGTCATTGCTGCCGTCGCCAGAATCTGAGCCACTGTCACTACGCCCGTGCCGCCGATTCCGGCCATTCGAATGGTGACGAGAGCGGCTGGCTCGCCTCTTTGTGGCTCGTCTCTGACCGGTGGATCTGGAACGTTGGGCGGGGACAGAATCGGGTTGCTGTTCTTCTGGGTGACCTCGACGGTCATGAACGACGGGCAGTCGCCGTTCAGACACGAATAGTCGAGGTTGCAACTGAGCTGATTGATGCTTGTTTTGCGGCCGAGCGGAGTGTCGACCGGTTCGACCGACAGACAGTTGCTGACATCGCCGCAATCACCGCAGCCTTCGCAGATTCGGTGGTTGATTAGGACCCGCGTGGTTGGTGTGTCGATGCGCCCACGCTTTCGATCTCGGCGGAGTTCGGCCGCGCACGCCTGATGGTGAATGAGAATGGTGACGCCCTCGATGGCGCCAAGTTGTTCTTGGGCCTCCACTATGCGGGTGCGATCCCAAACTTCTACCTCTTTCGGGATGGGGCCACGGTCGTAACCGCCAACGTCGTCGGTGGTGATCATCACCTTGGCCACGCCTTGCGCCAGCAAAGTTGACACCAGTTCTGGCACCGCAATGCGGTGGCTGGCTTCCTGACCGCCAGTCATGGCCACGGTGTCGTTGTAGAGAATCTTGAACGTGACCGAAACACCAGCTCCAATGGCTGCCTGGACGGCGAGTTGGCCGGAGTGGAAGTAGGTGCCGTCGCCAAAGTTCTGGACTATGTGATCGGTGTCGACGAATGGCGCCATGCCGATCCACTGGGCTCCTTCGTTGCCCATCGCGGTGATTCCAATGGTCTCGCCCACGCGCTCAGGGTCCATCAGAAGCGACATTCCGTGACAGCCAGTGCCCGCGCCGACGAGGGTGCCGTCTGGCACTTTCGTGCCCCAGTTGTGAGGGCACCCAGCGCAGAAGAACGGGGCCCGATTCTCGGTCAGAGGAATCAGCTCTCGTTTGGGTTGCGCGGTGGCTTGTTCGGTTGGTGCGAGGCGTGACTCAAGGCGCTTGGCCAACCTGGTTCGCAGCCCCCCGACAATGGCGTCGGCGTCCAGGCGACCCCAGCTGACCATCAACTCCTCGCCGTTCTCGTGGGTTTTGCCGACCACAACCGGTCTCTCAGCGGAGGCATACAGAGCATCTTTGATGAGCCACTCGAGCGTCGCGTTCTTCTCCTCGACGACCACAACCTCGTCGAGTCCACGGGCGAAGTGCCGCACGACGTTGGTGTCGAACGGGACTGGCATTCTCAGGTGCAGAATGCGGATTCCGGCAGCGGCCAAGTCGCGGTCAGTGCCAAGGCCAAGGCGACGGAGGGCCTCGAGCATTTGGTAGTACGTGAAGCCGGTGGCCACGAGACCGATCCACGCATCTTCGGGGTCGACGGTCACCTTGTTGAGGCCATTCTCGACGCCGTATTGGTATGCCAGCTTGGTTCTGACCTCGCGGAACTCGCGTTCGACCGCCACCATGCGCGGCCCCAAGAACACGGCGTTGGGATGGCACTGCCAGGTTTTCCCGTTGATCTCCGTAGTCGGCATGACAATCTTCTGGGTCAACACGGGAAGATCGACTGTGGCAGAACCATCAGCCACCGGCGTCACAATCTTCATCGCCGACCAGAGCCCCGACGCGCGCGACATCGCAACTGCGTGGAGGCCGAGCTCGAGGCATTCGGCAACGGTGCCTGGGTAGAGAATTGGCATGTGTAGATCGACCAGGGACGCGTCCGATGACGACGGCATGGTCGACGACTTCGCCACTGGGTCGTCGCCGACCAATACGACCGCGCCTCCCTTGGACGACGCGCCCGCAAAGACGCCGTGGCGCAATGCATCGCTGGCGCGGTCTAGGCCGGGGGCCTTGCCATACCAAAAGCCGACTACGCCGTCGTATTTGGCGTCTGGCCGCTCGGCTGCAAGCTGTGAACCCATGACCGCGGTGGCACCGAGTTCTTCGTTGACGGCCGGCTGATGCACGATTGGAAGGTCTGAAAGCTGGCGTTTCATTCGGGCGATCTCGAGGTCGTAGCCGCCGAGCGGCGACCCCGGATAACCAGAGATCAGAGCCGCAGTGTTGAGCCCGGCCGTCCGATCTCGGCGAAGCTGCTCGACTGGTAGCCGCGCCAGCGCTTGGATGGCCGTCAATAGAACGCGGCCGTGTTCGGCTTCGTAGCGGTCCTCGAGACGGTAAGGCCGAACTTGGCTGTTCATCCTGTTTCCCATCCTGATCAAGTGTTTCGGATCATAATATGACGTCGATTCAACTCGTTTTACGATTCAGGAGAACCGTGCTTGCCTTCATAACCGGATCTGGCTTCTATTCGTTGCCAGGAATGATCGACGTCGAACCACTGTTGGTCGAAACCGACTACGGCGATGTCACGGTGTCGGTGGGCAAGTTCGCCGGGTCACCCGTCGCGTTTTTGCCTAGGCATGGATCTGATCACTCGGTTCCGCCCCATCGAATCAACTACCGGGCCAACCTGTCGGCCCTAGCGTCTGTGGGGGCGACGGCAATTCTGGCCACGGCCGTGAGCGGCAGCATCGATCCTGAAGTCTTACCTGGTTCGCTGCGACTGATCGACCAGTTCATCGACTTCACCAACGGACGGCCTCTTACGTTTTTCGACGATGACGTCAGGCACACCGACATGACCGAGCCGTACGACCTCGATCTACGTTCGTTGTTGCTCGCCAGCGCCGAAGCCGAAGGCATCGAGATCGTCCCAACCGGAACCTACATTTGCACCAACGGCCCAAGGTTCGAGACCCCGGCCGAGATCAAGATGGCCGGTCTGATGGGCGCGCACTTGGTTGGCATGACTGGGTGCCCAGAGGTTGTTTTAGCCAACGAGTTAGGCATCGCGTATGCATCGATCGGGGTGGTATCGAACATGGCGGCCGGGCTTAGCGGCGAGCCAGTGAGCCTCGACGAAATCAATCGCATTCTCCAAGGCACGGTCGATCAGCTGGCCCGAATGTTCAGTTGCGCCACCGAGCGATTCTCCTCTGGCCGACCTTGACTGCGAGGCTTTCTGACAGGCGAGCAAGTGCTGTGGCGGGTCTCTCCGACTGTGAGAGTCTGTCTTTATGAGGTTCGTGGGCCCAGTTGTCTTTCTCGCACTCATTGCTGCGTCTTGTGGTTCCGACGTTGGCGAGCGCCAACTCGACGCTGGTGGGCCCGACGCAGTCACCGAGATATCCCCCTCATCGACGTTGCCAGCCGCGTCGTCGGCGACATCTCCGCCAGCGTCACCGGCAGTGCCTGTTTCTTCGGGCTCGATGTCAATTCAGCTGTGCCGCGATGTCGATGTACCAGCTCCAACTATTGTCGGAACGGTTGGCCAATCGCGGGAGCGGCCATTCGAGCTCGATGGCGTTCTGGCTACGTATGCCTCAGAACACCCAGACACCTTCGCCGGATCACGTATCGAGGCCGGCCAGGGTGCCACGATGGTGCTCGCGTTCACCGACGGGCCAGGGCCACACTTGGATGCGATTCTCGCTCGTCGGCCTAGTGAAGATGACATAGCGACAATACTCCCTCGCCCGCCGATGACGGCCGACTGGACGGTTGGTGAGTCCGGATACGCGATCGGTGTTGTGCAGGTTGAGTTCTCCGAGGTCGAACTGAAGGCCTTGCAGGCTGAAGCCGGAGAGAGACTGTTTGGCCGGGGCGAAATTCAACTGTCTGGTACCGGCTCAGGGAATGTGTACAACCGGGTCACCCTCGACATCATCCGACCTACCGAAGCAGATCTAGAGCTCATTGCCTCGGAGTTCCCCGATCGTATAGCAATGTTCTGTCTCAGTGGCGAACTCTGGGATGAGTCGCAAGAACCACCCTCTGTTGATGCCGCGTTCACAGTGATGGCCGACGCCGCCAGCGATCCGATTGTTGATGCCGCACTGGCAGGCCGTTCTTGCTGTCGGCGCTTGATGGTCCCCCCGACATCGACGCCAGCTCGGACGACTTGTTGGTGATCGCTCTCATGGATTCGGGGTTCGAGGGTCAAGAGCCCCCGCGTGATGGATGGCGCACCCTGACTCGTGACGATCAATCGGCGGTGTTAGCCAACTTCGAGGTACCCGACGGACCTTTTCTGCAATTCTTCGAAAGAACCGACGCTGGCTGGTCTTGGGCTGGCAGTTCTGCGGGTGAATGCCGGCTTCGTTACGCGCTTCCTGAGGGACTCGACTATGTCAACGTGTGGCTGGATCCCGTACAGCCGGTTAACCCAACATCGGCGACACTGCATCTGCTTGTCAGTCAGGAAGGTTGTTCCGGTGGCGCAAGCGGAATCGAGCAGATGCAGCCGCCTGAGGTGATGGAGACAGACACGGCGGTTCGTGTTGCTCTTGGTGTTATCCCGCCTGAGGGATCTCAGACCTGTCCTGGCAACGAACTGGCTCCGATCACGATTGAGCTTTCGTCTCCGCTGGGTGATCGTGAGCTCCTCGACGGAATCTGGGTCGAACCCACTCTCGTTGGTCCAAGCAATTAGCCCCGATACACCGACCTCGACGGTCTGAAAAGACGGTCCAACGCCTACCTTGGTGGAGATGGGTGCGGTCACCGCCAAGACGTCTGCCGCCCTCCCGGCCCCGGTTGCGATATCGACGAGCATGTCTTGCGCACGGTGCTCGACTTCCTGACGACCCACAAGCAGGCGAAGAACTTCATCGATACGAGCAAGCTCGATGGGGCGAAGTTGGTGGCAACCGATATCGGCTGGAGTTACGGCTCCGGTGACAAGATCGAGGGACCGGCTGAGGCGATCATGATGACCCTGGCGGGTAGGCCGGGGGCTCTGACCTGACCGGTGAGGCCGTTTCCAGAATCGAGTCCTAGAGGCCGAACCGGTAGTCGAGGCCGCGACCGAGCGGCTCGATGAGCTGTGAATATCCATGTCTGGTGCTGTTTGAAGGGGTGTGTTAGTTGTTGTCGGCGGACGAGCGATATTTCTCTGAATAGTCCTGATGTTTGTGTGGATATAGAACGTTTGTTTGATAATGTGTGTTTATGCGATTGGCGAGTGTGCGGTTTCACACATCTGATGAACTTGTAGCAATGGACCTTCCATGTGTTGAGGGTCTGTTGTTTGAGGTGCAGTCGATGCGTTCACGACTTGATGGCCAAGAGGCAACGTTGCATTCAGCCATCGGAGTCCTGCAAGGGGCCAATGGTCCACGACCGCCTAGACCGCGACCCCACCCCGGGAGCGATCCCGATGCTGGCTCTGGGCCCGATGGGGCCAACAACGATACTGGGTCAGATGATTCTGATGGCACCGATCCGGGCCCCAACAATGGTGGTGGTGGGCCTTCTGGTCGGGCTGAGCGTGAACGGATAGCACGGGCCAGACGTCTGGAAGCCCATCCTGATATTGCCGAAGCATTGAACGCCGGTCGTATCAGTACCGAGCAGGCCGACGCGATCATGAAAGCCAGCCTCGATTCTGAAACGAAACGCCGGCTGTTAGCCGACGCTATGTGTCAGACGACTGATGAGACGTTGGCCGCGATCAAGACTGCGATTGTGGCGGCTGATGAGGGTGATGCCGAATGCAAGTTTCGCAGGCAGCGGAACCGTCGCAAAGGACTATGTGGTGTTGATGAGCACGGCATGACCTGGATCAACATCGACTTCGACCCGATCATCGGCGCTGCGTTCAAAGAAATGTTTGATCGTGAAGTGCGACGGCAGTTCCAGATCGACAAACTCGAACCGGACCCTTCAAAGCTTCGTTCCCCGCGCAAGATCGGTGCCGACGCCTGCGCCGTGCTATTCGGAATCAGCCCCGAAGACCTCACCATCCAAGACATCACCATCCAAGACATCACCAGCCGAACCGACGATGCCAACTCTGACAATGCCAGTCCTGAACATGTCAGCGGCGAAGATGCCAGTTCGGGCGGTCCCGTTGTGGCCGGTTCTGCTGTGGTCAAACCCGACAGTCGAAACGGCTGGGGGCCTGGCCGTGGCGGTGGGCATCGGGTGAACCTCACCATGGACATTTCGATGTTTGGCGACCCTCAGGCTTCGGCCTACACCCAAACCGGTGAACCGGTACCAGTATCGATCTTGAACAAGATCCTGTGCACGGCCGAAATCCTGTTATGGGTCACGGACACCTCCAGCCAATATCAGCTAGAAACAGCTGAGCCGTACGCCACCGAAATCCAGAAACAATGTTTAACCGTCCGCGACGGGTGTTGTGTGTGGAAAGGCTGCAACATGCGAGGATCCCGCTGCGACGCTCACCACCTCACCTTCACACAAGAAGGCGGCCAGACCAACATCGACAACCTCGCACTCCTATGCCCCACCCACCACACGTGGCTCCACCAAATGGGCGCCCACCTACGGCCAGGCCCCCAACCGCACCAATGGGTCCTCGAACATGACATCACAGGGCAACTGATCGACAAATGGACCAACCCACCCCCACGACCCAAACCGATCTCCGGGTCGAACAAATCATCCGGGATTGAACACGATCTGCTGTACGGCGCCGACCCAACACGAACCAACGGCAAAACCTCCGACCGGACCACCCCAGCCCAACGAGTGACACCCACCCCAAACGAACCTCTCGACCCGATCGAACCGGACCGATTCGAACCGATCGACCTCCCACCCCGCTGGTGAACCGCGGTTCGGGCGAGGCAGAAGCCGACCTTGCCCAGCATGGTTCTACTTCGCAGCGCGGCGTTGAGCTCGAACGGCCTCGGCGAGCTTGAGCCGCTTTGAGCGGAGTTTCATGACCGACCGCCGCGCTCTGAGAACGAATGAGATGAACCATCATTGGGCATCCGTCGACAGAGCAGCCTCAATGCGGTTGGCGGATGGCTGTCCAAAGCGGAACGATGTCATAGCGGGCGTTGTTATCCGAACAGGTAGGTGACGCTCCACAGCGCCACCATCCCGACCACCAGACCCACCGGCAACTTGGCCGATAGTTTGGCCCCAGCCGCACCAACAACAATTGCTGCCACTTCGATCCAGGCAAACCCTGACAAACCCTCGCCGCCTGCTGTGAAGGTGACAACCAGAGCAGTCAGTACCGCGGGGGCGACGTACCCAAGGGCCCGTTGGGTGGATGCCGAAAGGGTACGGCCGGCCAGAATAAGGATCAACCCGACCCGTGACGCGTACGCGAACATCCCGACCACGAGCACTGCCGCCAGCGCAGCGTTTGTACTCACGAAGCCACCTGATCGGGTTCTTCGGCCATCTGAGACCGATCGGTCTGGCGACGGTCGAAGAAGACGCCGACGGCCACTCCAGCGAGAGCCGAAACGAGAATCCCAAGGTTGTTGGGCAGGTCGAGGGTGACTAGTGCCGTGGCCCCGCCCGCAACGGCTGCGGCGACGCTTGGCCGATTGTGTAGGCCGAGCACCACAATGCTTAGGAACATGATCATCGGCGCGGTTTCGATTTGCCACGAAGCTGGGATTGCGTCGCCGGCGAGGACGCCAGCACCGACAGAGCTGTACCAAACGACTACAAACAAAGCTGCTGTCGCCATATAGGCCCGGCGGAACTCCTTACCTTTGAGGTCAGGCCAGGCGATGACTAGGGCAAATATCTGATCGATCAGAACTATGGGCCCAGTGATACGAAACCACAGCGGCTGATCGGCGAAACGGGACGAGACGGCGGCGCTGTACATGACATGGCGGAGGTTCAGTACAACAGCGGTTGTGACCATTGCAAGCCAGGTGGTGGTTCCGGCCAAGGTGATGAGCACCAGCTGAGCAGCCCCGGCAAAGATGAGTGGGTTCGATGCCCAGGAAACACCAATGGGCATCGCCGAGTCGGTCATGGCTACACCCAAAACCATGCCGAAAGGTACGGCGGGAAGCGCCATTGGAGCTGCGTCGCTTAGAGCTCGCTTGACTACTTGATCCACTGCGACGGCAGCGTACGGTCACGGCTAC
Source organism: uncultured Acidimicrobiales bacterium (assembly GCA_964569385.1). Classification (GTDB taxonomy): domain Bacteria; phylum Actinomycetota; class Acidimicrobiia; order Acidimicrobiales; family Poriferisodalaceae; genus JAADHX01. The sequence continues at coordinate 11,374 of CAZMUM010000065.1, forward strand.
CCAAACACGGCAACCGGCCACAACTATCCCCGGCGAACTACCTGGTCACGACCAGATTGAACCAAACTGGACCAGATGATCACCTACCTTGACCCTGTCCATCCCGTGATCGAGGGGATGTGGGGCCTCGACGGAGCCAACAGCCCGATGCGGAAGGTAACTCGTCAGGTCGCTTTCGCCGACGATCGGGCATGGGACAACGAGCGCTCAGCAAAGGTCCGCGCCTTGTTCGATGGTATGGCCTCGGATTGGCACACTCGGTCGAGCAACGGACGCCAGCTAACAGTCCTAGATGCCCTCGACCGGGGCGGAGCGCCGAATGGCCTTGTGTTGGAACTTGGCTCGGGCATTGGCGACAAGACTGCGCTGCTGACCGAACGGCTCGGCCCGACCGTTGCACTCGACCTTGCCATGGACATGCTTGCGCTGGCCCCTTTGTCGTCGAACAGGGTTCATGGCGACGCTTCGAAACTGCCATTTGTTGATGGGATTGCGACCTCGGTGGTGCTCATTAACGCGCTGTTGTTTCCGGCCGAAGTCGATCGAGTGTTGGCCGAAGGTGGCGCGGTGGTATGGGTCAATACTTCAGGTGAACACACGCCGATTCACCTATCTGCCGAGGATCTGTGCGAGGCACTGCCGGGGCCGTGGAAGGGTGTGGCCAGCCGGGCGGACCGTGGCACCTGGGCGGTAGTACGCCGCGGTTGACTTGCCAGATCTCAGCTTGTTGTGAGTGCCTGGTCGAGGTCGGCCCATAGGTCTTCGACACTTTCGCAGCCGACACTCAGCCTGATGAGAGTCTCGGGTATCCGCTGTTGCCCAGCGATGCTGGCGCGGTGCTCCATCGAACTCTCGACGCCGCCGAGGCTGGTGGCGTGATAGATCAGTTCGACGCGCCGGCACGCGTCGATCGCGAATTCTCGATCGCCGACGGTTTCGAAAGACAACATCGCCCCAAACCCAGCCATGAATCGTTTGGCCACATTATGGGTGGCATGGCTCGGTAGCCCCGGATATCGCACAGCCGTTATGGACGGGTGGGCTTCAAGGCGCATGGCCAACTCCATAGCGTTGTCCTGGGAGCGTTCCAACCGCAAACTCATGGTGCGGCTGCCTCGGATTGCCAGAAAGGCGTCCATTGCTCCGATCACTCCGCCAAGAATTGTTCGCCGCTGTTTGAATTCGTCGTAGAGATCGTCGCTGTTGGTCACCAGTACTCCGGCCAGCAGATCCGAATGCCCACCCACGAACTTGGTAGCCGAATGCATCACAACGTCGGCACCCATGTCGAGCGGCTGTTGGTTTAGTGCTGTTGCGAAGGTTCCATCGATCGCCACAATGGTGCCGTCGTGCCGTGGAGCCGAGCAGATTGTGGGGAGATCGGCAACCGTCATGAGTGGGTTCTCTGGCGACTCTAGCCATACGAGGTCGCATACCTTCAGAGCATCGAGCCACTCGCCGGTATTGGTTTGGTCGAGCCGATCGACCGTCCAGCGGCCCTGCTGTTCACCCTCTTCGATGATGTTGGCAACCCCGTGGTAGGGGTCGGTTGGTGCCGCGATTCGGGCTCCAACACCGAGCCGACCAAACACCGTTGCGGCGGCGGCCATGCCAGAAGCGAACGTCAACGCTCGGCCGTGATCCAGTCGACCGAGGATCTCCTCGAGAGCGTCGGTGGTTGGCGTTCCGTGGGATCGGCTATAGCTGCGATCCCCAGGATGGTTGAAGTTCGAAGCGAATACCGGAGGAACATTCAAGGGTTCGCCGCTCGTGCGGTTTCGTCCGCCAGCTATCAGCCATGTTTCGGGTGTCCATTCGTTCATTCCCAAAAGTTACTTCGCAAAGAAGTCTTGGCGCAGCAATGCGTACTTTCTTCGCGGTCTGGGCTGGTCTAACTTCACCGGCTACGGTGGCCCAACCCATCAGGTGTAGGTTCGAGCCATGACTGATGCAGCGCAAGGTTGGACGTTCGGCGATTCTGGGGAGCAACCCTGGCAGGCTTTAGGCGAGGGGGTATCCATGAAGGCCCTCGCGGCCGCGGATGGAAAGATGATTGCAACGTTCCAGTTCCAACCCGGATACTCCGGCGACGCGCATAATCACGACGAGCCCGAATTCTCCTATATCTTGGAAGGCTCGCTTATCTCGCAGGGAACACTGATGACCGCCGGCCACGCCTACGCTGCCGAGGCCGGAACCACCCACGACGACTTCCGAACCGAGACTGGTTGCACGCTGGTAAGTGTGTTCAAGATCCCCAGCTAGGTGGCGATGACCACCGCTGCCGACCACGGAGTTTGCACCGATTCGGCGATCCTCAACCAGTGGTACGCGGTTGCTGCGATCTCAGAAATCGCTGCTACTCCCGAAAGCGCTGCCGGACCAGTTCACCGCACCTATCTGCTCGGTTTGGCGGTGGCGTATTTGACGACTGCCGATGGCGAGTGTTTGGCCTGGCACACCGCGACGGGCGACGCCACAGGAACTGTCGATGCGTCGTCTCAGCTCGACTGGTTGCCTACGCGTGAGGCATACGGATATCTCTGGATCAGCGTCGGCCAGCCCCCACCGGAGGTGTTCGCGGTGCCACAGGCTGCTGAGCCCGATCGGCGCACCCTTAACGCGGCAACTATCGGCATCGCGGTGTCGGCACCTCGCGTTATCGAGAACTTCCTCGATATGGCGCACTTTCCGTACGTTCACCCGCACATGTTGGGCGAGGAGCCGCACACCGAGGTCGCCGACTACGACACTGAGATACGCGATGGCGAGCTCTGGGCTGTCGACTGTCGGTTCTACCAACCTCAGGCCGCAGTTTCGTCCACTGAAGGTGTTATGGCCGAGTACCAATACAGGGTGCCGAGCCCGTATTGCGCCATGTTGTATAAGTCATCGCCTGGCGACGACGAACGCATGGATGTGATCGGCATCTTCATACATCCAGTCTCGGAGGAGTTTGTGCGGGCGAACCTATTTTTGTGTCTGTTAGACGATGTCTCTTCTGACACCACAATTCGGCGGTTCCAGCAGACGATCTTCTCCCAAGACAAACCGATTCTTGAGAATCAGTATCCGAAGTGTCTGCCGCTCGACCCCCGCGCCGAGACTCCGATTCGTGCCGACAAGATGGCGATTGCCTACCGACGGTGGCTTACCGATCTTGGCGTCACCTACGGGGTCATACCGACATGACCGAGGCCTGGTACCCAGTGGCGGCCAGCAGCGACTTGCCGCTTCGTCATACGTTTCACGGGCAGCTTCTCGGTCGCGAACTCGCAATCTGGCGCGCCGATGACGGGTTTGTCAACGTATGGGAGAACCGTTGCCTTCACCGCGGGGTACGGCTCTCGATCGGCCTAAACGACGGGCGCGAGCTTCAGTGCCAATATCACGGCTGGCGATATGCCAACCGTACTGCTGGTTGCACCTATATTCCGGCCCACCCAGCCGACGCTCCGGCCCGCACGATCTGCAATCGCAGCTTCACTGCGGTCGAGCGCTACGGCCTTGTTTGGTCGGGGGAGTCTCCCGCTGGCGACCCACCGGCCGTTGAAGTCCTAGAACCCGACGACCATTTTGGCTTGCGGAATCTGCCGGTCAACGCCCCGGCCGAACTTGTGATTGAGATGTTGCACGATCACGGTTTCCAGCCCAACGCCGGCCTCAATCATGTTGCGGCCGAAGTTCTGGCCCAGTCACATGGGGATTGTGTCACATCTGACTTCGCGGTTGTTCTCAAAGCGACGGCTGACCGCCACTGCACAACCGTGGTGTTCTTCGTTCAACCAGTCGACGCATCGCGTTCGGTAGTTCGCCCGGTGATGGTGGGTGTTCCCGACGCTTCGGTTCAAACCGATGTGTTACGTCATCACAACACAAAGTTGACCGAACTACGCGACCGGATCGAGACCGAGGCCGCCCGTTTGCCCGCCCCTCAAGCCATGAGCGCGACGATTGAGCAGGTACCGCTTCATGAATTCTCCGAGGTTCAGATCGGCGCCATTGGACGCCGCAGGGCCCCGTTGCGGGTACAAGTGGCCCGCAAGTGGCAAACGGCCACCGACATCGTGGCCATCGAGCTTGAGTCGATCGGCGGCCAACTGCCGACGTTTCAGCCCGGCGCCCACATTGACGTTCACTTGCCGAACGGCTTGGTGCGCCAGTACTCGTTAACCAACGGTCCTGGCGAACTCACCCACTATCGAATTGGCGTAAAGCTGGAGGCCGAGTCGCGAGGCGGCTCAGCGGCGTTGCACGAGACGGTTCGACAAGGCGACGTGTTGGCAATATCGGAGCCACGAAACAACTTCCCCCTTCGCCGCGACAGCCTTAGAACCATCTTGATCGCTGGCGGCATCGGAGTGACACCGCTGCTGGCGATGGCCCAGGTGTTACACCACAGCGACCTGAACTATGAGCTGCACTACTTCGCAAGAGCCGACGACCACGTTGCGTTTCGCACCATTTTCGACGAGCTGGGCAACTCTGCCAAAGCCCACCTCGGGCTATCACCCCAAAGTACAGCGGCCGAACTTGAGAGCATCCTGGCTCAACCCGGACACGCCGAGCATGTCTATGTGTGCGGGCCAGGCCCGATGCTCGAGGCCACCCGTAGTATCGCATCCGATCGGGGCTGGCCAGACGAAGCAGTGCACTTCGAGTACTTCCAGAACGCAACCGAAATAGACGACACGACCGCATTCGAGATCAACTTGGCTCGATCGGCGCTGACTCTGCGCGTCGGTAGCGGCGAAACGATTCTCGAAGTGCTCCACCAGCACGGGGTTTCGCTTGGGTCGTCATGTGAGCAAGGGGCATGTGGCACTTGCTCGGTCGCGGTGCTCGATGGTGAACCACTCCATCAGGACGTCTATCTGTCCGAGGCTGAGCGAGAGCTCGGCGACCAGATGATGGTGTGCGTTTCTCGCACCAACGGCAAAAGCCTCACGTTGGATATCTGAGAGGGGACTCGTTTGATCACGCTGTACAACTGGGACCTCTCAGTCAACTGCTACAAACAACGACTGTTGTTGAACATCCTCGATGTCGAGTACGAATCGATTCCGGTCGACTTCTATCCAGGCTGGGAACACAAGTCGGCTGAGTTCAAGAAGATCAACCCGCTCGGCCATATTCCGGTCATCGTCGATGACGGCTACATGCTTCGCGACGCCCACGCCATCCTCACCTATCTGGCTGCCAAATACGATCCAAGCGGCCGGTGGTACCCAGTGAGTGACCCTCACTTGCTCGGCGAGACCGCGCAGTGGATGTTGTTCGCCGAAGGAACAACTAACACGGCATCGGCAGCCAGGCTTCATGTGAACCTCGGCTACGAGTTTGACATCGAAGCCATCCGCGAGGGCGCTCACGAGTTGTTCCGAGCGCTCGACGAACATCTTTGGTTCCGCGAGCGCGACGGGCTCGACTGGGTTACCTCCAGCCCTCACCCGACTATTGCCGATCTGGCCATCTTCCCCGATGTGATGCTGTCAGAAGAAGGGGGCATCTCCCGTCAGGACTATCCAGCTATCCGCCGCTGGACCGACAGACTTCGTCGCATCCCCGGTTTTGTGGTGATGCCAGGCATCTTCGAAGCTTCGAAGGCGCACCAACCTAACCGCTCTCTCGGACTGTAACGCTTGAGTTGACGTTTACTGTGTGGACAGGACGTACGAATGGAGAGCTAGGAGCCCTTGGCGATGGTTTCGCGGGAGTCTGACTTTGACCGAGCAGCGGTTTCGTTTTGGATGGCCTCAGCCAAGGGGTTTGCATTGGGTTTGGTTGATGGTGCTGTCTTATAGGGGTTGGGTGGTTT
>CAZMUM010000066.1:0-17171 GCA_964569385.1 uncultured Acidimicrobiales bacterium
CATGAGGCTTCGTACGCTCAAACTTCTCTTTACCCATGAGAAACACTCTCTCCTGTTTTCAAAATCTGTTTTCTGATATTGGTGTGCGTCAGCATGATCTTTGTGGCTATTCGCCGCGGATCCGCTTGATGATCTCTTCAGCAATGTTCGGCGGAACCTGCTGGTAACTGTCGAACTGCATTGTGTAACTGGCGCGACCCTGGGTCTTTGACCGCAAGTCGCCAACGTATCCGAACATCTCGGACAATGGAACAGTGGCCGAAATGACTTGGTAACCAGCGCGAGCCTCCATCTGGCCTACTCGACCGCGACGAGAGTTGAGATCGCCGATGACGTCACCCATGTAATTTTCTGGAGTGACAACTTCGACGCTCATGACAGGCTCGAGCATGACGGGGCCAGCCCGACGGGCTGCTTCGCGCATGACCATCGAACCAGCGAGCTTGAACGCCATTTCAGACGAGTCGACATCGTGGTAGGAACCATCGATGAGCTGGACGTTGAAGTCGACCATAGGGAACCCGGCAAGGGGGCCATTGGCCATGGATTGCTGGATACCTTGATCGACCGACTTGATGTACTCCTTGGGTACGGAGCCGCCTTTGGTCTTGTCGAGGAATTCATAGCCACCGCCAGCGCCGCTCGGCTCCATGTTGATGACCACATCGGCAAACTGGCCAGTACCACCAGTCTGCTTCTTATGGACGTACTGAACCTTGTTAACCGTCTTGGTAATGGTCTCGCGGTACGCAACCTCGGGTTTGCCAACGGTAGCCACGACGCGAAACTCACGGAACATTCTGTCGACGAGGACCTCGAGGTGGAGTTCGCCCATGCCCGAAATGACAATCTGGCCGGTCTCTTCGTCGGAACGAACTTGGAACGTCGGGTCTTCCTCGGCCAGAGCCGCGAGGGCCTTGCCCATCTTTTCCTGATCGGCCTTTGATGCCGGCTCGACTGCAACACTGATGACTGGGTCTGGGAAGACCAACTGCTCAAGAACAATTGGATGGTCTGGGGTCGTCAGTGTGTCGCCGGTGCGGGTGTTCTTGAGCCCAATCGCGGCAGCAATGTCACCGGCTCGAACTTCGTCGCGATCTTCACGATCGTTGGCGTGCATCTGAAGGATGCGGCCCATCCGTTCTTTGTTGCCCGTCGTTGTATTGAGAATCTGCGAACCCTTGTCGAGGGTTCCGCTGTAAACCCTGAAGAAGATCAACTTGCCGACGTGAGGGTCGGTTGCGACTTTGAACGCCAGCGCCGAGAACGGTTCGTCGTCGTCGGGCATGCGTGACAGGGGTTCGTCGCCCCGGACGGAAGTTCCGTTGATCTGGCCGACGTCGACTGGCGATGGCAAGTAGTTCACCACTGCATCGAGCAAAGGCTGCACGCCCTTGTTCTTAAAGGCGCTACCCGTGAGCACGGGAACAATCTGGTTCGCTAGCGTCGCTTTGCGAATCGCAGCCATGAGCTGCTCTTGGCCGACGTCTTCGCCCTCGAGGTATTGCATCATGATGTCGTCGTCGGTATCGGCGACGGCTTCGATGAGCTTGAGACGGTACTCGGCGGCTTTGTCCTTGAGGTCGTCGGGGATGTCCACAACCTCAAAGGATGCACCGAGGTCTTTTTCGTCGGTTGTTGGTGGCCAAACCAAGGCCTTCATCTTCACTAGGTCGACAACCCCTAGGAAGTCCCCCTCAGCACCGATAGGCAGCTGAATCACTGCCGTGTTCTTTGTGAGCCGATCTTCGATGCTGTCGAGGCAGAAGTAGAAGTCGGCACCAGTGCGGTCGAGTTTGTTCACGAAACACAAGCGCGGTACGCCGTACTTGTCGGCCTGACGCCACACTGTTTCGGTCTGGGGCTCTACACCAGCTACGCCATCGAAGACTGCTACGGCTCCGTCGAGTACCCGCAAGGAGCGCTCCACTTCGACGGTGAAGTCGACGTGGCCTGGGGTATCGATGATGTTGATGACATGGTCATCCCACTCACACGTGGTGGCAGCAGAAGTGATGGTGATGCCACGCTCTTGTTCCTGTTCCATCCAGTCCATCGTGGCCGCGCCATCGTGAACTTCACCGATCTTGTAGCTCTTACCGGTGTAGTAGAGGATGCGTTCGGTGGTGGTGGTTTTGCCCGCGTCGATATGGGCCATAATGCCGATATTGCGAACTGTACTGAGTGGATACTTGCGAGCCATGCGGGTTCTCCCGGGCGGGGAATTCAGGACGGAGCCCAGCTACCAGAGCCAAGCCCGTAGGAAAGAGGTGTGGAAAATCGCTGTTCGAAGCGGCGTACGGGTTACGAACGCCGGCTTACCAGCGGTAGTGGGCGAACGCCTTGTTGGCTTCGGCCATGCGATGAGTGTCGTCTTTGCGCTTGACCGCAGAACCAATGCCGTTGGATGCATCGAGCAGTTCGTTGGCAAGGCGTTCGGCCATCGTGCGCTCGCGACGGTCGCGAGAGAAGCTGACGATCCAGCGAATGGCGAGGGTCGAGGCCCGACGCGGTCGGACTTCGATTGGCACCTGGTATGTGGCACCACCGACTCGACGCGACTTAACTTCAAGTTGGGGCTTTACGTTGTCGATGGCCCGCTTGACAGTCGTGAGCGGTTCGCCACCGGTCTTTTCTTCGACGATGGCCATGGCGTCGTAGACGATCTTTTCGGCCAACGTGCGCTTGCCACGCTGAAGAATCTTGTTGATGATCTGGGTAACGAGCAATGAGTTGTATATGGGATCGGGAATTAGTTCCCGACGGGGCGCTGCTCCGCGACGAGGCATCTCAGGACTCCTTCTTGGTGCCGTAGCGGCTACGAGCCTGCTTGCGATTATTTACCGAGGATGCGTCGAGCGCGCCACGAACGACTTTGTAGCGCACACCTGGAAGGTCCTTAACCCGACCGCCTCTGACAAGAACAATGGAGTGCTCTTGAAGGTTGTGGCCTTCGCCAGGGATGTAGGCGGTGATCTCGACGCCGGACGTAAGGCGAATACGCGCTACGCGACGCAAGGCCGAGTTCGGCTTCTTGGGAGTCATGGTGAACACGCGCGTGCAAACGCCACGGCGCTGCGGGGAACCCTTAAGCGCTGGTGTTTTACCCTTGGCGGGTTTGGACTGGCGGCCCTTGCGGACCAACTGCTGGATCGTGGGCACGATCAACCTCATGATTTTGACTGGAGAAAAAGGGGAGGGGAATCGAAATCCGCCCTCGCAAAAGCACGACGCATTGCGCGCCGGGCCAGCGGTACATCGTAGGAGGGTGCGGGGCGTAGGGCAACCCTGATGTACTTATTCTGCGTCAGTTGTATCGATCGTCGTATCGACAATGTCTTCGACGGGTCGGATCTCGCTCAGATCGAGGTCAAGAACGCCAGCAATGACGGCCTCGGCTACGTAGCGGACATCGAGTAGATCGCGCCCTGACAAGACAATGAATAGGTTCTCGTGTTGCCACAAGAAGCTTCCGGCATCGTCGGCCAGCCACGTAGTTAACTCGACCGGCCCGATCGGTTCGGGTAGCGGGTTCACGACACCGCCTTGGGTGGCTCCATCGATGAAGCTGTCCACGAATCCCGGGACTGCAAGAGCATCAGGGCTGACGCCAACGGACAACCCGACCGCTATCAAAGCACCGTTGCGCCGGATGGCTTTGGCATCGACACCCAGCAAGAATGGGGCAAGCCTTTCATCAGATCGAAATCTGGCCTCCAGCTGAGCAATGTCGGAGTCGGCGAGGGCTATTACTTCCAGAGTAGGGTCGATGCCTAAACCGGCAAACGCAACTTGAGGGCTGAGCGTATCAATCTCGAGGGGTTCGGTCTCGCCAGACAATCCTGTTGCTTGGGTCACCGCAGTGGCCGCAGCCGCTGTCGTAACCGCACCAACGATCGATGTCGGGTTAGGGAGCAGCACTGCCTGAGGCGTGTCGGCGGTCGACGAACAGGCCGCCACAACAAACGCGGCTGAAGCGACCAACACACAACCGCTCCCCCGCACCCGGGTTCGCGACAAGACACACCAGGCGGCCAGCAACATCCGCGCCGACACTACCGCCAGACTACGGCTGGAACACAACAGGTGCACCCCAGCCGTAGTCTGGCGAATTAGGATATCGTCGCTTCTTCTCCACCGGCTCCGAGGTTGGCTAGCCACTCGGCCGGATCCTGCTCGTCTTCTGACGTCCAGAACTCCATTGGTTCATAGTCGGGAGCCGTGGTTTTGAATGCTCGATAGATCTCCATGCCGGTGCCAGCAGGGATCAACTTGCCGATGATGATGTTCTCTTTGAGACCGCGGAGGCAGTCGGACTTACCGTCGATTGCAGCTTCGGTAAGAACACGGGTGGTCTCCTGGAACGAGGCCGCAGACAACCATGAGTCGGTCGCAAGCGACGCCTTGGTAATACCCATAATGACTGGGCGACCTTCGGCCGGGCGATTCCCCTCTTGAACAAGGAGGCGGTTTGTTTCGGCGAACACCCGCTGATCGGCCTGTTCGCCTGGCAAGAAGGTCGACTCGCCCGGTTCGGCCACAAGGACTCGCCTGGTCATCTGACGCACGATAAGTTCGATGTGCTTGTCGTGGATCGATACACCCTGATCGCGGTACACCTTCTGAACCTCATCGACGAGGTACTGCTGGGTTTCGCGGACACCACGGATCTCGAGGAGTTCCTTGGGATCGCGGGGTCCATCGACGAGTGGGTCGCCGGCGCGAACCTCTTGGCCATCTTCGACCGACAATCGCGAGGCCGTCGGAACGGTGTAACTGTCTTCTTCGCCGTCGTCGCCGACAACTTCGATGACACGACCACGGCCGTCGTCCTCGCCGATGCGCACAACACCGGAACGACGCGCCAGGACGGCTTTACCCTTGGGGCTACGAGCCTCGAACAACTCGACCACGCGAGGTAGACCGCCGGCGATGTCGGTTCCAGCCACACCACCAGTGTGGAAGGTTCGCATCGTTAGCTGGGTACCGGGCTCGCCAATTGACTGGGCTGCGATAACACCAACCGCCTCGCCGATTTCGATTATCTCGCCACTGGCGAGTGAAGTTCCGTATGACTTCGCCGAAATGCCGAAGTCGGAGTCGTCGGTGAGCGGCGACAGAACTCGCACCCGAGACACATCAGCGTCGTCGCGAATGGCGATCATGATGTCTTCGTCGACCAGGGTTCCGGCTTCGTACACAACACCAGTTGACAAACTGACGTCGTCGGCCAAAGTCCGGCTGAACAAGCGCGTTTCGAGATAGGTCCGCTTATCGGTGGTGTCTGGTTCGATGTCTTCCAACCAAATGCCACGGGTCGGGCCGCCGCGCTCGAAGGGGTCCTCGTCGTTAACGATGAGTTCCTGGGCCACGTCGACTAGCCGGCGGGTGAGATAACCAGAGTCGGCGGTTCGCAGAGCTGTATCGACCAGACCCTTGCGAGCGCCAGGAGTCGAGATGAAGTACTCAAGCATCGAGAGGCCCTCTCGGTAGGAGCTCTTGATCGGACGCGGAATGATGTCGCCTCGAGGGTTAGCCACGAGACCGCGCATTCCGGCAATTTGGCGGACCTGCATCATGTTGCCGCGGGCACCAGAGCCGACCATCATCTCGATCGGATTCGACTTGGTCCGTTTGAGCTCGATTTCCATGGCATCGCGCACCTCTTCGGTGGCTGATGTCCAGATCTCGACCTCTTTCTGGCGACGTTCGCCGTCGGTGATGATGCCTCGCCGATACTGCCCCTCGACGCGCTCGGCTTCGCCCTCGTAGTGGTCGAGAATCTTGGCTTTCGATGGAGGTACAACGATGTCGTTGATCGAAATCGTAAGACCAGACTGTGTGGCCCATCGGTACGACATGTCCTTGATTTTGTCGAGGCTCTCGGCAACGGCTGACCGGTTATAGCGTTCCGACAGGTCGGCAACAATGTCACCCATGTCGCGCTTAACCACTGGTTCGTTGATGAAGCCGAAATCGGCAGGCATCGCTTCGTTGAAGATGACTCGTCCTGGGGTTGTTACAGCCCAGCCATCTTCGGTGCGAAGGCTCTCGTCGCCTCGGTAGTAGATCGGATCGTGCAGATCCACCTGCTTCATTTCGAGCGCTTGCTCAAGCTGATAGACCTGTCTGAACGTCGGGACTTTTACACCCTCAGTTGGTTCTGAGCCTGACTCGGTCAGGTAGTAAGAACCAATGATCATGTCCTGGCTGGGCACGGTCATGGGACGACCATCGGCTGGCGACAAGATGTTGTTCGATGACAACATCAGCACGCGAGCCTCGGCTTGTGCTTCGGCCGACAACGGCAAGTGAACAGCCATCTGGTCGCCGTCGAAGTCGGCGTTGAAGGCGGCGCATACCAACGGGTGAATCTGGATTGCTTTGCCATCGACCAGGACTGGCTCGAAGGCCTGAATACCAAGGCGGTGCAAGGTAGGAGCACGGTTCAGCATCACCGGGTGTTCGCGGATGACCTCTTCGAGGACGTCCCAGACCTGGCTACGACGACGCTCGACCATCCGTTTGGCCGACTTGATGTTCTGGGCCAGTTCTTGGTCGACGAGCTTCTTCATCACGAACGGCTTGAAGAGCTCGAGGGCCATCAGCTTGGGAAGACCGCACTGGTGGAGCTTCAGAGTTGGTCCAACAACGATGACCGAACGGCCCGAGTAGTCCACCCGCTTGCCGAGCAGGTTCTGACGGAACCGGCCCTGCTTACCCTTGAGCATGTCCGAGAGTGACTTAAGTGGCCTGTTGCCAGGGCCGGTGACCGGCCGCCCACGACGGCCATTGTCGAACAACGCGTCGACAGCTTCTTGAAGCATGCGCTTTTCGTTGTTGACGATAATCTCGGGTGCGCCAAGGTCGAGAAGTCGCTTAAGGCGGTTGTTGCGGTTGATGACGCGGCGGTACAAGTCGTTGAGGTCAGAGGTTGCGAAACGACCACCATCGAGTTGGACCATCGGACGAAGCTCCGGTGGGATGACCGGAACCGAGTCGAGGATCATGGCGGCCGGATCGTTGATTCGGCGACCGTGCTCGTCGCGGCGATTGAACGACGTGACAATCTTCAGGCGTTTAATGGCCTTCTGTTTACGCTGAACCGACAGTGGCTTTTGGCCGGGCTCTGGATCGATCTGAGCCCGAAGCTTGATTTCTTCGTCGTCAAGATCGATGCGGGCGAGAAGCCGGCTGATGGCCTCGGCGCCCATTCCGCCTTCGAAGTACTCGCCATAACGATCTACAAGTTCACGCCACAACAACTCGTCTTCGAGAATCTTACGGCTGTGCAGGCTCTTGAACTCGTCGAACACGCGCCCAACAAGCTCAAGTTCTTCTTCGTATTCTTCGCGAAGTGAAGCAATGTCGCGCTCGGCGTCGCGTTGACGAGCCTTGAGATCCTTGTCCTTCGCCCCGTCCTTTTCGAGGGCGCCAAGCTCTGACTCAAGCTGCTTGAAAGCCTTGTCAATCTCGACATCGCGCTCGGACTCGATCGCTTCGCGTTCTTCGTGCATCTCGGCTTCGAGACGGGGAAGATCGTCGTGCCGCTTCTCTTCGTCAACCCAACCAACAAGGTTGGCGGCGAAGTAGATGACGCGCTCAAGCTGTTTGGCCTTGAGTTCTTCTTTTGGCTCTGTGCCCATCAACAGGTAAGCAAGCCACGAACGGGTACCTCGCAGGTACCAGATGTGGACAGCGGGAGCGGCCAACTCGATGTGACCCATACGTTCGCGGCGAACCTTGGAACGAGTTACTTCGACACCGCACCGCTCGCAGATGATGCCCTTGAAACGCACCCGCTTGTATTTGCCACAAGCGCATTCCCAGTCCTTGGTTGGACCGAAGATCTTCTCGCAGAAGAGTCCGTCCTTTTCGGGCTTGAGAGTGCGGTAGTTGATGGTTTCTGGCTTCTTCACCTCGCCGTTGGACCAGGTGCGAATGGAGTCAGCTGTTGCCAATCCGATTCGGATGTCAGAGAAGTCGTTGACGTCGATCATGGTGTGTCTCCTAGGAGATGTAGGCGGTTGGTAACGGGACTTGAACGCAAGGTCCTAGATCCGCTGCCGCCTCATCTCGTCCTCCTCGTCGGTTCCCCGCTCTGGGCGGCTGATGTCGATGCCTAGTGATTCCTCGGCGCGGAACACGTCCTCGTCGAGACCCTGCATATCGATTTGGTCGCCAGCGTGGCTGATGACCTCGACGTTCAGGCAAAGTGCCTGCATCTCTTTGATGAGAACCTTGAAGCTCTCAGGGATGCCTGGCTCGGGAATGTTGTCGCCCTTAACAATGGCCTCGTAGACGCGTACACGTCCGAGAACGTCGTCGGACTTGATGGTGAGCAGTTCCTGCAAGCAGTAAGCGGCGCCGTAAGCCTCGAGGGCCCAAACTTCCATCTCGCCAAAGCGTTGGCCGCCGAATTGGGCCTTACCACCAAGTGGTTGCTGGGTAATCATGGAGTATGGACCAGTAGAACGGGCGTGAATCTTGTCGTCGACCAAGTGGGCCAGCTTCAAGATGTAGGAGAACCCGACCATCGTGGGTTGGTCGTAGGGATCGCCGGTTCGGCCGTTGAACAGCTGAGTCTTGCCCTCTTCGCTCATCAACCGGTTGCCATCGGCACCGTCTGGGCGAATATTGGCGAGAATCTGCTTGATCGTTGGCGACCCGCCGGACAATTCGACTTCATCCCATTTAGCGCCGTCGAATACAGGAGTAGCGATGTGCACCGACGGGATACTCTTAGGACGGGTCTTGGCCGATCCAGGCCGAATGGGCTCTTCGCCCACGGCCTCGCCGTCGATCACCCAGCCCCAGCGGGCGGCGTAGCCGAGATGCGACTCGAGTACCTGGCCGACGTTCATTCGACTAGGCACACCGAGTGGGCTGAGGATGATGTCGACCGGTGTACCGTCGGCGAGGTACGGCATGTCCTCGAGCGGCAAGATGCGAGAGATAACACCCTTGTTGCCATGTCGGCCGGCAAGTTTGTCGCCGACAGAAATCTTGCGCTTCTGGGCCACATAAACCCTAACCAGCTGGTTAACGCCAGGCGGCAGCTCGTGCTGGTCGTCTCGGGAATAGACCTTGATATCGGTGACAATGCCGTTCTCGCCATGCGGAACTTTGAGGCTGGTGTCGCGTACTTCGCGGGCCTTCTCGCCGAAGATGGCACGGAGCAAACGTTCTTCTGGGGTTAGCTCGGTTTCGCCTTTGGGCGTGACCTTGCCAACCATGACATCGCCGGGTTTTACTTCGGCGCCGACGCGGATGATGCCGCGCTCGTCGAGGTCTCCGAGTACCTCCTCGGAGAGGTTCGGGATGTCGCGTGTGATCTCTTCTGGGCCAAGCTTGGTGTCGCGAGCGTCGATCTCGTATTCGTGAATATGAATCGACGTCATCACGTCGTCGCGCACGAGGCGTTCGCTGAGGATGATGGCGTCCTCGAAGTTGTAGCCCTCCCACACCATGTAGGTGGTCATGAGGTTCTTGCCCAGGGCAAGCTCGCCGTGATCGGTAGATGGGCCATCGGCGAGTACCTGGCCAGTTCGGACACTTTGGCCCTGGACGACACGAACCTTTTGGTTGATGCAGGTGTCCTGGTTGGAGCGGCGGAACTTCGACAGACGGTGACGCTGCTTGCCAAGCTTCTTGTACTCGACCTCGATGTAATCGCCAGAGACATCGGAAACTGTTCCGTCGTCCGAAGCCAGAACCATGTCGGCGGCGTCGTGGGCTGCACGTTCTTCGATACCTGTACCCACAAATGGGGCTTCGGCTCGAACGACCGGAACCGCTTGACGCTGCATGTTTGCCCCCATGAGGGCCCGGTTGGCGTCGTCGTGTTCGAGAAACGGGATCAGCGCTGTGGCAACCGAAACAATCTGCTTAGGAGCAACGTCCATCAGCTGAACCTCCGAGGGCGGGACATAGCCGACCTCGGTGGTAGCAGCGAAGTAGGTGTCGCGCTCCATCTGCAACTTGAGGTCAGACAAACTCGCGCCCTGCGGGCTACGACGCACAAGAACGCGATCGTTGACGAATCTGTTGTCGGCGCTTAGAGGCGCGTTGGCCTGGGCGACGACGTATTCCTCTTCTTCGTCGGCGGTCAGGTAGACAACCTCATCAGCCACCTTACCGTTCTCGACGGTGCGGTATGGCGACTCGATGAAACCGAAGTCGTTGACTCTGGCAAAAGAAGCCAGGGCACCAATAAGGCCAATGTTCGGACCCTCGGGAGTCTCAATGGGACACATCCGGCCGTAGTGGCTGAAGTGCACGTCTCGAACTTCGAAACCAGCTCGTTCGCGCGACAGACCACCTGGACCCAGAGCCGACAGGCGACGGCGGTGGGTCAGGCCAGAGAGAGGGTTGACCTGGTCCATGAACTGCGACAGTTGCGAAGTTCCGAAGAACTCCTTGATAGCCGCTACCACCGGGCGGATGTTGATAAGCGTCTGCGGTGTGATGGCCTCGACGTCTTGGGTTGTCATGCGCTCGCGCACGACCCGTTCCATACGGCTAAGACCGATACGAACCTGGTTCTGGATGAGCTCGCCAACGCTACGGATGCGGCGGTTGGCAAAGTGATCCTGGTCGTCGAGCCGGTAACCAGGCTCGGCATCGGCCAGGTGCAACATGTACGTAACTGCTGCGAGTACCTCAGACCTAGAAAGCACGTTCTGGTCTGGGTCCGGACGTTCGAGATCGATGTTGAAGAGCTCTTCGATGCGCTCGATTTCTGGACCGAGCTTTCGGTTCAGCTTGTAGCGGCCGACACGGCTAAGGGAGTAACGACGCTCTTCGAAGAAGGCGTTGTTGAAGTAGTTAGCCGCAGCCTCGGGGGTAGGCGGTTCGCCTGGGCGAGCCCGCTTGTAGATCTCGATGAGCGACTCTTCTTGAGTCGGCGCAATGTGCTGGTCTTTCTCCCACTGCCCTTCCAAGAACGAGAAGTGACTAACGAAGGCCTCAAGGAACCCAGGATGGGTTTCCTCGTCGAAGCCAAGTGCCCGCAGCAGGGTGAACAGGCTGAGGCGGCGCTTACGAGCGACACGACAACCGGCCGTTACGTCCTTGCCGGGCTTGTGCTCGACATCGAACTCGATCCATTCGCCGCGGTATGGGTGAACAGTGCCGGTCACAAGCTGATGCTTGGCCATGTTGCGCAGGCGATACCGCTCGCCCGGTTGGAAGATGACGCCAGGCGACCGAACCAGCTGCGAAACAACCACCCGCTCGGTGCCGTTGATTACGAAGGTGCCCTTTTCGGTCATCATCGGGAAGTCGCCCATGAAGACGGTTTGTTCTTTGATCTCTCCGGTTGAAGAGTTCATAAAACGGGCGCGAACAAATATCGGCGCCGCGTACGTCATGTCGCGTTCTTTGCACTCCTCGACCGAATACTTCGGCGGGGGCCGAAGATCCTCGTCATGAGGATCGAACTCAAGCTCGAGCTTCAGCGAACCGCTGAAGTCGGTGATTGGGCTGATTGAGGCGAATGTCTCGGCGAGACCGTGATCCAAGAAACGTTCGAACGACACGCGTTGAACACCAATTAGATCAGGTAACTCCAAAACTTCGGTCAATGACCCGAACGAATAGCGATCCCTTAAAACAGGGCGAGAAGACAAGGGGACTCCCGACGTCAAATGACAGCAGTGGCGGTGCCCAAGAAGAGGCACACCTGGGCGCGCGGAGGCGCGAAGAAGTCACAGGACAAAAACACGCAGGCCACGGCAAAGACGGATGCTAGCGGTCGCGCCGCGACTTCACAAGCCAAACGGCTTCACTTAACAAGTAGATCGCTAGGACCGCCCACTAAGGCGGCCAGCGAGATCGCTACCAGAATTGCCCAACGGGACCGAACTACGAGTGCAATCCGAACCCCCGATGAGGTTTGTGGAACTGAACGTTAGGAACTGTTTTGTGTTTGGTCAAGCGCCACGCGCGCAAAGGGCGACATCTAACGATGTCGCCCTTTGGCAATTCAATTGATATCTACGGGTGTTCCCGCAGACAGCTACTTCAGTTCGACGGTGGCACCAGCAGCCTCAAGGGACTCCTTTGCCTTCTCAGCGTCTTCCTTAGAGGCACCTTCGATGATGGCCTTAGGAGCCGACTCGACGAGGTCCTTGGCTTCTTTGAGGCCAAGGCTCGTAAGTGAGCGAACTTCTTTGATTACCTGAATCTTCTTATCGCCGATCGCTGTAAGAACAACATCGAACTCGTCCTTTTCTTCGGCAGCAGCTGCATCGCCACCACCCCCTGCTGGGGCGGCCATCACCGCGGCCGGGGCCGCAGCGGTTACGTTGAACTTGTCTTCGAACTCAGAGAGCAACTCGCTCAGCTCGAGGACACTCATGGCGCCGATGGCGTCGAGAATATCTTCCTTCGTCATTTTGGATGAACTCCATGTACGTGTGAAACCAGCCAACTGTGGCTCGTCATTGAACTTTGTGAAATAGATCGCTGGGCCGAAAAGGCTCAGTCTTGGGTTGTGTCGGACTCAACTGCGGAGTCCTCTTCGGCACTCGCGGTCGCGGTGTCAACCGCTTCGGACGCCTCTTCCTCCGCAATGTCAACAGCTTCGGACGCCTCTTCCTCCGCAATGTCAACAGCTTCGGACGCCTCTTCCTCCGCGATGTCAACAGCTTCGGACGCATCGGCGTCGCCGCCTTCGGCGATGAGGGCCTGTAAGCCGTAAGCGAACTTCGTAATCGGTGCTTGAAGCAACGCTGCGAACTTCGACATTGGGGCCTGGAAGGCACCAGCGAGTTGGCCTAACAATTGGTCGCGCGATGGCAGATCGGCAAGGGCTAGTACGCCAGCTTCGTCGATCAGTTGATCGCCCAGCAGGGCACCCTTGATGATGAGGTGGTCGTTGTCCTTCGCGAAATCGCGGAGAGCTTTGGCCACCGCTGCGGCATCGTTGTCGACAAATGCGATCGCCGTCGGCCCACTGATTAGATCAGTGAGACCATCGATATTGCGTTCGGCAATAGCTAAACGAACCAAGGTATTTTTGTAAATCTTGTATTCGCCGCCTGCTTCACGCAGCGACCGGCGCAACGTTTGCATCGCCGTCACATCGATACCGCGGTACTCGGTGAGTACTACGGCACCTGCACCGTCGAAGCGTTCTCGCACCTCGTCGACCACGGCAACTTTTTCGGCACGTGGTTCTCGTTCCATGTCACCTCCTCTCGAGAGTTCAGGGCTCGCACAGCGAACCCCAAGCGTTCCTCGAGAGGATGTTTGGGAGTTCACCTCGTCAGGCTTGTGAACCAGGTTCACGCATTAAGACGTTCGATCCGTTGTCGCTACCTGAGTAGAGACGAGATGTTCGGTCGCCGGATGTCTTTGGCAAGCGGGTTTGTAATTGCGATTGCGAATACTACCGAGCGAAATGCCCAGTTGGAAGGGCTACTGTGAAATCAGCTTGGTCCGTTGATGCGGACCGATGGACCCATGGTGGTGCTGATGCTCACCTTGCGGAAGTAGCGGCCTTTGGCCGACGCTGGCCGCACTCGTTCGAGCTCTTCGACTACTGCGTTGTAGTTGGACTGTAGATCCTCAGCCGAGAAACTAGCCTTACCGATAGATAGGGCCACGTTGCCGTAGCGGTCGGTGCGGTACTCGACCCGGCCACCCTTGAACTCGGTTACGGCCTTGGTGACATCGGCGGTAACAGTGCCGGTCTTGGGGTTAGGCATCAGACCACGTGGGCCAAGCACACGGCCAAGCTTTCCGACTACGGGCATCATGTCTGGAGTGGCGATGGCGATGTCGAAATCGAGCATGCCGCCCTGTACCTGTTCGGCAAGATCCTCGGCGCCAACCATGTCGGCACCTGCGGCTCTTGCTTCGTCGGCAGCGTCGCCTTGGGCGAACACTATTACCCGGACTGCACCACCGGTGCCAGCGGGAAGGGCAACTGTGCCTCTTACCATCTGATCGGCCTTACGGGGATCGACTCCAAGCTTGAACACGGCGTCTACTGACTCGTCGAATTTAGCGGTAGCAAGCTGACCCATCAGGGCCAGCGCGTCGTCAGATTCGTGAGTTGCGTTTCGATCAAACCGGCGAGCCGCGTCTGAATACTTCTTACCTTTGGCCATGATGGCCCCTTTCGCATGACTGCTCCCTCACAAATAGCCAGATCCCGAAGCGAGGTCCTCGACGGGGTGGTTTCGTCGCCCAAAGGCGACCTAGCCAAACAGCGTCAGCCAGATACTTCGATGCCCATCGACCGGGCAGTGCCTGCAACCTGAAGCTTGGCGGCCTCGAGGTCATTGGCATTGAGGTCTGGCATCTTGATCTCGGCAATGGATTGAACCTGGGCCGAAGTAACCGTTGCTACCACTTCACGGCCCGGCTCGTGAGCAGCTTTGTCGAGCTTGGCTGCTTCGCGAATCAGGACCGAAGTTGGAGGCGTCTTGGTGACAAACGTGAATGAACGGTCTTCAAAGATCGAAATCTCGACCGGAATGATGGTTCCGCGCTGGGACTCGGTCTGGGCGTTGTACGCCTTGCAGAAATCCATGATTGCAACGCCGTGGGGACCAAGAGCGGTACCGACTGGCGGTGCCGGGGTGGCACCACCTGCTGGAATCTGGATCTTTACCACTGCGGCGAGCTTTTTTTTCGCCATTAGTTAACTCCGTGTGATGGGGGACCCGGACGCGGCGGCGGCGCAGGCACGAGGGTCAATTCTGCCGTGTGTTGAGGTGAACGCGCCACAAAAGTTTGCGATCGCCTCAGATCGGTTCGATAGCGGCCGCTACTTCAGAGCTTTCCGACCTGTGCGAAGTCGAGTTCGACGGGTGTCTCGCGACCGAAGATGTCAACCAGAACCTTCAGCTTCAGCTGTTCGGTGTTGATCTCTTCGATCTGGCCTTGGAAGTCGGCAAATGGACCATCCTTGACTCGAACGGTCTCGCCGACCTCGTACAACATCTTGGTCTTGGTCTTGCGCACCGGCATGGCATCGTCGGACTCGCCACCGATGGTGGTGACACCGAGGAAGGTCTCGACCTCTTTGCGTCTCAGTGGCGTGGGCTTACCACCGGGCCCGGCAAATCCGGTGACACCGGGCGTGTTTCGGATCGCGTGCTGGGTATCGCCTTGACGATCGGCGCGGATGAGAAGGTATCCGGGGAAGACCTTCTTCTGCACAACCACCTTGCGGCCATTCTTGAACTCGATGACATCTTCCATGGGCACAGCGACTTCGTAGATGTTGTGTTCCATGTTGAGCGACACGATGCGGGCTTCGAGGTTCTGTTTGACCTTGTTCTCGTAGCCAGACTGCGTGTGCACGACAATCCAACGGCCAGGGCGATCGTAGGGGCTCTCGATAATGGGGCCAGACGACAGCAATGCGTCCTCGTCGAGGATCTCGCCCGTCTCCCGATCGACACCAGATGGAGCCTCACTGGCTGCATTGGGCGCATCTTCTTGAGCGTCAACGGCCTGGGTGTCGCCATCGGGTGCCGTGTCTTGGGCGGCTTCGGTGGTGGCCGCCTCTGCCGGGGCTTCAGGTTGGTCTAGTAGTTGATCGTCGCTCATTAGTTCGTCTCGAAGAGTTGAAGGACTCCCTCGCCAGCGAGGTAGTCGAGGCCGGCAATTATTGACGTAAGGACCACGATGGTGATGAACACCACAATCGAGTAGTTACGAAGTTCGTCTCGGGTAGGCCAAACAACCTTGCGAAGTTCGCCACGAACCTCGCCAACGAACTCTGCGGGGCTGGTGCGTTCGTTGGTGGGCGGCCCTTGGCTCGTTTTGGCCCGCCGCTGGGCTGCGGGGGAGCCGTCCTCGTTCATATCGCCTTGTTTTTGGAGCTGCCTGCGCTGCTCTCGATTCATGGCCATGGTGAGATTCTCCGTTAGAAGTTGGTCACTCCGCGCGTGGTGGCTCGGTGGCGACTATTGCAGGGCAGGCGGGACTCGAACCCACAACCGCCGGTGTTGGAGACCGGTGCTCTAACCAATTGAGCCACTGCCCTGTGTGCGCGTCCGACCAGGGTCGTACGTCGAACTTAAGACGATAGCAGCACCAGTTGCTAACCCACCAGGCGGTGGACGGTTTGCATGGCCACAGACGGTCGCAATCGACCCGCGGCCAATGCGATGACGAGACCTCCGGCTGCTGCTGCGCCGCCGACATAGGCAGCTAGGCGGGCACGTTCGGCTTGTTTGTCGGCCCGTTCGGCGATGTCGTCCAAGGTCGATAGCAGACCGGCCAGCATCTTGGGGTTTGGTCGTTCTTGGGCTACACGCGCCGAGCGCAATGTGGCGAGAGCTTTCCGCACCCGACGATCTCGAACAACGCCAGCTTGGCATCTGAGACAAGTCGCCACATGCTCAGCCTGACGTTGTCTGTGTGGGGTCTCGTCAGCCGCTAGTGAAGACACAGCCGCGATTGCGTCCTTACACTGCATCGCTATAGCCCTGGGTCAGTTCGGAATCGACGAGGTCGCGCAACTTCTGCCTGGCTCGATGGAGCCTCACCTTGGCCGCGGTGACGCTTATGCCCAATTCTTTGGCGATGGCCTCGTGGGGCATGTCGTAGACATCACGAAGAACAACTACGGACCGCAGCTTTTCTGGCAGTGACTGGAGGGCCTCTAGTAGCTCACCTCGCAAGGAGGTGTTCTCGGCCACGAACCCAGGGTCGTGATCACGGCGTTCGTCGACTAGATGTTTGTTGTCGGTTAGTTCTTCGTGTCGGTGCCGCAGCTTCTTGCCGCGCTGGGTCGATGCACAGTTGGCGGTGATTCGATACAGCCAGGTGGTGAACTTGGCGTCGCCCCTAAATTTCGAGAGTGACCTATAGGCCCGTATGTAGGCGTCTTGAGTCACATCAGCGGCATCATCGGCATTACCGGTGAGCCGGTACGCCAGCGTGTAGGTACCGCCATAGGTCAGCTTGACAATCTGGTTAAACGCGTCGCGGTCGCCATCTTGGGCACGCTGAACAAACTCGTCCAAGTCAGACATATTGAAACGGTACCCCCGCGGTGACAGATTCGGCAAAGCAAACAGCGCCCAGGCCCATGGACTAGTTCCAACAGCCAGAGCGCTGTTCAGTTCGACTTAGGAACGTGTTGGTTCATTACTTGAGGATTTTGGTGACGCGGCCGGCGCCGACAGTGCGCCCACCCTCACGAA
>CAZMUM010000067.1:0-16026 GCA_964569385.1 uncultured Acidimicrobiales bacterium
GAGCCCGAGTCCGAGTTGAGCTTGACCTCAGGTAAAACCGGTGAATCAAGCTACGCCGTCGCCGAGACTGGGAGTCTTGACGGCAGGGTCGGATTCCTCGGGGATTTCACTGGCGAGACGATCACGATCTCTGGCACCTGGGCATCAGGCGAACAGTTCAACGTCGACATCAAGATCCAGCCGTAGCAAACGAGTCCCGAGCCCCGCACGCGACCATCGCGCGCCTGGGAGCTACTGTGCCTGTGCGGTCCTGAACGAATCGATGGGCCGAACCGCGGGATGCAATTCGAAGACGGGTTGAGCTGGGGGTCTGTCGTTCGCTGGGGATGACGGTCTCGGTTCAGCGATCAACGCGGTTATCGCACTGGCGGCCCGAGTTTGCGGCGCCTGCGCGCGAAACAATCACTCCAGCGAGCTGGCCGAAGAGGCCTATGACAATCAGCAAGCCAGCTGGCCTGCGGCCGTCAGTTACGTCGACGGCAAGTGTCGAGACGTTCCAACGAGCGGTATGTCGAAGGCGTCGGGCAGATCTCACATTCAGCGAGTTCGCTGAAGCGGTCGAAGACCTGCCCGCTTGCCCGACCATCGCCAAGGAGCCGGGTCCGGCGCCATCACCACGGAGGTAAAGGACCGCTTCTGCGCACCGGCCCAACTCCCTGCCCAGAGCGTGAAGACACCCTCGGAGGTCGCTACTCTGCGTGATCTCTCGTCTCCCTGTACATCTCCGGGACTTTCCCGAATGGACGGGAACACTGGAAACACAACACTCAAGCGCACTCGGCGACACCCCGTCGACCCTTCTGCAGGACTACGACATCTTCGAAGGCACCGAACAGATCCAGCAGCTGGTGATCTCCCGGGCGATCTCGGGGATGCAGATTGAGTAGAAACCCCTGCTATCGCAAGGGTTTCTACGGTTCGAGGATCCACCTCCCGATTTACCTCCCGTTCGAAGGTGTCTCTAGCTGCCTCTAGTTTTCGCTGCGACGGTGTCGAATGTGGCATCGATTCGGGAGAAGCGGCCGGGGTACTGGGAGGTGCGTGTCTTCGTCGGCTACGACGATGAGGGCAAGCCAGTCCGGGTCTCCAAGGCGATTCGCGGTGGCAAACGTGATGCCGAGCGGTTGGCAGCCCAGTTTTCGTCGCGTCCGGCGTCCCGTTCGGCGAAGTTGACAGTCGAAGAACTGCTCGAGGAGTACATGGAGCACAAGGGCCCGTCGTGGTCGCTGTCATCTCGCCGTGACTATGCCAGTCGGGCCGAGCGGATCAGGGCCGAACAGATCGGAACGAAACCGGTGAGTCGAGTCTGGGTGGTTGAGGTCGACAGATGGCATTTGCGAATGCACAAGGCGGGGGTTGGCGAAGCTCAGATCCGCAACTTACACACGTTGCTTCGGGCTGCATTCGGGCAGGCCGTCCGGTGTGAGCTGCTCCCGACGAACCGGGTGGCGAGCGCCAAACTCCAGCGGCGGAAGAAGACCCCAGGGGCGTGATGTCGGTCGACGACGTGGCCCTGGCGTTGACGGTGGCCGAGCAGGTTCATCCGTTCGCACCGCTCGCGCTTCGGTCGGCTGCGGTCTCGGGGGCTCGCCGTTCCGAGCTGGCCGGGCTTCGATGGGACCGAGTGGTCGATGGCCAGCTCATCATCAATCAGGCGATCACCATCGACCGGACACATCCGGTCGGCGATCCCGAGCGCCTGCATGTGTCGCCGTGGATCGTCGGTGAGGACGAGCATCCGCCCAGCCCCGACAAGATCGGTTGGTGGTGGAAACGCACGAGCCGAGCGGATCAAGGCCGAGCAGGTCGATCTCTCCAGGGTGTGACTATCGAGTGCCTCGATGGGCGCACTGCCTTGCTCTAGGGTCTCGGTCCATATAACTAGAAGTTAACCGCTTTAAATGCTAGTATTATGGACATGCAGGCGCTTTCGGTTATCGCTATCGAGGTTCTCGTCACTCTTGGCGAGACGATCAAGGCCGGACGGCTGCGTCGCGGGTGGAGCGTCCGCAACGTTGCCGAGCGCGTCGGGGCGTCGCCAACCACCATCAGCAAGATCGAGCGCGGTGACCCCTCCGTCGCCGTCGGTACCGTCATCGAAACAGCGTGCATTGTCGGCATCGACCTCTACGGCGGCAACGTCGGTGGCGCGCGCTCGGCCAATGCTGAGCTGTTGTCGCTGCTACCGCAGCGCGGTCGTAGCAAGAGAATCGCGAACAATGACTTCTGAGCCGACTGGGGCATTCGTCTGGATCTGGATGCCCGGTGAGACGGATCCAGTTGTGGCAGGCCGCATCGAGCGACGCGACCAACGACACGTGTTCTTTTACGCCGGTAGCTACCTCGCACGCTCTGGTGCGGTTCCGATCTACGAACCCGAGTTGCCGCTGGACAACTTTGAACTCGAACCGCTCGACGGCGACATGCCGCTCTCCATCGACGACGCTGCTCCCGATTCGTGGGGTCGAGCCGTGATCAACGCCGTGGCGAACCGGCCCGGCGTAGACCTCGACCCACTCACATACCTACTGGAGTCGGGTTCAAGCCGCTTTGGAGCCATCGACTTCCAGACCAGCGCCGACACCTATCAACTCCGCGCCCCGAAACCAGCACCGCTCGAACAACTCATCGACGGTGCGGATCGCGTCGCTGCGGGCAAGCCCATCGACGAACACCTCGCTGCTGTGCTCATGCAAGGGTCACCCCTCGGCGGAGCGCGGCCGAAGGCGCTCCTGGTCGACGCTGACGGTACCGAGATCATCGCAAAATTCTCGCGGACGACCGACACCTTCCTGTGGGTACAAGCGGAGTACGTCGCAATGGACCTCGCGCGTCGGGCCGGCATCAACGTCGCACCAGTCCGCTACGTCGAATCCCAAGGGCGCTCGGTCATCCTCGTGGACCGGTTCGACCGGCCCCCAGAAGGCGGACGGCGCCGTGTCGTGTCTGCCGCGACCATCCTCGGCATGCAGACCATTGTCGCAGCACGCCACTTCACCTACGTCGACTTCGCCGACGCGATCCGTGCCCGCTTCACCGAACCTGACGCAACGCTGCGCGAGCTCTACTCGCGGATCAGTTTCAACGTACTTGTCGGCAACACCGACGATCACGCCCGAAACCACGCCGCCTTCCCACTAGCAGGACTGGATCTCGCACTAACCCCGGCCTATGACATTGCACCCCAACCTCGAGCTGGGGAGACGGCAAGTCATCCCCGCTTTGGGCAAGGCGACGATGGCCGCGACAGCCGAATCGCACCCCTAGTCGCAGCCGCGCCACGCTTTCACCTCGCTCCTCACGAAGCACAGGAGATCAGCGACCACCAGGTCGACGCAATCCGATCTAACTGGTCCGAGGTGTGCGACGCAGCGCACCTCACCGCCGCTCAACGCACGCAGCTTCTCGGCGGGCCGATCCTGAACGACTTCGCCTTCTTCTCCTAGCAAACGCGACCAGCGGACGCCCTGCCCGGACCCATCGATTGACACGTGACCCGCCACACCGACGCCTAGGCCACAACCTCGTCAACTCAAACAACGGTCGCCTGCCGCCGCGGACCGGAAGCGACAGATCGAGCACTATGTCCAGCGCATACTGCGCCAGTGAGATCGCCGCCGTACGACTTGTCGACCGCACATTTCGCCGCGCGCGACGGTGCTGTATATCTCACTAGGTGGGCGGTATATACTCTCAGTATGACCAAGCGATTGATCGACGTAGATGACGATGCGCTCGATGCTGCCCGCGCTCAGCTCGGCACCCGGACCATCAAAGACACCGTCAATCAGGCGCTACGTAGAGCCGCTGATCAACGCAGCGCCGCGCTCGCAGACGCTCTATCTGTTCTCGCTGACGTCGATCTCGACGACCGTTCCTCGGCCTGGCGCTGATGTTCCTGCTCGACACGAGCGTTCTGACCAGACTCCGCGCCCCGTCGATCCTCCAGCGAATCGAGGAGCTCGACCGCGACGGCCTCGCTCGCACATCTATGACCGACCTCGAGATCGGCTTCTCGGCGCGTAGCGCCGACGAATGGGATCGGCTCCTGGTTGCGCTGGGAACGTTCCAGCGAATCGACGTCGAGGCGCATCACTTCGACCGCGCACAACAGGTTCAACGCAGCCTCGCCGTCGAGGGTCTCAGGGGGCGCAAGGTGCCCGATCTGCTCATTGCCGCAGTCGCCGAGGCCGCCTCGCTCACGGTTCTGCACTACGACGCAGACTTCGACCACATCGCCGCCGTGACCGGACAACCAACCCAATGGATCGTCGAGCGCGGATCGATCGATTGACCGGCTCCTCACGACCTGCCGCCCACGAAACAACCACCGCCCGACAACCCACCGCAAAATCGCATCCTACGAGACGCCGAGGCTGGTATGAGTCCGGGCCCGGTGTGAGACACGGGGCGTCACGGCCCGTTCCCGGGTGGACGGAACCGCTGCAAACACGGCACTCAGGCACACTGGGCAACACCCCGTAGGCCCCCGTGCAGGGCCCTCGACATCTTCGAAGGCGCCGAGCAGATCCAGCAGTTGGTGCTCAGCCGGGCGATCTTCGGCATGCGAATTGAGTAACCGCACAAGTAGCTGACTACCTCTCGATCAGCGCTGGCGAGCTGGCGCGGTTGTGTAAGCAGTATGGGATCGTTGAACTTTCGGTCTTCGAATCAACAGCGCGGCGCGAAGCTACCGCTGAAAGCGATATTGACCTGCTTTACACCCTCGCACCAGATAACAAGCTCGGCTGGGCCATCGAAGATCTGAACGACCAACTCACCGAGGCACTCGGTCGGCCCGTTGATCTGGTGTCCAAGAAGTACCTTCACAAGATGCTGCGCGATCAGATCCTGCTCGACGCTGTTGTTCTATATGCGGCGTGACGTCGTCATCGCCGAGATGATTGCCGCCGCCGAGTCGGCCATCGCAATTGTCGATGCGCTCGATGCAGCTGAGCTCGGCAAGGACTGACTTCGGTGCGATGCCGCGCTCTGGTGCATGACGATTCCACGATCCGAATCGACCTACCTGAGTTGATCAGCAGCCTTGGGGACATTGACATCACCGCTGATCAAGAATAACGACCGTTGCTCGTCGGCACACACAACAAGAGTTGGTGGAGGTCGAGAACCAGCAGCTAGTCGGCGGCCCATGTTCTCTTGACCAATTGCTAGGTCTGCTCGATGCCATCGCATCTGCCATTACCCAGGCCGAGTCCGTTATGGGGATCCAGGTCCTGCGGGTGGAGGGTGAGGAACTGGCCTGCCTAGCCGACATAGCGGGGCGCCCGCCGTTGTCCGCTATTCGGGCGCGTTTCGTCGCCGGTGAGCCAGTCGAGTCGATCGCAAACGACTATGGCGTGCCTGGCGATGAGATCGAGGAAGCGATCTATGCCATCTGGCCGACGAACCAAGCGGCCTGAGTCACCACGTCCGGTCTTCTTTCTTGACCTCGGCCATCGCTTGAGAGGACGAACTCCGCTCGTGGCCGCGACCCAACGTGGTCACTACCTAGCGGTCGACGTGTTCCGTTCCGTCATCGGCGACCATCGGGGGTGACCAGGACTTGGCCGTCTGCTCGACATCAGCCACCGTCACCTCGACTACGGTCGAAGTTGATGTGCTCAGGCTGCTGGTGTGTCGACCCGATGCTGAAGGTATTCGCCCTCGCGTTCGAGAACTGCGCCGGGCCCGAACCGTCCGTAGCGGTTCGCCAACTCGACGATCTCGGTGGCGAGCAAGCTGACGAGCTCGGCACCTGGGTCGGACGAATCGAGCCATCCCCCGTCGTGCAGTCATGTGGCCATCAGCTGGGCAAGCGTCTCGATCGTGAGCTCGGAGCGTTCGACGACAACGACCGTTGTCGTTGCTCGACGACTCGTCAACCCAGCGAAACCTCGGGTGCAGCCACACGCGTGGTTCTGGCATTCCTGGAAGCCCAGATAGACGAGCTCGCCAGTCCGGGCATGGTGGTAGTCGGTCGGGCGTTGGCCTTGGAGCTGGTTGGTGGCTTCGAACACGAGCATGTCTTGTCCCCTTGTCAGTGGCGTCAGTGGCGACTATATGGAGGCCCTGTGACGCTCTCGTCTCGCTGCTCAGCGCTGCTCAGCGCTGGTCAGGGGAAGGCCTCGACGGTGTCGTGGGTGCGGGTGTCGGAGCGGTCGCGATGTAACTTGTCAGGTGACGTTGACGGGTTGACTCCCGAGAGGGGCAAGGCGGAATGAAGACACAGGCGTACGCAGAGCGCGTCGTGAGGCAGCGAGACGACATTCCTGGGATCTACGGTGAGGTCGACTTCTCGATCGTGCCCGAGCGCTTCGACAGTGAGGCCACGATCGACGATGAGCGGTTCGTGAAGCACCGCGATGCGGTGGGCCGGGTCTTCGACAACCCCGTGTTGATGGAGACCATTCGTGACTACACGATGACGGGCGACGGGGTGGCCGACGCCTATGCCTCGCTGATCCCCGAACACGGCTTCGGAGCGCTGGTCGACATGCTCGACGAGGCCTGCGAGCGCGGGGTGGAACACGTCGACAACGCGCCGGCAGAGCTCGTTGACTTCATCGGGGCCATGGAGGACACACCGGACTGGGTCGACATGGCGCTGGTGGAAGCGGGAGCGAGGGCGGACCGGGTTCCCATGGCCGCTGCTGTCCCGTTCGCGATCCGAGGGGCGTTCCTCGCGACGTTTCTGAACAAGTACGCGGCGATGCCGATGACCATGACCGGCGCGTTGTCCGACGAGGCTGCCGCCAAGCGGGTCTTCGAGACGGCGAGCTTCTTCACGGCGACGACGCTGCCGGGGGCACTTGCCCGCCACGGAAAGGGTTTCCAGGCCGCGGCGAAGGTTCGTCTCATGCATTCCATGGTGCGGTTTCATCTGATGAGTTCAGGACATTGGGATGTCGCTACCTACGGCGTTCCGATTCCGCAGGTTGACCAGATGCCGGCCGGAACAATCGGGACGTTCCTGCTGTCGGCCCGGCTGCTCCGGAAAGGGCAGACGGAGTTCACTCAGGCCCAGAAGGCGACCGTGGAACTCGCCCGCTACCGCTGTTTCTTGCTCGGGCTCCCGCAGGACCTGCTCGGAGAGACGCCGCAGGAGATCGTCGACCTTCTCACTGCTCGCCACATCTCGCTGCGGGAGGCCTACGACGACGAGACGTGTGGCGCGTTGGTGCGGGGCACACTCGACGCTGACCTGTTCGATCGCTCGTCGATTAGGGGGCGGATGCATAGTTGGCTCGAGAGCGGGTTCTCCCGGTTCGTGCTGATCAACAGCTTCCTCGGCGGCGATTCCGAGCGAGCTGAATCGATGGGTATCGGCTTCGGTGCGCGGGACAAGGCTGCGGCTGGGGCCGCGGGCGCGGTTGTGTTCGCGAAGTCTGCGTTCTACAACTTGGGACTACGCGTGCCCGTCGCGTCGGGCTGGTTCGACACGCGGCTCAACGCTCGGCTAGCGCAACTACTCGACATGTACGGCCACGCCGATTTCGTCACCGACGCCGACAAATACAAGCTGACCACGACGTAGGCCTAATCGCGGCAGGCCGGCTGCTGCCGCTGAGCCGAAGGTGCGTGGGTCTACCCTTGAGAGGGCCCCCGGCCGTGGAGGATTCCGTCGACGTCGGTCCAGATGGTCCAGCCACCAATGGTGGGGCCCACGAAGTCCGGTACATCCTCGGGTGCCACGTCGACTCGTTCGTCAGTTGCCGAAGCGATTGGCTGATAACGAACACCACGCAGCCAGGCGGTTCGTTCGGACCCTGGCATGAAGATCGATAGGTCCTCGGGTTCGAGTACCGATGTCCAAAGCACCGCTGGCGCTGTAGTCGAGTCACCTGTGTCGACGTTGAGCCCGACCCATTCGCCACCGACATTCCAGAACACGGACCTGCCGTCGGATCCGTAGCCGATCTCAGATGCGAACACGACCTTGTTACTCAGAAGGTCGTCTTCGGGCAACGTAACGGCCTCCACCAATTCACCTGTCCTCGCATCTAGAAGGTTCAGCGTGTCATGACGGAACCAATCATCGCCGTCGCTTGCCCTAGCGGCCATCGCAGAATCGATGCGCCACCGCGGCATCCGGATGTCTTCGTGCCACCACAGGGCCTCGCCGGTCGCCTCGTCCAGGCCGTATGTGGCGCCATAGATCGAGTCGTCCTGGAACGGGCGATTGAGGGTTCCGAGGATCACGCCGTCACGGCGAACGAAGTTCCATCCGTAGTTCGTGCTCATGTTCTCGCCGAGCGCTTCTTCGGGGCTTACCGTCCACTTCACGTCACCGGAGTCAGGTTCAACTGCGTGAACCACTGGTCGATCGCCAACTTCCAGAACGATGACGAGATCCGGATCGGTGATGTAGTCGATATCGCCGCCGTCCATCTGCCAACGGATTTCTCCAGACCTGGCGTCAACGCCAAGGACGGTACGGACACCGCGTCGGGTGTCGGTGGACGAGATGCAGAAAACTTCGCCGCACCCTTCGGCGCCGAACGCTAAGGGCGCATCGATCTCCCACAGAACTTCTCCGGAACGAGCGTCGCGGCCGGTGATGATGGTTGAGCGCTGATCGCCGAGGTCGCCCGCCATGTGCGCAACAACTCCATCGCTGATGTCGAAGCCGCCGAGGCCTGACCCTGGGAAGCGCCCGCCCATCGAGTACGGACCGCGCCAGAGCAAGTCGCCGCTCGATACGTCGATACCCACGATGTCGAGCCCAGTCTCGGTACGCAAGACGGTGGCGGCGGTGGATCCGTCAGCGACGATCCGACCGACGGCCAGTTCATCGTCCAATGACCACGTTATGGGTGGCGGAGGAACCGTGGTTGTGACAGCCGCCGTTGTAGTAGTGGATGTCGTCGTGGTTTGCACTGTTGTACTGGCGGACGTCGGTTCCGCATCTGACACCGTCGCGGTTATCGAGCTACCAGTTGAAGTGGCTGTGCTCTGGGCATCGTCGGAAGTGCCACACGACGCTGCTACCAGCGCCAGTACTATCGAAACTGTCGCGACGTTGAGTATCCACCGAGTCTTTGTCATAGTTCTTAAGTCGTCGTCATGGCACGTCCTTCTTAGCCTTTCCCACTGGAAGTTGTCCCTGCATCTGACCCAGGAAGGATGAATGGTCCTGCGACTGGGCGGTCGCGAGATGAAACGAATGGGATGCTTTGGCCCTCACACTTGCTTCGAAACAGCGCTATTCAGGCACGGTGCCGTGTTCACATTGGCAGCGTGGCTCGGAGTCCGTATGGTCAGCGTGTTGTTAGCAGCTGGTGGATCCGAGCGTAGAGGGGCTGGATGTCGACGACGAACGGAGCATCGTTGGTCTCTTCGTCGGGGTTGTACATCGCGACCGGGGCGAAGGCTCGGCCGTCGTTGTCCTCGACCAGCCAGCCATCACTTCTGACGAAGAACGTGTCGGTTGCGAACCCCGGGTGACCGCCGTCCTTGTACCAGATGCGGTCCCGCTCGTTTCGGAGGCCGAAGAGGCAAATTTCGCCTCGGAGCGCTTCGTCGATGAGTTGGCCACCGGAAGTATGCGGGCCGAAGCGGGAGCGCATGGTGGCGAACGTCTCGCAAACGTCGATGGGCGATGCCTGCCAGCTCAGTCTGGCGAGCGGTGTGTTTGCCCTGACACCGCGCACAGATGACCCGAGCGGTTCCAAGACCGACGCCACGAAGTCGTGCTGCGCGAACTGAGAGACGGTCAGTACGGGCGTGAATGCGTCGGGGTCGGTGTGCC
Source organism: uncultured Acidimicrobiales bacterium (assembly GCA_964569385.1). Taxonomy (GTDB): domain Bacteria; phylum Actinomycetota; class Acidimicrobiia; order Acidimicrobiales; family Poriferisodalaceae; genus JAADHX01. Next base: position 9,752 of record CAZMUM010000067.1, read on the forward strand.
CCGACGATCTCACGAAGTCGTCGACCGCAACCGCTCCAACCAGTTTGTACAGCACATCGGTCGCACCGTTGTCGCTGACGTTCATCATGAGGGTGGCGGCGTGTTGGACTGTCATCTCGACGACGCGTTCGAACTGGCCCGTCCAGCCGAAGAACTGACGCTCAACCGGTCGACCATCAGTCGGAGGCGCTGCTGACTGTGATCTCGGACCCGGGTTCCAAGGTGTCCCTAGGTTTGTCCCTAGAAACCGAACACATGGGACTACATAGCCCGTTCCCGAATGGCCGGAACTGATCGCCCGATGGGTCCGCACGCCTGCGTAGGCCCGGGCCGCACGACCTCCGCGACTGATTAACCACCGAGGCAATCACCTCCGGTCATCGTTCTGGCGAACGGGTGATCTGTGGAGAGTACGCTTTGATTATGACCACTGACATCACGCGGATTGATTCTGAAATCCTTGCCAGCCGTGTGGCGATATTGGCAACGCTCGGACCTGACGGTCGTCCTCAACAGACCCCAATTTGGTTCATTGTTGAAGATGGCAAGATCAAAATGTCAGTGAGCCAGTCCCGTCAGAAGTACAAGAACCTCGTGGCTGATGGGCGGGGCACGGTACTGATCTTTCATCCGGATTCCGAGCACTACTACGTTGAGATCCGCGGCGACATCGAAGTCGCAGACGATCTGGACTTCGCGTTCGCCGATCGGTTGGGTCCGACAAAGTACGCAACTGACATGCGGTCGTTCGATAGCCCGGATGCCCGATGGGCCATGCTGTCGCTCACGGCGACCAAGATCAACGTTATCGACGTACGCGGTGCCGCCGACCAGGCGTTAGCCGAGTTCCACAGAGATGCTCTCGATCGCTAGCACCCATGTAGTCGAATCGCACGAGCTTGTCCGTCTTGAGAAGCGGCTACGAGGACCACAGCGAACCCGAGCTGAAGCGGCACCTGCTTCGTCTGTGGTTGGCCGCAGAGCCACCTCGACCGCTAGATCCCGATGTCTTGCACTACGAGGGCGAGCCTGGCATCCCACCTCAAGCAGGTCGTAAGCCTTCATACGCCACCGACGTCACGATCAACTAATCCTTACAGACGGCCCAAAGTCGAGGTGACGAACATGGCAAAATGCTGAAGTCGCAGCGGTCCACCAACGCTAGAGTCGCTTTACGATTACGTTTCCGACCGAGTAGCCGGCGCCGAACGAGCAGATAATACCGAGATCGCCTGCTGCGAGATCCTCGTGGTTTTGCGAGAAGGCGATGATCGAACCAGCCGACGACGTGTTGGCATATTCCTGTAGCACGTTGGGTTGTTCGTCCGGCTCAGGCACACGACCCATCACCCGTTTGCCGATGAAATCGTTCATGCTTTTGTTTGCCTGATGGAGCCAGAGCCGTTTCAGTTTGGTGGGATCGACGCCCTCTGATTTGCAGTGCTCGATCACGAGGTCAGCCACCATCGGCACGACCTGCTTGAAGACCTGGCGGCCGTTCTGCATGAACTGCATGTCTCGGCGCTCGTCCAGTCCGTCGGGTCGCGACCTGCGCAGGAAGCCGTTGTTGTTGCGGATGTGGTTCGAGAATTGGGTGAGAAGACGGGTCGATAACAGCTCGAATTGGTCTGGTGATGTTGCGTTGTTCTTTGCCTCCAGGATCACCGCGGTGGCGACGTCGCCAAAGATGAAGTGGCAGTCGCGGTCTTGCCACTCGAGGTGGCCTGAACAGATTTCGGGGTTAACCATCAACACACAGTCAGCCGATCCCGACCGGATCATGTCGGCGGCGTTTTGGATGCCGAATGTTGCCGACGAACAAGCCACATTCATGTCGTAGGCGAACCCATCTATCCCAAGTTCTTGCTGCACTTCGATGGCGATCGCGGGGTAGGCCCGCTCGTGGTTGGAGGCGGCGCAGATCACGGCATCGATCTGCTCGGCCTTGCGACCGGCTTGGGCCATAGCCTTGCGGGCGGCGTCGACGGCCATTTCGGTCATGATGCCGGGCTCGTCGTCGGTGCGCTGAGGCAGCAGCGGGTGCATGATGTCGGGGTTGAGCACACCGGTCTTGTCCATCACATGACGGCGCTCGATTCCGGAAGCCTTGAAGATGAAGTCCTCATTGGACTGGGGGATCGCTTCCCGATCGCCGCTGGCGATCTCTTCGGCGTGGAGCGCGTTCTGCTTGTCGGCGAAGGCGTTGAAGGCCTCAACCAACTCCTCGTTGGTGATGACTTCGGGCGGAGTGAAGACTCCTGATCCGCTGATGACAACTGCCCGCATGTTCTCGACCATCGAGAGAGGCTAGATGGGATGGGAACCATGCGCTGAATCGCCTTGCCACCGTCCGGCAGACCTCACCGTCTCGGCGACACTCTCGCGGAGCGGCCAAAGGAACCAGCGAGGTTGGGTACCGCCGGGTCGCGACGGTGCCGGGTCGCAGTCGATCGATCTTCCGAAGATGCGGTGCCGCACGGTCCGCACTTGCCCACCGCCGATGGCGACATCGTGCCAGATCGGTCGGACGACAACGGTTAGCGGCTTTCCTCGGCGTCTCACCGCCTTGACGCAAAGCTTCGCACCGAAGCCGGGCCGGTGGCGGCGCCGATCGACGCAACGAACATGGACATCGCTAAAGGACTCACCATCCGCGTTGCGTCCCTCGAAGCGGTCATGGAGTCAAAGCGAGCAGCTGGGCGAAAACGGTGCTGCCGGCGGTATACAACCCGCTGAGGCCGCGGCGATGGCCGATACATGCGGCGATCGGCTTGGTGCTGTCGGGGGCTTCTATGGCGAGCGTTGTCAGCCAGATTTGGACGCTCTTGAACGCTCGCATTCTTCGCTTTGAGCAGCGCGATGATCGTGTTCGCCGCGACGGTTGCCAAATGTGGCGTGGTTAGGTCGAAACGAAGGATGGAGCGAGGATTTTGCTTGGTGGACGCGGAACTGGTCAGCGATCGGCGGCGCTGTTCTGAGCGATGTCGGCTGGTGGTTCAACATCGCGGTGTTTGTTCCTGCCGGCGGCGGCATGGTCCAAGTTGGTGAGTCGCGCTGGTCGTGTGTGGTCCTGGTGGTTGCTGCTTCGTTTCCTATTGAGCCAATGCAGGCGACCGTGCTTGCTGGGGCGGCCGATCCAACTGACCGGTTGTTGTGGAAGTGGCCGCGGCGATCGTGGCCCGTTCTACCTCTCACTTACGGTTCGAGTTCCAGCCAAACAACCTCGACAGCGTCGTCGTCCGCAGCCGTCGCGTAGACAACGATGAAGGCGACGAGGCTTCCGCTCGCGATCAGCATCCGTATACGAGACTCGTCATCGACAGGGAGCGTCGCAGCAGCGAAGTCATCAGCGAGCTGATCAATGATCCTCGGCATGTCATGGAGCAGAAAGTCAGTGGCCGACGGTGCACCAGTAGCCGTGCGATCAGGCGGCAGTAGTTCGTCGAGCTGGCGAAAGAATGACTCATTTACTCAGACGGGCCGACGTTTAGTCACTCTGGCGCAGTGGGACGGAGGTCCTGGCCGAGGCGCCGCCCAGTCTCCATGATCCGGTTTCGGAAGGCTGTAGGGAGTTCGTCTAGGTCATGGACGATACGTTCGTCGAAGGCCGCAGCGCGCTGATCCGGAGACATTGCGTCGAGTTGTTCGGCGCTGAGGATGTTCGGCTTGGTGGGCATGGGCCCGACTGTACTCGTCGCGGATGTGATGCGACACGGCGACGCGTGGAGATGTCCCTACGGGCTTCGAGCAGTGGTTTATGGAGGGTTGGTGTCATACGCGACGGCGATGTGGGGCTTTACTGGTTGGAGGCGCTGGAGGACTCAGCATGGTTTCGGACGGTGAAGGTGAGGTGGCAAAGGCGGAGGGCTTTCGTGCCTTCGTCGCCGACGCTGAACCGCGGTTGAAGCGAGCACTCGTGGCGGGCTTCGGCGTCGAGAAAGGGATCGAAGCTTCGGCCGACGCGATCCTGTACGGCTGGGAGCATTGGGATCGAGTGCAGCGCATGGACAATCCGGCCGGATACCTCTATCGAGTTGGACAGACAAAAGCCACTCGACGCGACCACCGCGTGGGCCTGCCGTTGCCACCTCCCGACACCGTTCCGTGGATCGAGCCCGGTCTGCCCGCCGCCCTTGCGGCCTTGAGCGAACAGCAGCGAACGGCGGTTCTTCCGGTGCACACATTTGGAAACAGCTTCTCCGAAACTGCCGAACTGTTGGGGGTATCGAAGGCAACTGTTCAGACACACGTAAGGCGGGCGCTGGAAACGCTGCGCCGCGAACTGGGAGTCACCCTATGAACTCTGATCTTGTAGACCAGCTCGGTGCCTATCGTGCTGTGCTCGAAGATGCAATGGACGAGGCGGAGTCGATCGATGATGCGAGCCCTTGGAATAACGGGCCTTCGTCTGGTGCGTCTCACGGACTAGATGAGCCGATAGTGGTTTCGCTCACTGACAGCGAACCGACCAGGAGGTCTTGGAAGGCCATCGCCGGGCTAGTCGCCGCAGCCGCGTTCCTGACCGTAGGAGTTGTACTGACGACAGGCGATGACAAGGGCGTCGTTGATGTGTCCGACGGCAGGCGCGCCACCGAGCCGGCTGTCGCTGAGTCTCCACCGCCAGAAGCAAGCGTCACGGAATCGACGCTAGATACGTTGCCGGGCAGGTCGAACGCTGACAGCGTCGAGCAGCGCCGGATTGAGGACGCGGCATTCTTTCGGCTCGGCGTGATCAACCAATCTGGACAGGTCCACCTGTCGTTGTCCGACTACGCCCAGATTCGAGCCGAAGCCTGCGCTGGCGCTGTCAACCAGCCCAGCGAACTGGTCGAGCTAGCCCGTCGCTGGGGGCTCGCTGGATTGTTGTTCGATGAAGAGCAGAGCGCGAACGGGCTGTGGATGGCGGCGCGCGCCTCGTGTCCTGAGATGTTCGACGACCAAGACTTCACTAAGGGCCCCCCGTTTGCCCTCGGCAGTGGCGGGTCCCAGCAGACACTGACCTCGCCGCCGCCGGCGGGTGCTCAGGTTGCTTTTGTCGATGCCAGCGTTCTAGAAGACCCGCAATGGAGGTGGTCTGGCGACCAGAAGATACTGATAGGGACCACGACGCTTTCGCCCGAACAGACCATCGACCACTTTCTCGGAGCGTTCTCTGATGCGTGGACGGTGAACGAAGTCTTGGGCCCGGTGGTAGATATTTCGGGCTCGGGACCTCTTTGGTCGATGGACATTTTCGGCGAGGGGTTCACGGGAGTAGTTGATGTGACTGATGGCGGCGCTGAGACGTTCGTCCTCTTGGCCGTCGTCGACAGCGTGTACCCCCTCGCGGTCGTCGCCGCGAACCCGGCACTGGACGGTGACCTCGACTGCCTCACTGGTATCCAATGGAATGCCATCTTCACGATCGCCCCGGATGCCTCAGGCCCAGACAATCCCGAGGCAGCCCTCGACCAGTACCTTGAACCGCTCCGCCTTCGACACGATCTGGACCTGGTATCCCACGTGCGCCCTGGGGTCGGGTCTCTAACAGCTGACGGACGCGAGGTGATCGTGGCGTACACAGTTAGCGTTCCGGCGGCTGGCTATTTCGTCGAAAGAGTCAAAGGTTGCGAACCCTATTCGCCCGGCTGAATGAACGGCTGGCTTGCGCTGCGTCTGCCTCTAGTGTTCGTAGGTGCTACTGGGTCCTGTGTCTGACGATCTCGCGCTCTCAAATGCTCGACGCGTTCTCGGGCCGGATGCCACGGTCGTGACCCGCTTGCCGATTGGATTCGGGAACGTGAACTGGCGCGTTCGCGGAGAACGCAGCGACTACATCCTCAAGATTGGCGCGGCCGAATCATTCGCGAAGTGGAGCGCTGGCGAGCGCGGGCGCCTATCCGCAAAAGCTGCTGGCCTGCCCGTGCCGGGTCTGCTCGACATCGAAGTGACCAACAAACACGTCGTGCGGGTCTACGAGTGGATCGATGGTGTGTCTCCTAGGTCGCTCGATCGAGCCGGGCAACGCCGTTTCGGTGAGCACCTCGGTTCGGCTATCGCTCAACTTCATGTAGAAGACCTCGGCTCGTACAGCTCTCGGCTCGATCTGTCTGGCCCCTCGTTCGCGAACTGGGGCGACTATGTGACGCACCGACTGGCTCAGATCCGGGCACGCGCCGACGCCAACCAGTTCCCGCCGAGTGCCGTGGTCGATCAGGTCGCTGGTGCGGTCGATGCGATTGTCGACCAAGTGAGTGCGTCGGCTCGGGCGGTGACCTGTCATCGAGATCTACACG
>CAZMUM010000068.1:0-15425 GCA_964569385.1 uncultured Acidimicrobiales bacterium
GCGCCCTCGGCGTGAATCGAACACGCGACACACGGTTTAGGAAACCGATGCTCTATCCCCTGAGCTACGAGGGCTGGACTCGACCCGCAACTGTATCGGGCTGTCGGCTACCAGGTGCAAGGGCCGGGGGAGCTGGTATCGCCCCTGATTAGTCGTTGGCGAGGAACGCGTCGCGGAGGTCGCGTTTCAAGATCTTGCCAGAGGCGTTGCGGGGGAGTTGCTCGGTAACGATTGTGACTGTGGTCGGGACCTTGAACTTGGCTAGCCGTTCGCCAACGAAGTTCTGGAGCTTGCCAACTTCGAGTGACTCGCCTTCCTTGACCATTACGTGACAGGCAAGTTCTTCGCCGAGGCGATCGTTCGGGATGCCATAAACGGCCGCCTCGTAGACCGCAGGGTGTTCATAGATGGCAGCTTCGACCTCGGCGCAGTAAATGTTCTCGCCACCCCGCAAGACCATGTCCTTGGCTCGGTCGCTTACATATACGAAGCCTTCGTCGTCGATTCGGCCTATGTCGCCAGATCGAAGCCAGCCGTCGACAATGGTCTCGGCCGTAGCCTCAGGCTGGTTCCAGTATCCACGAATCAGCGACGGACTCTTGAACCAGATCTCGCCAGTTTCGCCGGTGGGTAACACAGCGCCGTCGGTGTCGGTGACGCGCAGCTGCATTACCGGCACCGTTCGTCCGGTCGAGGTTGGGTTGGCGATGAAGTCGTCACCCGAATTCTGAGGACCGTAGGCATTGGTCTCGGTCATGCCGTACCCAAGACCGGGTCGGCCCCTCGAGAAATTGTCATCGATTCGTTTGACCAGCTCGGGTGGCATGGGCGCGCCGCCGCCGCCAACAGACCGAAGGCTTGAGGTGTCGCGCTCGGCAAAGGTGCTGGCTTCGAGAAGGTCCCAGCTCATGGTCGGGACCGCGATGAAGTTGGTGACCCGTTCTTGTTCGATCAGTTCGAGGGCACGGTCGGGATCCCACTTGTAGGTCATGACCAATTTCGCCCCGCCGATGAACGAGCCGAGCATCACCGGAACCAATCCCGTGACGTGAAACAGAGGGATGCACAGCATGAACGCAGATGGAGGCGCCTCGTCAGCTTCGTCAGTCGGTTCCAGCAATGCGCCAACCGCGGCCCGAGCCGCGAAAGACATCAGGGCACTAAGAACAGCACGATGGGTCGACACCGCCCCTTTTGGATGGCCCGTAGTACCTGACGTGTAAAGGATGGTCATGTCGTCGTCAGGCTCGATTTCGGCCTCCGGCATGGTCGCCGAGTCCACGAGCAGGTCCTCGAGTCTGAGAGTTCGCTCAATCGGTACGTCTGACCTGACGACGACCATCGTTGCTTCGATCGCCCCGTCGTCGGCGGCCTGCATTCGTGCCACCCGCTGGGCGTCAGCGATTACAACGGTCGCGCCAGAGTCGTTCAACGCATAAACCATCTCGTCGGTCTGCCACCATGCGTTCATAGGGACTGCTATCGCCCCCACCGAAGTGATGGCCACAAAGGTCGCTATCCATTCTGGGTAGTTGCGCATAGCGATTGCGACACGGTCACCCTTGGTAACTCCGAGATTGTTCACCAGCGCGTGGCCAATCTCGCCTGCCATCTTGAGCACCCGCGGCATCGGCCAGCGTTCGTCTTCGAAGATGATGAAGTCGTCGGTGCGAGCCGAGGCCACGGCATAGAGAGCACGAATGTTTGGTGGTGTCCCGGCGAATAGTTTCGTCTGAATGCCTAGGACGTCGGCCTCGACGATCTCAAACATCGTGCCTGGTGCGCAAACAGCGGCGCACGCTTCCTGATACGTCATCGTCATAGCTGCTGGTTGTAGCACGCTGGCGCGTTGACTAAGAACTCCTGGCAGTTTTACCCTCGATTGAACGGCGACTAAATCGCATGATCATCACTTGATGTAATCGCGAGGTGTCGCACAGAGTTAGTTCCTCTAAAGAAGCGCACCAGTTAGACCGTTACAGACGAAGAGTTGCAACCGCCTTTTAGATTGTTACAATCGCATGACGGATCCACTACGACCCTGTCATGTGAGTTCGGCACTTGGGCGAAGTGCAACGAATGTGAGCGCGGAGCCCTAGGAGCAAGAATGAAGTCGTCAGATTCCAAGAGCACAACTCAGGCAATTGCCGCGAGGGTCGCGGTAGCTCTCCTACTTCTGGTCGGAGTGGTCGTTGCTATCACGAGCCCCGCTGAAGCCAACGATGCCGAGGTTGCGGGTTGGGTTCTCGACTCCGACGGAACGGTGACGTCTTTTGGTGGGGCGCCAAATCACGGGAGTTCTTCGGGTAGCGGGCAAGCAGTCTCGTTGGTGGCGAACGACGCTGGCAGTGGCTATTGGGTCCTCTGGTCTAACGGCGGGCTTACCGCACACGGAACCGCGAATCTCTTCGGTGACGGTGTCGGAAACAACGATGCGTCCGGGTTCGCTCTCAATCGTCCGGCGATCTCGCTGTCGGTTCTGCCCGCCGAAAACGGTTACATCATTCTTGCCGCCGACGGTGGTGTGTTTACCTTCGGTGCCGCGGAGTTCTACGGCTCAGTTCCCCAGGTCTCACCCGCAGCTGCGGTGTCGACCACCGCGGTCGCCATCCAACTCGAGACCAACGGATACCGCATCATCCACGACGACGGCGGTGTGTTTGCCTTCAACGTACCCTTTGGAGGTTCCATCCCTGGGGTGCTCGGCGATGTACCGCTTGCCCAACCGATCGTTGACTCAGTCTCTGGACCCAACGGGACTTATGCGATGGTGGCCGCCGACGGCGGCGTATTTGCCTTCGGGCTCGACTTTGCCGGGTCGCTTGGCGGCACTGGTCGAACCGACATAGTCGGGGCGGCTGAAGATGGCATCGGTGGATACGCCCTGGTTACCGAAAACGGAACGGTCCACTGGTTTGGCGATAGCCAAACCGCGGAGGTCGGAGTAATCGGCATCGACGACGCTGCCGATATCGCCATTTCCGACGTCGTCCCTGGTGAACCGACCACAACTACGACCGGACCACCCACGTCTTCGCCGGCCACAACCACAACCAGCGGTGGGAGCGTCGGAACCACGACCACCACGACCACGACCACGTCTTCGCCGACCACGACCACCACCACAACCACAGCTGCTCCAACTACAACCACCACAACAGCTGCCCCGACCACCACGACAACCGGCGCACCGCCAACCGGTGCTCTCACGATATGGCCGACTCACACCGAGGCCGCCGGACCGGGCAACTACTTCGAGCCACCGTTCAACGATCAAGGCAATTGGCTCAGTCCGAACGTCGTAACTGGCGACGCGATCCTGTCGCTTAACATCACCAACAAGCCGACCAGCCTCGCGGTCGACATTCAGATCTGCGGTTGGTACTACATCAACGGGACCAACTTCAGCGGCGGCTTCGAGGAGACCTGTTCGTCCAAGACGCGGTTCACCGACGAGACCGGCGGGGCCGTGATCATAAATCTCGGCGACCCGGCTAGTTGGTGGCAAAAAGACGACAACTTCCCGTGGGACGAAGGTCCCGACATCATGCGGCTCATGATCAAGGACGTCCCAACCCAGAGCCTCATGATGTCCTCAAAGTGCGGTTCAGCTTGTTACTCGGGCCCCGGTTCGGTGGATCCCCACGTTCCCATCACCATTACCGCATCACTGACCTTTAACAACTAGGGCTTCATATCCTGACGTAACCGTCTTCGGTCCGGTCGTCGGCCTCGGCATAATCGAGATCGCTTGGGAAGGCGATCGATTCGGGTCCATGACCCGGTGCCCTTAGCCGAAGTCGATGCTTGGCCGTAGAAGAGTTAGCGGCAGCCATTGCTTGTGCTGTTGTGCCGTACGGTGCCAGCCTTGTGAGGATTGCAATGGTCGGCGTGACCAGTTCTAGGGTTCCATGTGTTGCTCGATCGAGGGCTTCGTCTGGTGATAGCCAATCCATGTCGATGGCCTCTCGGTGGTCTGGATTGGGGTTCTGGCCGTCGGGCATCGGGGCGATGAAGAACCGAGTGTCATATCGTCGCGGTGATCCGAGCGGGGTGATGAACCGCCCGATGTACTGGATCATCGACGCATCAAACTCTGTGCCGGTGTCGGCCGCAGCGTCTGCGAAGGTGGCAGTTCCCGCATTCAACTCGTCGCGCCAGCTCGATCCGTTCTCGCCGTCATACCACGACCGATGACGCGAGGCACTAAGGGTGACACCGGCTTCCTCGATTGTTTCGCGCACTGCGGCCACCCAGTGAGCGGCGGCTTCGGCGAACGGCAGATCAAGCGGCACTACGGCTGAGTCCAAACCCTTGAAGTGAATATGGGCTGACGGTGACTCATCGGCGGCATCGACCGCACCGCCCGGGTACACCCACTTGTTGGCGGCAAAGACCATTCCGGCATTTCGACGCAACAGTAGAACCTCGAGTTTCGGCGCGTCGCGAACGATCACCACCGTGGCGGCGCGACGAATCTCGACCAGTTCAGGGTCGAAGTCCGGAGAAGAGGGAGTGTTGAAAGTCAGCGGGACGGGGCCTCAAACAGCGTCGTGTGTTCGCCCTTGATTTTGGTCTGCATCTGACCCTCCCGATGCGCAGCCTGAACGTGATGTGGCTTGAATCTCCAAGATAGGGCGAAGAACATGCGCCGGGCGAAACGAGGCGTTTGTCTAGCAGCCGAGATGTGCTGCGGGGTAGCGGATCTTGGGTCGAGTGTTCTGTCCGTCTTGTAGCGATTACTGGGTTTGGCTGCTGGTTTCGAGTCAGATTTGATAGCGGCAACGGTTGTTTTGTGGGTTTGGGTGTGGTTGTACGAACGAACGTTTGATAGTGTTGACGTATGTTATCAACGGGGAACACAACAATCGATAGGCACACAAACGCTTCTTATGTGGGTGGTGAGGCTGTTGCTGCTGTTGAGACGCTCGAAGCCGCTATTGGTGCGGTTCTTGATGTCGGCCTGTTGCCTGATACCGCCGATGAGGCGAACGGGCTGTTGGAGGCGTTGGAGCAGGTGTCGCGGCGGGTTGAAGCTGGCCATGTGCAGCTTATGGACTGTGTCGATGTCAAGAACCTGTGGGCTGTTGACGGGATGTTGTCGGCGAAAACTATGGTCCGCCATCGCACCGGTGTTTCTTCGGCTGAAGCTGGTTTGCGGTTGAAGGTCGTGAAGTGTTGTAGGCGTATGCCAGTGGTGGAGGCTGCTTATCAGGCTGGCCAGATTTCGACTTGCAATATGCGTCGGCTGGCTCACGTGTTTTCGAACAAACGAGTCAGGACCCAACTGGTCGAAGCCGACAGTGTGATGACGGCCAAAGCGGCCAGCCTGTCCGCACTCGAGTTCAAGCTTTGGGTTGGCGACTGGGAGTCGTTGACTGACGAGGACGGTAGCTGCGACACCAACCAGCGCAACCACGAGAAGCGTGATGCTCGTATGGTGCAGGACTTCGATAAAGGCTGGACGTTCGAAGCGTGGTGTGCGGCGTTTCAGGGTGCCGAGATGTACAAGATTTGGGCCAAGTTCATTGACGCCGAGTTCAAAACCGATTGGGCTAAAGCCGTTGCCGTACATGGTGTGGGCAACGTAACCCGAGACATGTTGGAACGTGACGACGGCAACCGTCGGATGGATGCGTTGCACGAGATCTTTATGAGAGCCGCGTCGACGCCGCCTGGTGGTGTGCGGCCCCAAGTTGTTGTCAATGTTGTTATGGACTTCGAGACTTGGCAACGAGAACTCGTCAAACTCGCAGGCCACACTCCAGCAGCACCGGATCCGTTCCGCGCCGACTACCGCTGTGAAACGTTTGATGGTCACCCGCTCGACCCGACAGAAACATTCGCCGCAGGTTTCGGCCATCATGTCCGTCGGATTGTGCTCAATGAACGTTCTGTGACAATCGATCATTCCAGAACTGTGAGACTGTTTGCCGGGCCGGCTGCCAACGCAGTGAGAGTCACCCAAACCTTGTGTTACTGGCCAGGTTGTGAGATACCGATATCGAACTGTCAGATAGACCACCTGAAACCAGACAGAGCCGGGGGCGAAACAAGCCCGGCTAACGGCGGCGGTGCCTGCGGTAAACACAACCGGTATAAAGAAACCGGCTACACCGTCCACCGCAAACCCGACGGTACCTGGAACGTGTTCAGACCCGACGGCCAGCTAGTCCAATAAACCGACCCGAAACTGCCGAGTTCGAAACTGCCGAGTTTCCCGAGCTGTACGGCGAACCAGCGGTGGCGTCCACTCAACGTAGGCAGTGGCAGCGTGCGACATGCCAACCCAAAGATTCTGATGGGGTGTACCGACGACTCGAACCGATTTGGACCCAAAGGGTCCACGGTGAGAGCGGCGGTGCGACCGGCGGGATCGCCCCACCTCAGCAGGATCGCCCCACTGTTCAGGTGACCATCACTACGCCAGAGAAGAGTGCACCAAGAGCCATTACTAACGCACCGGCACCGGTGATGGCTTTGACGAGTTTGGCCGATGCTGCGGCGTGCACGAATGCTGCCATTCCTGTGCCGGCTACGAGCAACAGTTTGAGCCCGAACACGGCCTGATATGAGGCGTCTTGTGAGCCTAGGTCGATACTCCACACGTGCCAGAATCCGGTGACGACGGTTAGTGCAAAGAACGGCCAAGCCACATGACCAAAGCGACGTGCCGCGGCTCGGGGTGCGGCGGGATCGATCCGGCGAAGAACAGGCACTAAAGCAGCCATGACAACCTGACCGCCTACCCAGACGGATACGCCGAGCAGGTGCAACAGAGTCCGAACCGTATTGGCATCGACATCGATCATGTTGGTCTTTCTAGGCGTTCGTTGTCGTGACACCGGTCAATTGCAGTCATATGGTTGGGTTATGGCCGATGTCGACGATGTGGTGTTCAGATTGCACGTCATTGCTGTGGCGTTGGACAATGTAGCGCCAGACAACTTCGCCGAACGGCATCGCTTGCTTGGGATTCGCGACGAGCTCCGGGCCGAGGCCGAAGAATTCGCTCAACGCAAGGACGAGAACAAGACCGACGCCGAGGTGGTTGCCGAGTTGGTCGCTCGACGCCGGCAACTCGACTCCATGAAAGGCCAGCGGATCAATCGGGTCTACCAAGCTGGCGCAGGTGGCGGCGGAGCAGCTGGGCTTGGCGTGGTGGACGGAAGATATGGAGGCGACATCAACATCGCCATGATGCGAGGGATGGGTGCCGACGAAGTGAATGTTCGAATTGCCGAGCTCGAACAAGAGCTGAAGGCCCGAGGCATAGAACCTCCACGCCACACGATGATCGACGAGTGAACCCTAAGGTCTCGTTGTCGGTTTACAGCCGCTCGATACCTGACAATTCGAGAGCGGGCCGGTCGCCCCCGCGGCTCAACTCGAGATCGACTCGGATGCGTAGACGCCACTCGCGGTGGTCCTCGGGGTCGGCGATGATCTGAATCACGTTCCATTCCTCGGAGCCCCGCGAAACCTCGAAGTAGTCAGTGCCTCTGGCAACAGCGCCGGTGGCGAGGTCGTCGTACTCGTTCCAGTAGGGAGCAAAAGTCTCGGCGAGTTCGTCGGCCGACCAACGGGTCTTGGTCGCTCTCAACATCTCCGAAAGCGACCCGTACTGCTCACCAGCTAGGAGTGTCAGCCACCGGAACGCCTCGTTGCGAACCATCACGGTGAACGCCCGAGTATTGGTCGTGATGTCGACCGGCTCTGGTGGCCGCACCTCACCGGGTCCGTCTTCGGGCTTGGTCAACTTCTCCCACTCGTCGATCAGGCTGCTATCGACGTGGCGAACCATTGCTCCGAGCCATTCGATGATGTCGACTACGTCGTCGCTGCGTTTGCCTTGGGGAACCGTCTGCGACAGCGCCTTGTAGCCGTCGGAAAGATAGCGCAGCAACACCCCCTCGACACCCTTGAGCCCGTAGTGGTTGACATACTCCTTGAAGGTCATGGCTCGTTCGAACATGTCGCGTACGATCGACTTTGGCCTGACTGTGTTGGCCCCGATCCAGGGGTGATGAACCGCCCAGATGTTGAAGGCCGCCCACAACTCCTCGGAGTTAGGTTGGGGCCAGGTGACCTCTTCGAGGCGCTCCATTCGTTGTTCGTACTCGACGCCATCCATCTTGAGTTGGTTGATTAGTTCGCCCTTGGCCACGTCGAGCTGACGAGCTAGAACCACGCCCGGGTTTTCCAACACCGACTCGACAACTGTCACCACGTCGAGAGCATGGGAAGGGTCTTCGATGTCGATGACATCTAGGAATTCCACGGCAAAAAGCGATAGTGGCTGGTTGAGGGCGAAGTCGTCTTGAAGGTCGATGTTGACCCGTACCAGCCGACCGTCGGAATCGGTCTCGTCGAGGAGTTCGATGATGTCGGCCTCGACCAGCGCTCGGTACATGGCAATGGCCCTGCGGATGTTCGAACGTTGTCTGGGGCGCTCGTCGTGGTTCTTGACCAGAAGCTCGCGGGTCGCCTTGCAGCCGTCGCCCGGTCGATCCAGGAGATGCAACAACAACGAGTGGCTAACCGAGAATCGAGATCGGAGCGCCTCAGGTTCGCCCTCGGCCAGTTTTGTGAACACCTTGTCGTCCCAGTGCACATACCCGCGCTCTGGCGGTTTCTTTCGCTTGAGTTTTCGAAGTTTCTTGGTGTCGTCGCCAGCTTTGTCTTCGAGCCGAATGTTCTCGACTACGTGCCCAGGAGCTTGGCACCAGACGAACCCAATGTCGTCGAATCCCTTGCGGCCTGCTCGGCCAGCGATCTGCTGGAAGTCGCGGATGGTGAGTGTGCGGGTTCGCTGACCGTCGTACTTGCATAGTTGGGTGAAAAGAACCGTTCGGATGGGCACGTTTACCCCCACGCCGAGGGTGTCGGTGCCGCAGATCACCTTCAACAGGCCGTCTTGGGCCAACTTCTCAACCAACAGGCGATACTTCGGCAATAGACCGGCGTGATGAACACCGATTCCGGCCATGACGTAACGCTTTAGATCGGTACCAAAGGCGCTGTCGAATCTGAACCCGCCGACCGCAGCCTTGACGGCAGTCTTTTCCTCCTTGGTCAACACATCGATCGATGTGAGGGCCTGGGCCGTGTCGGTCGCCGATCTTTGTGTGAAGTGCACGATGTACACCGGCGCCTGACGAAGCTCCAACAGCTTGTCGATGGTCTCGTGCATCGGTGTTGTCACGTACGAGTACTCGAGTGGTACTGGTCGTACGGTCTCTTTGACAGTTACCGAATCGCGGCCGGTGAGGTCGGCCAGATAGGTCTCGAAGTGGTCGGTTGGGCCAAGGGTGGCCGACATCAGCAGGAATTGAGCCTGCGGGAGTTCGAGAAGCGGCACCTGCCAGGCCCAGCCCCGGTCGCGGTCGGAGTAGTAGTGAAACTCATCCATCACGACGATGTCGGCAGGGGCGTGAGGCCCGTCTCTGAGCGCCAGGTTGGCGAGGATCTCAGCGGTGCAGCAGATGATCGGTGCTTGCGGATTCACCGAAGCGTCGCCGGTGATCATTCCGACCCTGTCGCTCCCAAATGCCCGGCACAGATCGAAGAATTTCTCCGAGACCAAAGCCTTGATGGGAGCGGTGTACCAACTCTTCGCGCCGCGGGCTAGGCCAGAAAAATGAGCAGCGGCGGCCACTAGCGACTTCCCCGACCCAGTTGGGGTGTTGAGGATGACATTTGAGCCACTTAGCAGCTCAAGGATCGCCTCTTCTTGGGCTGGGTATAACGACAGGCCGAGTTCGTCGGCGTAGTCGAGGAATCCCATGAGCAACTCGTCGGGGTCATCGCCCTCGGGGAGGTGGCGGAGCAGTGGGGGCAACGACATGGACCCTCAGGCTAGGTGGCCTGGGCCGAGCCGTTGCCCCCATCGGGGCCGACGGCGTTAGCTCAGGTGTGAACGAACCTCAGCCATGTCGACCCTGCGGTAGAAAAGGTTGGTCACAGCCGCGCTGCGAGAGGTGAAATCGGCTTCGATCACGCGCAGCCGATGCACAAGATTCGACGCTGTGAGGAGATCCTCGAAAGTTGTATCGAACTCGTTGGTAAGTGTGGTCGTTTGCATCTTGGGCCTCCATGTAGAGCCGGACTTTGTTGGTGTGTGGTCCAGTGTGAGCAATTGGACCTAGTCCAATCCAGTCCAATTCGGCCATTGGTGATCCACTATGGTGTTGGACTATGGTCCAATATGTAATTGGATCACCTATCCGAAGAGAGCGATGTACAAATGACAGTTTTTCGAATGACAGATGTAGAACGGACAGATGCAGAACTGACACAGGAGATCTGATCTAGTGGACGCGGGACAGATCGGCCACGCCCTGGGGGCATGGGGGGCCGAGCCAGGGCCGCTGTATGTGACCTTGGCCGATGCCTTAGACGAACTCATTAGAGCCGGTCGGCTTCCAGCAGGTTCTCGCCTGCCAGCCGAACGCCGTCTCGCAGCCGAACTTCACGTTTCGCGCGGAACCGTTGTTTCAGCCTATGACGAGTTGCGTCGGCGCGAACGTATCTCTACTAGACAAGGTAGCGGCACCGTCGTCAGTGGCCCCAGTCGTCCGTCGGTGGCTACGTTCGACCCAGTCCCTCCGCACGGGGGGATCTACGAAGGAATACTCGAGCATCCCGCCAACGAAGTTGTCGATCTTCGTAGCGCCTACTGGGTCGATCTGAATGACCTTCCGGCCGCGTCGTTCGAGCTACCGGCCGAGAAGTGGGCGAACGAGCTCCGCGGTGCTGGATATTATCCGGCAGGATTGCCCGCTCTCAGAGAACAAATCGCGGCCCGTCTCACCAGGGCAGGGCTTGAGACATCGCCACACGAGGTGCTTGTTACCAACGGAGCGCAACAGGCATTGGCGCTGGCTTGCCAGCTACATCTTGCTCCCGACGAATTGTGTGTTGTCGAAGAACTCACCTATCCGGGCATGATTGACCTCGTTGGCGCGCTTCGTGGGCGCCTTCACACGGTTCCAATCGACGAGCATGGTGTCGACGTCGATCGCCTCGATAGGGCCGTACGTCGAGTCGATCCGTCGCTTGTGTATCTGATGCCAAACGTGCACAATCCGACAGGAGCGATATTTCCCGAGGAGCGTAGGGCCGTTCTCGCCGACGCGATTGCTGGCTGGGACACCATGGTGATCGACGACAGAACGCTCGTCGATTTGGTCATTGATCACGAACCACCGAAGCCGCTGGCGCTTCACCCCAATGGACCGCTCGACAACGTTATGACGGTCGGATCCACGTCGAAGTCGCTTTGGGGCGGGCTTCGCGTTGGCTGGATACGGGCGAACGAACGCGAGACAGACCGACTCACTCGACTCAAATCGGTTATGGACCTCGGCATCCCTGTCGCGAGCCAGCTCATCGCATCAGAGCTGATGCCATCGGACCTTGGCCTCTCAAGGGCGAGGCAAGCCGAATTGCGCCGGCGCCGCGACACCCTTGTCGAGGGGATCCGGCGCCACTTACCTGAGTGGAAATTTGAGGTACCAGCGGGCGGAATGTGCCTATGGGTCGAACTGCCCATCGACGATGCTCGGCTATATGTTGCCCAGGCCCGACGCCACGGTGTTGGGCTGGTGTCGGGCGATGTCAGCTCACCCGACAGGCGCGCCAGACGTTTCCTTCGGTTGCCTTACGGCCAACCAGTCGACGTTCTCGAAGATGCCATCGACCGAATGTCTGCCGCATGGGCAGACCTAATGCAACGACCCGTGACCACCAAGCACTACCAAGTAATCGTCTAAGCAACGACCTCACCTGACACCGGCAAACGTACGCCGGGAGCCGCCCCGCGGCGACGGGTAGGTCTGATCAGGTACGCAGGGACGTTAGATACGACGTCAGGAACCGGCCGGCCGGATCTAGACGGTCGCGTACGGCCCACCATGCATCCCAGTCTTTGTGCAATGAGCGGAGCACGTTTGCGTGTAGGTAGTGAACCTTGCCCCAATGCGGGCGACCCTCATATTCAACAAAGATGGCCTCGCAGGCCCTGAACAGCAATTCGTCGTCGAGTTCCTGGGCCTGGTGGACCGAAATGGTCACCGTCGGGCGTCCGTTTGCGGCGCTCATCCAAACATCGTCGGCGGCCACAGTTCGGTACTCGAGTGGCCAAACGAGTTCGGGAAATGAGGTACCGATCAGCGCTCGAATCGCCTCGAAACAGGCGGGGCCGAGTTCGGCAGGAACCGAATACTCCATCTCGGTATGTAGGTCGGTTCGGTCACTTGAGATTATTCGATCGCTCCAGCCGATTCGTTCGTGTTTTTGGTCGGGAAGCTCCGATACCTCGGCGCTGGTTTCGTCGAGAGATTTGCAGATGGCCCGCTCCTGGCCTGGGTACCAGAAGAACTCGAAGTGTCGAGTTTCGGCCGTCAAAACGTCGATCTGAGACAGAACGGTGTCGACGGTTTCGAGCCAAATTCTTTCGTGGAGTCGGTACGCGGGCCTGACTCTGATGGTCATCTTGCTCATGATGCCTAGTCCGCCAAGCGACAGCTGAGCGGCGTTGAGCACCTCGGTATTCTTGGACGAGTTGGCTTCGACGACCTCGCCGTTGGCTGTAATCAGCGTGACACCGAGTACCCCGGCCGAGAGGTTCTGGTTATCGATGCCTGTCCCGTGGGTACCGGTGGAGCACGCGCCGGCCACTGACTGCCGGTCGATGTCGCCCTGGTTCAATAACGAAACGCCCTCCGACCGCAGGGCCGCTCCGAGTTGATGGATGCGAGTTCCTGAACGCACCGTGGTCTGTGTCGAGCCCACGTCAAGCACACCGACCCAGTCGGATAGATCGACCACCAAGCCCGAGCTGGCGGCTACTGCTGAGTGGCTATGTGTAGCTCCAACAGCGCGAACCTCGCCCTCGGTTGAGGCAAGGGCGTCGACTATGTCGGCAACGGCCGCCGGTCTGACGATCCCAATGGGGTTCGTTGTCACGTTTCCGGACCAGTTGGACCAGTGCAGGGTTTCGGCCATCAGATGACAATACGACGGCAAAACCCACAGGGCTTGCTTTGTTTAGCAGCGGCTGCGGGCCGCGGTGGTGAGTCCGTCGGCGGCAGCGAGGATGGGCCTGATTTCGTGGGGGTGCACGGCGAACGCGATCGCGGCATCGATAACGTCGGACACGATGACGCCAACCACTCGACCCTGACGATCCAGAACTGGCGAACCAGAGTCGCCGGAGTTGGGTTCTAACGCCAACTCCAGGCTGAGCCGATCGACGGAACCCTCGCCGTAGATATCAGCCGACGTCGTCCACACGATCCGGCGAAGATCCGTCGGCACTAGGCGAGCGCCACCAAGAAGCACGGACACGGCAGCGACATCTTCGACAGTCTCGGACCCTAACTCGAGCCATGGCTGACCATGATCGGGTGCATACAGGACGGCGATATCGACATCGGTGTCGACGACTGTTGGGATCGCTTCGAGATCACCGTCTGGCAGTGTTATCAGGACGGATTCGGACCCCGCAACGATGTGGGCTGCGGTTATGTAGGTGTCGGGGCCTACGGCAACGGCGGTGCCTCGATCGGGTCGGTTGCAGCCCCCGGCCTGAATCACCGCCGTGGCTGCTTCGACTCGTTGGGTATCGTCGATGTCGAAGGCACAACTCGCCAAACCGAGCGTGGTCGCTGCAATCCAGGCGACAAGTGATCTGTGGGCGCTCACGGCTGAGTGGCGAGCTTGGAGAACGTCAGCACCGACCAGTCACCTCGAAAGCCGGTGCTGGTGACGGACAGCTGTCCGCAACGCGAAACAATGCCATCACGTTGGTTGATCAGGTGCCCAGCCGTAGCAAACTTGCTTCCGATCGATAACGCGGAGTTTACGGTCGCCAACAAAGGTGTTATGTCGCGAGCCAGCATGTTTGCGATCACGACGTCGGCCGTTAGACCTTGAGGCACCGCCGCGACGACAGGTCCGACGATGTGGGAAACAGAGTTGAGCTCGACGTTGCTTTCGGTTACCTCGGCTGAATTGGGATCGATGTCGACAGGCACGACAGTGCTAGCTCCTGAGCGGGCGGCGGCAATCGAGAGCACCCCGCTTCCGCAGCCGAGATCGATCACGCTGTCGCCGGGGCCAACGATCTCGTCTATCTGTTCGAGCAGCAGCTGGGTCGACACGTGCGAGCCGGAACCAAACGTTCGGCCCGGGTCAATAGCGATGCACGCCGGGTTGTCGTGGTCGGCCGGAACAACCAGCCATGCTGGAACTACGGTCCATTTGCCCGCAGAGACTCGAGTGGCGTAACGGCGCCACTCATCGAGCCCGCTGGCATCGTCGACGCACTCGAGGTTCCCCGACCAGCGCTCGGCGATGGCCTGGGCCGCAAGTGGATCTGCGAATGCGCCGATGAGAACAATCGGACCACTGGCGTGATTGGCTTCGAGTTCTTCAATTCCTGCTGCTCCAGCCATCCACATCGTGTCGGCAACAGCCTCTGCGTTTGAGGCGTTGACCGTGACGTGAACCCGAGTGATGGTCAACGGCCCTCGAAATGTGGTGGCCGTTTCTCAGTGAAGGCGGTTGCGCCTTCGCGATGATCTGCACTTTGCCCAGTTCGGGTCATGGCCGCGGCTTCGGCATCGAGACAAGTCGCGAGGTCTGACACCAGGGCGCGGTTGAGGTTCTCTTTCATGTACCTAAACGCCAGTGTTGGCCCATGAGCGAGGCCCGCGGCAAAATCAGCAGCATCGGCTCTGAAGTTGGCATCGTCGAAGACGTGGTTAGTTAGACCCAAATCGAGGGCCCGATCAGAATCGATACGGGCCGATGTGAAGTACAATTCTTTGGCCATCGCGGTGCCTACAAGTTTGGTCAGGAACCAGGAGCCGCCAAAGTCGCCTGAGAACCCAACCCGTGCAAACGCGGTGGTCATGACCGCACTTCTCGCCATGAGGCGGATGTCGCAGGCGAGCGCTAGGGACAGACCTGCTCCTGCGGCAGGTCCGTTGATTGCGGCGATCGTGGGTTTGGCCATTTGGTGGAGCTTCAGCGAGGTTGCCCGGTGACTGAATCGCAGCCGGTCGGTGTTTGACTCGACGGCGTTGTGGTCGGCCGAAACCTGACCGTCGGCGCTCCGCGCTTGTGCTCGCTGTCTTTGGCCTTGAACATCGCCACCAGCGCAGAATCCCCTACCCGCACCGGTGAGGACTACGGCTCGAACGTCGGAATCGGCTTCGGCTACCTCTAAAGCCGCGGCGAGCGCTGCCTGCATCTCGGTGCTAAATGCGTTCAGTCGTTCCGGACGGGTGAGAGTGATGGTGGCCACACCCTCGTCGAAGGCAGTGATGAGTGTGACTGTTCCAGATTCGTGCTCGCTAAAGGACTGCTCGCTAAAGGACTGCTCGCTAAAGGACTGCTCGCTAAAGGACTGCTCGCTA
>CAZMUM010000069.1:0-11401 GCA_964569385.1 uncultured Acidimicrobiales bacterium
CAGAACCGACTGGCTTTTATGCCCCAAGTGGGGCCAAACCATCCTGGCATTCCCACCTGCGACAATCCGACGGATATCCAATACAGGCGCGTTCGCGACATCGCCGATCGCTGCCGACACAACACTCAACGGCGTCACCCATCCCGCGTGCAGAGCCTCGAGGTGTAGCCCTCGGTCCGACGCAGATGATGGCGTGAGCTCTTCTGACACGTCCCCACACTAGCCTCGCTAGTCGTCGATTCAGAACCCGCAGAGAGGGACGATTGCGACCTTGACCCTCACTCCAGCCGCTCAGAATGTATGAACCTGGCAGCAGCCTGAGACCTCCATTACCCCTGGTCAAGACACCATGACCGAGTTTCCGGCGTCAACAGGCGGTTGGGCCCAGCGTTCGGCAAAGTCACGATCTCGACCCGAGCCCAAGAATCCGTAGGGTCATGTAAACGAGGCATAAGGCCACCTCATCTCGTAGGTTTACACCGCCCCTCTCGTGTGGTGCGATCGGTGGCAACTGCAGTCGCCAGATGGTCATCTCGCTTTACGCCAAAGGGCTCACGACGGGCCTGATGTTCCGGGAGGAACTGGTTATGGGTTCAGGAATGAGATATACGCCAGAGTTTCGGGCTGCCGCGGTGGCCGAAGTGTTGGTCACGTCTAGGCCGGTGAAGGATGTGGCTGTGGAGCTGTCGGTTAAGGTCGACACTGGTCGCCGGTGGGTGTACCGGGCAGAGAAATCGGGAGAGATGATCAAGAAACGTGACGAGTCTTCGCTCGAAGCCGAGGTAAAGGATTTACGGGCCCGGCTCCGTGACGCCGAGGACGAGAACCGGTTCCTAAAAAAAGCGGCGGCCTTCTTCGCGTCGGGTCAGCACAACAAGAATGGTTCACGCTGATCGAAGCCGAGAAGGCCAACTTCGCTATCTCCAAGATGTGTCGGTGGGCTGGTGTGTCGGAGTCAGGGTTCTATGCCTGGCGCCGTAGAACACCATCGAAGACTGAGCAGCGTCGTGTGGCGCTCGAGGTTGAGGTGGAACGGGTGTTTAACGGCTCGAACCACATTTACGGGTACCGCAAAGTCCACGCCCGGCTCACCCTAGAAGGCATCGAGGTGCGTGAGCGAACCGTAGCCGCCATCGTGGCTGACCTGGGCCTTGTGTCGTGTCACCCCGAACTGTGGCGTCATCTCGCTACTGCTGATGGAACCCAACGGTTCGAGGATCTGATTGGTCGTGATTTCACTGCAGCCGAGCCGGGGTTGCGTTTTGTTGGCGATTTCACCCAGATCAATACGTGGGAAGGGCCCCTGTATCTAGCCACGGTGATTGATCTGTTCAATCGTGAGGTGGTCGGCTACGCGATGGATGACAACTATGCCGCACCATTGGTGTGTGCAGCACTAGAAATGGCGTTCAACAATGGACGTGTACAGCACGGTGCTGTGTTCCACTCGGACCATGGTTCGCAATACACCTCTGCTGTGTTCCAGATATGCCTGAACGCGGTGGGCATGGTCGGATCGGTGGGCATGGTCGGGTCATGTTTTGACAATGCCGTGGCCGAATCATGGTTTGCTACGTTGAAGAAGGAACTGGTGCATCGCACGGTGTTCCCGACCCGACATCAAGCTGTTGGCGCGGTCACGAACTTCATCGAAGTCTGCCACAACAGACGACGGTTGCATTCAGTTCTGGGATTACACCACCCCGGCCGCTGTCAGAGAGCAATACAACCAACAAAACAAAGCCGCCTAACACCGCGAAAACCTTGCCTCACTCCAATCCGCCGGCTCGAACGCCTCATCGATGACCTCCTCGACGAACACGGCACCACCCTTCGTGACGAAGACGGTATCGGCCCGATCGCAGCCGCGACGCTTGTCTGCGAGGTCGGCGACCCCGTTCCGGTTCGCCCGCGAATCGAAATTCGCGAAGTGGTGCGGCACCGGCGCTGTCGCTCTCTCCTCTGGTGAGGGATCCGGTGCGCCGGTGAAACATCGTCTCGACTTTCGAGGCAACCGACGCATCAATAGTGTCCTCTACATTACGTCGATCACCCAACAACGAGACCAAGACCCGGCCCGCATCTACATTGCCCGCAAGATCGGCGAAGGCAAAACCAGACGCGAAGCCCGACGGGCACACAAACGCCACCTCGCCAACCGAGTCATCAGACGCATGTGGAAAGACGAAAAAACAAGAAAATCTACGCTCCCTGCAACCGCGGCTTGACAAGGAAGCGTCCTACAGTCCCGCACAGGAGCGCCATCTTCAGGTCGTGAAATCAACCCACTGCGACGGCCTCATCAACGAATACCGAAATGCAGCCTGACCAGCCACGACGCAATATTCGGCCCCCACAGTCGTTGGGCTAGTTGAGATTCGGCCCGCCAGCCCTAACGCAACAGTGCCTCCCAAACAGCCTCGACGACCTTTCGGCACTCACAGGGTTCTTCATTCATGAAATGATTCTCTCCGACCCAGAACCCCAAGCCGCGGATCAGTCAGGACCACCCCACTTACTCACACCGTTCAACAAGCCCACGCTACGAACCCTGCCGCAACGCCCACTCGGTCATCCACCGACGCTATCGAATGTCACGAACGCCGGGCGGACGTCCCCCTCCGGCCACGGCTCGGCCAACGCGCAGTTCTCCGGGGTCGCAGCGCAGTCGATAATCTCGCCGTCGGATCGCTGGAAAAGTGGAAAGGATAGTACGGACACGGCGAACCTGCCCGCCTCGTCCGCCGTGGCGAGGGCGCCATAGCCGTATAGGCAGTCCGCCGATTCAACACCGTACCCTCGGTCTGACCGCGGGCACTGCACCACATTCACCGCCGTGTTGGGAGCGAAGCCAGACCCGATCACAACGGCACTGCCGGTGTTTGCGTCGCTGTCCAATTCGAGGCTGCTCATCGTCAACGTTGGAGCGACGCGAGCCTCGACGCCCGAGAGGTCGACGACTCTGCGATTCAACGCGATGTACTGCTCGTCGCCAACAACCACCGAGCACTGTTCGACACGACAATCAGTCTCGATCCGAGACGAATGCGCGAGCATCGCATCGACGGCGAGAGATAGGCTCACGCTCGACTGGTCATCTGTCACGAATCGAGGGGCATCAGTGAGATCGCACCCTCCCAGCATTGGGTCGCCCGCGGTCACCCCGGTGCACTGCGAAACCAGGAGAACGCGCCCCGGGCCTGGATGGTCAATCTCGATCGAAGTCGACCCCACTCCAAAGTCCACGTTCACACTCAGCGATGAGCCCTCGCGCTCGTCTTCCCACAGAACGACCGCCGAGTTGGCTGGCCCATCCTGGACTGCGGAGTCGCCCGTCGCAGGAGCACTAGTTGTAGAACTGGGCAGCGTCGAAGGCGTCAGTGATGGCCCTGGCCCCTCGGCCGTGGGTGCAGAACCACCGGAACAACCGAGGGCGAAGAGCACCGGCACAACACAAATCAACCTCATGGATAGCCGAAGTAGAGATCCACGGCGTAGCCGATCCGCCATGTCCAGTGGAGCGAAGTACTAACGAAGCTAGCGCCAGTGTTCCACGTGTGGAAGTCAGTCTCGAGGTAGCACGCAACCGCATTGGTATTCGTGAGCTCACCGAGTCCGTTCGACCAATGCTTGGTATCCGACGAGCCCGGACTCGCCGCACCGACTGTTTGACGCAGGTGGTTCGCACATGTACCGCCATTCGTTGAAATGTAGAACACCTTCGTGCCATAGGTACTGAGCTGGACGCCGCAGTCGAACGATTCTACGGCATTCGAATGAACCGGAACATGCAGGTCAGCGCCCACCGCGTTCGAACTGTTCACGTTCTGACTCAGCGTCCCGGTTCCTACAACTGACTGGTATCCGCGCTCGAGCAGGTTGAGGCCCACGCCCCACCCGAACGTAGCGTGGTACGTCGCCGCTGCGGATTGCTGGTTCTCATCCATGTTGTTGCACCCGATATTCGGAATGCACGGTCCGCCGGGCATCCCATCATTGCCATCATGGCACGCTTGCGATAGGTAGATAATGTGGTAGTTCCACGTTCCTGGAGGCGGGGTAAAAATCTGATCCGCCCCCGCGTTCTGCGTACCTAGATTGAAGCCAACAACCCCGACGAATGCTGCAATGAGAAGCTTGGGATAGAACCCACGCCGAGACCATCGTCGGCCCAGCCGGCGACGCATCACCCTGGAGGAACTTGGATTGTTTGACTTGCGAACATTCGGGTACACGTTCACTTCACATCCTCTATGTGCGCCTCAAGGTCAGCGCGGTTGACTCGTATACACTGGTCCATTCCGACTAGCCGTGCGTAGAGAAGACAGTCGCCGTCGACGGATATTTCAAGAGTTCTTACCTCTCCGTTAGCGAGCAGTGCCGCTGTCAACCGGTGGTTGAATACGAATCCATCGTGCTTGACCAGTGGCTCGAATGATGGAAGATCTATCGAGACGTGGCCACCATCGAACTCAACTCCCGCATCGCGGTTGCCGGTTGTCGCTAGCTCCCGCATCATTGAGTCAACAACATCCTTGATCGGAACACTTCCGGAAGATCCACAGAACTCGCCAATCGGCACATCGCCACAGGGGTCCAGGTCTGATTCTGGCGCCACAACGTCGAAATTGCTCAGCATCTCGTCCTGTTTGCGACGTTCTTCCGGAGAGTCCACCGCGACTCCAGTGACCTGAATCGTCATGCCCTCTAACGCTGCCATTGAAGATTCGAGAGCCGGTCCAGCCGATGGGTGCGACAGATCGACAGTCGCTGTGATCGGCGAC
This sequence comes from uncultured Acidimicrobiales bacterium, assembly GCA_964569385.1. Classification (GTDB taxonomy): domain Bacteria; phylum Actinomycetota; class Acidimicrobiia; order Acidimicrobiales; family Poriferisodalaceae; genus JAADHX01. The sequence continues at coordinate 4,785 of CAZMUM010000069.1, forward strand.
GTCCGGTCGAAGAAGGAGAACGCATCGATCTCCTCAATTGAAGGTGACCCGCCTGAGTCGAATGACTCGGATGCGAAAGCAGCAGTTCCAATTACGAGACTCAAGCAACCCAACGCAATCGCGGAGGTGGCGAGAACGACAGGACGACGTCTCAATAGTATTTGCATGCCAACCACTTTACCATAAGAACTTGGCAGGGATGTGACAACTTGAAAGCGGCGCTTTGGATATGTGGGTGCCCGATATTCGGTCACGGTGGTCTGACCAGGTGGTTTGCCCTCCACTCTTGCAGGTCATGGGTCGCATCCTGTACCGACTCTTGGCCCTTCTCGCGCGTCTCGCTGTGCGATCTGGCCGCTCGAAAGATCTCGAGATCATCGTGCTACGTCACCAGATCACAGTGCTGCGCCTGTGGGTGCCTGATTAAGAATGTGGGTGGGCGTTGCGGTGTTTCCGTAGCGTTTGAGAGGTCCGGCTGGTTGGCTCTGTGGGTGCCTGTCGTCCCTTTTGGGGGTTGGCTTTTTCTCGAGTTGCCGCCCGGTCGGATCTTTCTGCTGTGGCGTGGCTCGAAAGAGGCGAGAGCACATCGACCCGAATCAGGAGTGCCCGCCACCCCGCCAAATCATCAACGACGAGTTTCCGGCACGCTCAGGCACCTACGGCTACCTACTTCCCAACGTCGAAGCGGAACTAGAAGACGCCATTAACCGGCTTTATGACCGCGCTACGGAAAGACAGTGAGAACTCGAATGTACAACCACTAGTCGAACCTGAAGCCGAACAAACCACCATCTTCAGCAGCGTCTGTCAGACGAACCTCATTCACGAGAGCCGAGAAGTCGAAGCCTTTAGGGAAGTTCGGCACGGCATCGCTATTCATTGTCACGATATACTGGAAGTTGAGGTCGCCCGCTAGCTGTGCGCCGAGCTCTACAGCAGCAGCAACCTGGCGTTCATCAACACCATCAAATATGTGGCTGTCGTGAACCAAGAAGCCGGGTCCGGACCGTCGGTCAGCCAAAAGACTCATCAGCATTAGATCGAAGCAGAGGATTTGCATGCTGTCGATGCCAACGCTCCCCTTGCCGGCTATCTCAACTTCGAACTCTGGGCCCTTTAGCGTCTCGTGAACCACGAGGCTCCCGCGGCGCTCGTCATATAGCGTTTGCGAGTATTGCTCAAACAACACGATGGCCCGATCCAGTCGTTCCGACCTGTCATGATGGTCACCTTGAAGCTGCAATAACAACTCCCGTCGACGACCCTCGGCTTTGGCCTTGCTGCTCTCGAGATTTTCAGCGAGCTCATACCGTCCCTGCAGTTCGCGTACGTCGCCCTCCGCTCTGGCAACCTCGGCCTCAAGAGCCATGAATTGTTCCAGAGCACCTCCGGATGACAGGAGTTGCATAAGCTCCGCACGTCGGCCGTCCAAGCGCTCCCGCTCCGCGTGGCGTTCTGCGAGACGGGTACGTGCCAGGTCAGCTTCTCGACTCAGATAGAGCTGACGATTCGCGATCACGGACTCGTGAAATTCCTTCACCTCCTCGTACGTCGAGCGAATGTGATCGGGTAGCACCACGTTTACTTGCTCCCACAGTCGCTCGAGTTCAGCGGCGCCTGGCGGCACTTCGCTGTCCGCGGCTTCGACGATGTCTGTAAGCAGGTCCCGATCAACAGCGTCCGAATCGCGAAGATCACGGAGACGCCTCGTGAGTCGGTCGGCTTCACTCTCAAAGTTTGAGTATTGGTCTACGACCGAGAACTCGCTTGCTTGAGCCCGCAAGTCTGTAGCTCGCTGCCGTGCGACGGCAGCTTCAGTCCGGAGTTCAGCAGCGGAGCCTATGTCGACGCCAAAGCTGCCATCTCTTGCCGCCTTTTTGAGACTGTCGATCGATTTTTGGTCGTCTCGAACCTGTTCGAACGCGGCGGGGATTCTCCAGTCCAGATCCAACAAGAAGGACAGAGCTACCTGGGAGTCCCATGCCTGCTGGATGTACTGGTGCTTGAAAGGCTGCCCAAACCCACCCCCCTCTTCGCGACGAACCAAATAGGCAAGGAGCGATCGCATCGAGGGTGAATACTTCGGCAAGTCAGACTTGAGGCCGAAGAACGCCCGGGCTAGACGTTCCTTCCACTGTGCGAGAGAGATCTTTTCCCAACCCTCGGGGGCTTTGCCTTCCTCGGTCAACTCCGGGAACGCATCTGATCGAAGGATTCCGTCCTCCTCCGAATAGAGGTGCGTATTGGCATCGCGTCCTGATCGAACGATCGTAACGTCGGTGCCGTCAAGTTCGAGGCCCAGCGCGAAGGAAGATTTCGCCAGCTCGGGTTTACGAAAGAACGATCCCTTCGCCGCGTTTCCACCAAGGAGAAAATGAAATGTTCGCACGAGGCTGGACTTGCCCGAGCCATTTCGCGAGTCATGGTCTGTCGAAGACTTCGTTACGTCCGCTAGAACAATATTCATGCCTCGCGCGAACGTGATGGTCTTGAACTTGGCATCGTCGGAGGCGACAAATCGAATCACAACACTGACCTCACGAGGAATCCATCAGATCCCAAGTCCACAATGCCTAGCGTTCGTACCAAATCAAGCGCGAGAATGAACCAGTCAAACCCGATAGCAGCGTCTCCACCAGTACTCCTACGGTCACGGACCTCGGTCCACAGTCGAGAAACCGTCATAGGCTCTTCCAACACATCGACAATCTCACCGCCTACTGTGAGCAACGCCTGCTTGGGGTCCACTCCCTTAGTGGGAACGATCACGGCGTCCCCTTCGATGGGTCCTCGAAGATGTCACACTGTTCGAAGAAGAAGGCAATTATGGCGAGCGCTGCCGCTTGGGTCTTTGGAGTGACGAGAGGGCCAGCGATCCACTCGACCAACGCTAGAACAATCTCATCAGGCTCAAGTCCCTCCTCGCGAAATGTCACGTACCGGGCGGTAAATCGAGCTCCAAGATCATCTCGAAACAATGGCCTCATCGTTTGACGATCGAAGTAGCGTCCCACTTCCTCCGAGCGTCGCATGCCGAAGAGCAGAAGAAGTTCGGCGTCTTCAGAGAGAGCGTTCTTCTCGAGCTTGTCCGGTGGCACAGGCCTCACGTTGGCAAGAGGGGCAGGGGCCACGTCCTCGAGCGAGCGCAGCATCGGGATGATGTCTTGCACCTCTACAGCCAAGACATGGGACAACGTCACTGCGGGCCCAAGAAGCTCGACGAGGCGCCCGTCATCCAACTGGAACGCCAGCTCTCGGAGTTTTGCATACCCCCACTGGTCGCAATGATGGGGGTTGTCGGTCGACTTCGATAGCTGGTTGAGCCGGTCGAGCACGTACGGCGGAATACCCCTCATGTCGTTGTGAGTAAAGGTCCACGTATCAAAAGTATCTTTCCAGTGCGCGGCAGCGCCGAGGTAGTCGGCGTCAATCTTTGCCAAGACCCTCGACTTTTTCCAACCCTCAGGCGCGTAGACTTGGAGCATGCGCCTCTGATCGGTCAGAAGGCCATCGTTCTTCCAGTCGCCATCTCGCCCTGCTGGCTTTATGGTCACGAACTCATCCGGAAAACGGAGCTCCATAATCCGCTGCACGAGAACCTGGAACTCGTTGCCGGTCGCCTCAAGAAACTTCACCTTGAACTTCAGACCCCAGAATGCGCGCTCTACCTCCATAGTGACATCATCGTATGTGGTCTGAGTGACATCGTCTGAATCGTAGGCGCGGACCCACCAAAACCAAGAGTAGCCAGCCCAATCCCACACGACACGAGTTTGGGACCAACCACCCACCCGCCTAGATGCGTCCATGCTCTGACTGTGGGTGCCCAATACTCGGTCGTGTGCGTTGACCAGGCACGACGGGGGCCGATCAGAGAAAGTTCCATGCTCCGTATCTTGTACCGTTTTCTCACGTCGATGGCACGTCTAGCCGTTCGTTCGGGCCGCTCCAAGGATCTCGAGATCATCGTGTTGCGCCACCAGCTTGCCGTGCTCAATCGACAGACCGACCGGCCTCAACTCGGCGCCGACGACCGGACCCTGCTCGGCGCGATCGCCCAAGCCCTCCCGCGTTCGCTGCGTGTAGGCTGGTTGGTGACTCCCGACACGCTATTGCGTTGGCATCGCCGCCGCGTCGCACGTCATTGGACTCAACCCGAGCGCCCGTCAGGACGGCCATCCACCGCCATAGCGTTGCGCCTGAGGGTGTCGAAAACGCGTCGTTGCAGGTCACAGCGGTGGCCGTGAGTATCGTCACCGGTTGTGTCTTTGGTCGTTTCGCACCTGTTCAGGTTACTGATCGCTCGTCTCGGACTGCTGTTGGTGGCCGGCGACAAGCGCGAGGCAGAGATCCTCGCTCTTCGCCACCAGATCCTCGTGCTGCAACGCCAAATCGATCGGCCAACGTTCACGCCGACCGACCGAACGATCCTGGCCGTGTTGTCGCGGGCATTCGATCGCCGACGACTGAGCCAGGTCTTTTTTATCGTGAAACCGGCCACCGTGATCGGCTGGCATCGACGTCTCGTGGCCAGACATTGGACCCAACCACCAAAAGCCCGAATCGGACGGCCGCCCACACCCGCCGAGCTCCGTCGACTGGTGCTGCGCCTTGACATCGAGAACCCGAACTGGGGCTACCGGCGTTATGTCGAATTCGACATAACGCCGGAAGTCGCACGTCCGGTTCGGAGGGCGGGCCGGAGAAACCCATCAGCCGAAAGGCAGACAGGGCGCTCCGGTCCGACCCCTACCCCACCAGACAGGTGTTCTCCGCCGGCGTGACGGCCAACCCCACCGGAGCTTGGACCACCCAAGCCGCCCGCAACCTCTTCCTCCAACACCCAAACCAACTCGCGACAGCGCGAACGCTGGTTCGAGATCGCGGCAGCCAATTCGTCGAAACATTCGACGAGATCTTCCGCACCGAAGGCCTCAAGATCCTCAAGACCCCCGTCCGCACGCCCGTGGCAAACGCATTCGCCGAACCCTCGATCGGAACCGTCCGCCGCGAACTCCTCAACCGAACCATCATCTGGAACCGCCAACAGCTCCACCGCCTCGTCCTCGACTACGTCAACCACTACAACGAGCACCGACCCCTTACCTTGTTTGTAGGTCATGAGGGATACTTGTGGCTGACCGCTCGACATGGCGGGCAGGGCTGAAGTCCCCTGTCACCTTTGGATGGCCTGGGGGGTGCTGTCACCCGCCGTGTTCGGGTTCGGTTGACCTCTAACAGGAACATGCACCTTTGGGGCTGATTCGTAAGGTGGTTGACGGCAGCTGCGCCCTTCGGCGGTCTCACAAAACCGGACTGAGAGGGAGACATTTGATGGATGGGACTAATGCTGAGGTGTTTGTCGGGGTCGATATGGCCAAGGACGAACATTACGCGCAGGCGATCACAGCTGGCGGGGTCGAGTTGTTCGACCGGCCGGTCGCTAATGATGAGGCGGTGATAGAGGCGCTGCTTGACACTGCTGTCGGGCATGGTTCGGTGGCGGTGGTGATTGATATGACTGCCTCTGGTGCCCAGTTGTTGTTGGCTGTGGCCCGGCGGCGTGGTGTGCCGGTGGCTTATGTGACTGGGTTGCAGATGCGGCGGGCTGCCGATTTGTATGCCGGTTCGGCTAAGACCGATCCTCGTGATGCGTGGGTGCTCGCTGACTTCGCTTCGCGTAACGCCGACCGGTTGACCTGGTTGGAGATCTCCGACGAACTGTTAGTTAGGTTGCGGGTGCTTAACGGTCGTGACACCGATCTGGCGACGGATTCGAACCGGATGATCAACCGTTGCCGCGATGCCATGGTTGCTGTTTCGCCAGCGTTAGAGCGGGCTGTGGGCCGTCGCCTCGGCCAAGCCGGTGTGCGTGACGTACTCAAAAGATGGTCCACACCGTCCGCGCTGCAAGCAGCCGGCAAGACCAGAGTTCGTAACGTCATCAAGAAACGATCTCCGCGGCTCGCTGTCAAAGTGACCGACGAGATCTTCGACGCGTTGGCTGCCCAGACAGTCACGTTGCCAGCCGAAACAACCTGGGGCGAAGTGATCTGCGATCTGGCCGGTGATCTCGATCGGGTTGTGGCCCGCCGGTCTGAGCTTGGTGCCACTATTGAGGAGCTGTTTTTGTCGCACCCTCTCGGAGTGGTCTTGGTGACCCTGTGCGGGTTCGGGCCCAGGACCGGAGCCAGAACCCTCGCAGAGATAGGTGACCCCAACCGGTTCGAAACCGGATCCAGGCTCGCTTCCTACGCGGGGCTCGCACCCACCGATTGGCGATCGGGCAAATCGATCAACGGATCGTTTCAAAGCCGACGCGGTAACCACCGGCTCAAGAACGCGATGTTCATCGCCGCGTTCGTCGCCACCCAACACGACCCCGACGCCAAGGCCTACTACCAACGAAAACGGGCCGAAGGCAAACGACACAACGCCGCCGTCATCTGTGTTGCCCGACGCCGCTGCGACCTCATCCTAGCCATGCTCAAAACCCGGACACCCTACGACGCCACCCGCCACGAAATTCTCCCAATTGCCTCTTGACAACAAGACAGGAACACCCCTCTGACACACTCGTTAGTACACGCGTCAGGTCCTGCTGAGACCTGCATGCG
>CAZMUM010000070.1:0-10197 GCA_964569385.1 uncultured Acidimicrobiales bacterium
TTCGACACAGAACGCGCATCGACACAGAACGCGCATCGACCCCCGCCGGGGGAACGGGGGCCGATGCCGGTGAACACATATCCAGACTTCGGAGGAGGGAATTCGTCCACCTGGACATCACGACTCGCTGGAGACACCTGGCGGGTCAGATTGTTGTGTTCGCCGTTGGGTTATGGGTCGGCAGTTTGGTAGCGAGGTTGAGTGATGTTGCCAAATAGCCGGTGGTGAAGTTGCGATCGCTCTTTCATACGCCAAACTGACTAGGTGTTCGGACAAGCGCGTCGGCGTAAAACATTCAGGTTCTACGATCAGTTCGCCACCATTCTGGCGATCGCCTTCGCCGCCGCCGTACTGATCGCAGCCACAATGTGGGCGTTGTCTCAGGCAGCCTGACCTGGCTCACGGTGCACAAACCCACCCAGAGCAGAGAGGTGGAGTGGGGTTGAACTAGAGGCGGCCGCGCATGTCGCGGCTGACGACCTTTTCGGTCCATAGAGCGATGTACCACGGCGGAGGGTTCTGTCCGGTGGTGGCCTCACCTACCGGATGTCCCTTGGTGCAGCGGGCGCGACCGGATGGGTCGACAGTGAGGCGCCACATTCGATCGGGGTGGAGTTGCACGGTCGCTCGACCCAAAGCATCCGAACCTGGTCGGTGAAAACCGTCGGCAACGGTATAGAGACAACCGCTGCTGGGGTCGTTTAGCTCCCACTGTTCGGTGGGCCACACGAGGGCTTCATCACACTCTTTGCACGCAAAAATCACGCGCCGACGTCGGACCATGTTGTATCAATCGGACGCCTGCGCCAATCAATGAGCCGATGACACGTGTGATTGACAACACATCCGAAGAATGAGCCATGGCTCAGCTGTGGCGGACCTAACTCGACGAAGCCTCGGTGGTTTTGGGGCCAGCAACTGGCGTTTCCTCAGGTGCAGGCTCGCCGGTGAAAACCACCGAACCCGCAGAAAATTCGGCTGGCCTCATCCATATGATCATCAACGCCAACATCGTGCCCCAGACGACGGGAATCCCGCCGATCTTCATGATGAGCCCTGCGATCTGTTGGTCGGTGGTAGCAGCAAGCCCATAGAAACGGGGGGCAAGTTCATAGGTCGAGTACAGCGGGAACGGAGCAAAGGTCAAGAATCCAGCAGGCACCATTGGAACCACGCCTGCGGCCAAGAAGATGTAGCCCACCTTGACTGGTGGGGCCGCGCTGGTCATCTCTGGCAGCGGCGAGATGATGGGCGCCCACAACAAGAAGCCCATCGCCAACCACACCATGTCCATGACGAACGATCCCCACTGGCTCGAGCGCAGAACGTCGACGGTCCAGGGAGCATGGGTGAATAGCAGCAAACCGTTGAACATCAGGCCTGCGAATAGCGGTTTTGAAACTCTGGTGACGAGGCGATAAATGCGGAGCTTGCCCAACACCTGTCTAGCCATCCATTCGGGGAGACCGAGCAGCATCAGCGGAGCGGCAACCAGGGTGTAGATCATGAACTGCGCCATATGGGCACTAGCGAGGTAGCTCGCTCCGAGCAACCCGAGAGGCCAGTCGGTGGCCAGCCAGAAGGCCAGAACGCCACCGAAGTAGAACCGGGTACGGCGGGCCTGATCGGGTGCTTCGATGCCTCGGTCTCGGCGCCGTTTGACGGCTATGAGGTACGGAAGCGACAACAAAAGGACGACAGCCCAGATGCCTGGGTAGGCCTTGAACTGCCATGTCCAGGGTTCATCGATGGTCGCGCACCAGAACCGCATCAGCTGTCTCCTGCCTTGATCTTGCTCAGTATGGGAAGGTCTCTGACCCAGTGAGTCTGGCGAGTTCCTTGGGGGTAAACGGTGTAGGCGACACCATCGGGGGCGAAAGCGAATACCTGACCGGCATGGCCGAACGTGTAGTCGTCGCCGTCGCCGTCTCGTTGGGCCACAGGCACGTTAAACGCTCGCTGGGCTTCTTGTAGCTGCTCGAGCGTGCCTGTTAGGCCGATGAAGTCGTCATCGAAGTTATCGAGAAATCGCCTTATCGTGTCGGGGTCGTCTCGGTCGGGGTCGACCGTAACGAACACCACTTCGACATCTGGTGGCATCTCTGAGCGGGCCAACACTGTCTGGAGTTGGGCCAAGTGCACGGGGCAGATGTCTGGGCAGTTCGTGTAGCCGAAGTAAAGCAGGGTGAGTTTGCCTTCAGTTTCGGCTCGAAGGTCGTACTCGTTACCGTCGGTGTCCTGGAGAACAATGGCCGGCTTCACGAGGGGCACGTCGAGTTCGACGCCGGCGAATTGACCGTCGTCGACCGCTTGCGCTCCTGCGCCGCAGCCCGCGACAACGAGCGCTATGGTCGCTAACCACCATCGGCGTTTTACGCCAGTGACGATGCTGACCGAACGGGAAGGAATGGCGGAGGTCTGCAACACGATTGAATCTAACGGCCAATCTAGTGGAATCGGCCTCCGCATCAACCGCGGAAGCCCTGTAACGTTTCCGTCGCTAGTAGCTAGCCGACAGCTACGACGATAGCCACGCCAACGAGCACCACGGCGCTAGCTACGTACTCGCTTTTGCGATGTTGCTCGCCAAGCCACCACGCTGAGATCCCGAAGGCCATCACCAGTTCGACTTGTCCGAGCGTGCGCACACTCGCGGCACTGGCGAGAGTCAGCGCTGTCGCCCAGGCGAACGAGCCGAGGAGCGACAGCACCCCGACCGGAAGCGCCTTGCGCCAATGATGGACGACAGCGGTTAGCTGGCTGCGGTCGGTCCATGCCAGCTGCATCGCATTCAGTGCAGTTTGCAGAGCCAACATGATAGTGAGCGTTACCAGCGCTCTGAACCACACCGGATCGGCGTCATCAAGGGCAGTAGAGGCACCACGGATCCCCACGGCCGCCACCGCGAAGAGACCACCAGCGACTACGCCCATCCAGGCCGCCGGGTCGCCGAAGTTGCGGGCTAGGTCGCCGACGCGGCCAGGAGCCGCCAACCAAACAACCCCTCCCAGCCAGGCCAACACTCCGATCCATGCAGGCGCTGCGATCGGTTCGTCTAACCAGACCGCAGACGCGACGGCGACCTGAATCACTTCGGTCTTGCTGTAAACCGTGCCGATGGCGAAGTCGCGCAATTCAAATGAGCGAAGCAAAGCAACCGTGGCCACGATTTGGGCCAGTCCGCCGACTCCGACAAATACCCAGAACTCGGCTGGCAGGTGCGGCAGGTCATGTTCGGTGGCGACAAGCACGCCGAAAAGCGCCAGTGCCGCCAACGGCAGGCCATAAGCGTACCTGACGAAGCCTGCCGCGCTCAGATCGAGAACCTTACGAAGTTCGTGTTGGCGCGAGGTTCGCAGAATCTGGAACGTTGCTGCCAGCAACGTAATCGGCACCCAGATCATCGGGTCAGTTCGGCGTAGGCCGCCCTGACCTTGGGGGCATCGTTCGAGTCGGCCGGTTCGATTAGCAGACCAGATCCGAGCGACCATGCCTTTGCAATGTCGTTTACCGGCACGTCGAGCGCTATCGAAGCCGCCTGCGAGGCAGCACCCGTCGCGACAACCTCCTGGTCGGTTGGCACCAGAATCGTGCGGTCGTGTAGATCAGCGCAACGCTGGCGGTAGGTCGCCGACCTGGCTCCGCCACCCACAAGATGCAGGCGACCCGACACGTCAACGCCGGCCGAAGTCAGGTGATCCAAGCCATCGAACAACCCGCACAACACTCCATCGTGAGCGGCTAGGGCGAGCGTCTCTCGGGTGGTCGTTGTTCGTAGACCGTGAAACCGGCCACTTTCGTCTGGCCGATTCGGTGTTCTCTCGCCATCGAAGTAGGGCACAAGCGTGCAGCCGTCGAACCGGGCTGAAGGCGCTGACGCGAGGGCGCTAAGTCCGGCTGCATCGGTGCCCATCCACTCTGCGACAGAATCGGTCACTCGTGTTGCGTTGAGCGTGCAAACGAGCGGCAAGTACTCGCCAGATGCACTCGCGAACCCGGCCACAGCGCCGGAAGGGTCGGAGGTAGGCAATGCCGACAAGCTGTAGATGGTGCCAGATGTGCCTAGAGACATCACTAGATCTCCTACCCTGAGACCAAGCCCAAGTGCGGCCCCCATGTTGTCGCCAGATCCGGCCCCGACAACAATCCCAGGCGAAAGGCCGAGGGCTGCGGCGCCTTCGACCGTCAGCTCACCAGCCGCTTCGTCGTGCGCCACGATCGTCGGCAGACGTTGAAGCCACGATGCCGCGTCGTCAACGGCTGTGGCCAGTAGTTCAGGTTGGTAGGTATTCGAAACCGGATCGAACCAGCCGGTTCCGGACGCATCGCCGCGGTCGGTGATGTGCTTACCGGTCAGGCACCAGGTCAGGTAATCGTGCGGCAGCATGATCTTGTCGGCCCTGGCAAGACTCTCGGGTTCGTTATCGGCCATCCAAAGGAGTTTCGTGATTGTGAAAGCGGCAACAGGCACGCTTCGGCACAACGCGGCCCACTGTCCGGCGCCAAGTCGCTCCACCAACGCCGACGCCTGCTCGGCCGATGTGGTGTCGTTCCACAGCTTCGCCGGTCTTACAACGGCCCCAGCCGAGTCGACCAACACCAAACCGTGCTGCTGTCCGGCAACCGAGATGGCTGCTACATCTTTCCTAACGTCATCGGGGAGTTGGCTGACGGCCGCCACGAGCGCGTCCCACCACGCCTCGGGATCCTGTTCTGACACGGGTGGCTGCGCCGGTGGATGTGGCGCTGAGCCGGTGCCCATGACCTCGCCGGTCTCGGCGTTCCGGGCCTCGACCTTCGTCGATTGGGTCGATGAGTCGACACCGATTACCAGGGGCATCAACGAACTCGGTCGATGTAGCGAGCCACCGTGTTCTCAAGTTGCTCCTGACGACCCGAATTGCGTGTGGGCTCTGGCGCTTCGAGGGTTCGATCGTGCAACGACTGCAAGGTTTCGGTGCCGCCCATGATTCGTTGGCCAAGACCTGCGTCCCATCGGGCGTATCGGTCGCGCCGAAGATCTTCCAGAGCACCGTCGTCGATCATGGCCGATGCCACCAACAAGGCGTGGGCCATGGTGTCCATGCCTCCGATGTGGGCGTGGAAGAGGTCGTCTCTCGCGGTGGATTGGCGACGAAGTTTGGCGTCGAAGTTGAGGCCACCCGAGGTGAACCCGCCACCGCGAAGAAGTTCGTACATCCCGAGCGTCATCTGCTCGACCGATACTGGGAACCGGTCGAGATCCCAGCCAAGGCGATCGTCGCCAGCATTGGCGTCGATGCTTCCGAAGATGCCGCCCGCAAACGCGGCCGCAACCTCGTGGGCGAAGTCGTGGCCTGACAACGTCGCGTGGTTGACTTCGATGTTCGTGTGGATCTCGCCAATCAGGTCGTACCTGGAAAGGAACGCTTGGCAAGCCGCAACGTCAAAGTCGTACTGGTGTTTAGTCGGTTCGAACGGTTTGGGTTCGAGCAGGAGCATGCCCTCGAACCCGATCTTGTGTTTGTGCTCGACCACCATTGTCATGAATCGACCGAGCTGGTCGAGTTCGCGTTTCATATCGGTGTTCAGGAGGGTTTCGTACCCCTCGCGACCACCCCAGAGCACGTAGTTCTGGCCGCCGAGGCGGTGGGTTGCCGACAGACAATGGGCCACCTGCCCGGCCGCGTATGCGAACACTTCTGGGTCTGGGTTGGTAGCGGCACCGGCTTGGAAGCGAGGGTCAGAGAATAGATTGGCAGTCCCCCACAACAGCTCGACTCCGGTGCGATCCATATGCCCAGCAGCCTCGTCGACCATTTCGTCGAGAAGGTCGGCCGACTGCCTGAACGTGTCCCCAACGGGCGCGATATCCACGTCGTGGAAGCAAAAGAATGGGACGCCCAGTTTTTCGAAGAACTCGAACGCAACATCCATCTTGAACTTGGCACGGGCCAACGCGTCGGATTGCGACGGATCAAGCCACGGACGGTCGAGGGTGCCCCGGCCGAAGATGTCGAACCCGTCCCAGTTGAAGCTGTGCCAGTAGGCGACGGCGAACCGAAGATGATCCTTCATCGACTTGCCCGCAACTATCCGATTGCGGTCGTACCACCTGAAGGCCAAGGGGTCGTCGCTCTCGATCCCTTTGAACTCAATTGGCCCGCTAACGGTCGAAAAGAACTCCGACATCAGTCTGCCTCCTGCGGGCATGGTAGCGAGAACGTTCGGGAAGGCCGGGACGGATCGCCGTGACCTCACACAACGAGAAACTTGCCAGCCGCGTCAGGCCAGGCGAACAAAAAACCAATCCTGGGTCATGGCTTGTCCGCTTTCGCGTTCTGCGAAGCCGCCTGGATGTCGAGGGCTAGACGGGTTGCTCGCAGGACCTGGCTGGTGGTCAGCTGTGAAGACGTCGTGATGCCCCCGATATCGCTGAGGAAGGCATCAAGGTAGCCGCCACTTCGGTCGGCCGTTGCCGGAATGACACTCGGGGTCGGTTCGCCATCGAGGTACACGGTTACGGCATCAGCGGTGACCGTTGTCGCAGCCACTCCGAGCGTGCCCCAGATACTGATGCGCCAATAGAGCGGGAACGCCCAATCGAACGAGTCCGGCGAAATATACGAAAGATCGCAGATGACACCAGCACCGCTATCGAGCGACAGCATCGCCTGACCACACTGCTCGAAGCCGGGGTGTTGCGGCACCGTGGCATTCCACGTCCTGGCAGCAACAACCCGATCAATCTCGCTGCCGGTGATCCACTCGATGATGTCCGCTGCGTGAACCGCTATATCGTTGAACAGACCGCCGTACAGCTCCGGCTTGTAGTACCACTCAGGCCGCTCCCCGAACTTCAGCGGGTGCTGCGCACCGATATTCATCGAGTGAACCTCGCCAATCTGACCAGATCGGATCACCTCACGAAGCGTCCCGATAACGCCCCTGTCACGGAGGTCGAGCATGCAACCAACTCTGAGGTCTCGCTCAGCCGCCATCTCCCAGATTCGATTAAGGTCATCGAGCGTCGTGCACAACGGTTTGTCGGACAGGACATGACGGCCCGCTGCGAGCGCAGCCCGAACGAGCGGGCCCCGCCGCCCGAAGATATCGCCGATAGCGATCACATCACACTCGACATCCGCTATCAGCTCTGCGTTCGAAAGGTGAGTCACCTCGATGCCCCGAGCCGCCAACAAAACTCGCATCTCCGAATCCTCCTCGGAACAAGCGACAATCTCGACCCCCGCCCGGTTCCGACAATGCTCATACAGATCGAGCATGTGCCAATGCCGAAACCCCGCGACCGCGATCTTCAGAGTCATCCGCGACCTCGCTGGACACTTGACGGAACCTGTCGGAAAGATGTGAAAGTGACCATGTGTTCGACAGACTCTAATAGCTGGATCGGATGCTAATCGGCGCCAGCGCCACGGCAAGGACAAGACCCCGGGTGTACTCTGACCTCGAGGGCTGCCTTCGCGGACGCTCCGAGTCGCGAGGGCTCTGGCCTGTTCTCCGATGACCTGACCACTGGGCGCCAATCGAACCCGGCATCAACCCCTCATTCGCCCCGGCTGCGCTATCGCTCGGTGTCAGGTTTCGAGATGAGGTCGGCCCCGACGATGTCGACGAAGGCATGTACGCACGCACCTTCTAGCTGTGACACGTCTTTGAATCCGACCGACCTGTAGAGCCGATGTTGATGCGCCGCGTTGTCGGTCAGCAGAACGCGCTGGCGCACGTGCGCGAATCGTTCAAGGCAGTTCTCGAGCAGCCGACGGCCAATCCCCTGTCGCTGATAGGCCGGATCGACCACTACGTCTTGCACGTAGAGAATCGAGACATCGTCGCTTAGGGCGCGCGCAACGCCGACGAGTTCGCTTCGATTGCGTGCCGTCACGACAAATGATGAGTTGGCGAACGCTTTCGCGAGGCGGGCCGCATCGTCTGAGTACTCGTACCATCCGACACTGTCGTATAGCTGCACCAGTTCGATTGCATTTTGAATCTGGCCTCTTTGAACTCCATGGCTAGATCGTGTTCCTAGCCTCGATCTCAGACACAAACACAGTTGGCCGTAGGCGCGAAAACCGGCCGGCCGCGCTATCGCGTGCCGACGACTAAGGCTTTTCTTGGTGGAGATGACCGGATTTGAACCGACGACCCCCTCGTTGCGAACGATGACGGGACGTATCTGGGTGCCTTGGTGAGTGAGCAAACCCTTATATCTATTGCCCTTGCCTACGTTGGGTTGTCGTGGGCTTTGGGAGACTTTGGGCAGTTCTCATCAGATTGCCCCCTAAGTGCCCCCTAATCGTTTCCACAACCTTGGGGTTGCACTCCAGTCGGGTAGGCATCAGGCACCATCTAGGACCTGAAGTCGAATCCCTACCCGGCTGGTGTGCGTGGTGGCCTGCGGTGAACCGGCCCTAGAGCCGATGCGACCACACCGCGGGGCACCGTTCTAAGGCTCGCACGGCACCTGGCTTACCAGTGGTGCGGTGAGAGCATCAGAGGGGTTAGACGGGCGTGATTTCGTCCATGATGACAATGCCGGTCGGGTTGAGTGCTGCGATGTCGAATCGTGCGGTCACTCTGAGTCCGAGCTCATCGGTAGCTGCGTACGTTTCGGTGAGTACCTCGACCGAGGCGGTCTTGTCGACCGCAACGACGACTTGGGCCATGTCGGCGAGCACGATCTTCGACTCGTCGGTGCCTGCACCGCCATTGATCGCGATTTGGGTGGACGTGTAGACGGGGTGGCCTAGAAGCTGGTAGCGGCCACCCTCGCGAGGATCAGGGTGGACAATGTATTGGCCGTTGGCTTTGAGCTTGCGTAACGCCACGAGGTCTCGTGGTGCCATGAACCATGCCGCGGTCGACGTTTGGGCGTTGGCTTCGAGCAGGTTCAGCTCAGCGTCGTGTAGGTCATCGACATCGACCACGCCAACGCCGGCCATTGTCGTGATGCCAGCCATAGCCGTGAGGCCCTTGATCGTGTCAGACGCGCCGTCACCGGCGAGCAGGGCAGCATCGAGGTACAGGCCGACTCTGGTGGTGAGAGCCCTACCGATATTCTCCAAGACCGATACGACTGAGTGTCGAACGATCTCGTTCGAGAGCCGATGTATGACCTTGAGTGACTTGAGTGACGTTGGCATGAGCACCACCGAGCCATAGGTGATGTCTTCTTCGTTGATGGCCACATGCTCCGCCCGCCAAGGATCTGACAGGGCTAGGGCGTCGATCTTGGGGATACGTAGAGGCGCTCCCCCATCGCTCGACATGATGTTGCCGCTAGCGAGGTTGTCGAGTGCTGCGAGGACTACCGAGCTGGCCTGTAGCGGTTCGAGTAGGACCTGTTGAACTTGTTCGGTTGTGAGTGCGCCGCCAACAGCGGCAGATGAGTAGCCAGTAGGCATGAGAGGCTCCTGAGAGGTGAGAACGTTTGATGTTCTGTCTCGTCTGGTCCTGCCAGCACGAGCGGGTCGCCTCCAGGGCGGGGCGAGTAATCGGGTTAGGCGCCAGGCCTAGTGTCCGATCGGCTCACTCGTCACCCTAGCCCGCCTCACCGCTGTTGAGGTCGATGTCTGACAGGTCGACAGCGCGAAGGTTCCGACGGTTACGGCTCGTCTGTCTGACCGGCGCAGGCTTGTCGTCGACGATCGTCCACTGCAACGCTCTGAGCCCAGTCGGAGACAGACCAAGATCGCGTTCCATGGTACGAAGCTCGACAGCGGCCTTATCGGTCGGCTCAACACCGTTCACAGCCGATATCTGGCAGTAACGGGCCACGAGACGACCGCAGCCAAGCTCCTGCCAAGCCACAGCCTGCGGAGTGCGCCACAACGCCCGCCAAATATCGGTAGCAGCGGCACTCAGAACCATCCCGACCGGCACAGTTGGTGCCCGGCCCTTACGACCGCCAGCCGGCAACACCATGCGCCCAGCATTAGCCGCATTCCGGCGCACAGGGTTCGTTTTAGGTAGTGGAGGCATCAGGTTTCCCTCTCAGAGACACACATTTGAGATCCGTACAGACTGCGACGTGCAGCCCCCTTAGACCCCTGAGGTAGTGGGGTTAGTGGTTGTACCCCACCGTTGTGGTTGTTCATGTCGGGTTGCCAGTGGTAAGCGGTCGGTTGTTGGCCCACTCGTCGAGAGTTTGGGGCTCTGGAGTGACGTTCTGGTTGTTCGTTGTGCCTGTGAGCA
>CAZMUM010000071.1:0-9396 GCA_964569385.1 uncultured Acidimicrobiales bacterium
TAGGACCACAGCTCACCTTCGCGATTGTGGCTCCGCCTGCCGATGCGTCACTCCTGTTTAGAGTGTCTGAAGAAGCGGGGTTTGAGCTGTCCCTCGGCACACCCTCGAGGGACTCGAACCCGGCGGCCATGACAGATTGGGGTAGTCGCGAACTGCAGACTTCGACGACTTGTTCCAGTCGCTGCTCGCCGCTCCCATCAGCGTGGTGGATCTAGTACTGCGGTCGCTACCTCGCCAATGTTGCCCGACAGCAGACCAGCGGCGAGTAGGCTGAGGGCATGTCGACCGGGAAGATCTGGACCGCAGCAGAGATGGAGCTGATGAGCCCCGACGAGCGCGCCCGAATCGTCCGAGAAGGACAACTTTCGTCACTGGACGAACTCGATCCCGAGTTCCGCGCACGGGTCGAGGCGACAAGTCGTCGAATCGCGGAGGAGTACGGACTGCTCAACACCGAGCCCTCGTGACGGAGCGTCGCGAGGTGCGAGTCACCGACTCGTTCTTCGTTCGGCTCGATGACCAACTTGGCTCCGAACGCGGACCCGCCGGCGAGCCCTCGGCGACAGATTTCATCGTCATCGATCTCCCCGCGATCGTGGAACAGTTCGCCGCACGATTCGACGAACTCCCAGAGGCAATAGAAGGCGTGCCAGCCATCCGTATGCTCATCGGCACGAGCGTGCTCACTCGCGCCTACGTCGTACAAGGAGTTGAGACCACCGACGGCGTCATTCAACTCGTCGGCGTCGACATCGACGCCTAGCAGTCGAAGTCGGACGCCTCATTGTGACCTGAGGGTTCGAAAGCTGTCCTACAAGGCCCACTCAACGTTGTGGATTCGACAACTTTTCCGCACCTCAGCTGAATCGGCGGCAGGGGACACGTGTCTGTGGACCGCGATAGAGCGCGACCTGCGTCGAGTCGATCTTCAGGCGAGCTGGCCAGGTGACGCGCAGCTGACGCGCCTGATGTCCCACAATCTCAACGAGGCGCATATTCGCGGGCAATCGTGCCCGGTCGCCGTACCAGCCAGGGGAGACAGCATAGTGACGGTTCACAGGGCGAGAGTCCGCACAGCAATGACGATTTTTGTGGCGATGGCGGTGCTGGGTACGAGTCTTGCCGTGTCGGTGAATCCCGCCGAAGCCGCCGTATCGGCCACACCAGAACTAGACGGCGCTGATACATCGATATCGTCGGCGCCAGAAGTCGTTACCGTCGCAGCGCTTCCATGTTCGCCGGGTTCGTTCTCGGCAACCGGCAGCGAGCCTTGCACACCCGCTCCTCCGGGTCGGTTCGTTGCGGAGGCCGGTGCGGTTCAGGCGGTGCCTTGCGGGGCTGGTTCGTTCAGTTCGGTTGCTGGTGCCACGTCTTGTACTGCAGCCCCGGCCGGTTCCTTTGTCGATTTCCAGGGTGCGGTTGAGGCAACGTTGTGTTCTCCTGGGTCCTTCAGTGCTGTAAGTGGTGCCGTTGAGTGCACGCTCGCTGCTGTAGGTACGTTCGTAGCTGACTCCGGAGCAACCGAGGCAACGCCGTGCCCACCCGGGACAACGACCCTCGTTGAGGGGGCGACGTCATGTGCTGTGAGCGATTCGACGCCACCCGAGATCGAGGCTGAAGTCACCGGAGGAACGCTCGGATCGAACGGCTGGTACACGGCAGGCGACATCACGGTTACTTGGCTTGTCAGCGACGCCGAATCCGCTGTGACTTCGCCACCATGTGTCGGCGGTGTCGTGAGCGCCGAAACGGCAGGAACGATCTTCGAATGCTCGGCGACGTCGGACGGTGGAACGACCACTAGTTCGGTGACGATCAAGCTCGACGGCACCGGGCCAACAGTCGCATACGGCCAAGTTCAAAACAGGTACGGGATCCTCCGTCAGATCGACATCACCTGTACTGCTGGCGATGCCCTTTCTGGGTTGGCCTCGGCCGACTGCGAAGGTCTGAACACCCAAGCATGGGCCCTCGGCGCGGGAAACAACACCCTCACCGCTTCGGCAACGGACAATGCCGGCAACACGACTGTGACAACTGCGACCTTCAACGTCACCGTCAACCCGCGTCAGCTTTGCACCTTGACCCGTCGGTTCGTTCGGAACTCTCCAGGGTACGACTCCCTGTCATGGTTTGAACGCCGTGTCGCCAACGTATCTGTCAGGGTCGCGTGCGCGCAGGTGCGTTCGATCAAGCGTTGGCAGTCCCCGGAGCGGATCGCCAGGATCGTGGACCGGTACAACTCGACGGTCAACTTCATCGCCCACAAGGGGTGGATCTCACAATTCGAGGCCACAACCCTTCAGGACCTGGCTGCCTCAATCGATCCTTCTGGGCCCAGGAGAGGCCACACCCCGACGCACTAGAAAGAGACAGACCCACGCAGCCTCGATCAACCCATCGGATGGAGCGTACCCTCGACAGCTTTTGCTGCGGCGGATCGTTCTTATCTCACAACCCAAGGAGATCGGCGATCAACTCACGGATTTGTTGCAAAACTACAGCACCAACGTTCACGCCCGCCGACTCGACAATTCGATCGATGCTGACCGTCGATGGGAGGTGTGCCTGCGCGACACCGAACCCCTCGATACCTACCTCAGTTAGCCAGCCGCGCTGTGTCATCGTGCATGGCACGACCAACACCGCATATTGGCGGAACTCGAGCACGTCATCGCTGGTAACAACGATCGCCGGTCTCACAAATCCTGGCTCACCGCGTGCCGGGGTCCCGAAGTCGACGCGGACGACGTCACCTGCTCGCATCAGCAACATCACTTGCAGACGCGTCGAGCGCCGCTACATCGCCCTCATCGAGCGGGCAGCTTGCCAGCTGCGCTCCGATGGCTCGGCGGCGCTCTCGGCGTACCAACTGATCCAGCTGGGCATCGAGCGTGAGGCCCTCGCGCTCAGCCAGCTGACGTAACGCATCACGAGTCGAGACAGACACCTTTATGGTAGTAGTTCTTGGCATACCCATGAGTATACGATGTGTCCATCGTGCAGAGTCAGGATGTTGTTTCCCAGGTCGTGGCAGAACGCGTCCATACGGGCGTTGCGATCCGTGGCGACTGGAACGACGAAGGATTCATCACGGGCACGATCGGTGCTGTAGTACTCGGGCACCCGATCATCTCCGTCCCCGGATCGATGGTGAGTCCGGTGCCGATTCCCAGCGCTAGCCGACCACCCGAGATGTGGTCCTCCGTCACAGCCTGATGTGCGAGCACGCCCGGATTGCGAAGCGGAATCTGACACACGTGCGTCGCCAGCCGGATCGACGAAGTCTCGACAGCCAGTGCAGCTGTTCAGGGGCGCTCCGGAGGCCTGAGGTGGGGAAGATTCCGGGCATGACGACGAAACCGGGGATGCCGAACCACCGGTTCGGACACCGACGAGTTCTCGGCTGACCGCTCTGGCCCGGTGATGTCAGATCAGTCGGATTGTGCCGGCTTGGGGGTCGACTTCGATGGTGGCACCGTGGGGGATGTCGGTGGTTGCGCCGGTGGCGCTGATGAGGGCCGGGATGTCGAAGTCGCGGGCCACGATGGCGGCATGGCACATAGGTCCTCCCTCTTCGACGACCAGGGCACCGACAATGGGGAGGAGCGAATTGAACGATGGGCCGGTGATCCGAGTCACTAACACGTCGCCTGACTCGAGGAGCTCTAGGGCCTCAGTGGGGTCGGCGACGACGCAGGCCCGGCCCTGGTAGGGCGCTGTTCCGATGCCTACCCCGCGGAGGGGCTCGCTTTGGAGTGTTGTCTCGTCGGCCATGAGGTTGGCCATGAGCGCCGCGGTGGCTCGCGCCATTGGGGCCGGGAATGCGTCAAGCGGCGGCTCGATTTCGGGTTCGCCGAGGGTTCGCGGGGGAGGGGCGGCCTCGATCTGGTCTCTCTGCGCGGCGCGGGCAGCTGCCTGGTTGGCGTCGGGGCCTGGCTGGCCGAGTAGGAGCGCATCGATCTCGGTCGGCGTCAGTTCCGCTGCATGTTCGGGGTTGTGTAGGCGGTCGGTGGCTGTCAGGCGCTGACCGGCCTCGATCAGCGCCCGTCGGGTGAGGCCCCCTGGCCAGTTCCAGCACAGTCCTCGGATGTCGTCGCGCTGACGGTGGCCGTAGCGGGCCTCTTCGACGAGGGAGTCGAACATGTCCCGATCGGCTTCGGGGACGCGGGCGCGGACCGAGGCGGGGTCGACAGGTTGCGCGGTGGTGGTGACCTCGGCCAGTAGTGCCCGGAGCTGAAGGGTGGGGAGCTCGGCCAGGGTGGGTCGGTCGACGTCGTCGCTGGTGACGAGGCGCCACCCGTGCAGCTCGAGCCAGGTGTCGACGGCCTCCGCGACTTCGGGGCCCAGGGCCCGCACCTCGTCGAGGGAGTCGGGGACGTGCTCCGCAGCGGAAAGGGCT
The DNA here is from genome assembly GCA_964569385.1 of uncultured Acidimicrobiales bacterium. Lineage (GTDB taxonomy): Bacteria > Actinomycetota > Acidimicrobiia > Acidimicrobiales > Poriferisodalaceae > JAADHX01. The sequence continues at coordinate 4,403 of CAZMUM010000071.1, forward strand.
TCGGCGACTGGGCGCTGAAGCTCGACGGTCTCGACTGTGGCCGGTGAGGCCCCCACCAGCAGCTCGGCGGTGGTTGACGGATCCAGGCCCCATGCTTCGCCGTGCGCGACCAGATCACCCACCGGGATGAGGTCGCCCCCGTGGGTGTCGAGGTTCCGGCGCATGCCATCTTCGAAGTTGGACAAGCAGACAGCGAGGTGTTCGGCGAGCTCCGCATCGTCGAGCGACGAGACGTCGACATTCTGCAGCTCCAGGTTGCGGGCCAGCATCACGTCGCGGTCGTGGTCGAACCACCGGTCTACTTCGACGCGCCACCGTCGCTCGGTCCACGCATCGACCGCGGTGCGGTTGCGGCGCCGCAGCTCGGGATGGATCCGGGTGAGCAGCTTCATGATGAAAGCCGGAGGTGGCGGCTTTGGCTTTGATCCCTCACCGATGGCTGTGGGGCGCACGTAAAAACAGCCGTTGACGAGGCGGGCACTTATCCCGGTGAGAGGCAGGCCGTAACGTTCGAGCATCGCCGCGATACCGGTCTCGAACGAGCGCACGTAGGTGTCGCGCAGGAAATGCGAAAGCGGTCGCAGCCCGTGATGGCTGGTCTCGGCCATCCAATGGCCAGGAGCGGGAGGCTCCCATACGGGCGCGGTGCTCGCAGTTTCGGGGCGGGTGGTTGTGGTCATGTGGGTCTCCTTGAATGACGTGAGCATATTGACGACACAGCACTGCTGTCAATACACTTGTCTGCAACGTATAGAGGATAGGAACCCAACACCACCCATGAGCTCACCCGAGTCCACACCCGAACCAGACGACCGAGACCATCGCACCTATGTGTCTCCGCTGCGGGAACGACAGGCCCGCCAGACCCACGATGCGATCCTCGACGCGTTGAGCCGGCTGCTGGAGGATCGTTCGGCCGACGAGGTCACCACCAGCGAACTGGCCCGCGAGGCGGAGGTGTCGCAGCGCACGGTGTACCGCCAGTTCCCCAACCGGGCGGCACTGTTGCAGGGACTAACAGAACGCCTCGAGGCCGCCGTCGGCCGAGAACCCGACGCCGCGGAGGACATCGAGGGACTGAAGCGCCAGGCCATCGATCTCATGGCGATGCTCGAGAAACACGCCACCGAAGCGCGCGTCGAAGCGGTGTACAACGCCGACCCTCGGCACTACAGCGACTCCACCCGCCACCACAGCGACCAGATGCGCGACCTGGTGTCGAAATCGCTCCCCAACCTCGAACCCGACCAACAGCTAGCCGTAGCTTCGGTGGTCCGTGTGCTGCTGTCGACGCAGACCTGGCTGCGCATGCGCGAGGAGTTCGACATCGACGGTCACGAATCGGGTCCCATCGTCGCCTGGGCACTCGACGCCATCCTGACCCAAGCCGAGCTAGGGAACGCGCCAGCCAGGAGGTCCGCCGGGGCCGGCGCGGAGGATAACTGACCCGGTTCGAGCCGGCGACGGCTCGCGGACCAGTACATCTGCCATATGGATATATGCCATGTGGCAGATGTAGGTGTTGGCCGGGTTCCGCACGATGGACCAATGGACATGGACACCAATTCAATGGGACGATCGGCCATGGCTGAGTCCTTGATCGACGCTCTTCCCGACGGCACAGTCACCCTGATGCTCACGGACGTTGTGAGCTCGACCTTGCTGTGGGAGGCGAGTCCGGAGGCCATGGCGCTTGCTATCGATCGCCACTACGAGCTGATGGACGCGGCGATCACTTTGCACAACGGCGTTCGTCCGGTGGAGCAGGGCGAGGGTGACAGCGTCGTGGCCGCCTTTAGAAGCGCTATTGATGCCATTGGCTGTGGGCTGGATGTGCAGCGTGTGTTCGCCGCGGAACTGTGGCCTGACGCCCGACCGTTGCACGTTCGAATGGCTATCCACACCGGACAGGTGTTGTTGCGCGACGAGGGGAATTACTTCGGCCCTACGATCATTCGTTGTGCCCGATTACGGTCGCTCGCACACGGAGGCCAGATCCTGGTGTCGGAAGCTACACGTGCAGTCGTCGCTGATTCAGATCTTGTTGGCAGCGGATTTCTCGACCTCGGGACCCACCGACTGAAGGGTCTTGACCGTGCCGAGCGAGTGTGGCAACTGACTCATGACGACCTCGAGCTGGGTTTTCCGGCGCTCCAATCGATCGATACTGCGCCGACGAACTTGCCGACGGAATTGTCCAGTCTGGTTGGGCGCGAGCAACAGGTTTCCTTGCTCAGGTCGGAGCTTTCGCATCAGCGTCTGATAACGCTCACAGGCTCAGGTGGGTGTGGAAAAACTCGGCTCGCGTTCCGGACGGCCACCGAAGAGCTCGCGGGATTCCCCGACGGAGTGTGGTGTGTGGAGTTGGCGTCGGTCGGCAACCCCGATCAGGTCACCGCTGAAATTGCTGGAGTACTGGGATTGCGCGAGGAGTTCGGGAGACCCCTGTTCGACACGCTTGCCGAACAGATGCGCAACTTCGACGGCCTTCTCGTCGTCGACAATTGTGAGCAGGTCCTTGAAGGAGTCAGGTCGACGCTGGATCATCTGCTGAAACACTGTCCGACGCTCCGGGTTCTCGCGACAAGTCGTGAACCTCTCGGCCTCGCGGGCGAAGCCATATGGAGGGTTCCGTCCCTCGACATGGATCTTGGCGTCGAGTTGTTCGTTCAGCGGGCGCAGAGTGCCAGGCCTGGGTTTCAACCAAGCGAAGCCGAGAGTCTCGCGATCGCGGACATCGTGACCCGCCTCGACGGTATTCCGTTGGCGATCGAGCTTGCCGCAGCGCGGGTTCGCATGATGAGCCCTACCGACATTGCAGCTGCGCTCAGCGATCGATTCAGGTTGTTGACGGGTGGCAGCCGAACTGCAATCGCTCGCCAGCAGACGCTCGAGGCCTCGGTGGCATGGAGCTACGATCTTCTCGACGAGGGAGAGAAACTCCTGGCTCTCAGATTGGCGGTGATGTCCGGATTTACGCTGGACGCGGCCGAGGAGGTAGCGGCCGACGACCGCATCGACAGCTATGAGGTGCTGGACCTTCTCACACGCTTGGTCGACAAATCGGTGGTGCAGGTTGACCACGCCCGCGCTGGTACTGGTAGTGGCTATCGAATTCTTGAATCTGTTCGCCAATACCTTCAGGCTCGCCTGATCGACTCCGGCGAAGTCGAAGAGATTCGCAGCCGCCACCTGTCGTACTTTCTGTCGCTCGCTGAGCGGGTCGCTCCCGAAATCGCGTTCCGCGATAGTGCCCAACTGCTGGGCATGCTCGAGACCGAGCACGACAACCTCGAATCGGCGCTCGAGTTCGCGGATACCTCCGGCCGACGCGAGCAGGCGCTGCGTCTGGCCACCTCACTGACACTGTTCTGGGAACTGCGTGGACATCTTGGCCGCGCCGGCCGCTGGTTTGCGCGCCTGCTCGATCAACGAGAGCCTGCTCCGACGATGTTTCGCGGCCGCGCCTGTTGGGGTGCAGCACACATCGCTCTATATAGCGGCGACATCGAAACTATGGCCGTTCGCGCTCCAGAGGCTCTCGAACAAGCCGAGCTGTTCGACGACGATTGGGCTCGAGCCCGGGCCTTGAACACTGTGGGTTACGCAACTGCTGTTACGACGCCGGACCAGGCTCGGCCGGGACTGGAACGCAGCATCGAACTCGGTCGGGGCATCGGCGATGAGTGGGCTGTGATGAACAGCCAGAAGATGATTACGGCTGCGGCTTGGGCGGCCCAGGACGAGGGAAGTGCGCTTGAGGCTCTCGAGACACTGCGCCGGCACGCGGCAAGATTCGACGCTGCCTACTTCCTCGCCTGGTATCACGGCCTCCTCGGTACGTTGCTGGCTCATCGCGGCGACCTGATTCAGGCCCGAATGCACCTCGAAGTGGCGATCGAGACGTGTGATCGCGTTGGGGAACCGATCACCGGAGGAGTCAGCAGGGCCTGGCTCTGGGCGATTGACATTATGGAGGGTGACTACGCGTGGGCCGAGAAGCAGAGCACATCGTTGCTTCGGCATGCCCATGCGTCTGGTGGAGACCTCGCTATTCCTAACCTGTTGGCGAATCTCGGTCTTGTGGCGATTGCCCGCGGCGACGCCCAAGTAGCGGTCGATTTGCTAACGCCTGAGTATGAGGTCGAACGCCACCACCGAATACCGTTCCTGGTGGCCGTATCGGCCCTGGTGTTGGCATCGGCGCGCCGCCGGACCGGAGATCTCGACGGAGCGGTGGAACTGCTCGACGATCTCGCCGGGCTCGCAAAGGCGTCAGGTAATGAGTGGGTTGGTGCGCGGGTCGACCAGGAACGGGCCCACGTTGCACTCGATCGTAACGATTTGGCAACCGCTGAACGGCTCGCCCATTTGTCGCTGGCTGTGTTCGTGCGATTGGGTCGACGCCCCGACATCACCGCGGCACTGGACGCACTGGGTTTTGTTGCTGCCGGTGCCCAGAGCGCCGCTGAGGCCCTCCGCTGTTTCGCGGCGGCGGCTACTGAGCGCTCACGACTCGGCTTATTGGCGCTGCCGCCTGATGCTGAGGAGGTGACTCTCAGATGCGCTGAGATTCGGGCAGAAATCGGTGAGGACGCCACCGATGAATACTGGGCCGAGGGCGCTCTGCTCGGCCTCGAAGAGGCTGTGGAGTATGTGTCGCGTGCCCGTGGTGAGCGTAAGCGGCCCAATAGTGGCTGGGCCAGCCTCACACCGACCGAGTTGAGGGTTGTTGACCTGGTCGCTGAGGGGATGACTAACCCTCAAATCGCCGAGAAGATGTTCATCGCCCGGGGCACCGTGAAGGTTCACATCAGCCATGTGTTCACCAAGCTCGGGGTGGCAGGCCGCGCTGAGCTCGCGGCGATGTCAGCAGGGCGGCTCGGCTAGCGTTGAGACATGACCGGGACTATCCCAAGCGGCACGGTGACGTTCCTTTTCACCGATGTCGAGGGGAGCACCGAACTGTGGCAAGAGCACCCCCGTGAGATGGC
>CAZMUM010000072.1:0-9271 GCA_964569385.1 uncultured Acidimicrobiales bacterium
CCAAAGGGGTTGGTACGGTCTCAGCGTGACCACCCTCGACGCGCACAAGTTCGTTTTGGCGAACGTGACGCGCGAAGTTGCCGGCGTTTCGATCCTCGACCAGGTCGATCTTGAGATCTACGCTTCTGGATTCACGGTTGTCGTTGGTCGATCTGGATCCGGCAAGACCTCTTTGCTTCGGATCCTCAATCGTCTCGATGCACCGACAAGTGGAACCGTCACATGGAGCGCCACCGATCTAGCCAGCACCGATATCTGTGCTTTGCGGCGAAGTGTCGGTTACGTCGCCCAGCGACCTTTGATGTTTGAGGGCACGGCCCTCGACAACCTTCGGGTAGCGGACCCCGACATTGATCGTGGGCGGGCCAACGAGCTGCTGCTACTTGTTGGTCTCGCCGAACAAACCGACCAGACCGCCAGCACATTGTCGGGCGGCGAAGCTCAACGGTTGTGCATCGCCAGAACGCTCGCCACGAACCCCATCGTGATCCTGGCCGACGAGCCGACCGCGTCGCTAGATGCCGATGCGACACACAAGATCGAGGCGTTAGCCAGACAACTCGTCGACACCAGAGGTGTTGCATGGGTATGGCTGTCGCACGACATCGCTCAGATGAAACGCCTTGCCGACACTGTTGTGGTCATGGATTCTGGTCGGGTGCTCGCGAGTGGCACTCTTATCGAACTCAGTGATCATCGTCTCGCCGAAGTTCGCCACGCAGTGGACGCGCCATAATGGGAGCTGGATCGATAACTCTGGTGGGTCTTGTCCTCTCGGCCATTCTGGTGGTCGTCGCAATCCTGATTTCGGCTTGGCGAAGGCTCGGCCTTGGCCGTGAGATTGGCGTCGCATGTGTTCGGGCCGCCGGACAGCTAGTGCTGGTGGGCGCAGCCTTGCATCTGGTGGTCGATGACGATGACCCAATAGTTCTGTCATGGCTGTGGATTGTGGGGATGATCATGTTCGCGGCCATCACGACTCAGCGACGAGTTGGCTCAGAGACACGAGTAACCGCTTTGGCGGTAGGCGCTTTTGGTATCGCCGTCGGCACCAACCTCGCCGTCCTCTTCGGCCTCCAGGTTTTTCCACTTGTTGGGAGCGCCCTAGTGCCACTAGCCGGGATGATGGTTGGAAACTCGCTCGGGGCAACAGTTCTCGTCTGCAAACGGCTGTTTGCAGAGGTCGACGAACACGCCGACGAAATCGAGGCCCGACTAGCCCTGGGCTTGTCGTCCACGGCGGCATTCGCGCCACATGTCCGACGAAGCCTCCGGCAGGCGCTAATACCCCATATCGAGACAACAAAGTCGGTCGGAATTGTGTTTCTGCCAGGGGCGATGCGAGACCACCGACTAATTCGCGCTGTCTCGACGTGACCTTCATCGTTGCCCCTAGTCGGAGCAGTAGCGGTACGATTCGTCGCTATGGGAGACGTGGCATGAGATACGGCTGGCGGGTTTTGGTTTCTGCCGCTGTCGCGGCCATCGTTGTGATCGGCGCCGGTCCTGCCTTGGCTGACGAGTTCACAGTCGGAATCTTGATCGAACCCGGCCCCGAAGGCTCTGACGGCGTCGCGTTCATGCAAGGCTTCCAGCTTGCGGTGGACCAATCTCCCGACGTAAGCCATCCCCCCGGCGTAGAGGGTGGAGACCATCTCGGAAGCATGGATGTCGTGTTTGTGATTGCCGACGGTATCGGCGCCGCCGACGGCATTATCGGCGCGGCCAGAGACATGACCGATACCCAACACCTACCAATCATCGTCGCCGATATCTCGAACGAAACTCTCGCAATCATCATCGGTCTGACCACCGATTCTGAGACGATTCTTATCGCGGCCTCGAACGCCGATGCTGGCGATTCCGGCGACTCCATATTTCTGTTTGCGATCGAAGGAGAGATGTCGGCGATCGCGCTTCTCGATGATCGACAGCCAAGCTTTGGAGAAGCCTTTCTAGCCGCCTATGGATTCGAGCCAACGCCGCCCGCCATGCACGGCTACCTGGCCGGGCGCCTGGTGGACATTGGAGTTGAGGCCACCGATCGCGATCCATACGACGCAGAAACATTGCTGGCCGCCCTCCATTCTGCGGTCGGGGATGGAACGCCGAACCAAACACAAAACAACGACTCAGCTCTGGAACCAACCGCCGCGCAGTCAAGCCAAGAGGAGCAATCTTCGTCGGGGCTACCTGTTCCACTCATTGTCGGACTGCTAGCTCTGCTCGCTATAGCTGGCGCATGGATTGTCTTTAGTCGCCGTGAACCGCCGTTAGAACAGCACGTCGAATGAGAACAGGGGGTCCCCTCTAATCGGGGAGGGCTTCTTTGCGGTATCGCACAACGGCGACCGCTTTAGCCCGGAACAGGTTGATCTCCTCGTCGCTTATCTCCCAGTTGGGGAGGTGACGACGAACCATGGTGTGGGTGTTCAGCCCGGCATGCCGTTTGCGAAGCCAGCCCAAGATCCGCCAAAGACGAAGTAATCGACATAGCTGAAGGTCCGTAGTTGCACCGCGTGCTCGCTGGACACGGCGACGCTCCTGTCGTTTAGACGAACGAGTCGAAGGCCACTGCGCCGAAGAGAACCGTCAGGTAGAGAATGGAATCCCGAAAGAACGCCATCGACCGGTCCTCGGTTATCAGGATGGCCCCGCGTAAGAACCAGATACCGACAACTGCCGCAGGTAGGAGGTACGCCAAACTCACGACGGACCCGAACCCGAGCGCCAATGACGCCACCACAGTGAGAACGGTGTATATCCGTATTTGACGGATTGTGGCCGGAACCCCCGCGACGACCGGCAGCATCGGGACAGCGGCCTTCGCGTAATCGGCTCGATAGCGGATCGCCAGCGCCCAAAAGTGGGGCGGCGTCCAGAGGCACACCACCACAAAGAGCAACACGGACTCGAAGGTAAGGGTCCCGTTAATCGCTGCAGATCCGACAAGGACCGGGATAGCGCCAGCAGCTCCGCCGATGACGATATTCTGAACGGTTCGACGCTTCAAGAGCAACGTGTAGATGCATACGTAGAACAGAAGCGACCCGGTCGAAAGCCACGCCGCTAGCTGTCCGACAAAGATCGAGAGCGAGACGTGACCCACTAGACCGAGCACGACTCCGAACACGAACGCACTCCGTGGAGAGATCTCCTCGGTCACCAACGGCCGATCAGCCGTGCGATCCATCAACTGATCGATATCGCGGTCGCAGACGTTGTTAAGCACGTTGGCACCGCCAGCCGATAGAGACCCGCCGAGTACCGTAGCGATCACTAGCCATGTCGATGGCCAGCCGTCGGCGGTGAGCATCATCACCGGCACCGTGGTTACCAGCAGTAACTCGATAATCCGGGGTTTTGTTATTCGGATGTAGCTTGCTACGACGGAGCGGGCGTCGACGGACACCCGTGAGTCGAGCATGCTCACGCCTCAAGAACGTTCAAGGTCGCCCGCATGCCGGCGTCCCAGTGCGATCCGCGACCCCGGAAACAGCCAATCTCCCACATGCCGACAGCGTTCTCGGGAATCGTGATCGTCAGGCGAGCGACTTCGCCAGCCCGGCGCTGGACCATGAACCCGGGGTGTGGTTCTTCGCCGCCGTCGCCCATGTCCATATCACCCATGCCATCGTCCTCCATGGCGTCATCACCCATATCCATATCACCCATGCCATCGTCCTCCATGGCGTCATCACCCATGTCCCTATCACCCATGCCATCGTCCTCCATGGCGTCATCACCCATGTCCATGTCACCCATGTCGGCCATATCCATGCCGGCTGATGGCGGATCTACTATTGGGGTGAAGTCCTCGAAGAAATCATGTTCGAAGCCATTGGGGTAGCCCTGTTCGGTCTTGACTAAATTCCGGCCGATCATGAACTCGTGCTCGTTGTCGCCGCCATTGACTATTATGAGCGTCACGGTCTCGCCCGCAACTACGTCAATCCGGTCGACTCCGAAGCTAAATTCGTCCATGTTGATTACGATCTCGCCGGCGGCGTCACTGGACAGAACAACCTCGTCCTCGGACGATCCACAGCCCGCGGCAACAAGCCCAAGCATTGTGAGAAACGCTATTCCTAGTGTGCGCATGTCGACTCCAATTCGCGGCCGAAGCCACTGTCTATGGCGCTCAGATGAGATAGAGCGCCGGATAAAAAAACACCCAAACAATATCGACGAAGTGCCAGTACTTGACGCCGGCTTCGACTGGCCACGAGTCGTCGTTGTAGTTGCCCTTGCGAGCGTTCCGCAGCAATATCCCAAGAAACAGCAAACCCGTAATCACGTGGAATGCGTGGACACCGGTCATGAGGAAGAAAACAGTGCCGAACTCGGTGCCAGCGGGAAATGCATGGAAGGCTTCTGCCCACTCGAAGGCAACGCCTCCGATGAATACCAGACCAAGCAACAGCGTCAGTGAAAGGTACCGAACCAGGGCTTCCTGATCGCCTGTGCGTGCCGCGTGCTCGGCCCTAAAGGCGGTGTAACTCGACGCTAGGAGTATCCCGGTGATTATCAGCCCAATGGTCTGTGAGATCTCTTCGTGGACCTCGGTCCCGAGCAGACTGAACCGCACCGTAAGTATCCCGGCGAACAACACCGTCTCGGACAAGAAGAACAGCCACAGCCCGAAGCGATTGATCCGGATGCGGGGCGTGGCCTGTTCTGTCGGGATCATTTCCGTCACAGCCACTAGTGCTCACCTCCGAAGACGTTTCCGATTTGCATAAATGTTCGCAAAATGATGGCGCCCTTGCCGATCGCGATGATCAGCAGGGCCACGAAAGCGCCTGGCATCTCTGCAGCGCTCACGATGTACTCCAACACTGTGAGTGCAGCCAGCATTAGTAAGGCCATCATGCCGGGCGATTCCCGAATTGTCGTGAGCAGATTCATGCGTCGACACCTTCCTGTACCGCCACCCCAGGCCCATAGCCAAGGTCGGCGTGGAATGAATCAGGTTCGCCGTAGCCATAAGGGTCAGCGAGCACAATTGGAGGTACCTCGAAGTTTTCGAGCGGTGGCGGAGATGGAATCTGCCACTCGAGAGTGCGAGCTCCCCACGGATTGGCTGGCGCTATCGGTCCTCGGGCCCAACTCCAGATGAAGTTGTAGAGGAAGACCACGAAGCTTGTGCCCAGGAAGAATCCGCCCATCGATACTATTCGGTTGGTATCAGCGAGATCCGGGGTGTAGTCGGCGATGCGTCGGTTCATTCCTTGCAGTCCGAGCTGGAACATCGGCAGGAAGGTGGCGTTGAAACCGACCATCATCCACCAGAAGTGGACCTTGCCAAGCCGACCGCTCATCATCCGGCCCGTCATCTTCGGGAACCAATAGTAGATGGCCGCAAACAAGCCGAAGATACCGCCGCCCAGGATCACGTAATGAAGATGGGCCACCACGAAATAGGTGTCCTGGAGTTGGATGTCGACTGGCACATCGGCCAAGAACACCCCGGTGATACCACCGATCAAGAAGTTGAACAACACTCCAAGCGCGAACAGCATCGGGACGGCAAATCGAATCTTGCCCATCCACAGTGTTCCGAGGGCCGACAGGAAAATGAGGCCGGTTGGGATGGAAATCATCTCTGTACTTGCAAGGAACGGCTTGCGTAGTGCTTCGGCGATGCCGGCGGTAAACATGTGGTGGGCCCAAACCACGGCGCTCATGCTCATGATGCCGAGAAACCCACCGACCGCCCATTTGTATGCGAACAGTGGTTTGCGACTGAAGTGTGACACCACCTCGAGAGTGATCCCGAGCGCCGGAAGAATCATGATGTAAACGGCTGGGTGCGAATAGAACCAGAAGACATGCTGGTAGAGGAGCGGATCTCCCCCAGCTGCAGGATCAAAGAAGATCGTGCCGGCAGTGCGGTCCAGTATGACCATCAGCATCGCCAGACCAATGAACTGTGTGAAGATCAACGAGAGGATCGAGGTCACGAAGATCGACCACACAAAGATCGGCAACCGGCCCCAACTCATCCCCCTTGCTCGCATCGTCACGATCGTGACGATGATGTTGAGTGCGCCGACAATCGACGAAAGTCCGAGTGTGAAGAAAGCCAGGTTGAAAAACAGGCCACCGGTGTCACTCTGCACCGAAAGCGGAACATATCCAGTCCAGCCTGTGTCATATCCACCAAACGCCAGGGACGCTGTGAGTGCGACCAAGACGGGTGGCACGAGCCAGAACGACAGGGCGTTCAGTTTTGGAAACGCCATATCGTCGGCACCGATCATGATCGGAACCACATAGTTGCCAAAGGCCCCGACCGTGGCGGCGACGGCCACAAACACCATCATGGTGCCGTGAAGACTCATGATCGAGTTGTACTGGTCGGCGTTCAGTACGTCTTGGCCCACGCCCATCAGCTCGTAGCGCATCAGCATGGCGAAGAGGCCTGCCATAAAGAACATAGCGAGGAAGGTCACCAGGTACTGGATGCCGATGACCTTATGGTCGGTGTCGAAGTCGAAGTACCGACGCCAACCCGAGGCTGTGTAAACCTGTTCGGGCTTTCCGAACCACGGACGCGCCCAGTAACGCCAGACGCCAACGCCGAGTAGCCAACCCGAAACTGCGAACAACCATGCGCCTGCGGTCACCGACTCCACTTCCCACGCGGCGGCTCCCGCCGCAGCGCGAATAGTCATGAGAAGGGCGGCCCCCAGGGCATAGCCCAAGATGCCTCCGACGACTCCACGAACAATGGTCATAGATTCGCTCCGATCGGTTCCACGATCACCCGCCAGCCGCGGCGAGCCAGGCGTCGAACTCAGCTTTCTCGACGACTTCTACACCGGTGAACATCCTTGCGTGGCCTACACCACATAGTTCAGCGCACTGGACACGCATCTCGTCCTGGTTGTCGAATGACCCGAGCTTTTCGGCGGTGACCATGGTCGATGTCACGATGCCTGGAACAACATCCTGCTTGATCCGAAATGCGGGCACCCAGAATGAGTGGATTACGTCAGTAGAAGTAAGTCGAAACATGATTCTGGTATCAATTGGCAGCACCAGAGTCCCCTGGGTTTCGACCCCGGTCTCGGGGTACGAGTAAACCCAGTTCCACCGTTCTGCACGAACATCGACCACCAGCTCGGCGTCGGGTTCGGCTCGCAGCTCGTCGAGGCCGCTGAATCCGGGCGTAATTACCACCAAGATGGACAATGCGGTGGTGATCACCATCCATGTAGCTATAAAGACCCGGTTGGTACGAATTGGCGGACCGTCGGCTCCGTCGCCGCGGTCCCTATCGCGTATAAGCGAGTAGCCGCCCATGGCAAGAACAAATGTGACTACCGGCACCGACAGGACAACCAAGAGATCGAAAGCGCTGTCGATGATGCGAGCCTCTCGCGACGCTCCGAACGGATGAAACTGAATAGCGCCCACCGCTATCTCGCCGACAATTGTGGCAACGAGCCACGTCAGCCCTACCGCTAGCTTGCGCTTTCTTGAGTTGGTGTCGCTGTTATCCCCCATGCGGATCGGCAACGTACTACAACACGTAGAAGATGTCCACCTTTAACCCAGCTTCCATAGCCCCAAGCTGCACGCAGACCAATCTGGCTCCTACTAGTTGTCGCACTCCGGCGCTGGCTGTGCTGCCCGCAACCGAGTATCATCGTGACGACAGCGAAGGGCCTATATGAACGCGTTCGAGATTCTGGTTTCGACTTCTGCCCTGCTCGCTGTGCCCGTGATTGCCGACCGATTCAGCATTCAGGCCCGACATGCGGCACTCGCCACAATCTGGGCCGTCGCACTCGCTGCGGCTGTAATCATCAGCGCGCTGGCGATGTGCGCCATGGCCCTAACCGGACTTTCAGGCTCCGGAAACGGGGGATTTTCGGCCAAACATCTCTTTCCCTCGCTCCCTTTCACTGGCTGGATTAGCTTTGCCATGATCAGCCTGGCATTGGTTAGCGGGGTGCGGGCGCTACTCGCGACGAGCAGCAGGCGTCGATCGCTCGCAGAACATCTTCGGTTCGCTCCGATCACCCACGTTGACCAGATAGCGGTCGCCACACTCCCGGTCGAGGAATTTGTCGCCGCGGCAATTCCAGGACCCGAGGGATACGTCGTTGTCTCCGAAGGGGCGATGGATCGTCTCACAGCCCTTGAGCTCAGGGCCGTAGTCCATCATGAGGAAGCACACCGCCGACTAGGACACCACCGCTACCTGCTCCTAGCGCGCACGGCTGATCGCTCGTTGTGGTTCATTCCGGGGATGCGAAACGCCACCAAAACACTTCGGGGCCAACTGGAAGTCGCGGCCGACGCCGACGCGTGCAAGTGGGTTCCTTCTCTCCATCTAAAGGGTGCCTTACATTGCGGTGCTCCTTGCCCGGATCGGGCAACCGCTCGTAGACTTGAGCGCCTAGGTCGAACTAGTAATCGCCGGTCTGAAATCGCTGGTCTTGTGCTTTGTCTAGGTCTCGTGAGTTCCATCACAGTCTTCTTCGAGTTGTCATGGCTCGGGGTTGTGGCCTGATCGGCGATGGCGGTGACCAGATGAGACGAGGTAGAGGCGAACTCGAAAGAGCAGTACTTGAGGCCCTGTGGGATCACTCCGGCTGGCTCACGCCTGCAGAGGTTCGCGAGCGCCTTGACTCAGACCTCGCGTATACAACCGTCGTCACAGTTTTGCGCCGCCTCTATGACAAAGGCATCGTAGCCCGCCAAAGCGATGGCCGGTCGCATGCATATCGACCGCATGAGACTCAAGGCGAATACGCGGCCTCGGCGATGTCACAGGTCCTAGCCGAGGTACGCGACCCGGCTACCGCACTCAACCACTTCGTCGAAACCCTCGACGAAGATGGCCGCCGTCAACTCATGCGGATGCTGCGCCGACGTTCGTGATCGCCTAGTCGGAGCTGTAGCAGTACGATTATTCGCTATGGAAGATTCGGCGTGAAATGCGGCCGGAGTGTTTTGGTTTCTGCCGCTGTCGCTGCCATGGTTGTGATCGGCGCTGCCCCTGCTCTAGCTGACGAGTTCACTGTCGGAATCTTGATCGAACCCGGCCTCGAAGGCTCCGACGGCATCGCGTTCATGCAAGGTTTCCAGCGGCGAGGGTATCCAGCCACAAACCACGTAGCGGTCGCCTAGGCCTCTGCTTCGATATCACAGGCTCCACGAACTCCTGCAGCTTCGATCGGGTTTTGTCGATAGCCTCAGCTCCAGACCGTCCTCGACACGACAGCAACCTGACCAGAACGATCATCGCCATGGACCA
>CAZMUM010000073.1:0-8831 GCA_964569385.1 uncultured Acidimicrobiales bacterium
GAGCCTTGCGGGCCGGAACCTTCTTAGCCGGAGCCTTGCGGGCCGGAACCTTCTTAGCCGGAGCCTTGCGGGCCGGAACCTTCTTAGCCGGAGCCTTGCGGGCCGGAACCTTCTTGGCCGGAGCCTTCTTCTTAGCTGCCATATCGGCTGTCACCTCCGTGACGATGGCGCCGCGGCGCCGTCTGTTTGGTCTATTTCCTTTCGCGGACGAGTCCGCGAGAGTCTTCGTGTGTCTCGAGGGCGAGCCCCCGATTCCAGGTATTCCTAGATCAATCCCACGCGAATCTGAGTCGATGGAATCGACCACAAACTCGACGTCGTCACCTAACGACAGAACTTGCTTCGCGCTGCGCGGTGGCGGATCGGCGAGCAGGCGATTCGGAACGTAACAGGTGACGTCACCGACATTGGCGTAGGCGCCATGAGACACGAACTTAGCCACCGTCGCAGTTACTCGACTACCCGGCAAATACTGGGCGACAAACCCGACAAACGGCCCCGGTTCGTTCATTGTTGGCTTTGGCGGCTTCTTCGCACCACCGCGTCGGCTTCGTGGTTCTGAGGCCTCGGGCTTTGCTGCTTCGTCGACCAGACCAGCATGGCTAGCCGCGGCCTCACTTGCTGGTCGCCGTACGCGCCTGCGGACTCCGCTTCGGGCCGACTTGGTCGAATCCCCGGCCACGTCAGCTTCAGGTTGCTCGGTCGCGGTATCTGAAGTCCCTGAAGAGGATTCATTGGCCGGCCTACGAGTGCGCCGTCGTTTGGTTGGGGCCTTCGTGCTGGACGGTTCCGATGCCTCTGGTGCTGGCTTGGCGCTTAGGTCACTCGATGTCTGTTTGGCGTCTCGGACGGCCCGACGACTCGTTGGCCCGCGCACCGGAGACCGGTCGACGAATACCCAACCAATGGCAGGAACCGGCTTGCCCCCAGCCAGCCGGCCCTCATCGAAGAGCCAACTGCACGAACCGTGGAACTCCTGGAACGAGTCATTCGACAACACGTTGGCATCGACTCGCGATGCCACCTGAAGGATGAACGCGTCGCCGCGACCAATAGCGCCCGCTGGTGGGGTGAGCAACCATCCGCTGTCGAGAAGTTTCTCGAAACGGGCGACTTCGGAGTTTTCTATGCGGTTCGGAAAGGTAGCGTCGACGATTACCACAACGTTGTCGACCGGCCTCTCGGCAACAAACGCGGCAACAGCTTCCTCGAGCTGCTGCAACGAAGGGACCTTTCGGCCCTCGGTAGCAATATTGGATCCGTCGACTACTAGGTGGGACACCATGGCATCGCACAGTGAACCACCCGCTAGGCCAACTGCTGGGGATAGTGCACGAACAATTGCGGAGTAACTTCGTGCAGCGTGACTAGAAAAATCGTGTTATTCGACTTCGGGGGTGTCATCACCACCAGCCCATTCGAAGCGTTTGCAGCCTATGAACGCTCGGCTGGTTTGCCCCATGACTCGATCCGCCGGATCAACTCGACCAACCCAGACAACAACGCCTGGGCGAGGTTCGAGCGCGCCGATGTTGACATGGAGCGTTTCGTTGATCTGTTCAACTCCGAAGGGACCGCTTTGGGACTAACCGTCGATGGCACCGCAGTGTTGGCCTGCCTCAGTGGCGACATCAGGCCCGCCATGGTGAAGGCCCTCGATACCCTCGTCGAAGCTGGTTGCCGCATCGGCTGCATCACCAACAATGTGTCGACTGGTCGGGGCTCGGCAATGGTTGCCGGCGACTCCAAGGCGACTCAAGTTGCCGAGATCATGCAGCGATTCGAGGTCGTCATCGAGTCGTCGAAAGTGGGGTTTCGTAAACCCGACCCACGGATTTACCAGTTGGCATGTTCCAAGCTGGGGGTTGAGCCGTCCGAGACGATTTACCTTGACGATCTTGGTATCAACTGCAAAGCCGCCCACCAGCTCGGAATGTACGCCATCAAGGTTGTCGACCCAGCCGCGGCCTTGGTCGACCTGTCGGCCGCAACGGGTGTAGCGCTTAGCTGATTCGGTCGATCAACTCCGCCATCAACTGGTCGAACTCCTGCTTATGCACACCAAGGGAACCACACGCTGGGCTTCCAGACTCGGGCCGGCCGACAAGCGATATCGACGGCCGATTGGGAAGCGTATCGCCGTACTTGCCTCTAACGAACGCCCAAGCGCCCATATTGGCTGGCTCTTCCTGGAGCCAAACGACAGACGACATGTTGGGGTAGTGCGACATGATTTCATCGATCATCTCGGCTGGCCACGGGTAAAGCTGTTCCACCCGAACAACCGCTATTGGGGCGCCGGTGGACTCTCGGTGGGCCATGGCGTCGTAGGCGACCTTGCCGCTACACAGCACGACTCGTTTCACCGAGCCAGGCGACTCGACGGCCACATCGTCGAGAACGGGGTGCCAGCCGCCACATTCAAGATCGGCAATTGGCGAACGGGCCAACTTTGATCGCAACAACGACTTTGGCGAGAACACGATCAAGGGGCGAATGTTGCCTTCAAGTATCTGGTGGCGCAGGAGATGGAAGAACTGGGCCGACGTGGTCGCATTCGCAACCGTCATGTTGCCCTCGGCACAGAGTGTCAGAAAGCGCTCGATCCTCGCCGAGCTGTGTTCTGGCCCCTGGCCCTCATAACCGTGGGGTAACAACATGACCAGCCCGCTGAGTTGATTCCACTTGTCGGCGGCCGCGGCTAAGTACTGATCAATAATGATCTGAGCGCCGTTCACAAAGTCGCCAAACTGTGCTTCCCACGCGACCAGAGCATCGCGATTCACTAGCGAATAGCCGTACTCGAATCCGAGCGCGGCGTATTCGGACAACATCGAGTCGTAAATCCAGAACTGAGCCTGATCGTCTGCGAGCCCAGCGAGGGGCTTGAATTCGTGTTCATCATCGTTGTCGACCAGAACCGCGTGCCGGTGGGCAAAGGTGCCCCGCCGCGTGTCTTGACCCGATATCCGAATTTGGGTGCCTTCCATGAGCAGCGAGCCGTACGCCATGGTTTCGGCGAGGCCCCAGTCGACGACGCCGTCATCGTCATACATCTTGCGGCGAGTCTCGAACTGTCGCGCCAGCTTGGGATGGGGGTTGAATCCGTCTGGGTAGTCGTACAACTGTTGGTTGATGTGGTCGAGCACAGCTCGTTCCACACCGGTCTCGGTTACCACGGGAGACTCGTGGAACTTCCCGGGCGCCAGGGTCTGAGGGACTTGCTCGGGAGCCGCGGCCCTTGTCTCGTCGAGGATGCTCTGCATCAAGGCCTCGAAGTTCTTGAACTCGGCCTGAGCCTGCTCTTCGGTGATATCGCCCCGACGTACGAGCGTGCTCACATAACGAGACCGCACCCCCGGGTGATCGTCGATGCGTCGGTACATGACGGGCTGTGTGTAGGAAGGCTCGTCGCCTTCGTTGTGGCCCTGACGGCGGTAACAGATCATGTCGATCACGACGTCTTTATGGAACGCTTGGCGATAGTCGAACGCCCAACGAGTGGCTCGCACCACCGCTTCGGGGTCGTCGCCATTCACATGGAAGATCGGAGCCTGCACCATCTTGGCTACTTCGGTGGCGTACTGACCCGACCGCGACTGTTCTGGTGAGGTTGTGTACCCGACCTGGTTATTTATGACGATGTGAACAGTCCCGCCAACCCTGAACCCGGGGATTCGCGACGTGTTGAGCGTCTCGGCCACAACCCCTTGGCCCGCGAAGGCGGCGTCGCCGTGAATCAGCACCGGCAAAACCGGAAACGACCCGGGCGGATCGGTCTGGTCCTGTAGCGCCCTGACCATACCAATCACGATGGGGTCGACGGCCTCGAGGTGTGAAGGGTTCGGGGCAAGAGTGACCGGGATTGTGTTGCCAGACCGAGCCTTGAACACCGTCTCAGCTCCGAGGTGATACTTGACGTCGCCGGTGCCCTGGATTGTTTCGGGATTGATAAACCCTTCGAATTGGCGGAATAGTTGCTCGTAGTCCTGACCCATGATGTTGGCCAGAACGTTGAGCCGCCCACGGTGCGCCATGCCGATCACTACGTGCTTTTGCCCATCGTCGGCCGCCGATTCCAGCACTGCGTCTAGAAGTGGAATGGCCCCCTCAGCGCCCTCGATACCGAAGCGCTTGTGACCCACGTATCGCTTACCAAGGAAGTGTTCGAACGCCTCGGCCTGGCCAAGCCGATACAGAAGGTGACGCTGATCGTCTTCGTCGAATGGCTTTTTCTTGGCCTCAACGCGCGACTGAATCCAGTCCTTTTCTTCGGCGTCCTGGATGTGCATGTACTCGATGCCAATGGTGCGGGAGTAGGCGTCGCGAACTACCCCAAGAATGTCGCCAAGCGCCATCCACTCTGGGGCGTTGAGGTCGTCGGTTAAGAACTCACGATCGAGATCCCAAATGGTTAGCCCATAGGAGGCCGGGTCAAGTTCGTCAGGCATCGAACGGTTCTGAAGCCCGAGAGGGTCGAGGTCGGCAATGAGGTGACCACGAACCCGATACATCTGGATGAGCTTGCGAACCTGCATCTGCTTACGAAGCAGAGTCTCGTCGCCACGATGTCGGTTGTCGTCCTGGCGCCACTTAACGGTTGTGTACGGGATGCCGAGCGAATCAAAGAGTCGCTCATAGAACTCGTCGTCGCCGAGCAGCAGCTCGTGCATCCGACGCAGGAACATGCCCGACTCTGCACCCTGAACTATTCGGTGGTCGTAGGTGTTTGAGATGGTGATGATCTTCGAAACACCGATCTCGGCCAATGTGTGGGGGTCTGACCCCGCGAACTCGGCCGGGTAGCCGATCGCACCGACGCCAACGATGGCCGCTTGGCCTGGCATCAGCCGTGGGACCGACTGCAAAGTGCCAATGCCACCGACGTTTGTTAAAGAGATCGTCGTGCCTGCAAAGTCGTCTGGAGTGATCTTCGACCCAAGCGTTCGCTTGACCAAGTCGTTGTACACCTCGACGAACTGTTTGAAGCTGAGGGTGTCGGCGGCTTTGACGCACGGAACCATCAGGGTGCGCTTACCGTCACGTTTCTTTACATCTACCGCGAGCCCGAGACCGACATGTTCGTGGTTGACGAGGCGAGGTTTGCCATCTCCACCTTCGAGGTAAGTGTTGGTCATGGCGGGCACGGCTTTCAAAGCCTCGATGAGCGCATATGCGATGACATGCGTGAACGACACCTTGCCTTGGCCGGTGCGCCCGAGATGACCGTTAATGATCTTGCGGTTGACCTCGAGCAACTTAGCCGGAACTTGCCGGTACGACGTCGCCGTAGGAACACTCAGCGACGCTTCCATGTTGGACACGATCAACGCCCCGACGCCGCGGATTGGCTCGCCCTCTTCGGCGTCTTCAACCACTGGTTCAACAACTGGCTCAGCAACGGGCTCAACAGGAGATGCAGCTACCGGGTCCGACGGTGGAGGTGTATTCGGTGGCTTGGCGTCCACGGCCTGAGCCTCGGTCGGCTGCGACTGGTTAGCTACACCGGTGGTGGTTGTTCTGGGAGGGTCGGGCCAAGCCCCCGGAGTCGGCGAATCAGCAGGTTGTGCGAGGGCCCTAGCCGTGGGCTGAGCCGCTGCCGCGGGCGGGTCAATAACGTCTGGCTCGCCGCCAGATTCGAAGAATGCGCGCCACTCTGGGGCTACGGCTTCTGGGTTGGCGCGATAGGTCTCGTACAGCTCCTCAACTAACCACGAGTTGGGACCAAGTTGCGAAGGCGTGTCTGTCACGCTCATCGATGGTACTCATCGTTGGGACACGACCGCTAGCCAACGGGACCTCGACGGGTAACCCTCCTACAGGACCGATAGGTTGACGAGCCGAATCGATGGCTTTGGCCAGTGACTCCAGGAGACCCGCCGTGGCCGCCGAATACATCTACACGATGCGCAACGTGAACCGCTTCTACCCGCCAGACCGGGAGGTGCTTCGCGACGTGACACTGGCGTTTTACCCCGGCGCCAAGATCGGAGTGTTGGGCCACAACGGCTCAGGAAAGTCCTCGCTTCTGCGCATCATGGCCGGCCAGGACGACGGCTACACCGGCGAAGCCAGGCTGACACCAGGATTCACCGCTGGATATCTCGAACAGGAACCACAGCTCGACGCCAACAAAGACGTGTACGGCAATGTGATGGACGGGGTTGCAGTCACCCAGAAGTTGCTCGATCGGTACAACGAAGTCATGGCCATGTGGGCCGACCCCGATGCCGACTTCGACAAGATCGGCGCCGAACAAGCAGAACTCGAAGCAAAGATCGAAGCAGCCGATGCCTGGGAACTCGACCGCCAGGTCGAGATAGCAATGGACGCGCTGCGTGTTCCGCCATCCGGTGCCGACGTGAGCACGTTGTCGGGTGGCGAACGTCGCCGGGTTGCGCTGTGCCGACTGCTTCTGTCGCGCCCAGACCTCTTGCTCCTTGACGAACCGACCAACCATCTCGATGCCGAATCGGTCGCCTGGCTCGAGCGCTTCTTGAAGGACTACACGGGAACCGTCATGGCCGTGACCCACGACCGTTACTTCCTCGACAACGTTGCGGGCTGGATTCTCGAGGTCGACCACGGCAAGACGATCCCCTATGAGGGCAACTACACGGGTTGGCTCGAGCAGAAGCACAAACGACTCGAAATGAAGGAAAAGACCGAGTCGGCGATGCAGAAGAACCTGAGCCAGGAGCTTGAGTGGGTTCGTATGAATCCCAAGGGCCGCCAGTCTAAGAACAAGGCTCGGCTCCATGCCTACGACGAACTGGTCGCTAAGTCCAAGGAATCGAAGGAACAAATCAACAAACTCGAGATGGTCATTCCGGCCAACAAGCGACTTGGCGACGTTGTGATCATCGCCGACAATGTGGCTAAAGGGTTCGACGACCGGCTGCTCATGGAGAACCTCTCGTTCAATCTTCCACCGGCAGGAATCGTTGGCGTCATCGGTCCTAACGGGGCTGGTAAGACGACCTTGTTCAAGATGATTACCGGCGAGGAAGAACCGGACTCCGGAGCCATCACTGTGGGCCAGACCGTCGAGCTGGCATGGGTAGGCCAGGACCGCGACACTCTGAACCCAGATGCCAACGTGTACGACGAGATAACAGGCGGGCACGACACGATCATGCTCGGCAGCCGCGAGATGCATGGTCGGTCCTATGTTGCGTCCTTCAACTTCAAGGGTCCAGACCAACAGAAACGGGTTGGCGATCTTTCTGGTGGTGAGCGCAACAGGGTCCATCTCGCCAAGGTTTTAAAAAAGGGCGGCAACGTTTTGCTGCTCGATGAGCCAACCAACGACCTCGACGTCGACACACTACGCTCGCTCGAAGAGGCTCTGCTCGCCTACCCAGGTTGTGCGATCGTCACGAGCCATGACCGCTGGTTCCTCGACCGCATCGCGACCCACGTTCTGGCCTTCGAAGGCGACTCTCAGGTGCGCTGGTTCGAGGGTAACTTCAGCGAATACGAGGCGTTCCGCAAACGGGAGCTCGGAATGGAAGCCGACCAGCCGATGCGTATCAAATACAAACCGCTTTCGCGCTGAACTAACCCTCGATAACTACATCAGTGTAATTACACTGTGTGCGCGAAACATGGGCCCTGACCAGCATATTCGCGCGAACCGCGCGAGAATTACGCGCGGCTCGCGCGACCATCACCCCGTTGCGTGAACTTCCCTACTAGGTTGCTGCCTCAACTTGAGGTCGACCGACGGGCCTGGCGGAGCCGAACGGAGCACGATGGCTAACAAACAACAGACAACGAAGTGGATAAGCAGGGCGGCACGGCGCTCAGTAGATGCCGGCAACTCGGCCTACTGCGCTCATTGCGGCGAACTGATCAAGTTCCGCGCGAAGATTCGCGCGTACCAGATCATCTGCAACATCTACGTGAAGAGCAAGTGGGATCGAGTCGAGCACTACCACGAGGAGTGCTACGACAAAGCCGACGCCCCATTTGGACCGCCTCCAGAAGAGTAGAGATCGTTCCAGCCACTGATTCGAATGCCCCCGCTCGCCGGGGGCATTCGGTCGTTTTCGCTTGGTCGTTTGTGTGGTTGGAGTCGTGGCACTCGATCCCGTCGCTGCCCGGTCGCAACTAGCTCGCTTGAGAACCCTTCGCTTCGCTCGGGTCCAAAGGCGCTCACTAGCCGCCACCGACCACCTCCTCTCGCACCCCCAACCATCTCCTTGGACGCCTCACTCCCACCGACCGCCTGCGGCACACCGAATCGGGCTGCATACAACCTGAGGCTAGGACTCTTTGGCTAGCGTGTTGGCTGCCTTGAGCATTTGGGCGCCGACTGGTTGGAGGTTGATTTTGGTGGCCAGGAGGCCGGTGGAGACTCGTTCTATCACGCCCCATTGCCAGATTGCCTCGGCGTCGAGACCGGTCCACGCTGCCAGTTTGTGGGCGCGGTCTCTGGGGTTGGGGTCTTGCATTAGCTCTAGTGGGTCTTCTCCCATGATGATGCCTAGGTCGTACTCGGGCTCGCCCAGGAGGCCGTCGGGGTCGACCAGTTTGAAGCCGCCGTCTGACTGGAGCGCATTCCACTGGTGAACGTCACCGTGCACTAGGAACGCCCTTTCGTCGTCGTGAGCCGCTCTACGACTCCTGGTGCACTCGACAGCGTGGCCAATCGCGCGTTCCCAGCATGGCTGGTTCAGTTCCTCCCACACCGCCACGATCTCATTGGCCAGCCAGTGAGCCTTTTCGGCACCAGTCGGAAGCGAAATCTCATCGCCAAGCTCGCTCACAGGCGTCCACAGCTGCGAGGCCGGCTCACACTGAATCCGATGACGCCCCTCGATTGGAAC
>CAZMUM010000074.1:0-6879 GCA_964569385.1 uncultured Acidimicrobiales bacterium
CCCGCCGACCTCTATGCTGCCCTCACCGCGCACTGACCACTAGAACTGGCCGACCCAACCGCAACCTGGACCCAGTTCCGGCGATCCCAAGCCGCAGTCGCGTGTGACTTCGCCAGCATCGACACCGTGACCTTACGCCGCTACTACCTGCTGTTATTCATCAACCTAACCAGCCGCGGAGTGTTCTTCGCCGGGATCACTGCCAACCCAACAGGGCCATGGACCACCCAAGCGGCCCGCAACCTGTTCGGGCGTCACTCCGACCGACTCGACGTCGCGAAAGCGCTCGCTCGAGACCGAGGCCCGGTACTTCGCTGCCAGAAGCAACGCTGTACCAATGAAGACCTCGACTAGCCCCGAGAGCACCACGACCAGGTCGGCGTCTGCCGGGAACCAGTCGGGAACCTGCGCCAGAAATTCGCTCCGGGACCACGAGAGATGGCTCAAGCCACGAGAGTCAGCGCCGCTCCTAGCAGAAGCCGCAACGCTGTCTCGGTCCAGGCGGCTTCAGACTTCTTGCCAGCCACCAAAAGGCGATCGATGAACCCATGCATTCCGAAACCCTAGACAGTTCCGCTCGCAGGCACTGTTGCGTTGACGGATCAGGTGCTAGGGGGAAGCATGTTCCGGCTAATCGCCGACCGCGGCATCTAGGTTGATCACGTCACCATCTACCGGTGGGTGCAACGCTTCACCCCCATTGCATATCGACGCGGCCCGCCCTTGTCGGCTATGCCGTGGGTGACCGCTGGTTCGTTGACGAAACCTACGTCAAGGTCGCCGGTGTCTGGCGTTACGTGTACCGGACAGTCAACTCGGGCTCACTGGGCAAGCCGACACCATCCAAGAGCCCAAGAACTTGGTCTCTGCGGCATCGTGCCGGGGCATGCTCACGAGTCGGCTGGGATTGCGAACACCGTTACAAAGCCGAGGACAACCAAGAGCATCCCAAATCCCAGGAACCTCAGCCGACGTCGCGAGATATCTCGCGACGTCGATAGCACCAACATGACCATGACGGTTTGGACGAAATAATACGCCGCAAACGCACGCGACGCGAAGCTTACTATTGCGAACACATCGAAGAGCCACACGACTGCAATAGCCGTGCCCGTTACCGCGACATATCCGACCCCAGCGGCGGGTATCAAGCGCGTCGCTCCCGTGAGCATCTCCCCGCCACCAGCAGTGTCGGCCACCGCGGCGCTCAGCTGGCTCGCCACCGCGGCAACAACCAGGAGCGGGACGAGCACCGGCGTCACTGCTGATGCGACGTCAAGAATTGCCGTCTCATCAACAGTGGCCGGCAGAACATCAAACGAACGGACGCTCAACGCCACGAACACGACATATATGCCAGCGGACAACAATTGAGCCCGCCGCATGGACTCGACTCGAAGTGGGCGATCGTAGTAGGCGCCG
The DNA here is from genome assembly GCA_964569385.1 of uncultured Acidimicrobiales bacterium. Classification (GTDB taxonomy): domain Bacteria; phylum Actinomycetota; class Acidimicrobiia; order Acidimicrobiales; family Poriferisodalaceae; genus JAADHX01. The sequence continues at coordinate 1,423 of CAZMUM010000074.1, forward strand.
AGATACCGCGAGGTTTCGAAACCTTGAACAACTAGCAGCATTCCGGCCAACACGCGGACAGAGTTCCACGGATCAACAAAGGTCCGATGAGTGCGATACGCATCCAGGACCGAGGATGGGTCGCTGGCGTTGAATACCAGCAAACCCACGAGAAGACCGCCGATGATCGACAACTTGGTGCCTACTGCCACCCCCTCGAAGGCCTCGAGACCGTGTAGACCACGTAGCCAACCGGTCACCCCGATGGAAACCAAAACGGCAGTGGTCAACAACTTGACAGCGACGCCTCCATCGCCGCCAGCCCGAAGCACGAATGAGGCCATCAGGCGCACATAGAACGCAACCGACACAACGTAGGCGAATCCGAGAAGTATCCGCGACAATCGCTCAAGATCTACTAAGGAACGATTCGGCGATTCGGCATCTAGGCGTGGCTCGACCTCAACAATCACGAACCGCATGGCCGAACCCACCCAATAAGCCAGCACAACAATCCCAACCATGGCGAGCGGCGCCCACGAGCCGACAACGGCGGCGAGCAGAGGAGTCACTACGAGAAAGCCAGAACCGATTATCGACGCCAAAGGCGTCACTGTCGCTCGCCAAGACACCGATTCTCGGACCGGTCGACGCAGCAGCACCACACCGACTATGACGACCGCGACTATGACGGCGAGTCCCGTCAACACGCCGACGTAGTCCGGCCGAAACGATTCGGTGATCCCGCAATTGTCACCATCAGCACACACTATCGGGCGAGGGCCGAGGCCCGATTGCGAACAACGCAGCACCGGCGCTTGTCGTCGAAACTTAAGTTACCCTCGACCCCCTTCGGTTGTGAGGGTTGATAGCAGCCTCAGATTGGGACATGGTCAACTTACGAATCTCGTGTTGTGCTCGACCGTGTGGGCCAGCCACTGGCACCGTACCGGTTGTTCGTTCGGTCGAGGCTCTGTACTGAGAGCCCAGGTCACCGATGCAGCCATACGCGTTCGGATGGGCCCTCGAAACCGAGAGGACCTCAAGGCGCCGAATTCGCAATGGACGGCAATCGCCTTGAACAAGCGCCAGTTGACCTCATAGATTGGCTACGCCAGTCTCTCTATGCGATCAGGTTGCCACTTCTCCACAGCCTCGCACGAGTGCCCTCAGAACGGATCGGAGCCGACCGATTATGACCCCGGACAAGAATGCGAAGCCGCCACCATCGGTCCAGATCTTGTATGTGGCGACGTCAAAGGTTCAGTCACGCTTGATGGGCCAAATGGTCGCAGTGAGCTACCAGTGACCGCATCCACACCAGTTGTGGAACTCGACTCGATTTCCGTACGCCGAGGTGGCAAGTCTGTTCTAAGCAATATCAGTCTTACGGTGTTACCCGGACTCGTCGTTGGGTTGATCGGGCCCAGTGGCTGCGGCAAGACCACCCTCATGCGAACGATTGTCGGCGTGCAGGCCAACGTCGACGGAGCGGTCACCGTACTTGGAGAAACGGCGGGCGTCGCTTCCAGAATGGGACGAGTGGGATACATGACTCAGGACAGCTCGGTATACGGGGACCTCACAGTGATCGAGAACCTCGCTTACTTCGGCAAGATCCTGGGCGTCGAGCCAAGTCGCGTCGACGAGGTTCTCAGCTCGGTACGACTCGGTGAAGTGGCGCATGACTTGGTCGACCAGCTGTCGGGTGGGCAACGAGCACGGGTGTCGTTGGCTACCGCACTTCTGGCCGAACCCGCGCTGCTCATTCTCGACGAACCGACTGTCGGGCTCGACCCTGTCCTGCGCTCCGAATTATGGCAAGAGTTCGCCCAGCTCGCATCAGGAGGAACGACCATGGTCGTGTCCAGCCACGTCATGGATGAGGCCAGCCGATGCGACTCGCTCCTCCTAATGCGCGACGGGCAAATCCTTGCCGAAGGATCACCCACCGAGCTGATGGCCCAAACCGACACCAACGACGTCGAAGCCGCCTTTCTTGAGCTAGTCGACACCCAGGACGACGTGTGATGTCGACGACGACTGCGACGACCAACCGCGTACTACGCCAACTTGGTCGCGACCCACGGACACTGGCAATGCTCCTAGCCGTACCAAGCGTGCTCTTGGTTCTGGTTCGGTACGCATTTGACACCCGCCCAGCCGTGTTCCAGCGGGTTGGCTTGCCCCTCATCGGGGTGTTCCCTTTGGTCTCGATGTTTCTCGTGGCCTCAATAGCGATGTTGCGAGAACGCCGATCAGGAACACTCGAGCGATTGATGTCGATGCCAACCACCAAGTTCGGCCTGCTTCTTGGCTACGCGGGCGGATTCGCGGCGGTGGCTGTGGTCCAGACCGGAGTTGTCGTCGGTGTTGGCGTGATCGTTCTCGACCTCCAGATCGCCGGACCGTTGTGGTTGGCAATAACTGTCGCAGTAGCCAATGCACTGCTCGGGATGGCACTCGGGCTACTCCTCAGCGCCTTCGCCAACACCGAGTTCCAGGCCATCCAGTTCATGCCGGCGTTCCTGCTGCCTCAGTTCATCCTGTGCGGTCTTCTGGTAGAACGAGAATCCATGGCCCGACCCCTCGAGATCATCTCGGAGGTGCTCCCGCTGACGTTCGCCTACGACGCGCTCCGATCGGTTGCCGACCGCCAGGGGGTAAACCAGAGCGTGATCATCGATCTGAGCATCACAATCGGCATTGGATTGGCCTCGCTGACACTCGGGGCGCTGACATTGCGGAGGCAAACACCGTGATGCGCAGCAGCAGAGGACGTCAAGAATCGTGACCGGTCGTACTACAAGGAAAGCCCGATGATCGTTGATTCCGCCCATTATGTTGACGGTCGGCGGTTCGAGATGTCTGAGCCCTGGAAGTCGCCGCGCGACACGGGTTTCACATGGATTGGCCTCTTCGAACCCGACCCAGAAGAATTCGACAGCATCAGCGAGATTCTCGACCTTCACGAGCTCGCGATAGAGGACGCGACCGACGCCAACCAACGACCCAAGCTCGAAATCTATGGTGACTCCCTTTTCATCGCGGTGCGTACTGCCATGCCGGACGCAGACAATGGTGGGATCGAATTCGGCGAACTCCAGATCTTCGTCTCAGCTGACTCCGTCGTCGTCGTCCGCCATGGAGGCGCCAGCCAACTCGCCCAAGTGCGCGCCGACCTTGAAGACGATCCCGAAGCGCTTGCCGGCGGGCCGATGGTCGTGCTTTACGCAATCCTGGACCAAGTGGTCGACTACTTCGGCCCGGTAGCGGACGCCCTGGGCGAATCGGTCGAAGCCGTCGAAGAAGCCGTGTTTAGTGACGACGGCATCGAGTCGGTGGAAGTGGTGTACGAACTCAAGCGACAGGTGTTGCACTTCCTCGGAGCGGCACGCCCCTTGATCGCTCCCCTTGAAACCCTCGCAACCGGGAAGACCCCACTCATAGGCGACCTAGTCTACTTCCGCGATGCGCTCGACAATCTCACACGAATAGTCGATCGAGCTGAAACCTACCGAGAGCTACTGACGACGGTCTTCCAGGCCAACCTCACCCAGGTCAGCGTCCGCCTCGCCCAAGTTGGTGTCCAGCAGAACGAAGACATGCGGCGCATCTCAGCATGGGTCGCAATCGCAGCCTCACCCACCGTGATCGGCGGGATCTATGGAATGAACTTCCGTCACATGCCCGAACTCGGCTGGAAGCTCGGGTACCCGCTTGCTCTGACCGTCATGTTCATCAGCTGTCTGATTCTCTACAGACTATTCCGCCGAGCGCAGTGGCTCTGAAGTTCGAAGCTCTGTCGAGAGGAACAGCAATTCCTGAAAGTCCAACCTCGTGGACCAACTGCTGTCGTGCATGGCATGCGAAGCAGGCGCCAAACGGGTCTACGCCATCGAAAGCGGACCAATCATCGAGGCCGCACGAGAGTTGTCCATCGATAACGGGTTCGCCGACCGTATCGAGTTCCTCGAGGGCTGCTCGATCGATCTCAACACCCCCGAACCAGCCGACGTCCTCATCACCGAAACAATCGGTAGCGCCGGGCTCGACGAGGGCATCATCGCCTGGATCTCCGACGCACGCCAACGTCTACTTCGTCCCAGCGCGGTTCTGATGCCGCAAAGGCTTCGCTTGTGGGTCGCAGCCACCGAATCGTTCGACGACCACGCGCTAGTCGCCGACTGGTGGTCGCCCGACCTGCCCTACAACTACACCGCAGCACCCAGCCACCTTCGCATAGACCGAGATGGCACCCTGCACCGGCCACACCGTCCATCCGGACCCGCGAACAATCGGGGCTAGTGATACCGCGGCTTGGTCATCATAAATTCGCTTTCCTCCCGGTGAATAACTTCGTCGTAGCCGATCTGGCGGAACATGTCCGCCAGGCTGTCGTAAGAGCCGTACTCGGCCTCGAACTGACTCTCGAAACTCATCGTTTCCCACTGGGGATTCTCGTCTACGAGGTGCGCGTACTCGTGAGCGGCGTGATCTTCGAAGTCGGCGTTCAGCCGGTAGCTCCACCTTGGTTTCAGCACAAAGAGTATCCAGGAGAGTTGGTAGTAGACCACAGCCAGCACCTGGGGAATAATCCGGCCCTTCAGCCAGGTTCGCTGGCGTTCCTTCGTGAGTTCCTCGAGGATCAGCAGATGCCACTGCTCATTGTCTTGTTCGAATCGAGCGACCCGGACCCGTTCATACACGCGTAGAGCGAAGTCGGGCCGCTTCGAGGTGTGAGTCATCGCGATATACGCGACGCTCTCCCATGCCTGGTATGGGACCCTCGCTACGACCTCGATGACACGGAATTTGTCCAGGTCGCGGTCAGAGCCGTAGACCAAGTCCAAACTGGCGAACAACGCCCTCGCACTCAGTGAGTAGTTTCGCCTCGGTAGCTCCAGCTGCTTACGTTGCTCCTCCACGAGCGCGTCGTGATCGAGCCTTTTCATCGGACCGAAAGGTGGACGCTCCCCAATGGCTTCGGTAACTGGGCCTACAGTTGTCATCGGCTTCTCCGGTCTCCGAGGTTCTACTCGACACTGTAGCGTCCAGGTGCCCACACGAATCTGGCACTCAGACTCACCCTTGCCACCGTTAGGCGCACGTCTTAGTCAACCGAGGTCTCGTCGCCATCGGGTTCGGCCGACGGAGTATGGCCCTGTTACGTTGGCGGATCGAGTGCAGTAGTGGCCTCGATCGAGGCTGGGTCAGCGACGACGTCGAGGAGGGTGAAGATCGTGTGAATGTAGTCCTGGGCGACCGAAAGGTCGCTCCACTTTCGTAGCCGAGGCCATTAGGTCAGAACATCGGTTGATGGCATCGCGAGACTCCCAGAATGTCAACATCGAAACTCTGCACGATCGCTACAGACGCGGTGCAGGCAGTACGCGCCCTGATTCCCAGGCGTTGACTTGATAGGGCACTGTTGCGTTGACGGATCGGGTGCTGTGCGGCGAGCATGTTCTGGTGAAT
>CAZMUM010000075.1:0-6839 GCA_964569385.1 uncultured Acidimicrobiales bacterium
CGGCGGCGTGTTTGCCTTTGGCGACGCTCGGTTCAGGGGCTCAGTGCCGCAAAGCCTTCCTGGTGTCGAACTCGCTGGCGAGTTGGTGTCGATCGTTGTCACCGAGTCTGGTCACGGCTATTGGCTTGTCGCCGAAGATGGGGGAGTGTTCGCTTTCGGCGACGCTCAGTTCAGGGGCTCAGTGCCGGGTGCACTCGGCCCAGGCTCGTCGCTGGCGGCCCCCATAACCGACATGATCAGTTACGGCGACGGGTACGTCATGATCGCCGCAGATGGCGGGGCCTTCGTGTTCTCAGACAACCCGTTCCTTGGCTCGCTCGGTGCTACCAGCCCCACCGTCGACGTAGTCGCCATCGCCTCGTCGCCTTCGGTTGGCTAATCGCGCCGGGACGGGATCTTCCGGCCTCGTTGAAGTGTGATCGGGGCGATGGGTGTCCATTCCCTCCGTGCTGTCGCAGATCAGTGTCGATGGAGTACCGCGAAACTCGTATGGTCTGAACTGGTTGAAGCTTCCGTCAGGGCTCGTTGACGTCAACTTCAGTGATGTCGAGGGCTGGACAACGCCAAGCGACAGAAACAACACATTCATACCTTCCAACGGAAGCACAGCAACCGGAGGCGCCATTGTAGGAACGTTCGGTCCTCGCGCTTGGTTGCGGGTAATAACCAGCCCGGCCGTTCCAGCGACTATCTATGTTGGGCTTGTCGGACAACCGCAAGTACCGATGAATGATTGGGGGCTGTGGACGGACCTTTCTTTGGGGGCATATCGTGTGTGTTTCGGTCCAACGCATGCTAAGGACACACCTGATCCGCAGTGCCGAACCGTCAATCTGACCGTGCAGGGTGCGATATTGACGGTAATTGGCACCTACAACTAGGACGGGAAGATGATGTGAGTACTAATCGAACTCATTCTGAGACTGCTCTTAGGCGCCTACGGACCCGTTTAGGTTGGGGTGTTTTGATCGTGCTTGCTGTGCTCGGGACTGTGTATCTACTCAAGAAGCCGTGGGAGTGGGAGACCACGTCGTTTCGAGTCTTCACCCAAGACGGAAGTCAGATAGTAATTTCATTTGAGTGTGCACCGGAAAGTCGGGCCGAGATCGTCCGAGAGACTGCTGAGTTCATTGAGATAAAGGCGCAGGTTAAGTTCCCAGCTAACGACTGTGCACGAGGTGCGAACTTGCAGACGAAGGAACCGGTCGGAGATCGCACTATCATCGATCACAGCACAGGAGAGCCGGTGTTCGACCCGTTCGCCGATACAGGTTAGGAGTACTGCCTGCCCGAGCCTGGCCCATTGCGACCAGCAAACGCCGGCTGGCCCTCATTGGAACGCATTGAAACCTTCGTGCCAGGTCCCGGGATCCCAAAGCTGCTGCTCAACTACGCCAGCGGTCAGTTGCGCGGCGGCGCCCGAGGAGTGTGTTGCTCGTACAGCCTGGCTGGTGTGTTGTTTCGACAGCTGCCCACAGCGTCAAATCCTGCCATCAGGGATGCCGCGATATTCTTGGGTGCTCGGTGAGAGCTGAGTTCGAATAGCTCTCCTGAGTTTGGTGTCCAAGGCTGGAGAATCGGCTACTGAGGTTCGATGGATCGCCATAGCCGATCAATCGGGATGACGTGGAGTCGGTCTTCGAATGTGTATGAGCGTTCGCCGGTTGAGAGAACTATTCCGGCGGTGAAACGGAGGCCCAGGCTGTCGCGCAGCTTGCGGAGGCTGCGGAAGTCGGTTCCTCTGGCTCTTTGGCTTGCTTTGACTTTGAAGGCGAGCACGCGTCCATCGTCGTGCTCGGCGATGAGGTCGACCTCGTCACCGTCGGAGGTCCTCCAGTGCCCAACCATTATTGGGTCGGGCATCCATGAGATCTGCTTTCGGAGTTCGCTGACCACGAAGGTTTCGAGGAGGTGCCCGAATTCGGATAGGGCGGACGGGTCGAGGGTGGCAAGCCGCGGCTCGTTCGCTCGGTTCAGCCGCGCAGCGAGTCCGGAGTCGACGATGTGGACTTTGACGGAAGTGACTTTGGAGATGTTGAGGATCTGTGCGGTTTGGCTCGCAAGCCGGTCGAGCAGTGTAGACAGTGCGTGACGCTGCCGAATGTGTGCGAACTCAACAGCGTCGCGCTCGATACTGAGACGGGTGTAGTCGTCGAACCATCGCGCTCGCGCCGTGGGTGAGCGCCGACTGCCAGATCTGGTGACGCGAACATTGCTTCGACGAGGTTTTCGCGAGTGCCGTCGAGCTCGCCCTGTGAGAGCGGGAGCAGTCTCAGCGTGTGTAGCTGTCCGATCCAGCGCTAGTCCTGAACGACGACGTTGGGCCGAGAGCAGAAGGTTTTAGGTGGGAATTGTGTACCTGAGAGTTTGCGGGGTCTAGAGTTTCGGCTGTACGCATACGCAGGCCTGACGAAGTGAAGAGGTCGACTATGAATGACTCGGTTGGTTCCAACGTGGCGGCGTCTCCGTTGAGTGACGGCGATCTCCTCGAACTACTCGATACCGGCGGTCCGGCATGGGACGGCATCGAGACCTTCGTACCGGGCCCCGGGATCTCGAAGCTCGCGCTCGACTACGACATTGGTCGGTTGCGCAGCGCACTCGATGAGTGCGTGGCTCGTACGGGCGTCTCGGGTGAGTACCAAGACGTTGGTCTTAGCTCCCTGGCGCTCACCCAACGTCCCGGCGATGACGGACCGTCGTCGAACGATCTGTCAGGCCGCTATTGGATGCGGGCCGATGAGCGTTACGTTGAAGAACCGTTCGAAGACATCGTCGACGAGGCCAACTTCAGCGAGTTCAACTCCGCCTATGCGGGAACGTACTTCGAGCACGTGGTTGCCGACCTTCAGTCTCGGTTTCCGATCGGGCGAGTCAGGGTCAACCTCAAAGGTCGGTACAACTGCAATTCGTGGCACCGCGACCCAGAACCTCGCCTACACATACCGATCGTCACGAACCCAGGTTCGTTGTTCGTCGTCAACCACTATGTGACTCACCTGCCAGCCGATGGATCTGTTTACTTCACTGACACTCGTGGCTATCACACGGCAATGAACGGCGGCATGTCCGACCGAGTTCATCTCATCGCCGCCTTGGCGATCTAGATTCACTCGACAGGTTCGACCGTCAACGAAACAAGGCCACAACTGATGTACGACACCCGTAGAGGCGCGGCGCCGGCCGCGATAGACCTGCGCTCCGATACCTTCACCAAACCCACCGCGGCAATGAGTAAAGCCATGGCCGAAGCAGAGGTCGGCGACGACGTCTATGGCGAGGACCCCACGGTCAACCGGCTTGAAGCGGTGCTGGCCGAACGCCTTGGCAAAGAGGCGGCGATGTTCTGCGCGTCTGGTACCCAAAGCAACTTGTGTGGAGTGTGGAGCCATTGCGACCGCGGCGACGAATTCATCATTGCCGACAGTTACCACGTGTTTAAGAACGAGGCTGGCGGAGCGGCAGTGCTGGCGAGCGCGATTCCAGCGCCGATGAAGGCCAAACCCGACGGAAGCCTCTGTGCTGATGAGGTGGCCGCCCTGATCAAACAAGACGACGTCCATGTGCCGATAACTAGGCTGCTTAGCCTCGAGAACACCACCGGCGGAAAGGCCCAAACGCCCGAGATGATGGCCGGGCCCATCGCGGTGGCGCGCAACAATGGGATGGTCGTACACCTCGATGGTGCTCGGGTGTTCAATGCTTCGGTCGCCCTTGGGATAGACGTCGAGGAGCTCGTGGCCCCCTTCGACACTGTGTCGATTTGTCTGTCGAAAGGATTGGGTGCACCGGTTGGTTCGGTTCTGGTTGGTCCTGGCGAGAACATTTACAAAGCCAGGCGGGCCAGGAAGATGCTCGGTGGTGGAATGCGCCAGGCTGGCATCCTGGCCGCGGCCGGGCTTCACGCGCTCGAACACCACGTCGATCGACTAGCAGACGATCACGATCGGGCCTCAAGGCTGGCGACGGCGTTACTTGAACACCCAGGAATCTCGCTCGTTGGTGGCAAAGCCAACACCAACATGATGTTTGTGCAAATGGACAGCGAGCTGGCTGGTCGGTTCTCGACAGCCATGGCCGAAGGCGGGATAAATGTCGGCCCACCGTCGCCAACGATGCGCCTGGTGACTCACCTAAACGTGAGCGATGACGATATCCAGAACGTAATTGGTCAGCTACGCAAGCTCGGATAGCCGCGGATAGGTCGAGATGTCTTACACGCCGCGGATACGTTGATGAGCTCTAGCGATCGACAACTCCCCAAGACACTTCGCCTTCTTAGCTATCTAGTCGCTGGGTTCAAGCTGGCGGTACCCCTAACGATTCTTAACTACTGGACGTTTCTATGGGTAGCAAACGGCGGTCTGCAAGGTGTGACCGAATCACCATCTGAAGTTGTTCGTGGGACCTCGTATCTAGCGGTCTTGTTGTCACTCGTCTTGTCGCCGGTGATCGGTCAGATTCGGGCGACTCGTTCAGACAATATCGTCCGACTGCGAAACTACGCTCTCCTCGTGCTCCTCATTGACACGGCGGCGCTCCTCAGTGGAATTGGAGAAAGTGATTCGCGCCTCGCCGTGGTAATTATCGTCAACTTTGCGGTCCAGATGACTGTCGCGTTCTGGTCAGCAGGCATAACTGCAGCACCGAGCACTTATCGCGGACCCTAACGGTGGCCGCATAACCGGGCCGGCCTCTCGCAACACGTTTCGCTCTGTTGCGGTGCGCGACCGGCGTCATCGTCGGCGAACCGACAGCGGCAAGCGGGGATAGCAATCGCTGCTTGGGTTGGCCCACTGTCCTGACCCGTTCAACTCGTGGCGTTCCTGAAGCGCGATGGCACGCTGCTTCGCTTCCTCGTATCCTTCGAGCAGTTGCATTATGGCGTCAGGGTGCAGCCTCTTGGCTTGCACGATCCCTAGCTCCTTGGCGCTCCTTTGGATCTCATGACGGTGGACGTGGGCGGTTTGGTCGTGTGCGTGTAGCACCAGCCAAAGCTCAAAGCAGGGGTTGGAGATAGCAATGCCGATGTCACTTTGACGGGCCTCAGTCAGTGCCTGCGTTAGCTGCGGGTGGTCATCGACGACGAACACGCACCAGATTTCATCGAAGTCGTCTCCGTTTCGACGACCCGACCGTTTGTTGGTGCGCTGGTGGTCTCGGGCTCGCTGGACAAGAGTTAGCGGCGCCATTCCCGCCTCCGCGAAATCAACGTGGATGCGACGGTTGCGGCGGGGCCCACGCAGCGATGTAGCCGGGCTCGGTCACGGTCCCCTCAGTGAGGACTCGAATGACGCGGAGCGGATCGCGTTTGCCGGGGACTCGTCTCGGTGCGCCAGCTCTGGGCCGCCTCATGAATCGACGAGGTCCAATCCAACCTGCAGTTCACTGGGGTCGAGGGCCGGTACGGCTCCGAATCGCCCCTGTAGGTAACGACGGCCTAGCGCCTCGTCTCGCCGGGGACGGAAGTCTGCCAGCGGGACGAGGGACGTCGCTCCGTCGGGGGCCTTTTCCGCGAACCAAATTTGATCTCGGCCGAGGACGCCGTCTTCAGAGTCTCCGAGGAGGTTGACGTCGTGTGAGTTGAAAATGAGTTGGGCACATCGCGGGTTCATCTCTTGGCTTTGAAACATCGCGACGAGCGTTGACACGAGGTGGGGATGGAGACTCGCGTCGAGTTCGTCAGCTAGGAGCACGTGGCCGCCATCGAGCGCATCGAGGGCTGGCCCGACGAGGCCGACCCAGACCATCGTCCCCTCGGACTCGTCGTCGGGGTCGAGCTCGACGTCTCCTGACGAGCCTCGATGCTTGAGCCGGACTGAATCTGCGAACACGACCCTTGTTTCTCCGTCGGATGAGTCGGGATCCCCTTCTTCACCCTCAAAGTTTCGAAGAGCGCGCTGCAAGCGTTCCGCCATCTCGGGATCGATGGTCGCCCGCTCAATGTCGCATATGCCGAGGTCGGCGGCTCGTACGAGGGCCATGACCCGATCCTTGGTCTGAGGGTCCTTGACGAGTTCAGCGGTTCGCGCCGTGCGAGATCCGCGGTTGGCTGACTGCGCGATTCGGAGGTTGCGTAGGAACCACCCGAAGAGCGGCTCCAACTGTTCATCGTCAGCCGCCCCCGCGACGGACAACAGCAAGGAGTTATCGCGCATCAACTTCTGAAGCGCCCGCCCGGAGGATCGAAACGGGGGACCGAAGGTGACGTCGGTCGGGGTGCGGTCGAAGACGAGAGCTTGACGCCCCTTCGGGTAATAGTAGGCATACTCGCCGAGAACGCGGTCATCATCGATCTCGAACCCGTACTGCCAGTGAACACCCTGGAGAATGAGGTCGACCTCAAAGCGGCTCGGTCTCGCTTTCATCGACTCATCCAGGGCGAACGGCTTGCGCAAGATCCCGCTGGAGCGAGATCCCGACCGGAACGAACTCGCGACAATCGCCCGCATGTCAGCAAGGGCAAACAACATCGTGGACTTGCCCGCAGCGTTGGCTCCGAACAGTCCTGCCGCTGGCAAGACATCCACGGTCGTCTTCGAGGCTCCCGTCCTGAGGCGACGTCGGACATCGGGCCGGGCCAATCGAGTGGCCAGCAAGGAAAGGTGAACCTCGTCTCGATAGGAGCGCACGTTGCTCGCGGTAAACGACAGGAGTGCGCTGGGCGGAAACCTGACATCGGTGCGGCTCATACAACCATCCTCGTGAATAAACCTCGCAACACGCAAGTTGAAGTGTCTATCGACTACCAACATATCAACTTGAGCGAGGAAATGTCTCGCAACCCGTACTGAGAGGGGAAGGTAGCACTCAACGCCTTACGTTGTCGCCTCACGACG
>CAZMUM010000076.1:0-6798 GCA_964569385.1 uncultured Acidimicrobiales bacterium
GAGCCCTGCTTCTTCGTAGACCTCGCGAACCAGAGCATCTTCGGGATGTTCGCCCCAGTCGACGCCTCCGCCGGGAAGGGTCCACAACCCTTCGCCCGAGTGACCCGCCGATATCTGGCACAACAGAATCGACTCATCACGTATAGCGACCGCATAGATAGAGAGGCGGGTCCTTTGCTCGGGCATCGGCGAAAGCTAACACGGACCACTTCCCGCTGTGGGTGGCTAACATCGCTGCGGTGACCCGACTACGACTACTGACAAAGAGCGGCTGGGCGATCTGGTTCGTCTTCTTGATGCTGGCTGTTGTTTTGTTCATCGCACTGGCCTTCTACTACGCCGGGCGAAGTGATCGGCTTGGCTCAAATGGAGTTGAAGCAACTGCGACAGTGACGGAGAAGTTCTTCTACGAGAATGATCCGGGCCTAAATCGGGTGGTGATAGATGGCTACAACTTCGCGTACGAGTGGTTGCTGGCCGACGGCACAACCCACAGGTACGTGGCTGGCTTTGACACCGAGGCCCCGTGGAACGAAATCAACGTTGGCGACACCGCGCAGGTCACCTACCTACCGTCGAATCCAAACAACCACGACAGCCCGTGGGGCACCCAAGCCGAAACTGTGGACCTATGGGTCGGTGCCGCTGTCATGACGGTGCTGCTCGGCCTGGTAACGCTGCCGATCGCTCTGTGGCGAGTCCGCCCGGTTGACTCCGACGAGCCTGCCCAAGGTGAGGATGGTGAACTCGCGATTCCCGATAGTGAACCCACGGGGAGCTAGTTCACGGTGGCGATCAGTTCGTGTAGTGCTTCGGCCACGATTGCCTGAGGCTCGTTGGGTCTGGTCAACAAGACGAGCTGCACTACGGCATCGTCATCGCAAAGTGAGACGAATTCAAGACCGGGAATGCTGAATGCTCTGACACCGCTTGGCACTAGCGCAACACCCTCGGCGGCGGCGACCAAACCAAGGATGGTGGTGTACTCGGTCGCTTCAAGTGCCGGCGAATATGTCACCCCGGCTCGACCGAGCATGACTCGCAGCTCGGCATGCAGAGTTGGCGACCGTTCCTTGGCGAACCCGACAAACGTCGAACCGTCCAATTCGCCAAGCGACACCGACGACCTCTCCGCTAGCGAGTGATTCGACGGCACCGCCAAGACAAGAGCCTCGCTTCCGATTGCCCTCGCAACCACACCATCACGACCAGGATCGGCCCTGGCGATGCCAAGATCGATGACACCACCGAGCAACGCATCGGCCTGCTCATCAGACGACATTGTGTGAAGCTCAATAGCTACATCGGGCCTCTGATCTCGAAAGCGGTGCAAGAACCTGGGCACCAACTCATAAGCCGCCGAGTCGACCGAACCAAGACGCAGCCGGCCGCGCACGCCAGCCCGCAAGTCCTCAGCAGCTCGTTGAGCGCCATCGGCAGCCACCAACAAGTGCTTGGCATGGGGCAAGAAAGCCTGGCCGTCGGCCGTCAACGAAACCCGGCGGGTTGTCCGTTCGAACAACTCCAACCCGAGGTGGGTTTCGAGTTGGCGGATCTGTTGGCTCAGTGCTGGTTGAGCAATGTGCAACGCATCGGCAGCCCTGCCGAAGTGCAGTTCGGAAGCCACAGCGACGAAGTACTCCATTCGCCGCAACGTCACTGGTCGAGAACTCATAGGTTCAACCTATCAATAGCGCTCAAATAGGTACTTCTGATAAATGAGAATCTTTGTCAGTCTTGAAGTCGTGAAGGGGCTCAATCGAAGTAGTCGTTATTCTGCCGCCGGTCTTTTGTGGCGCGGTGCCAGAAAGAAGACGTGGCCAAGAATCTGGCGCGAGACCGAACTGAAATCGAAGTACGACGTGGTGATCGTTGGGGGTGGCATCCACGGTCTTGCCACCGCTTACTACCTCGCAGCAAATCACGGCATCACCGATGTTGCCGTAGTCGACAAGGGGTACCTCGGCGGTGGCGGCTCCGGCCGCAACACGGCAATCGTGCGGTCGAACTACCTCACTCCAGAAGGAGTTGCGTTCTACGACCGATCGCTCACGTTGTACAAAACAATGTCGAGCGACCTCAACCTCAACGTCATGTTCTCCGAACGCGGCCACATGACGCTCGCCCACACCGACAGCGCCTTGCGCACTATGCGCTGGCGGGCCGAGGTCAACAAACTCCAAGACATCGACTCTTCGCTCATCGACCCAGACGAAGTGAAGAAGCTGGCCCCAAGCCTCGACACGTCGGCTCAGACTCGTTACCCGATCCTCGGTGCGTTGTACCACCCTCCTGGCGGAACCATCCGCCACGACGCAGTGGTCTGGGCCTACGCCCGGGGTGCCGACGGGTACGGAGTGGACCTGCACCAGCAGACCGAAGTGCTCGACATCATGGTTGAGGGCGGAGACGACAACGGCAAGGGCTCGGGCGGCCGCGTCACCGGCGTGAAAACCAACCAAGGCGACATCTCGTGTCGGTTGGTCGTGAACTGCACCGCGGGCTGGGCTACCAACATCGCCGACATGGCGGGTGTGAAACTCCCCATCACCACCCACCCGTTGCAGGCTGCTGTCACCGAACCCGTCAAGGTCTTCCTTCCCACCGTCGTGGTATCGGGTTCGCTGCACGTCTACGTCAGCCAAACCGATCGCGGCGAACTTGTCTTTGGTGCATCGGTCGATCCCTTCGCCACCTACGACATGCGCGGCTCTCTCGAGTTCACCGAAGAACTGGCAGGCCACGTACTCGAACTGATGCCGGGAATCTCCCAGATGCGACTGCTTCGACAATGGGCCGGGTTGTGTGACATGACACCGGACTACTCCCCCGTTATGGGGTTCACCCCAGTTGATGGCTTCCTCTGCGATGTTGGTTGGGGCACATACGGATTCAAAGCAGGCCCTGTCGCTGGAGAACAAATGGCCAAGTGCGTGGCCGAACAAGCCACCCCAGAACTGATCGCTCCGTTCGCCCTATCACGTTTCATCGATGGCAACCTCGTCGGCGAAAAGGGCGCAGCTGCGGTGGGTCACTGATGTTGATTGTCCCTTGCCCAAACTGCGGACCCCGCAACTCGAGCGACCTGTCCTACCGAGGCGAATCGCACCAGCGGCCAGACCCAACCACAACCACGCCCGAACAATGGCGCACCTATCTCTACCTCGAAGACAACCCTGCTGGGTGGCTCAAAGAGACCTGGTACTGCGCCAGCGGATGTCGACGTTTCTTCACCGTCGAGCGTCACACGGTGACCAACGAGTTCCGCAACCCGCCGCTACCCGGAGGCCCAAAGTGAACCAACGCCGCCTCCCACCGCAGCCGGGCGAAGTGATCGATCGCACGACCAAACTCAAGTTCTGGTGGAACGGCGACAAGGTGACCGGATACGCCGGCGACACGATCGCTTCGGCCCTCTACGCCAGCGACCACCTCATCTTTTCTCGTTCGATGAAGTACCACCGGCCGCGTGGTCTTATGACCGCCGACTACTGGGACCCGAACACCACAGTCCAAGTCGGCACCGAACCCAACGTCAGAGCCGGGCACAGGCAGCTGACCGACGGCATCGACGTCAGCGCTCAGAACGTATGGCCCTCACTCAAGTTCGATGTTGGCGCGGCGAACGGGTTGGTCGGTCGGTTCCTGACCGCTGGTTTCTATTACAAGACGTTCATGAAGCCCCAACGATTGTGGCCGGTGTACGAAAAAGTGCTGGCCCGGTTCGCGCCCGGAGGCACCGTCGACCTCGACACCCCACACGAATATCACGACAAGCGATACACCCATCCCGACGTGGTCGTTGCTGGCGCAGGGCCCGCCGGACTGTCAGCTGCCATCGCCGCGGCCGAAGCTGGGGCTTCAGTGCTGCTCGTGGAGCACACCCACCACTTGGGCGGTCACCTTCGCTGGGGGTCAGACAGCGATAGAGCTCTGGCCGACGAACTAATGACCAAGGCCACCGCGGCCGGTGTCGAGATCCTCACCGACTCGACGGTAACTGGCCGATATCAGGACAACTGGCTTGGTATCAACCAGCGCAGCCACCCCATCGCAGTCGAGCGGCTCATCAAGGCTCGGGCCAAAGTTCTCGTAGTGGCCCCCGGACTGATCGAACGACCATACGTCTTTGCCGGAAACGATCTACCGGGTGTCATGTTGTCTGGAGCGGCCAGGCGACTCATCAACCTGTATGCAGTGAAGCCCGGCGAGCGCGCCGTGGTGCTGACCGCCAACGGTGAAGGAGACGCGACGGTCGCCGATCTCGAGCGGGCAGGAGTGTCCATCGCCGAAGTTGTCGACGCCAGGCACGGGCAGACGGTCGCTAGCGCTTCTGGTTCTTCTAAACAGCTCAAACAAGTGACACTTGGCGATGGCACCGCCGTCGATGCCGACCTACTAGTCGTGGCCGCAGGTTGGACCGCGCCGACATCGTTGCTGAACATGGCGGGCGACCGACCCTCCTACGACGACGCCGCGGCCCGATTCTTTGGTACCTCGTTACCCGACAACGTTCTGTCGACCGGCGGCATCGCAGGCGATGGCACCCTCGACGAGATACTCGCCCACGGCAACACCACGGGCCACCTCGCGGCGTCTCGCGCCGCGGTGACACAACATCGGTACCAGTCAACTACCGCTCGATCCAAAACACCTGATAGCGCCGAACCCGATTGGCCAGTTGACGACCGGGACGCTCTTGGTCGTGACGAACACCCGAGTCTGTTCCGGTCGAGCACTCACGGCATCGTGGACTTCTCAGAAGACGTTGGCTCGTCGGACCTCGTGGGCGCGGCGGCCGAAGGGTTCGATTCGGTCGAACTTCTCAAACGATTCACCACAGCGACGATGGGGCCGTCGCAGGGCAAACTCGAGACAGTCAACACGGTCGCAGTGCTAGCCGAGGCACGCGGCGAAACGATCGAACAAGTTGGCACCACCGTGTGGCGCCCCCCATATGCGCCAATCAGCCTTGGAGCCTTAGCTGGCCGAGTCTTTGAGCCGGTGCGGGTGTCGTCAATCCACGATTGGCACAAAGCCAACAACATGACGCCAATCCTGGCTGGTCAATGGATTAGGCCAGAGCACTACGGCGACCCGGTTGCCGAAGTTACAAACGTGCGAACCAACGTCGGCATCACCGACGTAACTCCGCTCGGCAAACTCGACTTGCGCGGCCGTGACGTCCCCAAGCTCCTCAACCTGCTGTACACCAACAAGTGGTCCAAGCTCCCCATTGGTGGCGTGCGTTACGGGCTCATGTGTGCCGAAGATGGTGTTGTTCTCGACGACGGTGTGACGGGTCACCTTGACGACGATCACTATCTGATGACCACCACCAGTTCTGGTGCGGCAACTATTTGGCAGTGGGCCGAGATGTGGCTCCAGACCGAACGGCCAGACTGGCAAGTCCACATCACACCAGTCACCACCGGCTATACCAGCATCAACGTTGCCGGACCGAACAGTCGCGAGCTGCTGACTCGCCTGGTGGTCGATGTCGATCTCGATCCCGACAAGTTCCGGTACATGCAGGTACGAACCGGAACAGTTTCCGGAGTAGCCGATTGCATCATGTGGCGCATCGGTTTCACTGGCGAGTTGAGTTTCGAATTGCATGTGCCGGCTGGTTACGGACTGCACGTTTGGGAACAACTGCTTGAGCTCGGCGCCGACCTTCGCGTTGCTGCGTTCGGCCTCGAGGCCCAGCGAATCCTGCGTCTCGAAAAGGGCCATTTCATTGTCGGCCAAGACACCGACGGGCTCACCCTCGCCCCCACGGTGGGTATGGACAACCTGGTGAAACTCGACAAGGACGACTTTGCGGGCCTACCCGAGCTGGCCTGGAAGACCGCCGATGGCAACTATCCGCACCTGGTAGCGATCCAACCAACAGATCCAAAGCTGGTGCCCGACGAGGCTTGTCAGATCATCAGCCCAGGTACGACCAAGATTCTTGGCCGCATCACGTCGTCTAGGTTCTCGCCGACGCTCGATCGCTCGATCTGCCTTGGCCAGATTGCCGGCGAATTCGCCGATCCTGGTACAACGATCACCATCCGGTTGTGCGATGGCACCGATGCGACGGCCAAGGTGATGGAACACCATGCCCACTTCGATCCAGAAGGGTTGCGTCTCCGTGGCTAGTTCACCGACATTTCGTAGCTCGATTCTCCCGCCGAAAGGCGCCGCCGGGCCCCTGTCGCTCGTTGACGAATCAGGCCACGCCAAGGTAAGCGTGCGTGCGGCTTCTGAAACGGCGACCAGCTTGGCTATGGGTACGACGTTCGGCGGTTCCCACAGAGCTGACGGCGTGCTTGTGGCCGGTATCCGTCCGGGCGAATGGACGGTCATCGGCCAACAGTCCGACGTCGACAGCATCCTGGATTCGATCGGAATGGATGGCTTTGCTCATTCGATCGACATGACTCATGGGCGAGCCTGCATTCGCATGACGGGCGCTGACGCGGCCAAGGCCCTAGAAAAGGTTTGCAACCTCGACTTCTCGGACGCCATGACACCCAATGGTGCGGCAGTGTCGGCCTCGGTGGCGAAGGTCGGCTGCGATCTGATCCGCGACGACGTTGAAGATGTCCGGTCTTTCCTCATCTTGGTCGACCGCTCGTTCGGGCAGTATCTGTTCGACGCGCTCAACGACGCGATCCAAGAGTTCAACCTGTAGCTCGCCCCTAATTGTCATGATGGTGGGCTGCCATCTCCGCGGTTGGGTCCCAGGCGCATCCGCGGTTGCGCCAAAACCGCTCTCGGCGCGAAACATCGGGTGTACAGCCACTACGA
>CAZMUM010000077.1:0-6570 GCA_964569385.1 uncultured Acidimicrobiales bacterium
TTCGAAGTCGATTTGAGCATGGCCCGAGCATTGGCATGACCAGAAAGAGCCCAAACACCCGATGAATCAATTGCACCAGCAAACGCGGTGTCGATAGCGGCCACCATGCAGCAGACCCGGTTGAACACTTCGCACAGGTCCTTAAGCGTTGGAGCAGACAAACCACCGAAATCGACGTCGGCTGCTTCCTCAACAGCCCGAACCAGATCCTTCACCGCCACCGGGGCACCAGCAGGAACCTCAACCGGAACATAACCATCATGACCCGACACTTCTGAACGGTCAAAACCGGTACGACGCAACGATTCCATCACCGACATCAGCACATCACCAGCACAACATCAACACGTAAACATCGGATGAGCGGCGGCACGGCCAGTCGTCGTACATCAGCGTTCCTCATGCATTGAACAATACAAAAGGGGTGTGACAGCCAACCAACACACAGCTGTTCGGCGGCCCAAAGCGACCTAAAGCCAGTTGAACGCGGCGTCGGGGCGCTCAGCCCACTGCGCCTGGCCGGCGCTACGCATCTTCTGGCCAAGTTCGGCCATCTGGGTGCGGTAGAGGTCTGCGCCGATGTGATGCCACTTACCGTGACCGGGGAAGACCCACTCGACGTTTAGGGTGCTGAGGCGATCCATCGAGTCGGCCAAGTAATCCCATGAATCCCAGGTCTGGTCGGCGGTCACGTCGAGTTCGTTGCGTCGGTGATTCCACATGAGGGTGTCGCCGGTGAACAACCAGCTGTCGCCGATATGGAAGACCATATGGCCCGCAGTGTGGCCCGGCGTGTGAATTGCAAGAAGTCCGCGGTCGACCTCTGCATCGCCATCGAAAATGTCGGTCGCGTACGGCGCCGCATCTTTGTCGGCCTTATGGATCCAGACGCGAGCGCCGAAGTGTTCGGCCCACCGCTCGGCGTCGGCGACATCGTCGCGGTGACTCAGCAACACATGAGCAACGCCACCAACCTCTTCAACCGCGGGAACCAGCTGGCGGGCAAACCGGGGCGAGTCGATGAGAACGTTTCCTGCTTCTCGAACAACGAGGTACGAGTGCCCAGCAAAGGAGCTGCGTGCATTGTGACCCAACGCCAACACCCCAGGCGTGAGCTCGTGAGGGAACACCGAATCGGCCGCTCGTTGGCGCGGTGAGGTGCCCAACGACTTCGTGGGACACGCTACCGACGCGCGCCACATAGCGGCTTGTTCGGCATCGGTCGAAGGCTGGCGAGCAACGTAAGACCTGCCTTGGGTGTCCATCTCGATTAAGTCGGGAGCCCAATGACGGGCGACGTCACAGCGGATGCAACGAGTGTCGATGAACCACTGCCCCGCAACGCTGTCGGGGTGTGCTTGTTTAGGATCGGCCATCCGACACCTTAAGAGGCCGGGCCGACAGATCAGCCCTTGAAACCAGCTTCGTTGTGGGAACCATCGCAAAGTGGTTTGTTCGACGACTGACCGCAGCGACACAGCGTGACGCGGTTACGAGCCTCGAGTTGTTCGCCGTTGCTGCACTCAACTGCGATCTCACCGCTAACCCAAAGTGGTCCGTCAGCGGTTATCGCGATGCCGACTGGAAGGTCGGGTTCGATAGTTTCGTCGTCGATAGCGTATGTAATCGCTCCCGAGGGACAGCGTTCGACCATAGCCATGGCCTGAGCGCGTACGCGACTGTCGCTGGTTTCGGCCGCCATCTTCCAGATGTTTGTGACCTCGTTGCCACAGAACCCTGCATGGGCACAGGTTCCACGGTCGTCGAAGACCTCGATGCCTTCTCCGCCGAGGCTGTTGGCCCGGTCGGAGTAAGAAACGTCGCCCGCCTGATCGGAGCCGTCCCACTCGGCGTTGGAGTGAGAACCATCGCAAAACGGTTTGTTTTCCGATACCCCGCATCGACACAACGCATATCGCGCCCGAGTTTCGATGGCTTCGCCTGTCTTCCAGCCCAAGGGTTCGCCATGCTCGGACATGATTGGCGTCTTGACAGTTAACGGCACCTCGCCGCTGACCAGGTACGGCCCCGCCTCGCCAACCTTGATCTGAAACTCATCGCTCACGTGTGCCCCTCTAGGTAGAACCGCCAGAAGTCTACGATGTCATGTTCGGCACGCAAGGCGCTCAATATTCGCTCTCTCTGACCGACCGCCCTCGATACAATTCTGGCGTGATCATCAGACAAGAACAACCAGGCGACTACGAAGCTATTCAGAACGTGCACCGCGCTGCGTTCGCCGGCGAAGTCGAACCCAAACTTGCGGCCGACCTCAACGCGTCTGGCGACGCCGTGGCCGAGCTATCTCTTGTGGCCGAACTCGACGGCGTGGTTGTCGGCCATGTCGTGACTAGTCGAGCCACCATCGCCGACTCCGAAGGAAACGAGACACCATCGCTAGGGCTCGGGCCCATCGGGGTGTTACCTGAGCATCAAGGCAAACACATCGGTTCGGCACTTATGCACGCCTCAATCGCGGCCGCCGACGCCATGGGCCACCCCATGATGATCTTGCTTGGCAATCCTGCCTACTACAGCCGCTTCGGCTTTGAGCTAGCAGGCGATCATGGCATTGCGCCACCCAATCCGAACTGGGCAGGAGCGTTCCAGATCCGCCGGTTTCAGAACTACTCTTCGCAGTTAACCGGGACTTTCTCCTACGCCCCGGCCTTCGGCGACGAATAACGTTCCGACCTCGATGAGCGCTATCTGAGCCTGCCGCTGGCACAATAGAGGATTCCCCTCCGCGCTGTGCTGCTCGCCCAAGCCTCACGCGTCTGATCGAAGGCATCTGGCCATGAGCGCCGAACCACAACTCTCTTCGCGCGCCGACATGCGCAACATCGCCATTATTGCTCACGTCGACCATGGCAAGACCACCCTCGTCGATGCCATGTTGCATCAGTCGGGTGCGTTCCGCGCCAACGAGAAAGTCCAAGAGCGAGTCATGGACTCGATGGATCTCGAGCGCGAGAAGGGCATCACCATTCTCGCCAAGAACACCGCGGTCCGGTACCAGACAACGGCGGGCGAAGAGATCAAGATCAACATCGTCGACACTCCTGGTCACGCCGACTTTGGTGGCGAGGTCGAGCGGGCGCTAACCATGGTCGATGGCGTCGTGCTGCTGGTCGATTCGTCGGAGGGTCCACTTCCCCAGACTCGCTTCGTGCTCCGCAAAGCTCTCGCGCTTGAACTCTCAATCGTGCTCGTGGTTAACAAGATCGACCGGCCAGACGCCCGAATCGCCGAGGTCGTCGACGCCGCGTATGAGTTGTTCATGGACCTCGACGCCACCGACGACCAAATCGACTTTCCGATCGTCTACTGCAACGCTCGAGATGGGCTTGCCACCCTCGACCTCGAACAACCCGGCACCGACCTACGGCCGCTGTTCGACACGGTGCTCGAAACGGTGAAGCCGCCGTCGTTCGACCCCAATCATCCGCTCCAGGCGCTGGTAACCAACCTCGACTCCAATCCCTACGTTGGTCGTTTGGCTATGTGTCGCATGGTTCACGGCAGCATCAAGCGAGGCCAGACGGTCAGCTGGTGCCGTGCCGACGGCACCATCGAACGGGTCAAGATCGGCGAACTTTATGTAACCGAAGCCCTTATCAGGGAAGAAGCCGAGCTCGTAGAGGCCGGCGAGATATTCGCGGTATCAGGCATCGAGGACATCACCATCGGAGAGACCCTCGCCGATCTCGAGAACCCGACCCCTCTGCCAGTAATTACTGTCGACGAGCCGAGCTTGTCGATGACCATCGGCATTAACACTTCGCCTCTCGCTGGCAAGGACGGCAAGAAACTCACGGCCAGGCTCATCAAGGCCAGGCTCGACGCCGAACTCGTTGGCAACGTGTCGATCAGGGTCAAAGACACCGAACGCCCCGATGCTTGGGAAGTCCAAGGACGAGGCGAGCTACAGCTTGCGGTTCTGGTCGAGCAGATGCGGCGCGAAGGTTTCGAGCTCACGGTAGGCAAACCTGTCGTAGTTACCAAGGAGATCGACGGCACCCTGCACGAGCCGACCGAGCGGGTCAGCATCGACATTCCCGAAGAACACATGGGTGCGGTTACCCAGCTCCTTGGCGAACGCAAGGCCAACATGCTCGACATGTCGAACCACGGAACCGGCTGGATCAGGCTCGACTACATCGTGCCTGCCCGCGGCCTCATTGGTTTCCGCACGGAGTTCCTCACAGAGACCAGGGGCACTGGCTTAATGAACCACGTGTTCGAGGGCTACACACCATGGAGTGGCGACATTCGCACCCGTCGATCGGGTTCTGTTGTATCTGATCGCAGCGGTCACGTAACTGGTTATGCCGTGGCCGCCATTCAGGAGCGCTCGTCACTGCTCGTTGGCCCTGGCACCGAGGTCTACCAAGGCATGGTCATCGGCGAAAACCCACGGCCCGAAGAAATGGACGTCAACATCTGCCGCGAAAAAAAGCAGACCAACGTTCGTGCTGCGGCCGCCGACGACACGATCCGCCTTACCCCACCGCGGCTGCTCACGTTGGAACAGGCGCTCGAGTTCATCGCCGACGACGAAAGCGTCGAAGTCACGCCGTCGTTTGTTCGCCTGCGAAAGAACGAACTCGACAGCAACCTTCGGGCCCGGACTCGCAAACGCCTTCAACGCGACCGGGCCTAGCTGCGAACTCGCTAGCGGGCGAATACCTGGTCGTCGTTGGCGAAACTTTTGAACTCGAGGGCGTTGCCGGCCGGATCACGAAAGAACATGGTGTGTTGCTCGCCAACCTCGCCCTCAAACCGGACGTGCGGTTCAATGACGAACTCGACCTGCCACTCCTGTAGACGCGCCGCAAGAGCGTTCCACGAGTCGAAGTCGAGGATGACCCCGAAGTGCGGCACCGGTACGTCGTCGCCATCGACGGGGTTGGTGGTCGCCGGGCCGTCGGTCTCGAAGCTGCGTACTTCATGGACGACTAGCTGGTGCCCGTACATGTCGAAGTCGGTCCACTGCTCGGACGATCTGCCCTCGGCGAACCCCAGAACGTTGCCGTAGAAAGCCCTGGCGTTGCCAAGGTCGTCGACGGCGATAGCGAGATGGAACCGCTGGTACGCGCTCAACTCGAGCCTCCGTGTCTCAACTCTCGGGGCGTTCGATTTGGTGATCGGTCGGCTGTGGCGTGACCGCCATGACCTTGACACCGTCGGCTGGGGTTTCGAAGCGATGCCATACCCCGCACGGCACCACCAGTACCTCACCAGCGGTCATCTCATGGACAATCTCAACACCATCGGACAGCAAAGTCAGCCTGGTTGAACCCTCGACAACCATCACTATTTCGTCGCCGTGCGGGTGGCGCTCCCACTGGCTGTTGCCCGCATAGTGCGCGACGAATATCGCCCCATTGCGATAGCCAGATACAACCCCAAACGCCCCCGACGCATCGGCATCGGACATTTCGGGGGTACGGTTGGCCAGGAACGTCAGCCCCGCTAAGGCCTTATCGAGGGCAACTGGGTCTGAGGCGAGTTCGATCATGTTCTGACGGTACTCGCACCCTGTGACACTCAAGCTACCGCTCGATCTTCTCTGATTTGGAAGCTGCGGCCACGGCCTCAAATATTGTCGTGTAACCAGTGCACCGACACAGGTTCCCTGACAGCCCAATCTTGATTTCTTCGAGTGAGGGCTCGGGCGTGCGATCTAAAAGAGCGCGGGCCGACATCAACATCCCCGGAGTGCAGAACCCGCATTGCACTCCGCCACATTCGAGAATGCTGGTCTGGAGCGGATGCATCTCGTCGCCATCCATCAGACCCTCAACGGTCGAGATTTCACGACCCTGAGCCTGAGCGGCCAGATACGAACACGAGTTAATGGGTTGGCCATCGAGCAACACCATGCAGGCGCCGCACTCGCAGTCGTCGCACCCTTCCTTGGTTCCGGTTAGCCCAAGTTCGTCGCGTAGAACTCCCGAAAGGTTTCGGTCTACGTCGGCTGTCACCGGATAATCAACACCGTTGACTCGAAGTTCGTAGATCTCGCTCATCATGGGGCTCCAATTCCGAGGGCCCGGTTTACCGGAACAGCAATCGTCTCGCCGCGAGCTCGCCGTGCTGCTGCGTCGACCGCCCGACTAGCCATCACGCCTACGCAATGTCGGCGGTAGCGATCCGACGCTCGCAAATCGGTGATCGGGCTGCACTGTTGCGATGCAGCTTCGGCGACCGAACCCCGTTCTACGTCCGTTGGATCAATCTCGATTGAGATGATGGTCGGTGCCACCGCCGAAAGGGCAACTGCAACCGCCGAGATCGACCCATCATCGGCCAGTTCGACTGCCGCGGCGGCTCCCACCACCGCAATCTCCATCGCTCTTCGATACTCCAAGCGCACATAGGCACTGCCCGACGCCGCCGGTCGGATTGGCAGCACAACAGCGGTGCACAGTTCGTCGGCCGCCGCTGTCGTTTGGCCCGGACCGCTCCACAGATCGCCAATCGGCACGACCCTGGTCGACCCGATTCTGGCGAGTTCGACTGTGGCTCCGAGGACCACCAGCGGAGCTCCCGTATCCATGGCCGGGG
>CAZMUM010000078.1:0-6132 GCA_964569385.1 uncultured Acidimicrobiales bacterium
CATCTTCGCCAACACGGAGGACTTGTATACGTTTCTGGCACGAGCGCGCGCCAAGCCGACAACACCATCGCTGGCGCGTCGGCCGACGAACTCGGCACGCTGACACTCGACATGTCGATTCAGGCGCGGGCCGTTCTCGACAACATTGAGAAGGTTCTGGACACTGTTGGCTTAGACCGCTCCGACCTCCTAGACACCACGGTGTTCCTCGTGAACATGAACGACTTCGGTGCATACAACGCGGCCTGGGCCGAGTTCTTCGAAGGTGTGATCGCCCCGGCCCGCACCACCGTCGCCGTGCACCAACTCCCGCACCCTCACCTACTTCTCGAAATCAAAGCAACCGCAGCCGGGCGCAACTAGGAGCCACGATGCAAGCGCCGTTCAGTCTTCAACAATGGATCGCCGACAATCGCGACGATCTCCGCCGGCCAGTCGCCAACAAGCAGATCTGGCTCGACGACGACATGATTGTCATGATTATCGGTGGCGGCAACGAACGCACCGACTTCCACGACGATCCGTTTCCCGAGTTCTTCCATCAGCTCAAAGGTTCGATGGTGTTGCGGATCATGGACAACGAAGGGAGTCCGCCACGCGATGTTCCGATTAACGAAGGGGAAGTATTCTTCTTGGCGCCCAACGTTCGTCACTCGCCGCAACGCAAAGACCCCGATGGCATTGGCCTCGTTGTCGAGGTCGGTCGCACCGAAGGCCAGCTCGATGGGTTCGAGTGGTTCTGCCTGAACTGCAACAGCCTCGTCCACAGAGTCGAGGTTCAGGTGAAGTCCATCGTCGACGATCTTCCTCCTCTGTTCGAGGCCTTTTACGCTGATGTCGGGGCTCGTACCTGCCCCAAATGTGGTGAAGTGCATCCGGGGGCGGCCGCTGCTGAGGTCGCCGGGTGAAAGTCGATATTCACGCTCACTTCTTCCCAAAGATCTCTCAATCTGACTGTGCCCGTTTGGGCGTGGATGACGCGCCGTGGCTTCGAGACGACGGCGACGGCACGGGTTTCATTATGGTGGCCGACACCGAGTTCCGACCCGTGGGTGCGCCGTTGTGGGACCCGACTGCTCGCGTGGCCGAGATGGACCAGCACGGTGTGGCTGTCGAAGTCGTTTCGGCCACACCAATCCTGTTCGGCTATCACGCCGACGTTGCCGATGCTGTTTCGTGGTGCCGGTTCGTCAATGATCAAGCGGTCGAGATGTGTGCCAAGTATCCCTCGCGCCTGAGCCCGCTGTGCCAGGTTCCGCTCCAAGACATCGACGCCGCCTGTATTGAAGTCAGCCGGGCCAAATCCACAGGACACGTCGGTGTCCACATAGGCAATCACGTCAGCGGTCGCAACCTTGACGACCCTGAACTTGTGCGATTCCTGCACCACTGCGCCGACGACGAAGTACCGGTGTTTGTGCACCCGTGGGACACGATGGCTGGCGAGCGCATGCCTAAGTACATGCTCAAGTGGCTGGTTGGTATGCCTGCTGAAACGCATCTGGCCATTCTTTCTTTGATCCTGTCGGGTGCCTTCGAGCGCCTGCCAAGGAACCTCAAGCTGTGCTTCGCTCATGGCGGTGGCAACTTCGCGGCGCAGTTAGGTCGGGTCGACAATGCCTGGCACCGCCGCGACCTTGTGCGAGTTGATTGCCCGAATCCGCCATCGAGTTACACCGACCGGTTCTACGTCGACTCGGCCGTGTTCAGTAACGATGCGCTTCAGTTGCTTACCTCCACCATGAGCGTCGATCGCGTCATGCTCGGATCCGATTACCCGTTCCCGCTCGGCGAAATCGAACCTGGCAAGCTCATCGACGAAGCGCCATTCCTGTCAATTGGGGACAAGGAGAAGCTTCTGGCTGGCAACGCAGCCGCGTTCTTCGGTCTTGATCTAGCCGACGGTGTTGGTAACGCTTAGACGGTTCCTTCAAAGGCTGGATCGACCCCGGCTTGGTCGCCGCCATCGGTGTCGTGCCACGTGGTGACGATGACCTTCTTATCGGTGTAGAAGTCGACGGCGTCGACACCACGGCCGCGGAGAGCTCCGTAGAACGACGACTTGCGGCCACCAACCGGGTAGAACGCGATTGGCGCCGGCGTACCCACGTTGATGCCGACTTGGCCCGTCTCGACGGCTTGGCTGAAGCGTCTGGCCAGACCGCCGCGCTCGGTGTAGATGACGGCCGAGTGTCCGTACGTGGAGTCGTTGATGATGTCGATGGCATCGTCGAGGCTGTCAACGGGGTGAATGCAACGAACCGGGCCGAACAGTTCGGTCTGCCACACTGCGCTTGTCGGATCAGTTTCGATGAGTGTTGGGCCTAACCAATGTCCACCTTCGCATCCGTCGACGGTGGCGCCGCGTCCATCGAGAATGAGGTTCGCTCCATCGGCTTCGGCAGCGTCGATTGCAGCGACGTACTTGTTGAGCGCGGCCTCATTGATGACTGGGCCCATACTCACGTTGGGGTCAGTGCCTAGGCCGAGTTCCATGGCGTTGACTTGAGCTACCAACCTGGCCACAACATCGTCGTAGATCGACCGATAGACAAGCAGGTTCGACCCCGCGAAGCAGCGCTGCGACGCACACCCAAACAGTGACGACGCAATGTTGGGAATGCACCGGTCGAGCATGGCGGTGTCGGTAACTACGAGATGGTTCTTGGCGCCGCCTTGGGCTTGGCACCGCTTGGAGTTGTTGGTTGTGCGGCGGTACACAATCTCAGCAATCTCAGAAGACCCGACGAACGTCACGCCTTGCACAGCTTCGTGGTCACACAAGTTCTCTACCGTCGACTTGTCGCCAAGCACCATGTTGACGACCCCTGGAGGAAAACCTGCTGCCTCGGCCAACTCGATCATTCGGATCGTGGTCAGTGGGCAGAGCTCGCTTGGCTTCAGCACAACGGTGTTGCCAGTGGCAACGGCCCAGCTGAAGTACAACGGAATCATGGCCGGGAAGTTGAACGGTGCGATGACTACGAACACACCGAGCGGGTCGCGGACGTACTCGATGTCGACCGATGTGGCCACGTTCTGGGTGACCGCGCCCTTCTGGGTTTCTGGCACGGTGGCCGCGTTCTCGATGTATTGAATTGCTCGCAACAACTCGCCGAGGGCTTCGGCCGTCGACTTGCCGTTTTCGGCCACGATGATGGTGGCCAACTCGTCGCGGGCTTCATGGAGCAGGTGCCGATATCGAAACATCAGGGCGGATCGAGTGGGCACCGGCGTCTTTCGCCAATTGGCGAACGCCATGACTGCTGCCTCGACCGCAGCATCGTTGGCTGCTGCCGATGACATCGGGTGGACAGCCAAGCCGGCTCCTGTGGCGGGGTTGGTGACGATTGTTTCGCCCACGGAGTCGACGTCGACCCACTGGCCGGCTACGTAGTTTTGAAGTACCCGATCGGGCCGAGCTGCGGTGTCTGGCATTTGTTCTCCGGTCTTAGCCGAGCTTGCTCAGCCAGTGAAAGTGATGGTGCGCGTGGGCGGAGGGGTATTGCGGCTTCTGTCGAACCGCACGATGCCGTCGATGATCAGACCGGCAACGGCCATGGTGTCGCCGATCGCCAATGCCTCCATGGCATCGCTGGCTTGGGAACCCATTGGGGTATCGACTACGGCCAGATCGCCTTCGGCGCCGACCTTGATGATGCCGCGATTGAGGGCATGCAATGCCGCGGTGTTACCTGTCGCCATGGCCACGGCTTTGGCCGGATCGATGCCACCGAAGGCCGCGACATAGGAGATGACACGAAGCACGCCGAGGGGTTGGACACCGGACCCCGCGGGGCAGTCGGTTCCGATGACAACCCGGTTGAGTTCGCCTCGTTCGTCGGCCAGCCGAGCGATCTGACCGAGCGTCACGATGTTGCCGTTGTGCACGAGTTCGATGTGGGCGTCGGTTTCGTCCAGGATTCGCACGACGTCGCTGACCGGAAGGCTGGTCGGACCTCCGTTGACATGACCTGCCACGTCGGGTTTCACCTCGCCCACGAAGTCGGCGTCGATCACGCCGCTGCCGGGAATCGAGGCGCCGCCGGTGTGGACCATGACCCTCATGTCGCGGGCTTGGGCCCAGCGTGTCATTTGGGCGGCAACGACTGGGTCTTTCAACCCGGAGATGCCGATCTCGCCAACCAAACGGCACCCGGCTGCGGCTAGATCGTCAAAGTCGGCTTCGACGAGCCCTTCTTCCAAGAGCACTGCGCCCGCGTGCATCTTCACTCCCGATGGCCGCAGGTTGGCGAACGACTTGTGAGCCAAGATGGCCAGTGCCTTGACCCCAGCAGGGTCGGTCGGGCGACCGGGCACATGGGGTTCGCCAGCCGACAGCATGGTGGTAACCCCGCCATGCATACACGAATCGATGAAATCGAACATGCGCTGCCGTGGCGTGAAGTCGCCAATGACCGGATGCACATGATTGTCGTGTAACCCGGGAATGACTGTTGCTCCGCCAGCGTCGATGACGGTGCTGATTCCAGACGTGTCGCAGTCGGTCTCAAACCCGACGGCCGAGATCAGTCCGCCTCGTACCACGACGGTGTCGCCATCGGTAAGTGGCGAGGCGAGGTCTCCGGAGATGATTGCACCAATGCCCTTGATCACTACGTCAGCCATTTGAGACCCCTCGGTGGAGCTTCGGCTGCTGCCGCGCAACGGAGCTCATTCACTTGTGTACTAGTGATCGGATCGTAGTGTTGCCGGTTCGGTCACACAAGCAGCGCCGATGCCAGCCCAAAGAGCTACAACGAAGTATTCAACAAACCAAAGAGCTACAACGAAAAGTGGGTAATCGTTGTAGCTCCAGTCCTAACTGTCGTGGCGTTTGGTGTGGCAGGGGGCGCAGCGGAGTTTGAGGTGGTCGGTGTGGGTTCGGCGGCTGATTTCATAGGCGGGAAGGTGGTCGTATTCGAGTAGGTCGGGGCGGCCGCAGTCGACACATGTTTGGTCGCGTTCTTTGACGAGGCGTTTCTGTTGATCTGTGGGGAATCGCCGCTTCGTTGACGCATTAACGGGCCGGGCAGCGGCATCGTGAATCAGCAGCCGTATGAACGCTTCTGGTAGGAGTCTGGCTATTGGTCCGTCCGGTAGCGGTGTGCCATTGTCGAGAGTGTTGCCATCACCGCGTACGTGCAGGATCACCTCATAATCGGGGCTCGACCCTTCGCAGGCTGTTAGGAGGTGGGTGATCGCGTCGGCCCGGCGGTTGGCGACTGTGGGCCACACGCCTTGGCTGTTCTTGGTGGTGGCGGTTCGCATCATCTGGGTATCGATGGCGGCTTGAATAGTTCCCGCTACGAGGGGTGTGAATCTCATTGTGGCTGTGACCATGCCATCGGGTTCGTTTCGCCATGTGACGCCACGACATGCTTGTTGGCGTGCTTCGACAACGTCGGAAGGTTCGTTACGTATCGACCATGCCGCCAACGCCTTGGCGATGTGGTCAGCTGGAACAGTTGCGGCGATCTTGAGTAGTTCGGTTTCGTTGTCGGGAGTAGCGATTCGGGTTATGGCCCGCACTTTCGCGAACGTCAGGTCGCCTTGTTGAAACGCGTCGGCGGTTGCGTCAAGACCACTAAGAGCGCGGCCAACACGAATCCACTCACGTACTGTGGCCGCACAGACGTCGAGCCGTTCCGCGATCCAATGCGCAGCCGACGGCGAACCGTCAGCAATCCAGATCGGCCCGTCAGCAAACGCAGCAGAACCAGACACCAGATGCCAATGAAGACTGGTCAACTGGCCACCAAACGAGATGAGCGACTCGGCCCGTCGGCGTTCGAGATCAAGCTCGACGGGATCGAAATGGGCTGCTCGGTGGCTGCGGTCGGTCGATTGAACCGGTGACGTCGACTGCGGGCTGGTTTGCGACATGGGTATCCCCTGAAAGGAACTAGCTCTGACCTAGTCAGATCTCTTCATCAACAGGGGAAGTCGATTGCACCAGTCGTGCTTAGGCACGACCCTACACAGGGGGTGGGACAGGCAAGATTTCATGCCAGATCGCCACCCTCAGTCACCAAACCCGAATCATCGACCCTCAACAACCACCCAAAGCGCAATCGACGCAACCGCAGATGCATCCATCAAAATTTCGATACGGGCCGTTGGGGTCAAGTC
>CAZMUM010000079.1:0-5668 GCA_964569385.1 uncultured Acidimicrobiales bacterium
TGTCGGGGTGGTCGGGTCCAAGGATGCGTTCGTTCGCTTCAATCGAGCGCGAGGCCGCCGAGAAGGCCCAGCTAGAGGCTTGCCATAGCGCGAGATTGAACAGTTGGGCAACACTACCCGACTGTGATGTCGCCACGAGATGACTAGCCGAAGCCTCCCAACGCTCCATGTCCGGGTGAGGAACGTCTCCGAACTCATTGCGCGCCATGCCGTGGATAGTTAAAGCTACGTCGAGGATGGCGACCTGAGGGGTTTGGAATAATTCTTCAAGGGCTCGCCGAACTTGTGTCGGAAGCCGAAAGATCGGCTCGGCATCGCCTTCATCGAGCGCAGTAAGCGCTGCGTTGATTTCTTCTAGGAGAGCCACTTTCGGCGCTCCGCTACTAGTAGTAAACCCTCGGAGCCGGAGGGCCACCGCTGTGCTGCTGTCGGTAGCAAGCTCTGCTCTAGCAAAGTCGAAGTAGCTCGAAATGGTGGGTCGTCCGTTGGTGGCGGCGGGCGACAGAAGCTCTCGATCGAACCAGCACTTGATGAAGTCGATAATCGTGGCGATTGGTCCACCGCGCGCCTCTTTCAGTTGAAACACCACGCGGGCTAATGGTTCAGCTAGGTCGTAGAAAGCGAAGCGCCCGTCAAGTAGCTCCAGAAGCGGGCTGTTCACAAGTTCCAGCCAGCCAGAATCGGCAAGCTGATTCAACGCCGCCGCAGCGCTTCGCTGGTCAATCGCCAGTGTTGCGGCGAGCTCCTTGACACTTGTCGGGTGATCGGCCCGACTCAGGTGCGACACGATTCGTCGTTTCTGGGGAGACAGGCGTTCGAGCTGTTGCTGGTAGTACGGGGTGAGTTCGTCGAATCGACTGAGAAACGTGTCGACGAACTCATCGAGTTGGCTGACCGTTAGCGAGCGGCCGAATGTTGCCCACATACGTGGCTGACCACCCGCGAGGTGGGCAATGGCGCGCAGTCTCGCCCGTCCGACTTCGGTGTCGAGGTATGCCTCGGTCCGCTCGTTGCTTTGAAGTCGAGCGATTGCCTTAAGCATCTCGGCCGCCTCGTCGGTGTCGAAGGGCTGAAGACTTGTTGTTGTGAAGTACGCGTAGAAGGGGCTGTCTTGTTGTGTGAGGTCCCGGGTGAGGCTTGTTGTGGTGCACACAAGGAGGAGAGCGCGGTGATTGGCGAGGAACGACCGCAGGGCTTGTTGACCGTCTGTGCCTATCCCTTTGAGGATCTGGTCGAAGTTCTCTAGCACAACGACGATTGGGCCGTGCTGGTCAGCTAGTTGTGAGAGGAGGGCCTCTAGTGCCGGGGCGTCTCGGCGCGGTATCTGGTCGGAGTATTTCGGTTCAAGCCATTCGACAATCTGGGTGAGCAGTTCCGCGTAACTGTCAATGGTGAACCATGCCTCTTCCGATGGCCAAGACAGCTGTAGTTGCCCTTCGCTCAAGTCTCTGAGCCTGTGGTTCACGAGCGACACGAGGTGTGTCTTGCCTGCGCCGCGAGGACCGACGATCAAGGTGTGATTTCTCTCTGGGGTCCGGCTCGCGTTGGTGGCCCGGTTGCAGATGTCGTCGAGTAGCAGTATTCGGCTCTCGCCGACGAACAGCGCTTCGAGTGTTTCGTGTGACTCGTTCGAGGGCGTGAACAGTGAAAGATTGGTCATCGCAGCATCTGCTTCTCTCGCCAGATGCGGGCGAGAATCGGGTATCTCCAGCGAATCTCGGAGCCATAGCGGACAAGGTAGTGGTCGTTAATCAGGGCTTTGAGTAGCGCGACCGCTTGGTGTTCATCGGTCAGCTGTGTTCCCGCAGCCAACAGTTCGAGCACCT
The DNA here is from genome assembly GCA_964569385.1 of uncultured Acidimicrobiales bacterium. Lineage (GTDB taxonomy): Bacteria > Actinomycetota > Acidimicrobiia > Acidimicrobiales > Poriferisodalaceae > JAADHX01. The sequence goes on from CAZMUM010000079.1 coordinate 1,827, forward strand.
CGGTGAGCGGCGTTCCCGATTGCTGGGAGGTGTGGTTCAGGAGCTTGATTACAACTGCGCGTTGGTCCGGGTAGTAGGTGTCTACGCGGGAAACAAAATGCTCAAAGACGCGAGATTCGTCAGGATCGGCAACGTAAGTAGTTAGGGCGACTTCCACCATTTCTGCTGTCACCGTGGTCTCGGAGGTTGTCGAGTGGCCGATTCGCAATGCGAGCGCCTGAAGTAGATACGGGATGCCATCGGAGCAACTGAACATTGCCTCCACTGCCCCATCGGAAAATTCTCGGTCAATGCCGAGGGCGAGGCAGTTCGTTAGGAAATCGGCGTTGTCTCTACTCAAGGGCCCAAGCGGAAGGTTCTTAAGGTCGCCGATGACCGCTTCAGTAGTGCCAGTTCCATGTCGAAGGACGTGATGGAACCCGATCGAGCCCGTAAGTATCCGTCGGATGTTGCGAAACTCCTTTCTCGCTCGTTGCATGGTCTGGAGAACGTCCGCCACCTCGTCTGGACCATCATCACCAGCCGCGATGTTGTTGATGCACTCGGTGATCTCGTCGAGACCAAGAACCAGGAGATCGTTATCACCTTCGAGCGACTGGTCGACCGCCTTCAAAAGGTCGTGAAGGAGATCGGCTACCCGTCGATGCTGCAGGTTTGAGCGGATGCTGACCGTGACGCCCTTGAACTCACCGGTGAGTGAGCCCTTGTCGAAAATCTCGCTGAGCTGTCCACCAAACTTCTTCATGAAATGCTGGTGTTGCTTGAGCTGGTGTATGAGCTGTTCAATCAACTGAGTACTTGTGCGAACGTTCTGGTAGCTCCAAAGCAACACGACGAGCCCTTCGCCTGGTTCGTTGGCGAACCGTTCGAGCATGCAGGACTTGCCGAGCCGGCGGGGATCGTTGATGATCAGGTTGTGGCCGTCGAGTAGGAGTTGACGTGCCTGCAGAATCGTGTCGTCGCGGCCCACGACTTGGTCGGGGGTCAGCTGCGCGCCGACATTTGGCTTGAGTTTGAAGGGTTGTCGGTCGGGTTTCATGGTGAACCTACCTATGTACAGCGAATCTGTTGAATAACCATACAGAGAGATTGCCGCATATATCTACAGCAAACGCGGTGTATATCGACTGCGAGCCGGAAAACAGTCGGATGAGGCGTTGTTGGAGGAGCGCGACGCGGACGATGCAGAGTCTTCTGGTGCAGATCTGTCCCTAGTTTTGTCCCTAGAAACCAGTCTCACGGGGTATCACGGGCCGTTCCCGAATGGACGGAACGTTGAAAACACAGCACACAGGCACACTGGGCGACACCCCGTAGACCCCTCTGCAGGATCCACGACATCTTCGAAGGCACCGAGCAGATCCAGCAGTTGGTGATCAGCCGGGCCATCTCAGGCATGCGTATCGAGTAGTTTGACCTGCGGTTTTGTGGTCTGTGGCCTTGGAGTGAATCCTCGAAGAGACCCAACAACGACCGACCCTTGTTCCTCGCTCATCCCTACTTTCTCGCGGCGAAGGACGAATTCCGTCCGAAACATCGGCAGGGTGCCCCGTTCCGGTGCCGTTCTGCTCGTTGCCGCGGCGCCAGTTCCGCGGGCGCGCAGGGACGAGTTCTGGAATGGTGATAGTTGGGGAATCGCCTTTTCCCGCCTCCTGCAAGGTGGCTGTAGAGAGCCGCTGATTCGGCCTAAAGCCTCCCTACGGAGCGAGAGTCCCGATCGGGATGACGGCGATCCCGTCGTCTCGGATGTAGGCGTATCCGGTTCCGGTGACGACTGCGAGCGAGGCCGGTTCGCCGATCTTGTCGGTGTCGACTACTGAAGCGAACTTCGTGAGCGTGGCGGCCGCCTCTTCGATTCGTCCGGTGCCAAGCTTGACTTCGAACGCAGCCCACCTCCCGTCCGCCAGGTGGACGATGGCATCGACTTCGAGGCCAGAGTCGTCTCGGTAGTGCGAGACCGTGCCGTCGAGTGGCTGCGACAGAATGCGAAGATCGCGGATGACTAGCGATTCGAACAGCAACCCGAACATATTGAGATCTTCAAGGAGTCTTTCCGGCCCAGCCGCGAGAGCCGCGACAGCGAGGGAGGGGTCGACGAAGTGGCGCTTCGGTGACGTACGCAGGACTGCTCTCGATCGCAGATGTGGCCCCCATGCCGGTTGGTTTTCGACAACCATCAATCGTTCGAGGGCATCGAGGTAGGCCGTGACCGTTTCTCGGTCGAGAGGGGCGTCGCCGGCGCCTGTTTCGGCGGCGAGCTTTGTTACGGCAACCTCGGTCGCGACGTTGCGCGCCAATGACTGGATAAGCCTGCCGACCTTGACGGGATCTCGGCGAGTCTCGCTCTGCCGTCCTATGTCGACCTCTTGAACCTGCTGCAGGTAGTCGCGGGCGCTTTGTCTGGCGGCGTCGATCGAACCGCTCTGTTGAGCGGGCCAGCCTCCTCGCGTGACCAACTCGGCGAGGTCGGCGACGCTCAGACCGGCGTCAGCCGCTCTGATGTTGGCGCCGGACATGACTTCGTTCAAACTGACCTCGCCAGAGGAACGACCGGACTCGAACATTGACATCGGTCGCATGCGCAGGAACGAGAATCGACCCGCCCCCGTGTGCCGATTGATGTCGTCATTCGGCACGGCTGACCCCGTGAGGATGAACTGTCCTGCGGCTTGGCGTTCATCGACCACTCGTCGGACCAGATTCCACACGACCGGCTCGACCTGCCATTCATCGAGTAGCCGCGGTGTGTCGCCGGCGAGAACCAGCATCGGGTCGACCGCGATGGCGTCGCGGGCTGCCATGTCGATGTCGAGGAGCACCGAGCTGGCAGCCACCTGGCGGGCGGTCTCGGTTTTGCCGCAGGCCTTCGCTCCTTCGATCACGACGGCGCCCGAGGATTCGAGGCGGCGTGCGAGGAGGGCATCTATGACTCGTGGCATGTACCGCATAGGGATTCCTCTGTTGGCGATGTCTGGCTGTTCCCCGATGCTAGCCGATCAACCAGCAGACTATGGAGAATCAAACCAGCAATGTAGGGGACTATCGTCCCGCAAGACGTGGAATCCTATCCACACGCCGAGAGGTGAAAGGAAGCCCAAGGGCATGGCGGTGTCTAGCTGATACGACGGGTGCTCCATCCCTACTTTCTCCCGGGAGCAGAGGTACACAGCGGTGACCGACAGACGCCAGCGGTCAACTGTCTCCCTAGGTCAGCGGTGATAAACGGTACCAGCGGTCACCGGTGGACAAGTCCAGGTCAGACCCACGACATCTTCGAAGGCACCGAGCAGATCCAGCAGCTGGTCATCAGCCGGGCGATCTCGGGGGTGCGAATTGAGTAGGAAACGCCGCAATAGCACCGGTTTCGACGATCGATGGGCTCGCTTCCGGCTTCAGCTCCTGGGTCACCTCCCGCTCGTGTCTGTTCCTAGTTGTCCTCAGTTTCTGATGCTCCGTGTCGAACCTGGCCTTGATTCGCGGAGAGCGGCCGGGGTGCTGGGAGGTGCGCGGGGCGGGAACGCGTGGGCGGTTCCCCGTGAATCGGTTGATGCACGTCGTCGAATGTGAGCCGGTATCGCAACTGGGGTGAGCGGACCAGTCTGCCTGCACAACAGATCCGAAGACTTGTTCGACCTAAGCGGCTTCTCGACTGCTCTCCTAACTGAAGATCTCCCATGTGAAACCATTCCCCAGATCAAGGACTCCTGTCATTCCCGACTCGGAGATCGTGAGCGAAAGTGTGCTGGTTACCTCGTGATCCGCAGCGTCGATGTCCCCCGCCGGGCAGGTCCCGTCAGCTTGTGAGCTAACGAGCTCGACGGTGCCAGTCCACGTCTCGCCAT
>CAZMUM010000080.1:0-5643 GCA_964569385.1 uncultured Acidimicrobiales bacterium
AGGCGTTCCGCTCCGACGATAAGGGCGACGGCGGGTTTGGTCGATGCGGCGGTGGTGGCGCAGGAGGCCCCAGTGGATGGCTATGTGGCCGAGCACGGTTTCGCCACTCCCCCGGCCCTGCGATTCGGGCGTTACGACGACTATGTCGTGTTCCTGGTGATGTCGCGTGTCCCGGGGACCACCCTCTTTGAGTCGGCAGGCCCTCGGCGCTCGCTGCGCGAGGTCCCCGCACGACTGGCCGGTCGGCTCGTCGACTTGCACGATCTCGATCCGAAGCAGATACGGGCGGCGCTGCAACCGGAGTCCGCAGCGAACGCCTGGTACGACAGCAACGACTACCAGGCGGTCATCGGGCACCGCCACCAGGCCGCAAACAGCAACGTCGCAGTCTTCGAGGGGTTCACCCCACCAAAACCCGATCAGTGAGAACCGCCACCCGGCCGAACAGCGCCACGTTCTCAGGCTCCGAGGCCCCGGGCGGCGAAGTCGACCATGAGCGTGATCTCATCTTCGGTCGGCGGATCCGAGTAATGCATCATGTGGGCCATGAAGGGTGCCTGAATCAGCTGAGCGGCGAAGTCAGGATCGGTGTCGGCTGGTATCTCCCCTCTGGCCTTGGACAACTCGATCATTGTCCGAACCGGGCCGAAGCGCTCTGCGAACATCGCTCTCTTAACGCGGGCCAACTCGGGATCACTTTGGGCGGCGGCAATCAGCTCGAGGAACAAGCGACGAATGGGCTCGTCATGAACCGAATCGGTGGATTTGCAGAAGCATGTGAGATCGCCGCGGAGAGTCCCCGTGTTTGGAGTCGGGAAAGGGGCGACGTAGGAGTCCAGGCCTTCGACCATCAGCTGCTGGCCCGAGTCGAAGTGACGGTAGATCGTGGTTTTGGCCACTCCGGAGCGCCGGGCCACCTCGTCAACCGTGAAGCCATTCACACCCGTCTCGAGAAGAACTTCGACCGCTGCGGCCAGCACCTTCTGCCTTGCTTCGAGCGACCGTTGGCTGCGCATGATTCTTACCGTCCTTCGCTTCCACCTAAACCCTAATGCTACTGGATCGTAGCGCTGTTGATCCCCAACCTTCCAGTCACGGGAGGCCTTTGATAGAGGGGGTCTTCACCGTGTGGCACCTGGCACATTCGGTTGCGTTCCGGAACATTCCAGCATATAACGCTACGGAGAGGTAGCGCAGATCTCTGCACTCACTGGACCCCATTCCACTCTTGAAGGATTCCCTCATGCTCGCTCGACTCAGTGCCTGGTTCTTTGATCACCGTTTAGCCGCAATTGGAGTGTGGCTGGTGTCAATTATTGCAGTTTTTGGTGCAGCCGCTGCGGTTGGGCCCGCCTGGGACGGAACCTTCGACGTCCCCGCCTCTGAGTCACGTGACGGGCTGGCGATCATGGACCAGTACTTCGCAGAACAAGGTGCCAGTGCGCAAAGCGGCGGCATCATCTGGGTTGCCGACGCCGGTGCGGCCGATCCCTCGGTTCGAAATGCGCTTGACGGTCTCTTCGAAGAGATCAACGCAGGCTTCCCGAACGCCTCTGGAGTGCCCCAAAACCCGGGCGCAACAGTCATAAGTCCATTCGAGAACCCGCACCTCCTCGAGGCAAGCATCGCACCCGCTGGCGAGAACGCCGGAAATCTTGGGTTCGCGCAGGTCAACCTTGCCGCCGACATCGATGAGGCCGAGTCGGCAGTGATCGGTAAGGCAATTGAGACCTACGTCGAGGAGAACGCGGCAGCGTTCGATGGCATTCGGGTAGAGCTGGGAGGCGAAGTGCTTGGCGAATTTGACCCCCCTGAATCGGAATTGATCGGCCTCGGTTTCGCCGTAATCGTGCTGATCCTGGCCTTTGGTTCTGTGATGGCAATGGGGCTTCCAATAGCAGTTGCTGTTGGTGGTGTAGGGGTTGGTCTTGGCCTTTCGCTGCTGCTGAGCCACGTTGTCAGCATCCCCGACTTCGGTCCAACAATTGGCGCCATGATCGGGTTGGGTGTTGGCATCGATTACGCGCTGTTCATAGTTACCCGCTATCGAGAGGGAACAGCCAGAGGCCTGGATCCTCGTGCCGCAACTATCGCTGCAATGGACACAGCCGGACGCGCTGTCATCTTTGCCGGAACGACGGTGGTCATCTCGCTCCTAGGCATGCTCCTGATGGGATTGAAGTTCATCTCAGGGCTGGGCATCGCCGCCTCAGTCACGGTTCTGATCACGATGATTGCATCTATCACTCTTTTGCCTGCACTGCTTGGTCTGGCCCAGGAACGAGTTGAAGTTACCCGCTATCGAGGCTTGATCTCGGCGGCTCTCGTTGCGGTCGCCCTATTCACGTTTGGGCTCGGTTTCGCAACGATCGCCGCCGCTGCTGCTATTGCCGGCGCTGCTGTGCTGCTGGTGGGATTTGCGCTCAAACCTCTCAAGCAAGAGGTACCGCGGCGTGAGCCGAAACCACTTCGCGAGACGTTCTGGTACCGCTGGAGCCACCTGATCCAGGCCCGGCCCTGGCCGGCTGCCATCGGCGGCACAGCACTGCTTCTGTTTCTGGCCTTTCCGGTTACCCAGCTGCAACTTGGATTCTCCGACGAAGGCAACTATCCCGAGGCCACAACAACCAGACAAGCCTATGACCTAATGGCCGAAGCATTTGGACCCGGCTCGAACGGACCGCTGATCCTGGCCTCAACCATTCAGGGCCCGACCGATATCGCCGTTCTCCAATCGCTTGTTCCAGTCCTGGAAGGCACCGACGGAGTTGCCGCGGTGATTGGGCCGTTCCCGAACAATCAGGAAAGTCCCGTGGCCTTCCTGCTTCAGGTCATTCCAACTACCTCGCCCCAGGACGAGGCAACGGGTGAACTGGTTGCCAGACTGCGAAACTCGGTGATTCCTTCAGCAATCGGAGGGTCCGGCCTGGATGTGAACGTCACGGGCTCCACTGCCGCCAACATCGACTTCACCGACTACCTCAGCGGCAGAGTCTTCATCTTCTTCGCCGCCGTCCTATCCGCATCGTTCATCCTTCTAATGGTGGTGTTCCGCTCTCTCCTGGTGCCGTTAAAGGCGGTAGTCATGAACATGCTTTCAATAGCGGCCGCCTACGGTGCCGTTGTGGCGGTATTCCAGTGGGGCTGGGGTGGATCGCTGCTTGGAATCGAAGCGGCACCGATCGAACCATTCGTACCGATGATGCTGTTTGCAATCGTGTTCGGGCTGTCGATGGACTACGAAGTGTTTCTTCTCAGCCGGATCAAGGAGGAATACGATCGAACGGGCGACGCCGCCAACTCTGTGGCCAATGGGCTGGCAGCCACCGCCAGGGTCATTTCGGCTGCCGCCGCAATCATGGTTGTAGTGTTTGGCTCGTTCATGTTCGAAGATCTCCGATTGATCAAGCTGTTCGGGTTTGGCCTTGCCCTGGCGGTGCTGCTCGATGCGACCCTGGTCAGAATGCTGCTGGTTCCCGCCACGATGGAACTGCTGGGAGACAGGAACTGGTGGATCCCCAAGTGGCTCGACCGGATCCTGCCCCGCATCAACATTGAAGGCACCCCCGATCCTGTACCTGCCTCGTCAGATCGGCTCGACCAAACCGACGTCAGCGGAGGAGAGCGAGAGCCGCTCGGCGTCTGAGCAGTCGACAAGTCATGCCTTGCCCAGAGACCGAAGCGTCATCGCACCGTTCAGGTCGGTCGTTCTGGGCTGGGGCTCAGTCTGCTGTACCTGGTTCGACAACCCGTTGGTTCGGTTGGCCTGTGAGCGAGCGCGTCAGATAGATCCGCCACGTCCGGTAGGTGCGCCCTGGGGACAACGAGAAGGTGACCAGGAGTGACGGGATCCATCCAGCGATTCGGCGACCTCGCCAAAGTCCTGAAGATTCTGGTCAAGCGAGTAGCAAGACCACGGTTGCGGCGAGCAACACTCCCAGGGTGCGATTGATGACGCGCAGACGGCGCGCGTTATGGGCCCATCGCGAGGCGAACACACCGGAGAACATCCACGTCGAAATGCATGGAAGGCCCACCACCCAGAACCCGCTGGTGAGCGTGGCCGCCCCGGCTACTACTGAGCCAGTGCCCACGAGCAACGTGCTGCTCGCTGTGGTGGCCATGACCCAGGCTTTTGGGTTGACCCACTGGAACACGGCAGCCTGAACGAAGGTCATCGGCGCTGCCTCTGAGTTGGAGGTGGCAACGGCGCTGGTGTTGAAGATCTTCCACGCCAAATAGGCGAGGTACGCACCTCCGACCACGCGTAGGGCCAGCTCAACGGAGTCATACCGCTCGAACACGGTGCCTAAACCCACAGCGATCACGAAGATCAAGAACGCGAAGCCAAGACTCACTCCGGCCAGGTGCGGAAGTGACTTACGGGTGCCGTGATTCATACCCGACGCCAACAGCATCAGGTTGTTAGGCCCAGGAGTGATCGATGCGACAAAGGCCAAGGTGACAAGGGCGGCGACATCCACACGGCGAACCTAGCTATATTGGTCAAGAGAACAACTGTCCAATTGGCCATTTGTGTTGATCAAGGGGAGTGCCCAGCATGGATGACGTCGAGTTTGTTGGGGTCATCTCTCCGTGGCTTGGCGCCGCCGACGGTCCGGTGCGAGCAAGCCTGACCCTTGCGATTCGTCAAGCCATTGGCAGCGGGCAGCTCCCACAAGGCTCTCGACTTCCTCCAGAGCGGTCCTTGGCAACGGCGCTGAACGTAAGCAGGCCAACCGTTTCTGCGGCGATCGACGAACTCCGCGCTTGTGGTCTGGTGACGTCGCGACAAGGCAGCGGCACCTGGGTCTCGGGCAGTTCGACCCGGGCCGAACCAGCAATCCCGTTCATCGAGAGATTCATGGCTCCGGGCCAAATCGACCTCGCCTCGGCCACCGCACCCGACGCGAGCTGGCTGCCGCCCATTCGCCTTGAATCAGCCGACCTCCTAGTTGCCGAGCCCGCCAACGGGCTGAACCCGGTGGGCCTCTGGCCGCTGAGAGAAGCAGTCGCTTGTCGGGCGGCGCGGTTCGTGACCGACACGACCGCCGCCAATGTGATCATCACCTCCGGTGCCCATCAAGCACTGGCTCTGGTGGTGGCCACACTTGCGCCTCGGGGTTCAACCATCATCGTCGAGGAGACCACCTACGGCGGACTCGTCGACATCATCGGGGCAAACGGATGTCATGTGATCGGCGCACCGATGGACGACGATGGAGTTATTCCGAATCCCTTGAGAAACCTCATCGAGCGCCACCGCCCGACGCTCACCATCTTGGTCGCGCCGGTGCATTCGCCCACAGGAACGATCTCCTCGCCCGAGCGCTGCTCGGAGCTGTTCGAGATGTTGAGAGGAGCCGACACCCAGGTTGTGCTTGACGAAACCTACGCCGACCTCGAGTTCAGTCAGTCGGGCCGCCAACTATCGACGGCGCTTGGACACCGAGCGGTGCGGGTGGGTTCGCTTTCCAAGAGTTTGTGGACGGGTCTCAGAACGGGGTGGATCATCGCTCCGGTTGGTGTTTGCACCGAGATCACTCGGAGGCGCTGGCAACAGTTCGACCTCGGTCCTGCGGTCGCCTCCCAACTCGTCGCGCTACAGGCTTTCGACGGCATCGATGACCGAGTTGTCCGAAG
>CAZMUM010000081.1:0-5478 GCA_964569385.1 uncultured Acidimicrobiales bacterium
ATTCACCAGAACATGCTCGCCGCACAGCACCCGATCCGTCAACGCAACAGTGCCCCCAAGATCGGGTCTGCGAATTCGGTGACGTGTGTGAGTAGTTCGGTGAACTCCTCGGGTGTCGACAGGAGTTGTTGTTTGCGGCGCCAGGCGGCCCATTTGGGTTGGGCGATGTTGGCGTAGCCGTCGAGCGTCTGCGCGAGCGTGGCGATGGGGGTGGCGCGGTGTTTCGCGACACGGCGGATCGACTCGCGGAGAGTCTCCGTGTCGATGTCGGTGTGGGAGAGCGCGGCGATGTCGACGAAGTCGCGCCATCTCGTGTTGGCAGTGCCTCGTTGGAGGGCGGTGACGATTTTCTCTGCGAGCACGAGCTCGGCCGAGTAGCCGGTAAGGGTGAACGGGGTCGAGCCAAGCAGTCGTGGCAACTCGATCGGTCGCGGTTCGGGCCAGATCGGATCTCCGATGTTGATGTCGATATGGAACCGGATCATCGCTGTTGCTAGCGATCCGGAGACTTTGACCCGTAGGCCTGGGTAGTCGGCATCGTCGCGGATTGTTTCGGCAGTTGTCTTGTCGAGGTCGAACGTCAGGCCGTCATCGATGGCGACGGCCAGGATCTCATTGACGACGGCGAGGATTGTCTCGTTGTCGGCTTGCAGTTGGTGTGCGGCGAGATCGACGTCGCGTGTGGGGCGACGTTCGGTGTACGCGGCGAGCAGGACGCCGCCTTTGAGGACGAACCTGTCGTTGTGGGTTGAGCGTGTGAGCCGATCGAGGAATGCTTCGAGGGCGTAGAGCTGTTGCAGCTCATCTGTTGGACGGTTGGTGGCGGCGGCGAGTTTGCGGAGGTCGAGATATGTGGCTCCGGCGGTGGTGGATCGGTCGGGTTTCGGGCTCATAGGAGTGTTTCGAGGCTGGTCCGGAGGGTCGGCTCTGCCTTCGGGAACCGTTTTGCCATGGCGAGCAGCGCGGCGGGCTGGGTGCCGCGTTGGCGTAGCCAGCGTTTGAGCGCCTCGTGGGCTTGGTCGATTCCGTAGAGGTGACGGAGCCGGTATGCGTCGATGATCGATCGGATGGGGTCGTATATGCCGATCGAGAGCTGATCGGTGAGAACGATCTCGGTTCGTCCGATGTCAAATGTGGCTTCGTCGAAGCGGTGCCAGGTGACGGGCGCTGTTGTTCTGGGTGGTCGCTGTCGACGGGGTAGTGCCGTGTTGATCGATGGTGGGATGTCGTCGACAAGGTCGTGGCGCGCCAGGGCTGTGGTTAGACACAAGGTCGCTCGCGGTGCCCGAATGGCGATCTCGGCAAGATCTGGATCAACGTCAACGTCGGGCTTGAGGTAGATGCCGCGGGCTAGTCGCTCGATCTCACCGGAGCCTCGCATCAGGGCAAGCCGACGATCAGAGATCCCGTGCGCCATGGCGTCCGCATGTGTGAAGACGTTCGGTAGGTCAAGTAGCGCCTCGGACTTCATGTTGGCAAGTGTAGCCACATTGTGCCTATGTGGCTGCATATTCCCCCATCGGGCTAGGGGTGTCGCCGTGCTAATGGTTTGCTAATGGCATCTAGCACCCTGGAGCGGTAGGGAGCGGCAACTAGCGGTTTTGGTGATCGCCAGATGCCGCGGTAGGGCGCTGGTTACCGCCAGACGTCGCTAGATGCCGGGTGGGGGAGGGGAGTTCAAGTCCCCCTCCGACACGTTTGGCATAAGGCCTGGTCAGAGCGTTTTCGGCGCTGTGGTCGGGGGTCTGCAGCGGTAGGGGGTGTCGCTCTGCTAATGGTTTGCTAATGCCGTGGCAGCGGGGCTGAGTGACGCCTCTCTTTCGAGGGGCTGGCCCGGGAGCGATGTGGGCGGCTGGTTCGGCACAAACGCGGGCCAGTTCTATCGATGGGTCGATGTGTTGGTGGTCAGAAGCGCGGCTGAGTCTTGGGCACCCTCAGCCTGTGCGCGACACGCCGAGCACAGCGAACCGGCCGGACCGAGCCGGTCGGTTCTCTCGACGAGATCAAGAGCTCAGTCCAAAGTGCTGCGCTGCGGTTGGAATGCCGGTAAATCGAACCTGGCGCGATCGAGAGCTCCGGCGCTGGCGTCGATGCCGTGCGAGTTCAGGATCGGCCGAATGTACTCGGCGTTCGAGGTGGCACCCTGGAAGCCATTGGGCTAGAAGATCGGCTGTGCGGCGGAGTGGCCGCAGTTGACATAGACGAGGTTGCGGCCACTACGAAGGGTGAGGGCGCCCTCGATCATCGAAGTCGACTTGGCTGTGTGGGGGGCTCACGGATTAATTTCTGGAGGTGCACCATATACGGCAACACGATGGCGGTTGTTACAGCGAACAAGGCGAGTTGAGCGGTGCTGGCGTTGGGGTCATCGTTGATCGTCATGGCGATTGACATGGCCGTAACCGCGACTGTGATCAGGGCAAACCAGGTGACCAGGCCGACCAAGACGTTGGTTGCCCAGGGGGCGCCTCTGGTGAGACCGAAGGCGGTGAGCACGGCGATTGGCACGAAGACTCCCAGATCCATCAAGAAGATGAGCCAGAACATGGCGGGATCGGTCGCGAGCTCGGCGGGGAGCGCTTCATTGGTTGCGCTGCCGATGAGTCCTGGTAGGTAGCGAAGGGCCACGAACCCGCCCATTGCCCCGGCGACAACTCTCTGGCTGGGTTGTGGTGTGAGGTGGGGGCGGTCTGGTTGTTGGGCGAGGTTCCATGCCCAACATGTCAGCAGCCAACTCGATGTGAAGATGCCCAGTTGGAGTGCCAGCACGGGCGGGTAGTTGAGATGGTTGGGGCCGGCTATGTATTGCGCGAACATGTAGGCCGCGTAGGTGGTCGGTCCTAGTGCGAGCAGCGGCGCTGCACGGTGCCCCGACAGCGCAAGCCATCCCACCAAAACGGTGAGAGGAGCGATCACGAACAGGGTCGCGGCGTCGAGGCCAATGGTTTGGTTCCTCATGCTGTGCGACACCGGGTAATCGATGGTGTCGGCGAGCAGAGGCCCAAGTACCGAGTTGGCGGCCATGGCGACTCCCATGACGATCAGAGCGATCCCGAACCGACCCGAGCGGTCGCTGCTCGGCCGAGGCTGTGAAACCGCAGCAGAGACTGGTGGCGTTTCAATGCGAGTCATGGGGTCATCGTCTCCATGGTCACCGGACGGTTCGGTCTGTTGGGTTCGGCGGCGACGGGTCCGGGTGCGCGGCGCCAGTTTCGTGTTTAGCGCGGGTGATCTCATAGCGGAAGAACTGTTCATCGTCCCAGTCGCTGGTCCCATATCCCCATCCAACGAGTCCGCTACCAGCGATCCTGACACCGGTGTCGGTGATGTACTCGCTGGTTACGTCACCGCCGAACGGCTTAAACGCCGGGGGCTCGTCAGAGTTGTTCCACCGCTGAAGCCGAACCGCCGTAAGTCGCCCATCGGCGTCAACGGCTATCTCGACGTCGGTCGGTTGGCCTGCTGCATCCAATGTCACGACCGCGCGCTCAGCGTCGATGCGAGCCCAACAGGCACCCGCTTGAGGTGTCGCCGCTTGCGGGACCCAAGCCACAGTCTCCGCGGCGAGACGACCGGCCCCGCTTCGTGCCGTGTCGGGACCCGAAGCTTTGGCGACCGGGATCAAGCCATGGAGGCGGAACTCCATCCGCGCGTCGTCGGGGCCCAGAATGTCGGCGCCCCCGAAACGTAGAAATCGTCCGCCAACAACCGGTTTCCATACGAAGCCGACACCCGCTAGCAGGATCTGGTCAGCGGTGAACGGCATCCAGCGTCGGATACGGATGTCGCCTCGCATCGCCAACTCCACGCCGCTCACGAGTGGTGTCGACTCGGGCAGCACACGCCTGAGCCAACGGACCGCGGCATCGGGCAGGCCATCCAAGGTGGACGAGTCGAACTCAGCTGGCGGCTCACCGATGCCTTCGGCCAGGTACCGCCAAGTCGGCTCAGTAGACGCTGGCATGATCATCTTCAACTCACCTCCGTCGCGCCGCGACCTGGCGGCAGCAATACCAGTTTCGTGCGGCGCGGGTTCGACGACAAGGGCCCAACGTCCCCTGTGGAGTTGTTGGACCCGGTGGTTGCCATCGACTCACGACGGAGCAACGACCGCCGACCACGAACCACAACCATCCAGGCATGGCGCCAGCGTTGACGGTTGTCGTGCGTCAGGGTGCCATGACGTCTATGAGTTTGATTGCTGCTGATTCGCTTCCGGTTGAGCCGCTTGACGCGCTCCGTGAGGTGTCTCGCTCGGAGGCGCAGCTTGACGAACTTCGGTGGAATCAAATTGCAGCTGCCCGAGACGCCGGGGCGTCGTGGGCGGCGATCGGCGAGGCGCTCGGTGTCAGCCGTCAGTCTGTGCTGGTCCACTGAGCGGTACACGTAGCGCCACACCCCGGTGACTTTGACGTAGGTCTCGTCCACGAACCACCGGTCACCCACGGTGTGGCGGCACGGTCTGGCCGCGTCGATGAGTAGCGGCGTGAATCTCTGCACCCACCGGTAGATGGTGACGTGGTCGACGTCGAGGCCTCGTTCGGCGAGGAGTTCTTCGACGTCGCGGTACGAGAGCCCGTAGCGCAGGTACCAGCGCACGGCCAGCAAGATCACCTAGGGAGGAAACCGGTACGCGGCGAAGGAGGCGGACTCAGTAGGGCTACGACGATCCACCCGACCACGCTTCCCGCGCAGGACCCGATCCGTCAACGCAACGGTGCCTATTGCTTGCCGCGGTGGTCGCTGCCGTTATCCTTGACGGATGATCAGACGCCTCCTCCAACTTGTCCTCGTACTTGCCGCTGCGCTCTTGCTCGCCTCGTGTGGCGACGACAGCACAGCCGATGCACCAGCCGATTCAGCACCCGCCGATGACACCGCCGACGCCCCAGTCGACGTCCCCTCTGACGCCCCTGCTGATACGACCGTCGATGAGCAAGTACCTGTCGACGAGCCTGCGGACCCCAACGACTGCGACACCGCGTTGACCGCCGACGAGATCGATTCGATCTTCGGCACGTCGGTCGAGATCAGTGGAAGCAAGTTCTGCAACATTACGTTTGCAAGCGATGCGGTTGGAATACTCTCTATCTTCTCTGGGTCAGAAGCCGACGAGGCAATGGACGAGCTCCTTCCAAAGTTCCTTGCTGACGAGGCTGCTAGCGCGGCTGGTGTTGTGCTCGACGACGGTCGTGGATATATCGATGATTTCGGCGTTGTTGTGCGCGGGGACAGCGGACGCACGTTCAGTTTCAGCGTGCCAGACAACATCGAAGTACCGGACTTCCAGGCCGCATTGCAAGACGTCGCTGACCTGCTGCTCACGCGCTGAGGAAAGCCAGGGCGTTCAGCGAACGAACGTATGACGGCTATGAGATGTGACAGTCGATGGCACCGTTGCGTTGTCTGATCGGTGGCCGCGCTTGAGCGCTCTGGTGCCGGTGTCTTGGTTCAGATGGCTTCGGTGAGTTCATCGAA
>CAZMUM010000082.1:0-5455 GCA_964569385.1 uncultured Acidimicrobiales bacterium
CGAATCAGGTTTCGCACCGTGGAACACCGATGCCCAGCTAGCAGGCCCTTCGCCTGGGAACACCGGGATCGGTTTCGGGCCTAGATCGCCGGACATGTCAGGAACGAACGGGCGTAGATGCGGCCGGTCGGTAGCGAGTTGCGATATCGCGGTGCGGATAGCTTGCGGGTCAGGTTTGCCGTCATCGTCTCGAAGCGAGTCGAGATCTTCGGTGCGGTCAACGAGATCGGCGACGTTGGCCAGGATCTTGCGGCCAGCAGCGGTCGTGTTGGCTTCCTCGATCGCAGAGACCATCTCGCCACGCCGGTAGTCGACAAGCTGAGCTTGCGCGGTCTCAAGATCGGTTTGGGCTTCGCGCAGAGCACCACGAGCGTCAGCGGCTTCGGTGCGAAGGCTCGCCACATAGTCGGCATCGAACGTTTCGGGCTCGGCTGGGGGTGGGTCGGTTGTTGTTTCGGTCATCAGGTTTCTCCTGTGTTGAAAGTTGGTTCTTGAGCACTTCTGGAAGTCGAGCAATCATGCAAACCCCCTCTATAGAGGGGGGTGTGCCCGTGATTGGTAGCTGAGCCAACCGCCGTGATTCGCCGTGATTGGATTTCGTGATTGACCTGAGATGCCAGCAAAGCCATACGGGATATGGGCAAGACGCGAGAACTCGACCGGGGTCGCCGGTCCCTCGTGCATGGCCATGATTGCTTGCGTGATTGGTGGTCCAAAAAAGGGTGCGTGATTGAGATCGTGATTGAGATTTGGGCCATCACGCAGCCTGCCCGGTCAGCCAATATCGGGCCTGATTATCGACGTTCGTGCCGCCGCGAGAGCCCTCAACTTTGGTGACCACCATGTCGTTGGTGAGCCGGTCTAGTCGCCGGCGGGCCTTCTCGATGTCGTTGCGGTTCGGCTTAGATTTCGAGGTCATAGCCTTGGCCGCGTCGGCCGCTGTTGCCCCGGTCTTGCCTCTGCCCTTGAGGTAGGCGAGAGGGTCCCAAGTGTCAGCGTGAACGCTTGACGTGCCCGCGTCGTGATCGTGAATGACCTCGATCGGGCCTACCTCATCGGCCGGCTGTTTGAGGTGCCGCATTTGCACCACAAGGTCACCAGCAGCACCCCACAACAGCACGACAGAGCCAGCGCCGGCAGTGATCCAAGTCGAGCCGTACACGTCTTCTAACGAGGTTGGCGCCGTGCCGCCTACGCCTTTGCGTTGGTGGTGGAGCTCTACGACCTCGATGCCGGCCCTGATAGCGGTCTGCCTGGCCCGGTTCCATCCTGCGCCGATCTCGTCCTCAACGAGGCCAATAGCGGCGTCTTTGAGTGAGTCGATGACGATCGTGTCAGCGTCAGCAGCCGCGGCCATCTCAGCGAGCTCGTGAGGGTGCTTGGCCAGGTCCCTTGGTGGTGGGCCTGGCCATACCCGCAACCTGTTGTCGAGCACCGACCGCCATGACGGCTCAAATACCCGTCGTAACGACCGGCCGATCTGTCGAGGTCGGTCCATAGCCAGATAGAGCACGTTGCGTGCACCCTCGGCAACCGGCAGATCAAGCACCGAACGTTCACCTATCCCAAGACGACCAGCAATGAGCTGACCGACAAGAGTCGTCTTGCCAACACCTGGAGGCCCAACAATGAGCAGAGCCTCACCCTCAGCCCACAGAACGTTTTGGCCGCTCCCCCACACCGCGGGCACACCTTCGGGCTGGTCCAGCAGAAACTTGCCGCCAGGAATGAACCCGCGCCTATGTGGCGAGTCCTCAACCCCGTCGACAGGCGGGCCCAGATCAATGGTTTGGTTGTAGAGCCGATCGAGAGCCGTTACGTCGCGCTCAGGCAACGCGGTGCCTGTCGCTTGAGACAGCGCCACCTTCTTCTGGATGGCGCTCACCAAGTCGACAACCGTGTGATCGTCGCCGAGCACCAAAGAGCCATCGTCAGGCGGTGCGTCGTGGTCTATGGGCACCGTCTCATCAAGTGCACTCACCAGGTCAACTCCTTAGGCCACTTGGGCAGAGTCAGCGGCTCCTCGGGCGCAATCGCCAACAGGTGCCATTTCCGCTCATACTTCTTGCGCCGATAGATAGAGATGCGGGCACCGTGGTCGGCCCAATCGCCCAGCAGCAGCATTACAACTTCCTCAATCGAGCCATCGATAACGCTCGCGATGTGGTGCTCAGTGAATGCGATGTCGTAACCCCAACGCCACTCGTCAGCCTCCTCGGACACGACCAGCACCTTGCGCTTCATGAGGTCCTCCGCGCCAGTTTGTGGAGCATGAGCCGTTCGGACTCTTCGGCCACCTCCAGTACGGCTAGCTCGTGCCAGTCGACGTGCGCCTCGATCGCGTCAGACACCAGAGACACCAACGCGGCCGGCGGCAACGCTTCAAGCTCGACGGAACGATCACCACCAGACCAGTTGGCCGCTCGGGAGTCCGTCGATTTCGTCGGGCGGGTCGGCAGGTCGAACTCGTCAATCTGTTCCTCGGTCACAGCCAATCGGCGAAACAAGAACTCAGTCGAAGGCGCATAGTGTTGTAGCCGCTGCTCGATATTCGTTGATATCCCAAGGCCCGATGGGTCATGATCCGTCAATGTGAAGATCACTGCACGCTTGTTGCTGGCCTCGAGAGACTTGGCCGACGCGTGTAGGAACGACTTTGATGCGAACCCGCGACACACCATTAGCGGCACGTCCCATTCCTCGGTAGCCAATCCAACAACCCCAGCTATCGAGTCCTTCTCGACCCACACTTCGACAACATCAGGCCGGTTCGTCCACAAGTTGCGGCGATAGAACTGGGCAGTCCGCCTCAATGCTTCCTCGGGTGAATCGAACGACTTGTGTTTGGTCATCCAACGGGTTGAGTCTGTGATCCAACCGAACGGAAGCTGTCCCTCCTCACGCATCAGTCCCAGTAGCCGAACGACCGTGTTCTTGTACTCACGCTCGGTCTTGTCAATCAGAACGGCCGACACCGCCAAATAGAACACCTGGCGCACAGTTAAGGGCTGAGCCTCACGCACGATCTCGTAGAGGGCATCACGCAGGGCTGCAATTTCGGCCTGTGAACGCCTTGTGGACCTAGGTCGCTTAGTCATGACGCCACCCTCACCACAGCCAGAGCAGTACGCACCACAACATCTGCGACTTCTCGTGAATCGATGAACCTCACGACGCTTCCTCGTCTACAACGGTCAAGTGTCTGAATGGCTTCCCTACAGCTGCTACAGCTGCGATGGCGTCTGGTCGGTGCCATGCGGTGTATCGCTGTGTGGTGACGATGCTCTCGTGGCCAAGGAGATCTCTTGTCATCAACATGTTGTTGTTCGAAGCGATTAGGAGCCTGGTCGCGAAGCGGTGGCGAAGCTGGTGCATCGTCGCGTCGACGCCGGCGGCTCTCATCGATCTGGCACCAAGCTGCGAGATCCGGTAGGCCTCATGGTGCCCTGGTTGGCCATCCATCCGTGGGAACACCCAGCCGTCAGGGTCAGGGCTCATCTCCCACCAGGCCCGCATCGCACGCAGAGGCGTAGCCGACAACGGCACAACTCGCTGTTTGTTGCCTTTCCCGTTCACCAGCAGTGAAGGATTCTCGATGTCCTGGGCGACATCGTCGCGGTGTAAACACGCAATCTCTGCGCAACGCAGGCCAGCGAAGGCCGCTAGAGCGAGCATCGCTAGTGGTTGCGGCTTCGCGAGCGCTAGCACCGTGAGAAGGTCAGCCTCGCTGATCGGTCGGGGCACACCCTTCCCGACCCGCGGCCGGTCGAGCAGGGCTGCGGGGTTAGCTGTCAACCAGCCGTCAGCGACTAGCCACTTGAACCACGACCGGACGTGCGAGATGTCGCTAGCCCTCGACTCAGGTTCTTTGGGGCTCAGATCGATCGACCAGTCGGTCAGCTCGGACGGACGCGCCGCAAGCACATCAAGACCCGCCGCCTGGAGCCTCACGACAGCCCGACCGCGGCTATAGATCGTCGACGCCATGTAGCCCTGCGATTCCATCCAACGACAATGACGCTCAAGCAGCTCACTAGCAGCCGGGTCCAATAGCGCCTTCCATGGTGATGGGAGCACTATCGCCCCGCCTTTGAGCAGCAACGGCAGGCGGCAAGCATCCAATGGTGTGCTTCGTTCGTCGCCCTCACGCCAACCACCCGCTAACATGGCAGTAGCCCACATCAAGGCTTTGAGATGGCTCGCCCTTTCCACCGGGGGCGAGTCGTTTCGCGTCCGGTCTCATGCCGCGCTTTCCTCTTCGTTGATCAGCTCGGCAATGCCGTCGGCCCAAGGCTCGCGGCGTGCCTCTATCCAGGCGTCAAGATCCACGGGGTCGAACATCAGGCGCTTGCCCAGGCGTATCGCCCTCGGCCCGCACTTTCGGTTCCTCAGTCCGTGGATTGTGTTCACCGAGACTCCGCAGTAGGTAGCGGCTTCCTCGATCTTCAGTAGGTCACTTGCTCTCATATCATCTCCGTTTGTCGTAGTTATATTGTCGGGCCAAGAATTGTCGCGGCTATTTCGCTCGCGACAGCTACGCTACAGGAAAAGAGGCGTAGTGTGTAGGACCGTGATCGAAAGAAGGAACAAAAAGCACAACGCCGGTTTGCCGTGGCTGATGGCAGAGGAGATTGAAGGGCTGGCAGACGTACCAACGGCCATCACTGCGTACGTGGGCTGCCTCGTCCCACCCCCACCGGGACTGGTCACAGCTCACTACCAGTTCAACGACAAACGACGCCCCGACTCCGACATCAACAGCGTCATCGTCTCGCTCACCATTTGTATTAGCAACGGCACGCTCGCCCCGACAAGTCAGTTCGTCGGCACCGAAGACTTTGGCGATGGGCCTAACTCGCTTCCGATGATAGTGAAGGATCTCAACTCAATCCCCACGCGCTCATTGGTCGATATGGCGTCTGAAAAGTTAATCGTGCGACTGCCCCCCCTGCCGCGCCCAGAGGGCGCGCCCGACTCGAAAAATCCCGAATGGGTTAGGCATATTGCCCAAGCTGCGGCCGAGGTCGAGTTCTTAGGTCACTCGGTGACGTGGTTCTTAATGGACAACTATTTTGATGGCGATCGAAACCAGGCTCATGTCTGGATGAGGCGAATGCGTTCCAAAGGTCAGATGCGCGACCCGTCGGACCCGAACCAGTTCCTCGTATGGAAAGAGTTGCCACAGGTCGATGACTGGTGAGCTGGGTCGAGAAGCGCGGACCTAAGACGTGGAAAGCGGTGGTGCGGGTTGATGGCCGGAAGTACTCCAAGTCATTCGAGACCTCCAAGGCAGCCCACTCTTGGATCGCAAGCAAGGTCCACGAGCGTGATCTTGGCATCTTCGCGCCCAGGACTTCTCAGACGTTCGAGGAGTGGGTCACCACCTACTGGAGCAACGCTGAGAAGCGACCCAAGACGGTTGAGCGAGACAAGGGGGCACTCAAGAAGTGGTGGA
>CAZMUM010000083.1:0-5308 GCA_964569385.1 uncultured Acidimicrobiales bacterium
CCCGCCGACCTCTATGCTGCCCTCACCGCGCACTGACCACTAGAACTGGCCGACCTAGATTCGATTCAGCTCCTAGAATTACTTCTAGCGTTGCAGGACCTCGGGTTCGCACTTGAAGACTCTGAACTCGCTACGGTCGAGGGCATGACGTTGGCGGATCTCGTGGCTCGCGTTGGTTCTCGGGTGTATGTTTCGCCTTCGGTGGGTCCGACGCTCACCTAGCAGGCCATCGCCTGTTGCTGAGGTGGAACGTTCTGCGTCAACTGTGCGTTAAGAGGGCAAAGGAGCTCGTGTATCCAAGCGCGGGAAAAAGATGAAGAACACTGCTAAAACGACCGTTCTGCTGGCCGGAATGGCTGGGCTCATCCTGGCCATCTCCAGCGCGTTTGGCCCAAGCGGACTCATCATCGGGGTGATCATTGCCTTCGTAATGGTTGGTGGCTCCTACTGGTTCAGCGACAAGCTGGCCATCAAGTCGGCCAAAGCCATCGAGCTGCAAGAAGGTCAGCTACCCGAATACTGGACCATCATGCGCGAGTTGGCCGAGCGTGGAAACCAGCCGATGCCGAAGCTCTACGTGAGCCCCGACCCCCAACCCAACGCGTTCGCGACGGGCCGTAACCCAAGCCACGCCGCCGTGTGTATCACCCAAGGGCTCGTCCAGCACCTCGACTGGTACGAGATTCGTGGTGTTCTTGCTCACGAGATGGCCCACATCAAGAACCGCGACATCCTCATCGGTTCGGTGGCGGCGGCAATAGCCACCGCAATAACCTTTACCGCCCGGATGGCCCAGTTCGCGGCAATCTTTGGCGGGGGAGGCCGTGGCCGCAATCGGAACGTACTCGCTGAACTTGCGCTCATCCTCGTGGCCCCAATAGCGGCACTAGTTCTTCAGATGGCCATATCCAGAAGCCGCGAGTTCCAAGCCGACCGCACCGCGGCTCGTACCCTTGGCGATGGCGAGCCGCTGGCCAGAGCGCTTGAGAAACTCGAGCTTGGTACCCAGCAGATTCGCGGCATCGCCGACCCTGCCCAGGCCCAGATGTATATCGCCAACCCGCTAGCCGGCACTGGCGGCCTTCGCAGCCTGTTCTCCACCCATCCCAAGATGGACGAACGCATCCGTCGCCTTCGCGACCTCTCCTGGCAGTGACTCTCAGCTGCTTCGCGCCTTTCAGGCCCTCGCCTCGCTGTTGACTCTCAGCTGCTTCGCGCCCGATGTTTCGGATTTCCGGTTTTGGGTCTGCCGATAGCGCGCTATCGTGACGCTTCGGTTTTGGGTCGGTGCCCGAGTGGCCAATGGGAACGGGCTGTAAACCCGTCGGCTTACGCCTACGGAGGTTCAAATCCTCCTCGGCCCACAAAACCTGAGATGGCTCCTCGCTTCGGCGAGGGGCCATCTTTAATTTTGGGTCGCCGACTGTCCAGCAGGTTCGGCTACCGTTCGCCTATGGCTTCGTTTGATGTGGTATCCGAAATTGACGATCAAGAGATTCGAAATGCGATCGATCAGGCATCGCGCGAGCTCGCGCAGCGTTACGACTTCCGCGACACTCAGTCCTCCATTGAGCTTGGCGACAACGAGATAACTCTCGCATCGGTCTCTGAGGATCGGCTCAATGCCATCAAGGTGGTTCTCGAAGAGAAGATGGTCAGGCGCAAGGTGAGTCTCAAGGCTCTGTCATATGGCGAGATCGAACCGGCCGCCGGTGGAACTGTGAGGTTGAAGGTCTCCCTCGTTGCCGGCATCTCATCGGACAAAGCCAAGGAGATCAACAAGTTCATCAAGGCTTTAGGTCATAAAGGTGTGCAGTCACAGACCCAAGGCGAACAAGTCCGCGTCACCGCAAAGAAGCGCGATGTCTTACAAGACATCATTGCCTCCCTGAAGGACAGCGACCTCGACATCCCGTTGCAGTTCGAGAACTTCCGAAGCTAGAAGTCCTCCGCTGAGAGCCGGTTCAATGTCGGTCGAGATTCGTGTTGCTACTTCCACAGACGTGCAGGCAGCCGCGGCGATCCACCGCGAGTCAGCAGTCGCCGGATTTGTCCATATCTTCCCGAGTTCGGCGAAGCCACCTACGACAGAATCGCTCGAACCGAGCTGGGTGGAGCTGATTGCCGGTGCCGATTCGACCACGTTTGTGGCTGTAAAGGATGGGCTGTTGATTGGAGCCGCGGCCGTTGCCCGTGAACCTGATGTGCCGTCTGGCCGCGTTCTTAGCCGGCTCTACGTTGGTCCGGACCACTGGGCGTGTGGTATCGGTGGTCTTCTGCATGATCATGCAGTTGCTCATGCCCGCGATCTTGGCGCGAAGGAGTTGAACCTTTGGGTCCTCGAAGCCAACACTCGGGCCTGGGCCATGTACGAACGTCGCGGTTGGACGCTTGTTGCTGGGTTCAAGCTCGAAAACGAGCCGCCCGAGATAGTCGACGTGCTCTACGAACTCGTGTTGGACTAGCCGAGGACTGGCACCGACTTCATGGCCTCGTTGACTGCTTCGTCGGGTAGGTCGTAGTCGACCATTTCACCGCTCAGGTACGCATCGTAGGCCGCTAGGTCAAGGTGGCCGTGGCCGCACAATGCGGTAAGGATGACCTTGTCCTCGCCGGACTCCTTGCAAGCGAGTGCTTCTCTGATAGCGGCGGCTAACGCATGAGTAGGTTCTGGCGCGGGGACGATGCCTTCGGTTTTGGCGAACTTGATGGCGGCATCGAAACACTCGCGCTGACCAATAGCGATCGCCTCGACCATTCCCTGGTCATACACGTGCGAAACAAGCGGGCTCATGCCGTGGTAGCGCAGTCCTCCAGCGTGGATGGGGTCTGGGATGAAGCTGTGACCGAGCGTGTGCATCTTGAGCAGCGGGGTCATCCCGGCGGTATCGCCGAAGTCGTAGCGGTACTCGCCCCGTGTTAAGGAAGGACAAGCAGCTGGTTCTACGCAGCGGATGGTTGGATTCATGTTCCCGGCCATCTTCTCGCGCATGAACGGGAAGGCCAGTCCGCCGAAGTTCGACCCTCCGCCAGTGCAACCAACCAGAAGGTCAGGTACCTCATCGACCTTGGCCAGTTGAAGCAGGGCCTCCTCGCCAATAATGGTCTGGTGCATCAGCACATGGTTCAGTACCGAGCCGAGTGCGTAGCGAGCTTCGGGGTCAGCAACACACATGGCGACGGCTTCGGAGATGGCGATGCCGAGCGATCCTGGGTGGTCTGGGTTCTCGGCCAACAGCGAACGACCAAACTCGGTGACTTCTGAAGGGCTTGAATGGACGGTCGCTCCCCAGATTTCCATCATTGTTCGCCGGTAGGGCTTGGCTCGATATGACGCCGCCACCTGCCACACCTCGAGTTCCATGCCGTACTGGGCGGTGGCGAAGGCCAGAGCGCTTCCCCACTGACCGGCACCGGTTTCGGTGGTCAGCTTCTTGATGCCCTCTTTGTGGTTGTAGTAGGCCTGCGGCACAGCTGTGTTGGGCTTGTGTGAACCGGCCGGACTAACACCTTCGTATTTGTAATAGATGCGGGCCGGCGTATCGAGCAGTTCCTCGAGGCGTTTGGCGCGAAACAGCGGGCTCGGCCGCCAGAGCTTGTAGATGTCGAGCACTTCTCCGGGAATATCGATGTAACGCTCGGTGGTCACCTCCTGTTCGATGAGAGCCATCGGAAACAGGGGAGCAAAGTCTTCAGGGCCGGCAGGTTCGTGAGTACCTGGATGTAGCGCCGGTGGTGGCGGTACCGGAAGGTCGGCCACGAGGTTGTACCACTGAGTGGGCATCTCGGACTCGTCGAGAAGGATCTTCTTGGGTGTGTTCTTGGTCGCCATGGCTCGCACCATAGTGTTCAATGTCACAGTTGCGCTAGCGGCTTAGCGTCCTGCGATTGCGCTAGTGGATAGCGTGATCCGGCGTATGACTGATCTTGGCCTTGTGTTCGAATCGACGGTTCTTGGCGAGTGTGTTCTTTCGACAGATCGATCCCGAGTCGATGTCGAAGTGGTCCATGACTACCTAAGCGAGCAAAGCTATTGGGCAGCCAATCGGAGCCGTGACGTTGTCGAGGCTTCGATCCGAGCCAGCCTGTGTGTTGGTGCATACGGGACGGCAGGCGAGCAGCTGGCGTTCGCTCGTGTAGTTACTGACGGTGCGACGTTCGGCTACTTGTGTGACCTGTTCGTGCTACCGGGGCATCAGGGCGGCGGTTTGGGAAAGGCAGTCATGCAGTTCATCGTCGACCATCCGGTGGTCAAGTCGCTTGGCCGTCTCTTGTTAGCTACCAGCGATGCCCACGGCTTGTACGCCAAATCGGGCTTCACTTCCCTAAAAGACGCGAGCAAGTGGATGGAAATGGATCCGCTCCAACTCCGACGAAATTGAGGTACACAGCTACGCGCGATGTGGCTCAGATCCTCAATTTGGGGCGAGTAGGTAGGCGGGTGGGTTACACCGGGGTGAGGCGCTGCATCACTTTGACGTCGAGCCAGCGGCCGAACTTTCGTCCGACCTGAACTTCGGTTCCGACGTCGAAGAAGTCGTGTTTCAGGTGCAGGGCGATCGAGGCGCCGTTGGCATCGACGATGCGGGCGAACATGGCGTGAAAGCCGTGGCGATCTGCCAAGTCACAGAGTTCGCCGAGCAGCACGTCGCCGATCCCTTCGCCCCGATGGGACTCAGCGACGTAGATCGAGTTCTCGACGCTCGTTTTGTAGGCCGGTTTTGTTCGGAACGGCGACAACGATGCGAAGCCCGCGACTCGGCCGTCAACTTCGGCCACGACAACAGAGTGGGCACCGCTTCGATCCCGTAGCCAGGCCCGCTGCTCGTCGAGTGATCGAGGACGAAGATCGAACGTCACGGCCGAATACTCGACCTCGTGGTTGTAGATCGTGCGTATCGCTTCGGCGTCTTCGGGTGACGCCATTCTTGTGTCCACGAGCCCTCCTCGGTTGTGGTTCAATTGTGACGCTTTTGGAAGGCGTGCTCCGGTATGCTGATCCGTTCCTGCCTAACGGCAGGTGCAGTAATAAGGCCCCGTTAGCTCAGTCGGTAGAGCACCGCCATGGTAAGGCGGTTGTCGCCGGTTCAATTCCGGCACGGGGCTCGCTGATGGGTTTGCGCCCGTCATGGCGGGGTAGCTCAGTTGGTCAGAGCGCACGGCTCATAATCGTGAGGTCACGGGTTCGAACCCCGTCCCCGCTACGAATCCACCAACGATGGTGGACTCACCATCAAGAGGGCTAGGACCCCGCAGGAGAGAGTGTTTCTCATGGGTAAAGAGAAGTTTGAGCGTACGAAGCCTCATG
>CAZMUM010000084.1:0-5187 GCA_964569385.1 uncultured Acidimicrobiales bacterium
CAAAGAATGGACCAACCCACCCCACCGCCAAAAACCAGGCCACCACGCCGCCTAATCCGCTTCTGCAGCCACCGAACGCAACGATTCGATGACCGCCATGACCGCCGCCGACGACGTTGAGGAACGGGTCACAGCGTAAATCTCGCGTTTGATTCCGACGTCGAGCTCGCTCACTCGGGTTCCGGCTACTTTCTTCGATAGGCACAACTGAGGAACCAGGGCAATTGCAGCTCGTGCGCCGACAAGCGCAAGCGTCGTTGCATGTTCGGTCACCTGACCGATGACCTGCGGCTCGAATCCAGCGTTGGTGCAAGCTTGCAAGGTTGCGGCCTCGCACGGCGTGCCGGCCCCACTTATGACCCACGGGTCCGCACATAGCTCGCTGAGGCTGGAAACCGACCGAAATCTTGTCGGGGTGACAAGACGCAACGGATCAACCAGGAGGTGGTGGTAGTCGAATCGTTCGTTCCGGTCGTGATTTAGGTGGCTGTACTCCTGGGCGATCGTGATGTCGGCGTGACCAAGACCAAGTTCTCTCAGGCCGGCGGCATCCTCGACCTCACCAACCGTGACGCGTGGGTTGGTCTTGGGATCACCAAGAACCCCAAACAGCGGAGCCACAAGCTGAGAAACCGACGATGGAAAGCCGACGACCTTTACGGTCGCTAGGTGAGTGCTCTCTTCGGCCAGGGCACCTCTTGCCCTCTCCATCGCGTCGAGCACGCGGTGAGCTTCGGCCTTGAACCGCCTCCCGACTTCGCTAAGTCGGAGTCGCCCGCCAACCCGGTCGAACAGTTGAACACCGAGCTCGCCTTCCAGCTTTGACACCTGCTGAGACACCGCCGGTCCGGAGTAACCAAGGGCATCTGCTGCGGCTGCGACCGTTCCTCGTTCGGCAACCTCGACGAAGCACCGTATTCGACCAGTATCAAGATCCATAAGTAAATCTTTCGGCAGTCAGAAGAGATCAGAACGTCTAATTATCATAACCCCGGCACAGACTGGCCCAATGGCCAACCCGACGAACGACACAATGACCCATCGCGATAGCGCCTTTGCCGTGGCTGTTGTGGTCATCTGGGGCGTCAACTTTGTCGTGATCCGGGTCGGCCTAGATTCCTACCCACCGCTGCTGATGGCCACCCTGAGATTTGCTCTTGTAGCCGGAATCGGAGTGTGGATCGTCCCGCGGCCTGCCGTTTCGTGGTCACGGCTGATCGCAGTTGGCTTGACGTTCGGCGTTGGCCAGTTCGGCTTTATTTTTGTGGCCATTGATCGCGGGATGTCGGCCGGTCTGGCTGCGGTGGTCCTCCAGGCCCAGGCCGCATTCACATTGCTGTTCGCGGTTCCGGTGTTTCGGGAGCGAATCTCGAGTCGTCAACTGGTAGGGATCCTGGTGTCAACCGCAGGGCTGGTCTTGTTGGCGTTCGATGTGGGCGACGGTGTTGACCTGGACGGTTTCGTGCTCACGCTCTTCGGCGCCGCGGCATTCGGTGCCGGAAACATTGCAATAAAGGGAGCGCGAACGTCCGACGGGTTGGCGTTGATTGTGTGGGCCAGCCTGATCCCGCCGATCCCGCTCCTCGTGTTGTCAGTGTGGCTTGAGGGTCCTGACCGCATAGGCGACGCGATGTCGCACTTCGATGTCGGCGGCGTGGGCGCGTTGTTGTACCTGGCGGTCATGGCAACCTATGTCGGGTTCGGTACGTGGAGTTCGCTGTTGTCCAAATATTCAGCGTCGATTGTCGCGCCGTTCACGCTGATCGTTCCTCCGATCGGCCTCGCAACCGCTTGGCTGTTCCTCGGCGAACGCCCGCCAGTACTAGCGCTTGCAGCCGCCACCGTCATAGTTGCCGGGGTCGCAATTCCTCTACTGGCCGTTTGGGACTTAGCACCTGTCGAATCCTCTGATTGAATCCACGGCTTGGGTGCGGCCTGCCCGTCGAGGTTGAATCGGTCTCTCGCGACCACGGGGCGCTAGCGGCGCGGAGAGTAGTTTGTGGCGATGGGCCGTATCAACCATCGCGGGTGGATCGTGATTCACAGCATCAGCTCCGATGATGGTCGATGTTGCGTCGATTTGTTCAAAGATCCCGAGGGCGAATTCGGGTTCGAGCACTTTCGCTGCGATCCCGAGGATCAAGGGCTTTGGACTGCGGTTGGCGGGTTCTCGGCGAGTCGCTATCTGACTCTCCGCGGTGCCGCGGACAAATCACGATCAACGGTCGCGTGGCTCGGGCGGGACAAGCGTGCGAGTGCCGCATTCGACTCGTGGATCTCTCAGCTGACTTGAGTCTGAGCCAGTCTCCAGACGTAGCATTCGGCCTGTGGTAGGACCGTCGACGTGAGAGCTACCGCACCCCCTAGGACTGAGTCGATGGTGTCTCGCTCCCAGTTACCGTGCATGGCCTGGGGCAGGTTGTTGCGGTTGTGCCAGCTGGCTGGCCCTGGGCTCCGATGTGCATGTCGAACGAGATCGGTTGTCGACTCGCTCAGCATCGAAAGCACACGCGACGGGCCAGACCCCGACCGCGATCCTCACGAAAGCGACCTGAGGCCTTCGACCCATTCTGCGAGGTTTGTGACGCCGTCAAACATTGCTTGGCACCGATTGTTCGTTGCGTCCTCGATTTCGGTTCGTGCGGCTCGTCCGGCAGGTGTGATCGAGCCGTCGTCGGCCATCCAGCCCCGTTCGACGACACCCCTAGTTGCCGAAGCGGGTTGGCCCTCGACGCTGGCGCTGAGGGCCACGATTTCGTTGGGCGCCAAACCGACCGCTTCCCATGCATCGATGTGGGCGTCCATTCGGGCGTATCGAAGACCGGTTAGCAGGTGATGGAGCCGGTGAGCTGCTCTGGCCGGCTCTGGCAACCGGACGAAGGCATCGACCAACTGGCCTCGTGCTGCGGAAAGCGCTTCGGCCGCCCCGCGGGTCGAAGTACCGAGATGGCTTCGCCATAGCTGGTCAGCAGCGGAGGCTCGCAGTTGAAGGACTGTTCGCAGTACGCCGACAACGTCGCCGGACGCTCGGTTCGTTTCGTCGACCAGGCCGCGCGGTTCCAGCTCGTCGAACAGGCGCCCAACGTTGTCGGGCTCGTCGTAGATGAATCGGCGACGTGCGACCCCAACTTCGAATTCGCCTTCCAGCAAGAACTCGGCCAGATCGAGTAGGTGCCCAGGCGAACTGAGCCCAAGTGGTTCGATGACTTGGCGAAGATCTGACCGATGCTCGAACATGGCCCGCTGATGCACAGCGATAACCAACCGGTCGATCTCTCGGCCTATCTCGCCGACAATTTCTCTACTCGGGACAAGGAATCAGCTCAGGCTGCGTCGAGGGTGATGATAACCGCTCGGTCGTTGGCGTGGCCCGTACGTTTACCTGGCAGAGCGTGCATGAAGTTGATGATCTTCAGCTGGTAGCCGTACTTGGCCTTGACCAACTGGTACAGCCTGTCGAACTCTTGGCCCTCGACGATCTGGGCTGTCCCTTGGATCGGCTCAGATCCTTCCTTGACCTTTCCGCGGCTGTCAGATGGTTGGACCTCGACCGTGGCGTTGTTGATGATGCGCTTCACTTTCCAGGTCTTGGACGATGTGACGAAGCCAAGGCGACCTTCGCCAGCGTCGACAGCCCAAACAGGCATCGGCTTAGGTGTTCCGTCTTTCTTGAACGTGGTGAGTGAGATATAGCGTTCTTCGGCGAGATTTCGTGTTTGCATGGGTCCACTGTGCATCGAGGATCGCGGCGTGTCTATGGCCGGAACGCCGGAGTTCTTGTTCGATCGTCCAGAAGCCTAGACGGACAGCAAGATCTCGATCACACTCCATGGCATGGATGCGATTGGCGAAGTGCTCCGGCACGTGCAGATGTCTGGCATTTTCTATTGCCCATCTGAGCTGACCGAACCATGGGGCCTCGAGCTGCCGCCCATGGACGACTGCGTGTGGTTCCACGTCGTCACAACCGGGGAGGCGAACATCGAGGTCGACGGTCGGTGCTGTCGCGCGCGAGCGGGCGACTTGGTTCTCATTCCGCATGGTCACGGTCATAGAGCATCGGGCGCCGAAGCAGCTCCAACGCCCAGCGTATTCGACCTGCCTCACGACCATTACAGCGACCAGTACGCCCTACTTACTCACGGGGGCGGGGGCGAACCTACCGACCTTGTCTGCGGGGGAATCCGATTCGACCATCCCGCGGCGCGCCATCTCGTGCAGTCTTTGCCCTCAGTCATCCACATCGAGGCTGCACATTCCACGAGGTCGGACTGGATGAAGGCCACTCTTGAGTTGATGGCCGAGGAGACCCGCCAGGTCCGCCCAGGCAGCGAGGCCGTCATCAGCAGGCTTTGCGACATCGTTGTGATGCAGGCGATCCGCACCTGGATCGAGCGCGACCCGGCCGCTCAAACCGGTTGGCTTGGTGCCCTCCGTGACCAGCAGATTGGCGCCGCTATAACACGAATACACACTGAGCCCGCAGCCGAATGGACTGTCGCTGCGCTGGCCGATGTAGTGGCGATGTCTCGATCTGCATTCGCGGCGCGATTTACCGATCTAGTGGGTGAGCCGGCGATGCAGTATGTGACCAGGTGGCGTATGCATGTTGCGTTCGACTTGTTGAAGGACGCCGGTACGTCGGTCGCCGTCGTTGCTGCACAAGTTGGCTATGACTCAGAAGCGGCGTTCAGTCGAGCGTTCAAGAGAGTCACTGGCATGACGCCTAGATCAGCGAACAAGAGCGGCCTCCCGGTTTCGATGCCGGTCTGACGATGCCGTTGGCTATTCGCTGTAACGGGCTCGGCGACGTAGCTCTGCGCTGCGCGATATGCATTGCTTGGGTATGATATCAGATCGTTTAAATATCAGACTTCACTGATGTAGTGACAACCATGACCTCATCAGCACTGGACACTCTTGAAAGATTCGGCACCGCGCTTGCCGATCCCATCCGACGGCAGATCCTTCTTCGGTTGATGACGGGCCCGGGGTACCCCAACGACCTTCTCGACGAGATCGACACCACCCAACCGAACTTGTCGAACCATTTGTCGTGTTTGCGGGGCTGTGGTCTCGTCACAGCGGAGAGGGAAGGCCGCCGGGTTCGTTACGAACTCGCATCGCCGAGACTCGCTCACGCGCTTAGTGATCTCGTTGGCATCGAACTTGAAATCGACAGCGACC
>CAZMUM010000085.1:0-4545 GCA_964569385.1 uncultured Acidimicrobiales bacterium
GCTAAGGCACCAGCGAACAGCGCGCCGACCACGATGATCCCTCTCGTGAAGATCCTGGCAGTGACGTTGACTCGCCCGAGGAGATCATTTGGGGTCAGCCGTTGCTGCAGGCTTCGGGCGATAGGCCGTTGAGCACCCGCAGGGACGCCGTTCAAGAACCAGAGGACGGCCAGAACGAATATCGAAGGTGCGAATGCAGCAGCGCCGAGGGTGATGGCCTGGAGCGCAACGGCGCCCGACAGACTCAGGCGGGTTCCGAGAAGGACCGCCAGTCGTGATCCGATGAGGGTTCCGAGGAACGCGCCCGCGGCGCCTATGGCGAGGACTGCTCCGAAGGCGTCTCCCGATGCATCCAGTTCATCGGTCACCAGAACGACTAGCAGGCTGAGACTTGCCGCGAAACCGAAGAAGTAGACGACCTGGGCGACTGTAAGCGGACCCAGGACGTCGTGTTGACGGAGCCAACGGAACCCTTCGCGAGCTTCTGCCCTCAGAGATCGGGTCCGATCGTCAACGCCGACCCGGGGCTGTGGTTTCGTTCGAGGCAGTCTTCTGAACGGCAGAAGCGAGCCAAGATAGGTGGCACCGTCGATGACGAATGGGATCCACGGTGCGAAGCCAAATAGCACCGCCCCAACGGGGCCACCGGCGAAGTCGTTGGTGACGATCTCGACGCTTGCGATCCGACCGTTTGCCCGGTCGAGGTTGTCGTCATCGACAAGAGTGGGGACCAGAGCCACAGTTGATGGGTCGACCAGGATTTCGCCAAGCGTGATCGCGAACGCGACAACACAAACTTGCCAGATCTCAACGTAGGACGACCACACGAGTAATGCGAGAACGGTGACCACCAGGCCCCGCCAGGCCTGAGTAACCAGAATCGTCCGGCGGCGATCCCACCGATCGACAAGCGCTCCACCAACCGGAGCAAAGCTGACCCACGGAAGGTACTGAGCCGCTGTCACCGCAGCGATCGCCAGCGGCGACGAGGTCAGGCTGGCGGCAAGCAACGGCAGCGCAGCCAAGCGGATGCCGTCGCCAACGTTGGAGACCAGAGAGCCAAGGAACAGAGCTCGGAAACCCGACCCGAGCGAACCCTTCGACTCCATCCCCGCAATCATGCCAGAAGCGGAATAGCGGACCTCGAGAACTCGCCAAAGGAGCGGGACTCCCAGGTCTCGTGTCTATGATCGCGGCGTCACGCCGGCACGGCCCTTGATGGGTCAAAATCGTGACCTATGCTGAGATAGTGAGTGACATTCTTCCTTTCTCGGAAGTTAAGGCCCATCTCTCCGAATTGGCGGACCGGGTCGAGACCCAACACGACCGCATTTCGGCTACGCGCAACGGCCGGCCCTCATTCGTCCTCATCAGCCCGGACGATCTCGAATCGTTGGAGGAAACGCTCGACATCCTCAGGGACGATGACCTGATGGAGTCGTTGCGTCGATCACGACAAGAAGCGTCCCAGATTAAGCAGCTTCGGCTCCGCGATCACGTCTGAGGCGACGGCGTGTGCGAGGTCGAGATCACCCCAGAAGGTTTGCGACACCTCGACCGGCTTCCCGACAAGGTGCGATACGCAGCACTAGAGACGATCCTCGGACCGATTGCCGAAAACCCGCATCGGCTCGGGAAACCGCTGGTAGGAGAGCTCGACGGTCTCAGTTCGGCGCGCCGCGGCGACAATCGCGTCATCTATGAGATCTTCGAAAACAAAGAGACCGTTCTGATCCACCGAATACAACATCGTCGGAACGTGTACCGGCCACGCTGACCACACCATCGACATGGCTTTGATTGTCGAGCACCCCGCTTGTTCTGAGCCCTTGGAAGACGTTGAGTACCGGTCGTGTCTTCGTTCCTCGGCACGACCTTACCAAGGGGGTGGTACAGCCAACTTTGACCCGCGTTATTCACCATACGTAGTCGAAACGACCAAATTCGCCTCACTTGGTCACTTAGGCGGTGCAACATCGGACGCGTCAAGCCAAAACGACAAGAGCCCGAGACCGAAGCCTCGAGCTCTTAACGCGTACCCCCAACGGGATTCGAACCCGTGCCGCCACCTTGAGAGGGTGGTGTCCTAGGCCGCTAGACGATGGGGGCTTGTGTTGTAACCGCCAACGGCGGGTTTGCGAACAGCTGCCTCGTAGGACTCCGCTACAGCTGCATTGCGTTCGGGGAGGAGGACTTGAACCCCCAATGACTGGACCAGAACCAGTTGTGTTACCAATTACACCATCCCCGAAGGGTGCCCCAAAGGGCGACGCCGAATGGTAGCCGACCAAAGGGTCAGGTCAAACGTGTTAACGCAGCTTCCATGCGACGAATTGTTTCGGCGCGGCCCATGAATTCGAGACTTTCGAACAACGGCGGGCCCACGGTGCGGCCAGTTACTGCTACCCGTACCGGGGCCTGGGCCTTACCAAGCTTCAAACCGAGCGTCTCTCCGACCGCTGCGGTAGCCGCATGCAAAGCCTCGGTAGTCCACTCGACATCGGCGAATACCACCAGCGAAGCTTCGAGCATTGGCTTGGCCGTATCGGTACCCATCACCTTGGCCCAAGACGCGTCGTCGATCTCAGGCTCGTCGAGGAACAAGAAATCGACCACCGCCGGCCCATCCTGCAGAAGCTTCGTGCGCTCCTGCAAAAGCGGAACCACTGCTTCGAGGGCATCTTGGGAGACGTCCGAACCCCACGAGGTGGCATCGATGTACGGTCGTAGGTGGGTCGCCAGGTCGGCTGTCGACAGCGCCCGCACGTAATCGGCGTTGACTGCTTCGAGCTTCTTCAAGTCGAACATGGCCGAAGACGAGTTCACATCGGTCAGCTCGAACAACTCGACGATCTCAGACATCGGTCGAACCTCGATGTCGTCGGGCGGACCCCAACCAAGTAACGCCAAGTAGTTGGTCATGGCCTCAGCGAGGATTCCGCGGTCGCGGTAGCTCGACAGGGCTACATCGTCGCGGCGCTTCGACAACTTCTTCCGACGCTCGTTGACGATGATGGGTAGGTGGGCAAACTGGGGAAGCTCTTCGCCGCCAAGGGCTCTGCGCAACATGATGACCTTGGGCGTCACGTTGACAAGGTCCTCACCGCGCACCACATGGGTGATGCCAAGGTCGAGGTCATCAACAGCGTTAGCGATGAAGAAAGTGGCCGATCCATCGCTGCGACGGATGACGAAGTCCTCGACGTGTTCGTGCTCGAAGGTGACCGAGCCACGCACAATGTCGTCCCACGAGGTCGTGCCAGTATCGCCAACCCGAAACCGAACTGCTCCGTCGGCCACATAGGCCCGATCATCGGCCAGCAACTTCTCGACCGCTTCCTGGTACATGTGGGCCCGAGTCGACTGCCTCACCGGCTCGCCGTCCCAGTCGATGCCAAGCCATTCGAGCGATTCGTAGATGTTGTCGATGAGTTCGGGACGAGCCAGCTCGGCGTTGGTGTCTTCGATGCGAAGCACCAACTCTCCGCCGGTATGGCGCGCATACAGCCAGTTGAACAGAGCAGTACGAGCCGACCCGAGGTGCAGGAAACCCGTCGGGGCCGGAGCGAACCGGAGGCGAGGAACAGTAGTTGTCACGGTGGACGAGGGTACGGCGACCAGGGCCCGATCCAATCAACTTAAGCGACACCACGAGCTGTCGGCGACCCCACGGACTTCGACCTCGGCGACGATCCCGCGGCCACGGGCGCGGCGGTGTCGTCAGATTGTGTTGCCAACTGGCTGCTCGTGGAGAGCTCGAGTCGAACATCAGCTGGGCGATAGCGAGTGTCCTGGACTCTGATCTGCGGCTCCGTGGTAGTCACAACGAAGAGCCTCTATTCCTCGACTGAGGAGTTCACAAAGAACTCCACGCAAATGTTGATCGCAATATTGCCAGTACCGGGTGGGCGCCACCGCGGCTGCTTCAAACTTCGCAGTTCTGGCGGCTCCACTCTGTCGTCTCAAACTTGTGAGTTTACCTGCGAGGTGGGCCTACTCGATCCGGGTTCCGTCGGGTCTGGTTATCTGCCAGGTGCCGTCGGGTTTGCGGTGGACGCTGTAGCCGGCTTCTTTATACCGGTTGTGTTTTCCGCAGGCACCGCCGCCGTTAGCCGGGTTCGTTTCGCCGCCGGCCCGGTCGGGTTTCAGGTGGTCTATCTGGCAGTCCGTGATTCGTGTTTCACAACCTGGCCAGTAGCAGCGTGTTTGGGTGGCTCGTACCGCGTTAGCCGCTGGCCCGGCGAACAGTCTCACTGTTGTTGAGTGATCGATTGTTACTGAACGTTCGTTGAGCACAATCCGCCGGACATGATGGCCGAGACCGGCGCTAAACGTTTCTGTGGGGTCCAACGGCTGACCATCAAAGGTCTCACACCGATACGTCTCACGAAACGGATCTGGTGGGCCGATATCGGAACTGGTGAGTTTGACCAGTTCGCGTTGCCACGTCTCGAAGTCCATAACCACATTGACCACCACTTGGGGTCTGACACCACCAGGCGGCGTCGACGCAGCCTTAATGAAGATTTGGTGGAGGGCGTCCAT
>CAZMUM010000086.1:0-4166 GCA_964569385.1 uncultured Acidimicrobiales bacterium
TTTTCTTAAAGGTCAAACAAGCGTACCACTGTGGGTGCCGAAAACACATCCGTATGGGTTGACCTGCGGTTTTGGGCCGAGGCACTCGAGATTGGAGGCACCCAATAGGCAGGCCGATATCAGTCCAGTCAATATCGGATCTGCCAATAGCAGGTACGACCGAGTATCGGGCAGCCACACCTTCAGGTCGAGATTCGGGCACGGACAGTCGTTCGTAGGGTCGTTGGTGGTTGGTGTTTATGTGTTATTATGCATGACACATGGGAGTTAGATGGACCGCAGAACAGATCGAACAGGTGGGAGTTGTCGCGCTTGGCGACGCGCTGAACGCTGTTGGATTGGCGGCATCGGTTGAGCCTGTGGGGCTCGGAAACTCTGTCGTGGCTGGTCAGGCAGCGTTTTGGTATTCGTTGATGAGTCCGTCGCATCGGTCGGTTCGGAGTACTATGACGGTCGCTGGTGGAGTGTCTGGCGGGTCATCTAACGGTGTCGGCGGGCGCTGTTCGAGGGAACGGTGGGGCCGATGGCCGTTGTAATGAGCGACGTATTCAACGACGAGGCGTTCGAGCTGCAGGCGGTTCCAGATGATGGTCCGGTCGAGCAGTTCGCGGCGGATCGATCCGATCCAGCGTTCCGCGAAGGTGTTGGCTACTGGGGTGCGGATGGGGGTCTTGAGGATCTTGAAGCCTTCGGTTCGGAAGATCTCGTCGAAGCTGTCGATGAATTGGCTGCCACGGTCGCGGACCAACGCGCGAGCACTGTCGAGCTGGTTGGCGTGGGTGAGGAAGAGGTTGCGGGCGGCTTGGGTGGTCCACGCGCCGGTCGGGTTGGCGGTGGTACCGGCGAAGAACACTTCGCGGGTGTTCACCTTGATGAAGAACAGGACGTAGTAGCGGCGCAGGAATGCGGTATCGACGGTGAAGAAGTCACACGCGACCGCGGCTTGGGAGTGCAGGAACTCGGTCCAGGTCATGTCTGAGCGTTTCGGTGCAGGGTCGATGCCGTTGTTTTTGAGGATTTGCCACACTGTCGAGGATGCGATCTTGTGGCCGAGGCCGACGAGTTCGCCATGGATGCGCCGGTGTCCCCACGTCGGGTTCTCCTTCGCGAGACGTATGACCAGCTGGCGCAGCTCCGCTGCTTTCGGCGGCCTGCCCTGGCGACGGGCCGGGGGTTGGGTCCAGTGCCTGGTAATACGTTTGCGGTGCCAGCGCAGCAGGGTTTCGGGTGTGACGACCCAGCCTTGGCGGAGCCGGCTCGTGAGAGCCGCGGCGATGGCGCCGAGCAGGGTCCGGTCGTTGTCGTTGATCGCAGGCTGGTCAACCTGGCGGCGCAGTATCTGGAGCTGGTGGCGTAGGACGATGATCTCGAGATCCTTGGAGCGTCCCGAACGAACTGCGAGTCGAGCGAAGCCAGCGAGGAACCGGTAGAGGATGCGAAACATGATGCACCAGGATGGCGGGCATCGGCCCTGGTCAGCACCCACGCGCGCGTTTCCGAGCCCCACAGGAGCTTTTCCGGCGCTGCCGTACCCCGACGGGCATTCCGCGAAACCCCTGGCAAGAGGACACGGACGAGTTTCCGGCACCCTCGGGTCAGCGACGGTTTTTGGCCGTGCGTCTGGCTACCGAATGGAGCAGCTGAGAACCTTGGGTTCCCGTGATGCTCTCGGAGTAGAGATCCATTCGCGTCACTGAGAGAGCTTTGCCGTGTCCTTGGGTCCTATCGCTCAAAGCAAGTCGGCCAGTTCGTGCACGCGTTGGCAGCATTGGTCGATGGGAGACGCATCGGCCCTTGGCCAGATCAGCTCATTCAGGACGCTGTCATAGGCTTCGATGGTGACTCGATCTGGTGCATTCCATGCCGGGCTGGTCGAGAAGCCGTCGGCTGGTCGTTCGGCGGTCGGTAGCCCGGCAGCCAGGGAGTGTTGAGTGGTCTCGCGGGCGAGTATGTCGATGCCGACTTCCTTGAGGTCGGCCAAGACGTGGTCGTTGCGTAGCAGCTGGTCGATGTCGTAGTAGTGCCGCGCAGTGGCAGACCGACGCTGTTCGTCGCCTTCGGTTGCGGCGTGGTGGAGGAGGACGAGTTTCTCGGCGAGCGTGCGCACCGGGTCGAGAACCAGGATGCTCAGTGGGGTGGCCTCGGCAAAGTCGGCGGGTAGATCGATGCTCTCGGCGTGCTCGGCGAGGAGCGACTGGATTGGGAGTCGGCGATGGGGGAGAGCTCCGCCGCGGGTGCCGAGTTCCATGAGGACGCCGGGTTTGAGTGCACCGACCATGTGAGTTGTTGGGTAGCTGAATGTCGCAGTTCGCTTCACGCCTTTGGTTACGGTCGTGGAGTTAGTCGCAGAGGCAACACCGGTGGTTTCCTCGGCTGCTTTGACGAACGCCTTCAGCTTTGTGTCGCGTGCGCCACCCCCGCCTTCTGGGAGGACGACTATCAAGTCGATGTCTTCGGAGAAACGCTCGATGAGTCGGTGCGCTTTCGAAAGGCTCGTGCCGCCCTTGAAGATCACCGAGCAACCCGTCGATGCTGACGCGTTGGCGGCGCCGCGAAGCACTTCGGTCACCCAGAAGTCCTTCTCCAAGTGCGCGGCCGGAATCCCGGTCAGTTCGGCGATCCGGGTCACGTAGACCTCGAGCTCGTCCGGGCTGCTGCGGAGTAGCCGGGCACCATTGTCGGTCAACGGAACTCACTCCAACGCTGGCGGGCTGCGACGTGGCGCTCATAGGTCAGCTGCTCGGTGATGAGCCACGGTCGAATCCGCCCGTCACGTTCAAGGTCTCGGAGAACAGCTGCGAAGTCCGTCCAAGACGATTCGATACGTGTCGGTCCGTCGCGAAGAACTTCGAGGACAGCAATCTCTGCAGCCCCTAGGCCAAGGATCCGCCTCTCGATCGACCGGCTCACAAACCGAACACCAGTGGGCGGCGTCGGAACTCGTCCAGCGACGGCGATCGTCTCGAGAGCAGGAACCTGTGTTGTCAGCCCCAGAAACGCAGCCGCAGACACTCCGGCCGGTCCCGCGCCCGCACCAGCGACGGCCATGCCAACCTCAAAGGCGCGAGGCAGTGGCATTCCGATCGGTGTACGTGGCCCCTTCCAATACAAACCCCTACGCACCCGCGCAACGTCACCCTTGGCGACAAGACGCGACAGTTCGCACTCGACGGCGCGGCGAGACCCCGGCAGATCGGTGGGCTCGATGAAGGAACGCAGTGGCGCTCCCTCAACCCGTTCGCGAACAAGCTCAGCAGTACTCATGAGTGCTAAGTGTAACGAAAACCTCTCAGGATGTCCAGAGCGGGATCGAAGCAACAGCCGGCCGACAAGCGCCGCTCGTACCCGTTCACCAGGGGTTTCGTGTCACGCAGCCATCAAATCGACAGTCCAGGGGGCGCGTGTACTTTGGGTTAAACTCGTCCCTCCGAGCTGAACCCCCACGCGTGATCCGAGTGCATGGGGATTGGGGAGCGACTCGCTGTCATCCCATCCCTTATCCCATCTACTGCACGGACGGGGCCGTATTCGACGGACTGGACGGTACGGAGACATACGTGTTCATACGGGTTGGACGGTTGTTGGTGTCTTGCCAAGGTTGAGGTCGCCGGTTCGAATCCGGTCATCCGCTCCACAAAGGTGCTGGTCACAGCCTTTTAGGGTTGTGATCTGTTGTCGTTTTGGGCCCACAAACTCGTGCAGGGGATGGGATGGGCAGGTCAGAGGGGGTGTTTGTCCCATCTGGGCGGCTATGAGTGCGTGACTATTCTGCTTTGTGGTGGTCTGCGCTCTGCTCGCGAACCAATTTCTGAAGCTGTTCTGACGCCGACGACAGTCAGTCAAGCGAACAAATAGGTTGAAACCTGTATTGGTCTGGGCCTATACTGTGGAGGTGGCTTGGGAGATCAACGTAACGGATGAGTTTGGCGACTGGTTCGATTCGTTGAGTATTCCCGAGGACGATTCGGTTCGGGCTGTAGTGGATCGTCTTATCGAGTTCGGGCCGAGTTTGGATCGGCCGCATGCCGACAAGGTTGTTGGTTCGCAATATCACAACATGAAAGAGCTTCGGCCACGAGGGCCGGGCAAGAATATTCGGGTTCTGTTCTGTTTTGATCCCCGTCGACAAGCGATCTTGTTGATTGGTGGAGATAAGCAAGGGCAGT
>CAZMUM010000087.1:0-4132 GCA_964569385.1 uncultured Acidimicrobiales bacterium
GCATGTTTATGGAGCGGATGACCGGATTCGAACCGGCGACCTCAACCTTGGCAAGGTTGCGCTCTAGCCAACTGAGCTACATCCGCAGGACGAGTGATTGTAGCGGGTCGATCCTGCCAGCGCGACACCGATTCCGAGCTTTCGTAGGCGACTACCCACCACTACGGTGCACTATTCCCACCGAAACTAACGCGACTACTCGGATTTGGGACGGAGGTCGACGGTGAAGGTCAAGATACCGTCGTCCATCTCCCATTTTGCATCGGACATGATGGCGTAGTCCATGAAGTCGTCGCGTTGCGCCTGCAAGAACGCCTGACGTTCGTCGCCACCGACCGGTGGGAGGTTTCGGTTTCGGGCTGCTTCGGCGCGGGCAGCAAAGCGGGCGATCATCGCGTCGGCGTCAAGTTGTTGGGCCATGCCCGCCACCGTACTCATCTTGGGGCGCTTCTGGCAGATATCCGCGCCTCGCTTCGGGAATAGTCGCCTTCCAGTACAACCTCGTTAACGCACCGAGGAGCAGCGCCAACACTCCGAGGAGCACCGCGAGAATACGTAAGGGCTTGGTGCCGTCGCCCGATACGGTCTGGGCTTCGACACCGTCGTCGCCTGGTGTCTCTGTTTGGGCTAGCACCGTCGATACCTGGTGGGAGCCACCCGACGCAATCGAATCGCTGGCAGACGCACCCACCGAACGCGACGAACCGACGAGCGAAATCGCCGCGAGGCTCATTGCCAGGAAAAGAAAAGCGCGCCGCGTCACGGGCGGCGACTGTATCGGTGATTTCGATTGGGATCACGGTCGCTATGCAATCGCACGGTTTTGTTCCAGAACTCGATGCGACCTGATGCCTATCTCTGATGCTCCGGACACCAATACGTGGTTCGGCCTCCCACGTCGTCTCGACGCAAAGCAGTTCCGTCACGTGGGCAGTGCCCGTCGCGGTTGCGTTGGTCCTGAAGGTCACCAGTGTGAGAGCCACCACGTTTCATCAACATCGCGATCGTCAACTTGATGCGGCGACTCAGTAGCGCAACCTCGAACTCGGTCAACGTGTCGGCCAGGCGCAGCGGCGACAGCCCGGCCCGCCACAAAACTTCGTCACATATCAGGTTGCCAATGCCGGCGATGCGCGACTGATCGAGCAGCACCGCCTTGAGCGCCCGACTGGTCCGACTCAACACCTCGGCC
Source organism: uncultured Acidimicrobiales bacterium (assembly GCA_964569385.1). Taxonomy (GTDB): domain Bacteria; phylum Actinomycetota; class Acidimicrobiia; order Acidimicrobiales; family Poriferisodalaceae; genus JAADHX01. Next base: position 1,193 of record CAZMUM010000087.1, read on the forward strand.
AACTGACGCCTGCCCAGCTCCAAGGCGTCAGGGCCGAGGCGATCCTCGTCGGGCGCCAGCTCGACACCGCCCAAACGACGCGGGTCCGAGATGGCTAGCCCACCACCGTCCCATGCCATCGCAAATCGTTCGTAGGCCGCGTCGTCGCGTCGTGAACTGTAGAGAAGTTCGTCTATCGGGGCTCCCCCGTCGACGATGATCCGACCGGTCATGCCGAAGTGCAAGCCAACCGTCGCGTCGCCAACATCGAGCAACAGCAACTTCCCGCGCCGCCTCGCCGCGACCACAGTTTCGCCAACCAGCGTGGCGGACAACGCCTCGGCGGTCGTCCCTCGTTTCAAGTACCAGCCGTCGGGCGCGTGCACCGACGAGATTGCCCTGCCGATGGCAGCCTCAGCTGCGCGCCGATACATCTCGACTTCGATCAGTTCCGGCATCGTTTACGACACTAACCACGCCACGACAAGATCCACACTGGCGGTGACCGAAGCAATCTGCGCGATGCTTGACCAATGGACACTCGCAGCATCGGACCTCTGACCGTCAGCACCATTGGACTTGGCTGCAACAACTTCGGTACGCGGCTCGACGCCGAGCAGACCCAGGCCGTGGTTCACAGGGCGCTGGACGTTGGCATCAACTTCTTCGACACCGCCGACATGTATGGCGCTGGGGATTCAGAGGAGTACCTCGGTCAGGCACTCAAGGGCCGGCGCGACGAGGTGATAGTGGCGTCTAAGTTCGGGGCCAGCGACATCGACAAGGGCCTCACCGGCGGCCACCCCGATTTCGTGCACAAGGCGATCGACCGGTCGCTGCGCCGACTCAACACCGACTGGATCGACCTTTATCAGCTGCACTTTCCTGATGCCAACGTTCCGCTAGCCGACACCTTGGGCGCCCTCCACGAACTGGTCATAGCGGGCAAGGTCAGAGTCATCGGCTGTTCGAACTTCGATGCCGATCTACTCGGCGAAGCCGACGAAGTGTCCACCGACCGAAACTTGACGCACTTTGCGTCGGTTCAGAATCGGTTCTCGGTACTGCACCACGAACCAGTTGATGAAGTCCTACCCGCGTGTTCTGAGCTCGGAGTCGGGTTCTTGCCATTCTTTCCGCTCGAGAGCGGGTTGCTGACCGGCAAAGTGGGTACAGATGGCCCACCTCCAGGAACTCGGCTTCACACGATGGACGAACAAAGAAGGGCTCGGTTCGTCGACGACGAACGCATCGACCGTGTGCGAATTCTGACCTCGTATGCCTCTGATCACGACCGCAGCATTCTCGAACTCGCCATCTCGTGGTTGCTGAACCACGCCGAAGTTCGCTCCGTGATCGCAGGCGCTAGCAACCCCGAGCAGATTGAGGCCAACGCCAGTGCTGGCACCTGGACCATGACCGACGACGTTCGTGGAGAAATCGCCGAGATTGTGGCCAAGGCCTAACGCGAACTCTTCGCGACTTCTGGTCGAAGCCGTGCGTCATCACCTTGATGATCACAGCGGGCGCGGAATCCATACAACGGCACAAGACAGGCAAGGTCATCCTTGAGTGCGCCAAGTGCGGCGCTCAGGTGTCATGGCCAGTGACGGTCAACCCCCGACGAAGAGCGGCCATGGCCGACACTGCTCCAGCTTCTGGAGTTCTGGTTCTTGGGACTGGGCGCGACTTTGGAGAGGTTGCAATAGTGGCCTTGGCCAGCGCCAGAGTCGACACTCAGCCAAGCGTCAAGCAGGCTCGAAACTGCGAGAACGGCCACTTTGTGGCCAGGGTTAGGAGCGAGCCGCACCCGCCACCGCACGTAGTGGAGTTTCCGCTCGAACGGGTGAGCGTCCGACGAATCAACAAGACCTAGTCGCCCTGGTAGTCGCAGCTGACCTTGTCGAGGAAGGCATGAATGTGCGGTTCGATCTGATCGCCGTGAGTCAAGAACCCGTCGTGTCCGGTGTCGGCAACGATACGAACGTGCTGGGACCATTGGCCTGCTGCTTCGAATCCATCGACGAGCTCAAGTTGCTGATACTCGGGGTACAAGAAGTCGCTGGTGACCGAGGCGCTTAGCAGTGGACAGCGGACCCGAGCCAGCGCTTTAGCCACGCCGCCACGGCCCCTGCCTACGTCGTGTAGGTCCATCATGCGATTCAGGACTAGGTAGCTGTTGGCATCGAACCGCTTGACGAACTTCAGGCCCTGGTAGTTCAAATAGCTCTCGATATCGAACGCAGATTCGTCTCGCACGACATCGCCGCGGCTGGTGCGGCCGAACCTCCGGTTGAATTCGGCATCGGACCGGTAGTGCACCATCGCCAGAGCGCGGGCCGCGACCATGCCCCGATGCGGGCCGTGACCTGGGGCGTTCTCGTAGTACCAGCCAGCCTTGAAGTTGGTGTCGGATCTGACCGCCAGTCGCCCGGCGTAACTCCAGCCGATCTGTTGGGCCGTGGCCGCGGCGGTGCTGGCGATTGCTACCACCGAACAGACGCGATCTGGGTAGGTGACCGCCCACTCAATCGACTGCATCGCGCCCATCGACCCACCCACACACGACAACCAGCTGCCGATACCAAGGTGATCGGCCAACTGAGCCTGGGCGCGCACCTGGTCGCGGATCGAGACCTGCGGGAACGTCGGCCCGTACCAAGTGCCCGTAGTCGGATTGATCGACAGAGGGCCGGTCGAACCGCCACAGCCACCCAAAACGTTGACACAGACCACAAACACGTTGGTGGTATCGATAGTGCGTCCCGGGCCGACCACTCGCTCCCACCAACCAGGTTCGGATCGGCCCGCACGATGGCTAGCCGGGTGCATGTCGCCGGTGAGGGCGTGATGCACCAGAACAGCGTTTGACTTGTCTTCGTTGAGACGACCATAAGTCTCGAAGGCGAGCCGGGCGCCCATCAGCACAGTGCCGGATTCGAGCATGAACCCACGCGTAGG
>CAZMUM010000088.1:0-3657 GCA_964569385.1 uncultured Acidimicrobiales bacterium
GCGGTTGCGCCAAAACCGCTCTCGGCGCGAAACATCGGGTGTACAGCCACTACGAGTGCCGTTCTTGGCCGAACCGGCCGTGTCCCACCCCCTGAGTAGGCTGTCGAGCGAAGCCCAAGAGAGCTCGACAGCTAGTGGATCGAACCATTGGGACAAGAAGTGCCATCCGTTTCCACTGCACGGAGTCGGCCGGTTCGCCTCGTCAGCGTGGTCGCACGGGGCCTACAGCTACTCACCGTGGTTTTGGCGCAACCGCGGACGCGCCAACATCTCGCTCCCGCCTTCTAACTCCGCGGCTATGGCTAACTCCAGGGGTAAGGCGAGTTGCTCAGCGGATGGAGCTTGCCTTCGGCGTATCGCGAGTAACGGAACGGTTCGAGCAGATCTTGCGTTTCGCCCATGATCTCTTTGGCCACCAGGGCCCCAACACCGATCATTTTGTAGCCATGATTCGAGTCGGCGATCACGTGAGCGTTACCCAAGAAGGTGTCGATGACCGGAAAGCTGTCTGGAGTAAACGCACCGATGCCGCCGGAGGGTTCAACGCTCATCTTAGGAGCTAGCCCCTCAAAGCGACCGTGACAGAACGACAGTGCCGAGGCCCATATGAGCCTGAAGTCGTCGTTGACGACAAAGTCGGGGCTGGCCTCGCCGTAGGGATCGACAGCGACCTCATCGAACGGCTTATCGACCTTCGAAGGCATGTAGCCACCCTGGATGCCGCCGAAGTTGAAATCGGGCTTGTAGTAGATACCCCATGGTTCGTCGACCAGAAGGTTCCCAGCATCGTCGTGCAAAGGAACGTCAGTGTCGATGTGAATGACCGGTGGCACATTGCCGTCGTTGTCGGCGAGCATCCCAGGTTCGACCTGAAGTGTGCCTTCCTGGAGAGCCCAGTACTTCCAGGTTGGAACGTTGACAGTTTCGCCATCGACGAGAACGTCAGTCGATTCTGGTAGACCCAGCATTCGCCAAAAGTGCGGCACCCAGGGACCGGACCCGACCACAACATGGTCGCAGCTGATGGTTCCCCGATTGGTCACAACCGCGGTGACAGCGCCGCCTTCGATGGTCAAGTCGCGCACTTCGGCGTGGCCGATGATCTTGACACCTTCGGCCCGCGCCTTGGCTTCGAGCCCTTCGAGCGATGCCTGGTTGAACGCAAACCCGCCCTTGTGTTCGTGCAACACGCTTGTGATGCCCATGGCCCGCCAATCATGGAAGAGACCCTTCATGTACGCGTCGCATTCGTCGGCCCCCTCAATGAAGGTCGATGGATAGCCAATGGCCTGCTGCTGTTCGTAGATCGAAGCAACGTCGTCTCGCATACCGGCATGCGATATCTGCATATACCCAACTGGGTGATACGCGAATGCCTCAGGGTCGGACTCCCAGATCGATACCGAATGCGCCATCAGCTCGCGCATGGCAGGCTGGAAGTAGTTGTTGCGCACAACACCACACGCAATGCCCGACGCGCCAGCACCGATGTGACTCTTGTCGATGACGAGGATGTCGGCGCCGCTCCCCTTTCCGGCCGCCTTCAGTTCCTTGGCCAAGTGCCAAGCTGTCGACAGGCCGTGGATTCCGGCCCCGATGATGCAGTACCTCACCGATTGAGGCAGCGGGGTGATCTCTTCGTCAATGGTCATGAGAGTCCTTCTGGGCTCGAGCTGAGCTTGTTTAGCAGTCGTGTTGTTTCGGCGTGAAGCGGGCGCGACGCGGCGGTCATCGGAGGGTCACGACGGGTCGATCGGACCAGTCACAAGACCAAGGAATGAGCTAAGTGATTCGGCCGTGTCGAGCCCATCGACAGCTGCTTCGATGGCCGCCGAACGGCTTTGGCCAAGAATCGGACCGGCGTAGGCGTAGAACTTGGCTCGAATCTCGGCGTCGTCGAGATGATCCTCGGGATCGCCCCGAGGTTCAGTGTCGGCCGACTCGAGCCTCTGTCCATCGCGAAGCGACAGTGTCACCCTGGCAAATCGATTGGCTGGGAAAGCTTCGTTGTGGGCATCATCTTCGACAAGTGAAACCAGTCCGACCAGACGAACTATTTCTGGATCGGACAACGCTGCGGAAGCGACTTCGCTTGGTCCGACCCTTCCGTTGGCGATGGCAGCAGCTACCGGGAAAGCCAAGCTGTATTGGGCCTGTTCGGTTGTTGTCGGCAACGCAGTACCGAGACGGCTGGCCTCATGAAAAGTCGCTACCTCGATGCCAACCACGTCGCCGCTCGCGAAGTCATGAGCACGGCACAACTCCAGGGCAGCTTCGACGGCGGGTTGGGCCCAACGACAAACCGGTTGGGGCTTGAAATACTGCTCGTGGATGATCCACCTCGTGCCAAGATCGGCCCACAACCAGTCGAGGCTCGGATCGTTGGTCAAGATGGCGGGTGCACCAGTGAAACCCGAAGCCGCAAGATAGGCGGCTGACACACCGGCCATCGCACCCCATGCCGAGCCGTCCTTAACCATGGTGGGGTGGTCAACCACACGCATCATCTGGCTGCGAGGACCGTGATACTCAGCAATTCCCATCGCTTCGAACATCGTCTGGTGGTCAAGACCAAGGACTCGAGCCCCGACGGCTGCGGCTCCAACCGCGCCCCACGACCCCGACGAGTGGTAGTCGGCCGCCGTTGCGTGCATGGCGATTCCGGCCCTCGTCGCCAGTTCGTAGCCCACCACAAGCAGAGCCAGAAACTCCCGCGGATCGTCTAATTTCTCGGCCGCGCAAAAGGCCAGCAACGCTGGCAGTTGATGACAGCCGGTGTGACCCTTGGTGATCTTGTTGCCATCGTGGGCGTCGATCGAGTCGATGGTGCACGCACCTGCCAACGCCGCGCCCGCGGGGCTCACCTCACGACCATCGAAGATCATGGGAGCACCGAGGATGGCATCGTCACGAATGCCCGCGCCAAAATGGGTAGCGGCGTGGTCGTGCATCAGGTTCGACATCGACGTCGTTCGCCCGGCCGCCGCAACACCAAGTAGGTCGAGCAGGCATCGTTTCGCCATGATGACAACATCGTCTGGCAAGTCGTCAAACGAAGTGTCGGTGGCGAAGTTCAGAACCGGCGTTGGCAATGTCGACGGTGTCGGAGTGCGGACTGGCGTGGGCTTTGTGGTCATGGCTCGCCGTCGCCAATCTCAACTTTGCGTTTGGCGACATATTCGTCGAGTTCGGCCCTGATGCTGTCGTCGAGTGTTGGTTCTGAGTAGTCGTCCAACGCCGTCTGCCAAAGAGCTGTTGCCCGCTGGGTTGCGTTAAGTGCCCCGGCTTCGGTCCAGGCACCGTGGTTCTGCCAGTCGGACAACATCGGTGCGTAGAACGCGTTCTCATAACGCTCGAGCGTGTGGTCGTCGCCAAAGAAGTGACCGCCGGTGGGTACACGTTCCATGGCATCGAATGCCAACTCCGACGGTGACAGATCGACTGGTGTCAAGAACTCCATCATCTGTTGGAGCATCTCGACGTCGAGCACCAGCTTCTCGTAACTGGCTTGGAGCCCACCCTCCATCCAGCCCGCGGCGTGATAGATGAGGTTGGCGCCGCCAAGAACGCAGCCCCAAAGCGACATCTGGGTCTCATAGGCTGCTTGGGCATCGACCACATTGGATGCACTCGAGTTCGAGGCCCGATACGGCAACT
>CAZMUM010000089.1:0-2702 GCA_964569385.1 uncultured Acidimicrobiales bacterium
AACAGACCGCTCCTGTCACCGGCATCTGTTCGCCCGCGGACGTTTCCCGGTGACGGGTAGGTCTTTGAGGCCGGTGATCCCGGGGCGTGGGTAGTGTCATCGAATGGATGTCGACAGGGTTAGGTTTGTGTTCGAGGCTGATGAGGCGCCCATCGACCTCGACAATGAGGACGCACTCGTCGACTGGTTCGACGAGCAGTCCGGGCTCTACGACAACCTTGGGCAGAGTGCTCTTTGCAGCGTGGTCGCTCGACAGATTCTGGGCGACGATCCACCTGCCGCGTGGTTGACGGTGCAACGTTTACAATCGGCTGGTCTTGATCGTGACGCTATCTTCGACCAGATGGCGCTTGTCGCCGGCTCGCAGGTGGCCGAGGTCATGATGGCGGCTCAGGACGAATCCATCCCACGACCCGACCCTCAGCGCTTGAGTGAAGAACTGATAGCTCAGTACGAGGCGCTACCGATTCCCGATATCGCCGTATTGCGACCAGCGATAGTCGAAGCCGCTATCGCAACGAGATGGGGAACCTCTGACGAGATTGTCGGTCGAGTGCTTGACGAGCTCGGCTCTGGGCCCGGAACCACGGTCGAAAATCTGATCGACAGAGTGATGGACCAGATGATCGAATACGGCGAGTTGATCTTGCTGGTAACCGACCAGGTGCTGCACGTGCCGACCATGTTCGAATCGGTTGTCCTGACTCACGTCATCAATGACGTCGAGCTCGATCTTGGAGTTCTCAGTTGTTTGGGTACCGACCTTGCCGGATTCGGCCATATCGACAACCCGCGTCTACCTAACGGCGATGACATTGTTGTGTTCTCGGCCGACGTTGATCAGCTTGGCTGGAGGGGCCCTGACGGATGGCTCGACGGGTTTCGGGCTGGCGACGTTATCTCGGTCACTGTTGACGACGATGTGGTTCGCATCGAAACGATCGACCCGCCGACGCAACGAGATGATTTGTCGAACCGTTTCGCCGAGTGTATGCAACGCGAAACCGCCGACTTTGTCTTGCCGTTCAAATTCGTGGAGCTTCTCGCCGCGCTCCTGGTGGACGACCCTAGTGCGTTCGATTCGCCGGTGCCACCGCTGGGTCAGCTCTATCTGGACGCTGGGCTTGAGACCGAAGGTAGGCTGGTTTCGACTGGCCCGAACGGCTGGGATGAGTTGCGTCGAAGTCGGCGCTCGGGCCGTGTGTATCGCTCTATCGACGAACCAGGTTTGGCAGCAGATGTACTTGGCGTACTGGCAGTGTTGGAAGACCCCGACTCGACCGACGCAGAGCTGCGAGAGGTCCTGGAAGCCATGGAGGACCCCGATATTTGCAGCAGGGTTCTCGACGAGTTGGTCAGCGACGATCTCGACACCGGCGACCCTGTCACCGCCTCCGTTATCGCCGACGACTTGCTTGCTGCGGCGCGCCGTCCGGCCGATCAGGCTGTGGCTCACTATGTCGCCGGCATTGTCGCCGAACGGAGCGGCGATGTAGTTGCTGCGGGTGATCTATTCACCCAAGGCATGCGCCACTACAGCACGTATCCAGATTTGGTCGACAGAGCCGCCTGGTACGCATCGGACTCCGGCGATGCTGTGAAGGCGACGCGTTTGTGGGATTCCATAGGCGGTAACGACCCTGGCGAGACCGACACCGTTCGTTCCTACACCGTAGGCTCCTTTACCGGGGCCTCGGCGGGCGGCGGGAAGCGGATTGGCCGCAACGACCCGTGCTGGTGTGGATCTGGGCGCAAGTTCAAGAAGTGCCATCTTGGTCAACCTGAGGAAGCAGCCCTACCCGATCGGGTGGCCTGGTTGGCTCGCAAGGCAACCGGGTTTCTTGTGCGCCGGGGCGGTGAGGCCCGCGAGACGGCATTTGAGTTAGCCGTTGAGCGTGCTGGCAGTGCTGAGCCAGACGCGATGGCCGCGGCCTTCGAAGACCCGCTGGTAATCGATGCTGCTCTCACCGAAGAAGGCTGGTTCGACGTGTTTGTCAACCGTCGTGGCCCGTTGTTGCCGGCTGACGAGCTGTTGTTGGCTCAGAGTTGGCTGCTGGTGGAACGTAGTGTTCACGAAGTGCTGGAGGTCGAGTCTGGTGTGGGGTTGACCATTCGCGACATGAGAACCGGAGACGTTCTGGCTGTGCGCGAACGAACTCTGAGTCGTTATGTGAAGCCTGGTGATCTGTTTTGTGGGAGGGCAGTTCCCGACGGCGAAACAAACCAGTTCATCGGCGGTGTATTTCCGATCCAACCCGGCAGCGAGTCGGCGGTTATGGCTTTGTGCGATGAGGGCGATGGTTTCGAGTTGTGTGCCTATCGGGCTCACCTCGACATGCCCCCACAGATCAGGACTAGGGAGAATGAACTGCTCGTTTCGTGCGACTTGTCGGCAACCGTCGACAGCCCCAAACAAGCCAGGCGCGTTCTCAACGCTTCCTACATTCGTGAACCTACTGGTTCGGTCGACGAGAATCGCTGGGTTGAGATGCACCCGGTCGGCGAGGATGAAGAGGTCGTTCGGGCCACGTTGACCCTCGAAGATGACAGCCTTCACGTGCTAACGCACAGCGAGGAACGCATGGACCGGGTGCTTGCCACCATCGCTGGCCGCATTGAGGGTTTCAAAGTCGTCGCCGAGGAGCGCGTGCCATTGGCTCCTGGCGAGATGCCATCGATGCCAGATTCGTTTGGCGCGTCGC
>CAZMUM010000090.1:0-1119 GCA_964569385.1 uncultured Acidimicrobiales bacterium
TACCAGTGAGAATGAAGCGGCCCGGTCGCGGGTCATCGTCAACGGACAGCTTGACCGCTCCGAGCACCTTCGGAACCTCTTGCCATTCATCAAGGAGCACCGACCAGTGACTAGTGTCGTTTTGGACCGACCGTGACTATCTATATGGACCGGTGTCTAGTGTCGTTTTGGACCAAGCATTTAGTTCTGTAGGACACCCTACGAGCGGTCGTTCTAGGCGCCGCTATCACGATCGCCGCGCCGGCGATGCCACGACCGTTGTCGGTGACCGAAGGCGACGCAGCACCAGCGCTAGCGGAGACCGTCTTCGCCGATCATGTCTTCGACTGTGAGCCCGCCGACGCGTGGCAGAGGTCGTCCACCATCGGTGACCGCGACGGCCAGCACTAGTTCGTCAGCGGCAGGACCATCGGGAACACGCAGTTCGACAGCGTCGAAATGGCTTCGTACGAAGGCCGCGTTTCGGTGGTGCAACGGGATATCTAACGTGCATCCAGGCCCGCCACGTTTCTTCGAAGAAGGAATAATCGACTTGCCTCCGCCGCATGCTTCGCGCAACGGAGCCCCGAGTGCGGGGTGCATCAGAGCTGCGGCGTGTTCGAGTTCGCCGTCCATCCCTACGATGACGCCCTTACCGTAGCTGTGTACCTGTTTGCCGTTGAGAAGAGCCACGGCCTGGCCTGCAAGTTCGGCCGCCAACCTTTTGCTGGCTTCGAACAGCGGCGCGAGGTCCTCGACGTATTGACCTGCGAAAGGGTTTTCGAGAATCGCGGCTGCCACCACCCGTCGAATTGGTTCATCGAGGACGCGACCGATCTCGACTCGTCTTTCGTCGATGGCGATCTGAGTTCGACGGACAACAATTTCGGTGAGGGCCATGGTGTGCTCCGCTTTGGTGTTTCGGCATCTGCTGGCTACCGCTCGAGTGTGAGCCAGTTCGACCATAATGCGTTGGTACTGTCCGACAAGCCCAAGCATCACTGGAGCCAGACATGAGCCGAGCCCTAATCGTGGTAGATGTACAGAACGATTTCTGCGAAGGCGGATCCTTGGCCGTTGATGGCGGAGCCGTTGTCGCTGAGCGGATTTCGGCGTGTATTCGTGACATTGGCGATGAAT
>CAZMUM010000090.1:1129-2196 GCA_964569385.1 uncultured Acidimicrobiales bacterium
GTCGCGACCCGTGATTGGCACATCGACCCTGGATCACACTTTGCCGATGGCGAACCTGACTTCGTCGGTACCTGGCCAGTCCACTGTGCAGCAGAGACCTCCGGCGCCGAGTTCCACGCTGGTGTCAATGCTCATGTCGACTTTGTTGAGGCTGTCGACGTCGTCGTCTCAAAAGGCCAGTTCGACGCGGCGTTCAGTGGGTTCGAAGGAGTCGATCCCGACGGCGGGACACTCGATGCTCACCTAAGGGCGCGTGGCGTCGACGCGGTTGATGTTGTTGGGCTGGCTACCGACTACTGCGACAAGGCGACGGCCATGGATGCCTTGAAGTACGGCTATGAGGTGCAGTTGTTGACCCAAATGTGCGCTGGTGTTGCCGCCGAGACCGCCGATCAGGCTGTCGTCGATATGCGCGATGCCGGTGTTGCCATCGTCTGACGATTGGCGATTCGACTCCGCTGGTTAACGATTGCGGTAGAGGTCGCGCAGCAGTGTGATCTCTGACCCGTGATGTATTACCTCGCGGTGAATGTGCAACACCAGGCTGGCCATCGGATCTTTGGCGAATGGCCCTTCGGCGGGTCCAACTGGCGTCGCCAGCGCGTCGGCGGTCAACGAGCTAACGGCATTGATCCATGTCTTGTACGCCGCATCGAGTTGTTCGAGTGCGCCATCTGCTGTCGTAGCCCAAGTTGCAGTCGCGAACTCGGCCGGTGGCCCGCCAAAATGACTGGCGTTACGTTCACCAAGAACAGGCACGATCAGGTGCGCCAACCGCCATGCGATAGTGGTCACTGGGGGCGGGTCGGGCTCAGGAAACTCGAACTCGATGACGAGGTCACCACCACCAGCCTGAATTGCGGCGGAGCTGTGCGATCGGTCTCGGAGGTTCCAGCAGCCAGGCACCGGCTCCCAGAAGTACTCGTCGTCGGTGAGACCATCGAGTCTTGGTCGAAGGTGAGCCTCCCAGTGCCATCGCAGTTGTTGGCTAAGGAGTTCGGTCCACTCAAGCTCGGCGCTCAACTCGCTGGCTCCTTAGATGGTTGGCTCCACTGGTGGACCCAGGT
>CAZMUM010000091.1:0-2169 GCA_964569385.1 uncultured Acidimicrobiales bacterium
ACAAACCAGAATTCACCTCGATGAACCTAGCCCCTCAGACTCCAACCTTTGCGGGCCACATAATCCAACATCTGCCGGCCTCGGAATCCACAATCCGCCGCCACTCCCACCTAGCGACCGCCCGGCCAACGCTACGCCTGGTAGTCCAACAGCTCCTGACCCCTCAACTCCTCGGTCGAGTTGCTGACCCGGACCATAAAGACTTCTTCCTTCTCTCCCCGCACGGGCGAGGTAGGCGCGAACCTCGCCGACATCCCTAACCGTGGTCGTGTAATGACCCTTTCGCGCCGCCGATTTTACGCGGGACCTGCAAAGGATGGGATGGCGGGATACTTTGGGTCGGTCGACTATCGGCCGGAAACATGCTCTGACCTGGATGTTTGTGGAGCGGATGACCGGATTCGAACCGGCGACCTCAACCTTGGCAAGACACCAACAACCATCCAACCCGTACGGACACGTACGTTTCCGTACCGCCCAGTCCGTCGAATACGGCCCTGTCCGTGCAGTAGATGGGATAAGGGATGGGATGACAACGAGCCGACCCCCATGCACCGTCCAGTCGGATTGCGCGAAGGGGTTCAGCTCGGAGGGGCGATTACAACCCTTGATCCTCGCTGACGCGGCCGGTGATTCGACTAACCGCCACGGTGTGATCTGACGCGTTTGCCCTGCAAGCGGGGAGTTTTCCGTGCGAACTGACCGAAGCAGCCCGCGACCGACTTGTAACGGTTGCACTCTCGGGCCGATAACAGTACTATTATCGTGCGTGTCAGAGTGGCCAGTGGAGTTCCATCCCGCCTGCGAGCCGTGGGCCAACGAACTCGACCAATCCGACGCCGAGGCCCTCCTCGCTGCCATCGGTGTGCTGCGAGACCAAGGACCGACGCTCGGTCGACCACTCGTCGACACGATCAAAGGAACCAGACACAACAACATGAAGGAACTTCGCCCCGGGTCAACGGGACGAACCGAGATACGAGTGCTGTTCGCCTTCGACTTGGAACGACAAGCCATCCTGCTGGTCGGAGGCGACAAGAGCAACAACTGGCAAGGCTGGTACAAGTCAAATATCCCGATCGCCGACGACCGCTTCACTGAACACCAATCCGCACTCACGGCACAACGAACAGCCAACACAACCAAGAAGCAAAGGAAACGACGATGAGTCTTCAAGAATGGAAAGACAAAGTTCTCGAAACCCCAGGCGCCTCCAAACGCGTCCAGCAGATCGAACACGAGCTGCGACTTGCTGCCGGGCTGACCGCACTACGCGAAAAGGCTGGCATCTCCCAGCGTGAACTCGCCGAACGAATCGGAGTCTCCCAACCTCGTGTTGCCGCGATCGAGCACTCCCGAAACGTAACCATCGACGTCCTCGAACAATACGTCCACGCACTCGGCGGCCGTCTCGAAGTAGCAGTCATCGAAGGCAACGACCGCACCGCTCTGCTCACCTGACACAGACAGCGAACTGTCCTAAGGGGCCGAATACTCGGCCGTGTGCGTTGACCAGGCACGACGCGGGCCGTGTGCCTGCCCGATACTCGGTCGGGCCCATTATCAGCAGATCTGATATCGACTGGACCGATATCGGGCTGGCTTTCGGGTGTCTCCGACGTCGACTGCCTCGGCGCAAAACCGCAGGTCAACCTATACAGATGACTTTTCGGCACGCACAGGGAATACTGAGTCTTTATCAAGCTCCGAGCCCCACACAACGAGGAGAGCGACTGCAACAACTGCATAGACCACAGCTGCCAATACCGCCATACCACGGGGCGAGAACTGGGAGCCGGTCCGCTCGGTCATGAAGGTGCACTCAGGACGATCGAAGACAGACCCCCCTCCAACAGGCCGTCGGCGATAGCCGCAGCGAGCGAAGCATCATCGGTCGCATGACTGATGAATATGTCCTGGAGCATTGTCTCCACCTTACTCTTCGCATCTTGGACAGGTCTCGGCACTTCCGATCAGCGATCGCGCTTTACCCCACGCACAGTCCAAGATCAGTACTTCTTGTTACCTGTCAGCGGCCATGAGATAGTGCCTGTGGCTGGCCAGTTGGTTGCCTGTTGGCGGCCAGTAGAACTGCCTGGTGGTGGCCGGTAGGTCGGGTTTGCATTGGGTTTGGTTGATGGTGCTGTCTTATAGGGGTTGGGTGGTTTT
>CAZMUM010000092.1:0-2149 GCA_964569385.1 uncultured Acidimicrobiales bacterium
CTCTGACATGACATCTCCTCATAGCTGAAGTCTCCACACTTTGAGGGGATACCCACTTCGCCGCGAACTCCGACCGCTGCGCCGCGACCCCTTCTCAGTCGTGTTCACCCTCGTTCAGCCCCTGGTATTCCTGGCCTTCTTCGGGCCCCTTCTGGACCAAGTCGAAGGGATCGGCAGCACCTCGACACTCCAATGGTTTGTCCCCGGCATCATCGTCATGTCCGCCCTCTTCGGCGCATCGGCCACCGGATCGAACCTGGGCGAAGAGATCGCCAGCGGTTCCTACGAACGCATGCTCGCCACACCCCTCCACCGGTCTGCGCTATTGCTGGGGCGAGCGGGCAAAGAGCTGGTCCCGACAGTGGCTCAGACGATCATAATCCTCGCCGCAACTATCCCCTTCGGGTTCGACCTTCACCCGCTCGGCGCAGCAACCGCACTTGTGTTGATCGTGATTTTCGCAGTCGGACTCGGAGCTCTGTCGCATGCTCTTGCCCTAGCCGTAAGGGACAACCAGTGGATGTTCTGGGCCGTACAACAGACCGCGCTATTCCCGCTCCTGTTGCTGTCGGGAATACTGCTCCCGATCGACGGCGCCCCTACCTGGATCACCGTCCTGGCAAGAATCAACCCGCTGACCTACATCGTCGACGCAGCCCGAGACCTCTTCGCCGGCGACTTCGTCGCATCCACCTTGACGACCGGCACCGGCGCCGCACTCGCCGTCCTCATTGTCGGTCTCGCCGTTGGGCTCACCGCAGTACACAACGACGGAAAATAGCCACCCACACACGTCGATCCATCTCCTAAGTTTGACCGAGTCCCATTCCCACCTTGCGCTGAACTGGTGACCTTGCGCCGTACTACTCTTCAAACTGGAGTCACAACAAATCGGTTCTGACCCACTAATACTTGCACCAAACCCCGAGCGATTCACAATGTCTTTTGGCGCTGATCGACCACTGACAGTGTTTCGGTCTCCGAATAGGCGTAGCGAACATCGCAAGGGTCGATGTCCGCGTTGGCCACGACAGCATCGTTCGAGAACCAGCGCTGATGAAGCGCCGCGGTCGAGACACGCGATGGTTCGAGCCTTTGCCATGTCGCTAACGGTCATCGCAGGGGCGTGCTCGGCGAGCATCGACGACGATGCGCGCGTTTCAGCTCTAGCTCCTGTAACCGCCGTTGGCTCAGCAGCGGCGCCGACCGCGCCCTCACCCGAGACCGAGGTTGACTACTCGCCGATGGTGTCGTCGCAGTCGCCGTCGGCGAACCTCGCAGAGCAACCGGTCGCGAACGGAGCGCCGTTCGGCGAGCCGAGCAGCTTCCTTGTAGACCCTGAGTCCGTACGAATTGATCTCGCAGTCGTGGCCGACGACCTGTACATCTCGCTGGGAACTCCTCAGGACTCTTACCTGACCAAAGCGACCCTGGCCAACGGAGTCATCCAGTATGGCGAGAGTGTGCTTTGGCCGACCGCGGGAACAGACCCGGTGTTTGGTCTGAGCAACTCCGAACTAGGGCTGGTTGCGCTCCCAGGCCGGACTCCGCTTACCGGAGCGGTTCCGTTCGCTGACGGGTGGGCATGGGTCAGCGGGGCCAACCTAGCGATTGGCGTACCGACCAGTTTCATCGAGACGCCACTCAACCTACTGGCCGACACTTTGCTCGCCACTGACGGAGAGATCGTCGTTGCGCTCATCGACCCGGTCAGCCGCCTCAACCACGGCATTGTCGGCGACAGGGTCGAGGGTGCAGGGTTCGCAGTCGTCAACTCAGACGGCACAATCCGGTCGCGGATCACTCTCGACGATCCCGACGTCGTCGAAGGACGATCAGCGATGCTGGCTGACGTCACCGGCGATGGACAAACCGAGATTGTGGTCACACTCGCTAACGCCGACGTCGGGGCCTGGATCGCGGTGTTTGACCTTGATGGCACCTTGATCGGAGAAAGCGCAGCGATCGACTTGGGAAATCGGTGGCGCCACCAACTCGCCGTCGTACCAGATCCCGACGGTCCTCTGCTACTTAACGTCATCACTCCCCACATCGGCGGAACCCTTCAGGCGCTACGACTCGTCGAAGGGCGACTCGAATCGGTGGCCACGCGCGGGCAGTATTCGCCCCACGCCATCAACTCGCGCAT
>CAZMUM010000093.1:0-2131 GCA_964569385.1 uncultured Acidimicrobiales bacterium
TCGCGAAGCGCTACCGGGTCGACGCTGGTGTCCTTGGATGCACGAGTGGCCACGGCGGCCTTCTGCCTGGCATGAGCCGAATCAGTTCCGAGCTCGGAGGTGAGGTTGAGGATCTGTTCTCGCCGGGTCGACATTGACTTGATTGCCTTGGCGGGGACGCCGACGATGTTGGCGATACCGCGATGTGTTTCGGTCCATGCAATGCCGAGGCGGTTGCAGTGGTGCTGCATCTCGGCCTCGGCGAGGTACCCGGCTGTGGTGGCATTGGCGAAAAGCGACCGGCTATCGAGCGCTCGTACCGCACCATCTTTGCCCGTGCCCATGTTGGCGATCACGACGTGCTCGTGGAGCTGCGGTTCAAGTTCGCGGTTCGTCGAGTGCCGATAAGAGGCGGCGATCATGTTGCTCGCTTCACGTCGCCCACCCTGGCGGCCAACGAAGAGAGCATGGTCTTCGAGGTAGGAGACTCCTCGGGCGACGCCGGCCTCGAACGCATCCTCGCAAAGCTGACGAGTCTCTACGTCTCCGGTGGCCCAGACGATCGACAGCGACTTCGGCGCAGAGAACGTAATGTCGTACGCCATCACAACCTGCGGTTGGTTCCGCTGGCCTATGAAACGCTCGACTTCCGCCCGGCTGACCATCCACTGGCGACCAACCTTGGCCGCCTCCAGGTGAGCGTCTTTGAGCGGAGTATTTGGTGTGGCGTCGGTACCGGGAGGTGAGCCGGGACTGCCGGGAGGTGGCGTTGCGAGCGACCGGGAGGTGGCCGACTCACGTGCGAGACGTCTGAGGTAGCTGACATCGACGCCGATCGCATCCGATGCGACACCCAACGTGACGAGTTCCGTGGGGTCGCCCGATGCCAGGCCCTTGGGGTGGTGCCTGGCTCTGGCCGAGGACCCCGCTGCGGACACCAGCTGCTGACCAGTGGTCGGATCTTGGCCGAGAAGCACACGTTTGAACGTCTGGGCATCGACGGCGTCGCCAAGATCGACAGTGCCCTTGCCGCGCCATCGACCAGCCTGTTCGGGAGAGTCCGAGTAGTAGCTGCCAGGAGAGGATCGCTCTCCGAGCTCTGGTTCGTTCCTTGACTCTGATCCTGGTCGAGCCCGATCGCCAGTAGCCGCGCCTTCGAGATAGTTGACGATGTCGTTCGCGGCTGCCTGGGCGCGGTCTGGTCGCGCTCCGAGCGCGGTGACGCTCACATGCATTCGCTGACCGGCCGACTGTTGATGCGCACGGGTTCCCAGGGACAGCGGTCTCAGTCGTTCGCGACGGTTGATGTGGGCGAATGCTCGCCTGAGTACACCTCCCGTTCTCGCAGGTCCGACAGGACCTGCCGTTGTGTCTCGGCGTTTTCCTGAAGTATGGGAGATGGTCAGTTGTCGCGTCGCTTGCATGCTGAGCGCTCGGCGCTTGATGTCGGTGCGGATCGAGTCTGGTAACGAAGCGATTGCGGAGTGCGGCACCAGTGATTCTGATGGCTGTTTCGGTTATGGTGATTTCGGCGACAAGAGCGAAGCGAGGATGGGTCGATGGGCACGGGCGGGACGGAAATGTGGTGTCCCGAGTGCGAAACGATACGCACGTGCAAGGCGATTCCTGCCGCTCAGATCACGTTCGACCATGCAGACTACAATCAGCGATGGCAGCGAAGGGACCATCCGGACATCAATTGGTTTCAACGGGGACGACTGTGCCTACATTGTGACACTCAGTGGTTGACAGCAGAGGTCGATCATGAACGCCTGGCTGAACTCGTTCACCTTCGCGATGCACTAGCTGACTTGAAGCTCCACGCTGAGAGGTACGCGGCTGAGTCAAGCGCTGCGGCTTCCTCGCTCGAGGCATTGCAGGAATCACTTGGAGTGCTTCGTGCGCTTCAGATCTACAAGAAGTCATGAGCTAACGCCGATCGTGTGATGGCTTATGTGAGTTAGACAGTTCTCTGTCACCGATTGAAGAACGGTGTCGGTGAATGGAATCGGTCAGATGTGTCGAGCGTTCGAGCCGAGTCTGGTCATCGAGGCGTGATGGGGACTCGCACCGACGTTCTCACCAACCGCGATGGGCTTCTGCGCAAACATCGCTGGCCGAGTTGGTAAGGGCCCAGGAATACTTGGCGGTC
>CAZMUM010000094.1:0-1839 GCA_964569385.1 uncultured Acidimicrobiales bacterium
CACTGCTTCGCTCACAAGGATCTGTCCACCGTGCCCGGCCGACTCGAGCCGAGCAGTCAGGTTCACCACCGGGCCGAAGTAATCGCCGCCGCGCTCAACGGTTTCGCCAAGGTGCAAGCCCATTCTCACCCGCAAAGCCGGGCCTGGCCACGATGCGCTAGCAAAACGCTCCTGAGCGACTTTCGCAGCGTTAACAGCGTCCGATGCTGCTTGGAAAGCAACCGCAAAGCTGTCGCCAGCCGTCGTGAACACGTAGCCGGACATCTCGGCCACCACTTCCCGCAAGATCTCGTCGTGCAGTGCCAGGCTCGCCGCCATCGCTTCGACGTCGGTCGCCCAAAGCGCAGTCGAACCCTCGACGTCTGTGAACAAGAACGTCACGACCCCCGTCGGCAACAGACTTGCAAACTCTTCGGCCATCTTGCACCCCAAGTCGTTGTCGGGATCGAGCGCCAGCGACCTCGCCATTGAACAAACTGCACTTTGACGAAGCTGATCACGTTGAGGAGATTCCAAGTCGCGACTCCGTGCCCTGAACCGAGATTAACCCATCCGTGTTCAGGGAACTCTCGATCCTCGTTATGACCCGGGCCACAAACCGAACCTGGCCCAGCACCGTCTGTCGGTGGCGATGCTGCTTGGGAACTGCCACGTAGGCTGTCCCGAGTGCTCGGGGGTACAAGCCCTTGGTGAGTGGTAACACCGAGCCCTGTTCGGAGAGTCGCCGCAGCTCAGCATCGGGACGGTGGTTTAGTCCGACGGTGGTCGGGCTCGAGCCGGTTGGCGACGACGAGGTCGGAAGGTTCCTGACCGGGGCGCGGGACGGTTCGTTCGGTGTCGTCTCTCGGACGGAAGGATGGCCAAGCGGTCAGCCGTGAGAGACTGACGAGATGACCGATGCGCGACAACCCACTGGAGTTGTGACGTTTCTCTTCACAGATGTTGAAGGTTCGACGGCGAGGTGGGAAGCTGATCCGGACGTCATGTCTGTGTCGTTGCGTTTCCACGACGACATTCTTCGCGACGAGATCTCGGGCCATAACGGGTATGTGTTCACCACGGCTGGCGATGCTTTTTGCGCTGCGTTCCAGCGAGCGACGGATGCGGTCGCGGCGGCCGCGGCGATTCAGGATCGCCTGGCAACAGCGGACTGGCCGAGCGCTCCGCTGCGGGTTCGGATGGGCCTTCACCTGGGTGAAGCCGAGGAGCGTGACGGCGACTACTTCGGCCCAGTGCTGAACCTGGGTGCGCGGGTGCAGTCGACTGGCCACGGTGGTCAGGTGGTGATGACGGCAGCTGTGCGTGAGGCGGCCTTGGTCGATGGTTTGGAGCTTGGCACCCATCGACTGAAGGATGTCGCTGCGCCGGTGGTTCTGTGGCAGCTCGGCTCGGATGAGTATCTTCCTTTGCGTACGGCGGTGAACCCGTCGAACCTTCCGGTGCCGGCCACGCGGCTCTTCGGTCGCGCCGACGAGGTGCGAGATGTGCGGGTGCTGCTGCGTGATAGCCGTCTTGTCACGCTGGTGGCTGTGGGTGGGGCGGGTAAGACTCGGCTTGCGATCGAGGTCGCGGAGCAGGAGCTTGACGATTGGCGCGATGGCGTCTGGTTCGCGGATCTCACCCAGGCCAACGATAATGATCAGGTCGCGGTCGTGGTCGCTCGGGCGCTCGGGCTGGAGCTGCGGTCGGGTGCGGCCGAAGGCGAGGTGGCCGCCTACCTCGCGGGCCGGACGATTCTGCTGGTCCTGGACAACTGCGAGCATGTGGCCGATGGCAGCGCCGACCTTGTATCGGCGATCCTTGAGGCTGGTGGGGCCTCGGCGGTACTGGCCACGAGTC